>JAIMAY010000020.1 GCA_023511725.1 Alicyclobacillus sp.
GAGCGTGGGGGTACCCGGGACCTCTACTATCTCACCCTGGCGCCTCGCTTGGGTCCCGTGCGAGTAAATCCTTGATAGGCAGGGTAGGGGGTGAGATTTGGCGAACATATAAGGGGGGTAATCCCGTCCTTATGGGGTGAGCCACGGTTGAGGTTGACACGTGGCGTCCCGTGGGGATATGATGGGTGAGTTTCCAGCGCCCATGGAGGACGAATGGCGAAACGATTGACACAGGCATTGGGTGTGGACATCGGCACCCAGACCATGAAGATTGCCGCAGTGCGGCAGAGCAGGGAAAGCGGCGTGGGAATCACGGCGCTCGGTTTGACACGTACCCCGGAAGGGACCGTGGACTACACGGGCATTTTTGACCCTCAAACCCTGGGTGCCAGTCTCCGGAGCTTGATTACGGAAAGCCGTGCAGGGGTGCGGGATGTGGTGTTTTGCATTAACGGGCAATCTTCGGTGGTGGTGCGGAACCTGGAGGTTCCCCGCATGAGCGAGAGCGATTTGGCTTCTCACATGCAGTGGGAGATAGAGAGGAACGTTCCTTTTGCAGAGAGCGAAACGGTGAGCGATTATCGTCCGATAGATAACCCTGCGCTTGCCGGGACCGACAACATGGAAGTGGTGATGGCGGTGAGCCCGCGGAGTGCCATAGAGACGGTCCTGGCATTGATCAAGGCGGCGGGATGCAGGCCCGCGGCGATAGATGTGGAGCCCTTAGGCATTGCCCGTGTTTTGAAGACCTGTCATCCAAATGACCTGGGGAGCAAAAATGTTTGTGTGGTTCATATCGGGCATTCCACGACCGCGATCAACATGTACCGGTCGGTGACTCTGGCTTTCCCCCGTAGTGTGCCTCTTGGGAGTTCTCAGCTCACTCAGGCTATTGCGGAGGCTTTTGGGATTACGATGGTAGAGGCGGAAGAGCGAAAGCATTCTGCGGGGGCCGTTCCTGAGGGGTTTACCGCTGGGGGTGGCGGAGTGACCGTCCAGACCGAGTTTCAGCCTTATACGCCGTTTGGGGAGCCCCAGCCCGGTGGGGCGCCCTCTGTGACGCCAGCGGACCGTCTTTTCCAGGCGATTCAGCCCCACCTGGAGGAGTTCGTGGCGGAGCTTCGGCGCTCCATTGATTATTATCGGAGTCGTGGGGGTGAGGTGGACGAGATAGCCCTGAGTGGCGGGGGAGCCCGTCTGAAAGGTTTGGATCAATATATCCACCGTTCCCTTGGATTTCCGGTTAGTTTTGTTAACCCCTTCCAGGGGGTGGACCTATCTGGAGTGGAGGGGGCTGAAACCTTTGTGAGGGATCATGCCTCTGAATTTGTAGTGGCGGTAGGTATGGGACTTCACATAGCCTATGATTGATGTGAGGCAAGCGAAGCGATGAAACTGAACCTGGTTCCAAAAACGGTAGCCAAAGGAGTAGCGGCGCGGAATGCGCTCATTGTCTCCATCCTTTTGGTGGTGCTGAATTTGTTTTTGGCTTTGTTTTCTCATTTGTCCCACACCGCACGGCTTCAAGAATGGAAGAGCGCCTATGACCAGAAGAAGGTGGAAGCCCAAAAGGTGGTGGACACCTCCAAAAAGGCGGATGAAGTCATCCGGGATGCCACGATCATCTTGACGAACACCGCGCTGGTGAACGAGATCAAAGCCCTGGACAACGTGAACGCGGAAGCGGACGAACTCACCGGCGTCAACATCGTGCGGCGGGCGCTTGAGGCTCCTGTGCGGCAGATCGCCGACAACGCGGGTCTCGAAGGCTCTGTGGTTGTCGAGCGGCTCAAGAAGGAAGCTCCCGGCATCGGTTACAACGCGGCGACCGGCGAGTGGGTTGACATGATGGCTGCCGGTATTGTGGATCCGGCCAAGGTCACGCGCTCGGCGCTGCAGAACGCGGCCAGCGTGGCGGCACTGTTCCTGACCACCGAGGCCATCGTGGCCGAGAAGCCGGAGAAGGAGAAGGCACCTGCCGGCGCAGGCAGCGGCATGGGCGACATGGACTTCTGATGCCGCGGAGCGTGAGTCACGAGATCGCGAGTCATCCATGTGGATTGGACCGAGGTGCAGGGTGCAGGGCTTGGGCCCGGCCGTCATGGCCGGGCTCTTTTTTTGTCGTTTTATAGGTATAATAGATTCGTTCCATCAAGGAACGGAGGGATAATGTGACGGCGAAGAATCGGGTGAATCCGCTGCTGACCTCGGTCGTACACCGGCCCCTGCGGAAGGCGTGCCAGGAGCTTGGCTTTCCGCTGCCGAACCGGGAACAGTTCGTGGCGGATGTGGACCCGCTCTTGAAGGATACACCGGGCCTTGCGGCCCATCCCGAGGGTCTGGCGGAGCGACTCTGGCATGCGGTGTTGGGCGGAGAGGTGCTGGCCGCCGAATGGCATGAGGACGGGCGGATGGTCTTCCACGTGCGTGGGCAACACGGTCGTGACGCGGTGGATGTTCGCCTCATGCATGACCGCGACCACTGGCAGGTGCAGGCGTTGACGTCGGTGCACACCCGGCCATGGCATACCACGCGCTGGGCGCGCCGGCTGGCGGCGGGTGCCGCGGTGGTGGTGGCGCTCGTCATCGGCTACATCCTGCCGCATCCGGGCAGTGGCGAAAAGGGCCTCCCGGCAGGCGAAACGGCGACGACGGCAGGTGCGGTGCCGGCAGGCAACACGGCGGTGGGAGAGGTCAACACCCTCGCCTCCCGGTCCGAGGCGACGCGGCCCGCGTCGAACGCGGTGGCCGCGAATCAGACGGGGAGCGGCGGAAATCAGGCGGGATCGAACGCTTCGGGCGCTGGTGCGGCAGCCACACCGCCTGCCAAACCGGCGGTGCAGACGTTCACCTTCAACCTTCAGGAAGGGATGCCGCTCCACAACCTATCGGTGTTTCTGTACCAGCATCACCTGGTGAGTGACCCTGTGGCCTTCGACATGAAGATGAAGGATAGCGGGGTGGACCGGGATGTGCGCCCCGGTCAGTACGTGTTCAAGAGCAACATGACCGAGGCGCAGATCCTGCAGGTCCTGAAGAATGGCCCGTCCTCCTGAGACGGTCACACCTGCGAAGGCTCGGACAGGACGTAGATGGTGATGACACGCCGACCCCAGTCCTCCGCCTGGCGCTCGGTGGCCACGCAGATGTCGATCCGGTCGCCGCGTATGGCGCCACCGGTGTCGGCCGCCACCACCTCGCCAAAGCCAGGGATGTACACATGGCTTCCGAGCGGGATGACGCTGGGGTCCACGGCGATCACGCCGGGTCTGGCGGGGGTGCCCGTGGCGGTGCGGCCACCCTGCACGTAGGCGGTGGCCACGACCGTGAGCTTACACAGGAAGTGGCCCACCCCGGCGTCGCGGGAGGGATGGAGGGCGACGAAATCCGGACGCGGTCGGGTGCCCACCAGGATCACCTGCGTCACCGGCTGGCTGATAATCTGTCGCGTTGTGACGGTACGCGTCTTTCGCCCGTTCACGTACATGGTGACCGTCTGGGTCGCCAGCCACCCTTCCACACCGCGCGTCAGCACTCGCGTTTCGCCGGCGTACAGATCGCTGGTTTTCCGGCGCACGGTCTGGAACGGTATCGGATGCTTGGAACGGATGACAGTCCTCGTGACGCGCTGGATTTGGATGACCATCTCGTCCTGCACCGCGCTCTGCGGAGAAACGTTGATGCGGTCCAGCGGGCCGAGTTCGATGCCCTGCGCCGCGAGCAGTTCCGCCACGGTGCGGGCGAACGTCGTGATCTGCTCACGGCCATCGCCATCCTGGAGCCACACCCGTTTCGGGTGCTCGATGTCTATCTCCATGCTGCCGCGCACGGGGGTGTCCAGGGAGGGATAGACTCTATCCTGAGGGCTTACCTGGATGCCGTTGGCCTTGAGGAAACTGGCGACCGTACCGCCTGCGAAGCGACGGAACGTCAGGTCTTTGGAACCGTCATGGACCACGATGGTGCTGGTGGCGGCCTCCGCCACGGCGGCGGGTCCTCCGAGCATCGCGAGGGCGCCGACGGAGATGGCGGCGGCTTTTCTATGCCACAAACGCACAACCTCACTCCTCTCGTGACGGGATCATGATCCACTCTATGTGCCCATCGCGTCAGACATGTCTGTCAGTGCAAACGCGGGAATCCGGTGAAAGCGCTTGTGCATCCTCTCGATTTTTCGCACAATGAAACATAGGTGCAGCTTTGAAACCGGTGCGCGAGGCGTGCCCGATCGTGGTCCGATGGCATTGGGACCGCACGCGCGCGTCAACGACGGCAAGGGAGTGGCGTCATGGACATCGAGACGGTGAAGGGGACCATCCCCGTGCGGCCGGGGGAGGATTTTGACCGCGAGGCCGTGCTGCGTTACCTGCAGTCACAGGGGCTGGTCCATGGCGACGAGCCGCTGAAGGTGGTGCAGTTTCCCACCGGTGCTTCCAATCTCACCTACCTGATTCAGAGCGGCGATTTCGTGGCGGTGCTTCGCAGGCCGCCGTTCGGGCCGCTGCCGCCCAAGGCGCATGACATGAAACGAGAATCCGCCTTGCTGTCGCGCCTGTACCCGGTGTTTCACAAGGTGCCGCGGCCGTATGCGTTCTGTGAGGATGAGAGCGTGATCGGCGGCCCCTTCTATGTGATGGAATACCGGCCGGGCGTGACGCTGGACACGCGTTTTCCGGATGACATCGAGCCCACGCCGGCGCTGTGCCGGGCCATCTCGGAGACCGTGATCGATACGCTGGCTGAACTCCACCAGGTGGATTACCGCGCGGCTGGGCTGGCCGAGTTCGGGAAGCCGGAAGGGTTTCTCGAACGGCAGGTGCGAGGGTGGATTGACCGCTATCACCGCTCCAAGACCGACGACATCCCCGGGGCGGATCGGCTGATGGCGTGGCTGGCCGACCACATTCCCGCCTCGCCGGAGGCCACGGTCATCCACAACGACTACAAGTTGAACAACATGCTGCTGGACCCGTCGGACCTCACGCGCGTGGTCGCCATTGTCGACTGGGAGATGGCCACCATCGGGGATCCGCTGTTTGATCTGGCGGTCACGCTCAGCTACTGGATTGAACCCGATGATCCGCCGATGTTCCGGCAGATGATGCCGACGGTCACGCAGCTTCCGGGGTTCTACACGCGCGAAGCGTTCATCCACCGCTACGCGCTGAGGACGGGCCGGACAGTGGATCATTTCGGCTACTACCAGGTCTTCGCCGATTTCAAGCTCGCCGTCATCCTGCAGCAGATCTACTTCCGCTGGAAGCGCGGCCAAACGCAGGACCCCCGGTTCGCCGGCTTTGGCGACCGGGTCAAGGCGCTGATGGAGCATGCGGTCGAACGGATGGAAAGGCAGGGAGGTTGAACCGATGGATGCGTTTCGCGCGCTGTGGGTGGAGGCGGAAGGCAATGAGGGCCGGGTGGAGATCCGCCGTTTGAGCGAGGCGGATCTGCCTGCCGGCGAGGTGACGATTGCGGTACAATACTCCAGTGTGAACTACAAAGACGGCCTGGCGACACGGCCGTCGAGCAAAGTCGTGCGTGCGTATCCGATGGTGCCGGGCATTGACCTGGCGGGCGAGGTCATCGCGTCGGAGGACCCCCGCTTCCAACCGGGCGATCCGGTGCTGTGCACGGGCTACGAACTGGGCGTGTCTCATTTCGGCGGCTTCGCCGAGCGCGCTCGGGTGCCGGCGGCGTGGCTCGTGCGCCTGCCCGAAGGACTGACGCTGCGCGAGGCCATGATCTACGGCACCGCGGGCTTCACCGCGGCGCTGTCCGTGCATAAGCTGCTGGCTGCGGGTGTCACCCCGCAGGCGGGCCCCCTGCTGGTGACCGGCGCATCCGGCGGCGTCGGCAGCGTCGCGGTCGCCATTCTGGCCCGTTTGGGCTTCCACGTGGTGGCCAGCAGCGGCAAGCCGGATGCGGCCGCGTGGCTGCGGTCGCTCGGTGCGGCGGAGGTGATCTCGCGCGAGGAGACGGCGCCACCCTCGCCGCGGGCGCTGGAGAAAGAGCGCTGGGCTGGGGTGGTGGATCCCGTGGGCGGATCGCAACTGGCCCGGATCCTGCGCGCCGTGCGCTACGGTGGGTCCGTGGCGGTGAGCGGCCTGACCGGCGGGCCCGCCGTGGACACGACCGTGTTCCCGTTCATCCTCCGCGGCGTGAACCTGCTCGGGGTGGACTCCGTGTACTGCCCGCATGACCTTCGGACGTCGCTCTGGCAGAAGCTGGCCGGGGAGTGGAAACCGGGCGCGGCGCTGGAGTCCATCGTGCACGAGACGGACCTCGAGGGCCTGCCCGCGGTGCTGGAGCAGATCCTTCGCGGCGAGGCGCGCGGGCGCACCATCGTACGCCTGGGCAAGGAGTGACACTGGCGATTGGCGAGTTACAGCATCGGCATTGACCTGGGAGGCACGAAGATAGCGGCCGGCATCGTCGCTGACGATGGCCAGTTGCTGCATGAAACCTCGGTGCCCACGCCGAAGACCGGCCGCGACGACATCCTGGGCGCCATCTGGCGATTGGTGGCGGAACTGACGCGGCTGGCAGAGGAGCGTGGGTGGACACCGCTCATTGGCATCGGTGTCGGGACGGCCGGGCAGGTGGACTTTGCCACCGGCACGGTGCTCCGCGGCACCTCCAACATCGAGGATTGGGATGACGTGCCCGTGCGCGCCTGGCTCGGGCAGCACACGGATCTGCCCGTGTGGGTGGACAATGACGTGAATGTTCTGGCGCTGGCGGAGAAACACCTCGGTGCCGGCCGCGATGCGGATGACGTGATCTGCTTGGCGCTGGGGACCGGCGTCGGTGGCGGCGCGATTGTCGGCGGGCACCTGCTGCACGGCGCGTTCGGCGGGGCCGCAGAATTCGGACACATCACCGTGGACATGCGCGGGCCGGTGTGCAAGTGCGGCTTCCGCGGCTGCCTGGAGCTGTATGCGTCGGGGACCGGAATTGCCCGGCTGATGCGCGAGGCGCTGGCGGTGCCCGAACTGGCGGACCACCCCGGGCGGCAGGCGGCGGACCTCAGCCGCGTCTCCAGCCGCGATGTGTTTGCCTGGTACAAGGCGGGCGATCCGGTCGCGCACCGCGTCATGGCGGACGTCTTCGACGCGCTCGCGGCCGGCGTGGTTTCGCTCATCCACACCTTCAACCCGCGCGTCGTGGTGCTCGGTGGCGGCGTGATGCGGGACGGGGCGTGGATTCGCGATGCCGTGGAGGAGCGGGTGCGACGCTGGGGTATCCCGGCGCTCGTCGAGGGTGTGGACATCCGCCTGGCGGCGCTGGGGCCGGAGGCAGGGCTCGTCGGAGCGGCCTGGCAGGCGCATGTGTATCACGGCATGGGAGCGGGGCAGGCGACCCGCGTATGAGCGCGGTCAGCCCTGCGTTTCTGGCGCTGGGCGAGTCGGCGCTGTTGGTGCGGTTCGCCGACCGCATGGATCCCCTCGCCTGGCGGCGCGTGCAGGCGCTGTACCGAGAGCTTGCGGAGCGGCCGCTGCCCGGGCAGGTGGAGTTGCTGCCCGCGTATGCGAGCCTCGGGATCTGTTTCGATCCGCTTCAGACCTCCCGCCCGGCGGTGGAACAGGGAGTGCGGGAGCGGATGGCCGCGGTGCGTGAGGACGCGCCGCTGAGCGGCCGGGAGGTGGTCATCCCGGTGTGCTACGGGGGCGAGTTCGGGCCGGACCTCGAGGCGGTGGCGGATGTGCATGGGCTGACGCCTGCGGAGGTGGTGGCGCTGCACGCGGGGGCCGAGTACACGGTCTACATGATTGGCTTCACGCCCGGCTTCCCGTATCTGGGCGGTCTTCCGCCGGAGCTCGCGACGCCGCGCCGTGAGACGCCGCGGACGCGGGTGCCGGCGGGCAGCGTCGGGATTGCGGGGGATCAAACGGGCGTGTACCCGTTCGACAGTCCGGGCGGCTGGCAGATCATCGGGCGCACGCCGCTGAAGCTGTTCCAGCCGGATCGAGACCCGCCGAGCCTGCTGGCACCGGGGGACCGCGTGCGGTTTGCGCCCATCTCGCCGGAGGCGTGGGAGCGTTGGCCGGAGGGAGGCGGGCGCGGATGACGGTCCGTGTGGTGCAGCCAGGACTGTTCACCACGGTGCAGGACGCGGGGCGCCTCGGCTGGCGGCGCTTCGGCGTGCCCGTGAGCGGCGCGATGGATCCGCTTGCACTCGGGGTCGCGAACCGTCTGGTCTTCAATCCGCCCACGGCACCGGTGCTCGAAGGCACCATGCAGGGCCCGGTGCTGGAGTTTGCGGCGGATGCTCTCATCGCCATCGCGGGGGGCGAGGTGTGCGCCGAGGTGGACGGGGTGCCGCTGCCGCTCTGGCGGCCCCTGTTCATCCGCGCCGGGACGCGGCTGTCCCTCGAGCGGATGCGCAGCGGCTGCCGCATGTATGTGGCCATCGCCGGCGGCTGGCGGGTGCCGCAGGTACTGGGCAGCGCCAGCACGTACACGCGCGCCGGCTTTGGCGGGTTCGAGGGCCGGCCGCTGCGCGCAGGGGATGTGCTGGAGGCCGGCCATCCGGCGACCGGGGCGCGGGTGTGGGCGGATCGGCTGCGTACACTGGCCGAGCGCGCGGGCCGCGCCTGGGCTGCGCCGCGTTGGAGCGCGTCGGCGATGCTCCGCCCAGCGGCGGGCCCTCTGCGCGTGTTGCCGGGGCCGGAATGGGACAAGTTCACGGCCGAGGCGCGTGACAGGCTGCTGAACGAAGCCTATCGCGTCACGACGCAGGCGGACCGGATGGGTATCCGCTTGAGCGGTCCGGCGCTGACCGTGGCCGAGCCCACGTCGATGCTGTCGGAGCCGGTGACGCCCGGGACCCTCCAGGTGCCGCCTGACGGGCAGCCCATCGTGCTGACCGCCGACAGCCAGACCACCGGCGGCTATCCGCGTCTGGCGGTGGTGATCCAGGCGGACCTGCCCCGGCTGGCGCAACTGGTGCCCGGGGAGACGGTGCGCTTCGCATGCGTCGACGAGGGGGTCGCGCGCGCCGCGCTGACCCGCGTGCAGCAAGAACTGCGGCTGCTCGAGGCGGGGCTCCGGTTGACGCTCTGAACGGAGGGGGAGCGAGCATGCGGTGTATCGACATCAACGCGGACCTCGGGGAGAGCTTCGGTGCCTACCGGATGGGCGCCGATGAGCAGGTGGTGCGTTGGGTGAGTTCCGTGAACATCGCCTGCGGCTTTCATGCGGGCGATCCGTCCGTCATGCGCCACACCGTGGCGCTGGCGAAGCAGGCGGGTGTCGCGGCCGGCGCGCATCCCGGGTTGCCGGACCTCGCAGGGTTCGGCAGGCGCTGGATGGAGATTTCACCGGAGGAGGCGTACGACCTGACGGTGTACCAGGTCGGGGCGCTGGCGGCCTTCACCCGTGCCGCCGGTTGGCCGCTGCGCCACGTCAAACCGCACGGTGCGCTGTACAACCGCGCCGCGGCGGATGAGCGGCTGGCCGAAGCCATCGCGCACGCGGTGCGGGACGCAGAGGCTGACCTCTGCCTGTACGCGCTTGCCGGAAGCCGCCTGGCCGCCGTGGCCGAGCGGCTGGGCGTGCGCGTGGCGCATGAGGTGTTCGCCGACCGGACGTATCAGCCGGACGGCAGTCTGACGCCGCGGCGGGCGCCGAACGCGCTGATCCAAGACGAGGACACCGCCGTCGCGCAGGTGCTGCAGATGGTGAGAGAGGGCCGCGTCCGCGCCGTGGACGGGACGCCCGTGCCCATCCGTGCAGACACGGTCTGCGTGCATGGCGATGGCCCCCATGCCGTCGCGTTCGCAAAGCGGCTGCGCGAGGCGCTGGAGGCCGAGGGGATCACCGTGCAGCCGCCGGCGTGAAGGCAGCCGCCGGCGTGAGGGCAGCCGCGCCCCGGCATCACCTCGCGGGCGCACCGGGTCACGCGGCGGCGCGGCGCGCGTGTCCAGCCGGACGGCGCGCCCGTGGGCCCGTGCGGTCAGCCGACGGTCAGGTGGTTGCACTTCGGGCAACGCGAACCGATGGCGCGGTTGACGATGCGTGCGCGGTAGGTGTGGTGGCAATGCGAACAGATCCACCACGCGCGCTGATGGCTGCGGGCGCTCACCTGGTCGGGCGTGATGCCGCCGTTGAGCTCCGGATGCCACTCCTTGGCGACGTTGGGGCAAGCGGCCGCCAGCGTCTGGATGCCCGCCCTGGCGATCACGGCCCCCTCCGGCCGCACCTCCCCCCGCTCGGGTCGGGAGCAGAAGCTGCACGGGTACTTGCGCATCACCTGGCTGAGCACGGAGGCCTGCCACTCGCCGCCGCACGACGGGCATTTCCACCAAAACTTCTTGGCGGAGGACTTGGACACCTGGTCCGGCGCGAGACCGTTCTTCTCGGTGTTCCACATCTTGGCAATCTCAGGATACGCCTCCGCCAACGACGAGAATCGGCGCCGCACGCGCCGCGGCCGAACCGCCTGCGCGAGCGTGGCCAACGCCTCAGCCGCGGCGGCCGCTTCGCCCTCCAGGCGGCCACTGGCCTTATCCACTGCCGGCGTCTCCAACGTCGTGGAGGCGATTTCATCGAGCAGCGCGGACACAGCTTTCATTTCATCGGATAGCGTCAACAGAAGCTTCTTCACCTTGCGCAGGCGAACGTACAGGTCCGCCGCAGGCTGCGAAGGCTGCAACAACCGGTTCCACCCCAATCATGCGAGATTCGCGGGACGTCCGTGGTTCTGCCGGATCCGATGACTGCGATGCGGGACGTGGGCCGCTTCGTGTACGGGAGTTCTGTCTAACACATATTATGGCACAATTGTGATAGAATTTCGAGTCTCACAGACGTGAAATTTGCGCTTACGGATGGGAAGATTTTCAGGAGGTGGCGAGATGTTTGAACGCCGCGTGACGGTGCGCTTCAATGACTGCGACGGCCTGGGACATGTCAATCATGCCATCTACTTCACCTACATGGAGGAAGGCCGCCGCGACATCTTCGAGATCTTCAATCGTGGCGTGGACATCCGCCGCTGGAATCTGATCCTGGCCTCCGCTCGCTGCGATTATCTGGCCCAGGTGAGGTATGGCGAGGTGCTCACGGTGTACACCTGGATTGGCCGGATGGGCCGCACCAGCTTCAGCACCGAGCACGCCATCCGCAGGGAGGACGGCTCGTGGGCGGCACGCGGACGGGGGATTGTGCTGCGGTTCGACTATGAGGAGAATCGGCCTGTCCCGCTGGATGATGCGCTGAGAGCTCGCCTCGAGGCGCATCGCACACCCCCGGTGGGAGCGCCGGAGCTTCGCGACTGACGCGCTGCAGACGGCGCATCGCCGTGGCGGCACCGCGGTTTACGCGGCGCGCCGCCACGGCAGGGGTTTGTCACTCGGCAGAAGCAAGGAGATGACCGCCGCCACCAGCGGCAGCATGCCAATCCACTGAAACACCAGCTGGACGCCGAAGTGATCGCTGACATACCCAAACAGGGTGGCGCCAATGCCGCCGGCACCCACGCCGAAGCCGACCATCAGGCCGCTGGCCAAACCGATGTTGCGCGGCAGAAGCTGCTGGCAGAACACCACCGTGGCCGCGAACGACGCGAGGATGGTGAAGCCGAACAGAAGTAGGTCGAGCGCTGCCCAGATACCGTGGGCGTAGGGGAGCAGCCAGGCGAACGGGATGGCGGCGACGAGGGACAGCGCCAGCAGCCACTTGCGTCCCAGCTTATCCGACCACGCGCCGCCGATATAGGTGGAGATGGCTCCGGCGGCAAGGAACAGAAAGGTGAGCAGCTCCGCATGCGAGAGCGGGATGTGCTGGTGCGTGTAGTAGAACGGCAGAAAACCGCTCACGCCAATCTGGCACCAGGACCTTAGGATGACGATGAACACCAACAGCACCACGGCACCCACCCGGTTTCGCCCTTGCACCTGATGGCGCCGCTGCTGCTCCGCCCGTTGGTGGGCGGCGTACCAAGGCACGAGCCGCGCCGTCACAGCGAGCGCAAGCAGTCCCGTCAGAAGAAACCACAGCAACCCGTGCACGCCCGTGTCCAGGATGAACAGCGGGATCAGCGCGGGTCCGATGGCCTGGCCGGTGTTGCCGCCCACCTGGAAGATGGCCTGGGCGCGGCCGCGGGCACTCCCCGCCGCCAGGTGCGTCAGGCGCGATGCCTCCGGATGGAACGCGCCAGAGCCGAGTCCCGAGATGAACACGCACAGCAGCACCCATCCGAAACTTGGCGCCGCCCCCGTGAGCGCCAGCCCGGCGTTTGCCAAAAACACGCCCAGCGGCAGCAGCCAGGGCGCGGGTCGGCGGTCGGTAAACAGCCCAAACAGCGGCTGCATCACCGAAGACGCGAAGTAGGATGTCAGCACAATGAGGCCGGTCTGCAGATAGGTCAGGTGAAACGCCAGCTTGTAGACGGGAAGCAGGGCAGGTACCAGGCCCGTCGTCACCAGGTCGTTGAGCAGGTGCGCGACGCTCAGCGACCACACCGCGTCGTGTTTGATCCCGGCGGGTGCCGTCCGCTGCGGGGATTCTGTCACCGTGGCCTGTGTCATCGTCCAGCACCTCCAGGATCCTCAGAGTATGGAGAACGCCGCGTGCAGACGCGCGCTGGCGTCGCCTCGCGTATTTCTCCGTCAGCGCGTGCGCGCCGCCGGCAGCCGCCGCTCCAGCACCGCCTGCTGCGCGGCTTGCTCCAGATCATCGGGGAGCGGCGCAAGGTCCGCCGGCTCCCCGGCGTACTCGAGCGCTGTCCGGATCAGGTGGTCCGCCAACGCGGGGTTCTTGGGCAGCAGAGGCCCGTGAATATACGTGCCTATCACGTTACGATACCGCACACCTTCCCATCCGTCCTCGCCGTTGTTGCCGTGCCCCGCGAGGACGCGCCCGAGCGGTTCATGGCGGTGACGCGTGCGGCCGGCGTGGTTCTCGAAGCCCACGATGGTGCCGAAGGCCGGGCTCTCGATGGCGATGTTGCCGATGAGGCGCGTGCGTCCTGCCGTGGTCTCCAGGTCCAACAGCCCCAGCCCTTCCACACGGCGGCCGTCGGCCAGTTCATAGAAGTGACCGAGCAGTTGGTAGCCGCCGCACACCGCCAACAAGGGGAGCCCCGCCTCCACCGCGGCGCGCAGGTCCTCACGCATGCCGCGCAGGGTTTCGGCGACCAGCATCTGCTCCCGGTCGGAGCCGCCGCCGAGCAGCACCAGGTGGGCGTGCGCGAGATCCGGCCTCTCGCCCCGCGGCACAGGTTGGACCTCGACGGGGATGCCCCGCCACTCGCAGCGCCGCCGCAGCACCAGGATGTTGCCCCGGTCGGCGTACAGGTTGAGCAGGTCCGGGTACAGGTGCAGGATACGGAGGGGCCGGGCCATCACGCGGTCCCCCTTTCCTGCACCGCGCGTCCGCCGGTGGCTCCCGCGGGCCGGGCCTCCGCTTCGAGGCGGCGCAGGATGGCCGCCGCCGGATAGAGGGCGGTGTATGTGGTCAGGGCATACACCGGCAGATCCCCGGCGTCGCGGGCTGCGGCCAGGCTGAAGCGCAGCGCGCCTTCCAGATCCGGAATGCAGACGATGGCATCCGGCGCCATCCCCGCGTACTTCATGCGCACCGCCATGTCCTCGGCGCGCAGGCCGGAGGTTACGCACAGCCGGACATCGCCCGCCTCGACCAGCGTCTCGAAGTCCGCATCCCACAGCCACGAGACATCGCGTCCGTCCGCGGCCAGATCGTTGATGGCGATGCAGACCACCTTCGCCCCGTGCTCGCTCGTGATGGCCTGCAGCACCGAGTCGCAGCCGGTGGGGTTCTTGACCAGGTTCAGCACCGTCTCCGGCGACGTGGCGTACGGTTGCATGCGCCCGAGGGGTGGCCGGAAGCGCGCCAGGCCCGCGCGGATAGTGTCGCTGTCGAGGCCGACGACGCGCGCCGCCGCGATGGCCGCCAGCGCGTTGTAGGCGTTGTACAGCCCCCGCACCGGCAGCCGGAAGACCTGCGGCGGCCGGTTCCCGTGCACCACCCGTAACAGGCCGTCCTCGTAGCTGCCGAGAAAGTCCGGGTGCGGCCGGCAGAAGTCGCAGGACGGGCAGTCGTACAGCCCGAGCCCGCCGTAGAAGAAGCCGTCGTACGCGAGGCGCGCGCCGCAGCGCAGGCAGAAGGCGCCATCGCGCGTCTGATCACGGTGCGGCTGCGCAGCCTGCGCTGGGTTCAGGCCGTAGTAGGAGACCGGCCGGCCACCTTCGAGGGCGATGTGGCGCGCGAGCGGATCGTCCCCGTTCACCACCAGGGTCGCTTTGCTGCGCCGCACGGCATCGAGGATTTTCTGCATCGTCGTGTCGAGCTCGCCGTAGCGGTCGAGCTGGTCCCGAAACACGTTGGTCAGCACCAACACGCGCACGGGCAGCTTGTCGATCACGCCCGGCAGCGTCGCCTCATCCACCTCCAGTACGGCCTGGCGCACGCGCAGCCGGCCCGTCCACGAGGTGTGGGCCAGCAGGGCCGTCGTCAGCCCCTGGGCCATGTTGGCACCCTCGGTGTTGTGCAGCCATGGCCCCTCCGCGTTGAGCGCGGCGGCGAGCAGCGATGCGGTGGTGGTTTTCCCGTTCGTGCCTGTCACCACGACGCAGCGCCGGAGTTGTCCGCCCAGCCGGCCCAACAGGCCGGGCGAGACGCGCAGCGCCAGCCGTCCGGGAAAGCTGGTGGCCCCGCGGCCCAGCAGCCGCAGCAGCCACAGCGCGAGTTTGCCAAGCCAAATCCCCAGCATCCTGTCCACTCCTCGCAGCCGCCTGAGTTCCACCTGGATTATACTATAGTCACCGCTTGCCGGCAGCGAAGCCACGTGGGCGCTCGGCGGCGCGTACTTAAGCGAGTTCGCGGCCGCGCGTGGCGTCGTGCCGGCTGAGGAGGAAGCCAGGATGTATGAGCATCAAGCCATCTCCGCCGCGACCAAGGCGGAATTCTACGAAGCGCTGGGCAATCAGCTGCGCCACCTGATGGATGGGGAGCCATCGCCGCTCGCCAACCTCAGCAACGCGTCCGCGCTGCTCTACGCCCACCTGACGGACATCAACTGGGCGGGCTTCTACCTGTGGTCGGACGCGGATCAGTGCCTCATCCTCGGGCCATTCCAGGGCAAACCCGCATGCATCCGCATCCCCGCGGGCAAGGGCGTGTGCGGTACCGCATGGTCGCGGGGCGAGACGGTCGTGGTGCCGGACGTGCACCAGTTCCCAGGGCACATCGCGTGCGATCCCGCCTCTCGCTCGGAGATTGTCGTCCCCCTGCGCACGGCGGAGGGCCGCGCGGTCGGGGTGCTGGATATCGACAGTCCGCAAACAGGCCGCTTTGACGACGAGGATGCCCGGGGGTTGGAGGCGTTCGCGCGGGTCCTCGGCGCGGGTTGCGATTGGCGCCGTCTGTCGGTGTGAACCCGCGCCCATCCAAGCCGCGCGTCGTGCACCAACGGTGAAGGAGGGGGAGGCATGGAGTTCTATGGATACAAGCGCTGCACCACCTGTCGCCGCGCCCATGAATATTTGAGGGAACTCGGCGTGGACGTGCCCTTTCACGACTTTGTGACGGATCCGCCCACGCCGGAGCAGGTCCGCGACTGGGCCCGCCGCGCGGGAGGTGTGACCGCGCTGCTCAACACACGGGGCCGCCACTTCAAGGAGCAGGGGCTCACGCCCGACGCGTTCGATGAGGACGGCTGGGTGCAGCGGCTGTCGCAGGACGGGCGGCTGCTCAAACGGCCCGTGCTGGTGACGGGGGATGGGATCGTGATCGGCTTTGACCCGGAGGCGTACCGGCGCGCCGTGGAGGCGGCGCGGTGAAGACGCGGCGGTTGTTCTTCGGCCTGGCCACGGATGCGGGCCTGCAGCGGCGCATCACCGCATTCGTGCAGCCGCTGCGGGCGTTGCCGGCGTTGCGCGATGCCCGGTGGTCGCACCCTTCGCTGTACCACATCACGGTGCGCTTCATCGGTGAAACTCCGGAGGACCATCTCGCGGCGCTGGCCACCTGCGGGGAACGCGCAGCCGCGGCGGTGGCCCCGTTCCAGCTGACGCTGACAGAGGTGGGGATGTTCGCGCGCAGCCGCGTGCTGTGGCTCGGGCTGCGTGACGACGAGGGGATGCGGGCGCTCCGGAGGCTGCACCAAGCCCTCTCGGAGGCGCTGGCGGTGGCGGGGTTGGCGCAACCCGAAGGAAGGCCGTACCAGCCGCATCTGACGCTGGCGCGCGAGATCCGGGTTCGGAGTCTCGACGCGGTGCCGGCGCGCCTGCGGACGTTTCCCGGCGCGGGCGCGGGCTGGCCGGTGCCTGGGCTGGTGCTGTTCGAATCGGTGCGCACCCCGGAAGGACTGCGCTACCCGCAGCTGGCGTCGTGGGCGCTCGGCGGTCCGGGGACGGATGACGCCCGCGCGTGAAGCGCATCGTCCAACGACGCCGCGTCTCTCCAAAACGCGAAGGGCCGGCCCATCGTGGCCGGCCCGAGTCATGTCAGCGGCGTGACGTGCATGGTGCGCGCCGCCGTGTCAACCCTTCTGCAGTTGCTGCGCGTAGTGCAGCAGCCCCATGCTGTCCAGCAGCAGATCCATCTGCAGCGGCCCCAGCGACGGGTCCGGCGAGAGCCCCATGCGCGCCAGGTCCTGCTGCATCCAGGCGCGCAGCGCGTCCACCAGCTGTGTCAGGCCGCCGCCGCGGGCCACCACATCGCGGGCGATCTCGGCGAACGCATCGGCGGCCCGCACCGTGTCGCGGATGGCCTCGTCCTTCGGCGAGGGGCCGAAGTGGCCATGGTACACGATGGAGAAGGGTGCCTCGGCCAGCATCGCCGCCGTGCGGTGGATGGCCTCGGGGTCAAAGTCGACGGGTGACGTGCTGGGCCACACCCACTCTTTGTCCCAGCCGGTGAAACCCGTGCGGTAGCGGATACCGAGGGCGTCGCCGGCGTACAGGGCGTCGGCGACAGGATCCAGGATGGTGAAATGGTGCTTGGCATGCCCGGGCGAGTCGAAAAATGTGAGCATCCGGCTGCCGATGTCCAGCGTTTCGCCGTGGTTGCGGATCAGCACCCGTTCCGCGGGCACCGGCAGGATGGAGCCGAACAGGTCCGCCAGTTTGTCACCGTACACGCTGTACGCACCCTGCCACAACCGCGATGGATCAATCATGTGCCGACCCGCTCGCGGGTGTGCGACGAGGGTTGCGTTCGTCGCCTTGGCCATCAGGTGGCCCGCGCCGCCGGCGTGATCCAAGTGGACATGCGTCACAATCACGTACGCGAGGTCCTCCGGCTTCACGCCCACCGCTGCCATGCCCGCCAACAGCGCGTCGTGGGACTTGGCGGATCCCGTCTCCACCAGCGTGATCTTCTCGTCGAGGATGAGGTACCCCGCCGTGCGATACGGCATCCCCTGCTCCATCAGGTCAATCATCCACACGCCATGGCCCAGGTCGACGGGTGCTGGAGGTGCTTGCTGTGCCATCACTCACCGGTCCTTTCTCGTGGGTTTCCCGCGTCTGCCCTTGCCGTCGCCCTTCCACGGCTTGTCGGGACCTGCGCGGGCGGTCTTGCGCCAGCCGCCGAGGGAGAGCGGCGCCCTCTCCCGTCCCGCCTTGCTGGCCGCCGTTTCGCGCCGCGTCCGCCAGTTGCCGCCGCCGCTGTACGTTTTGTCCCGCACCTTGTGGAGGGGGATGACGGCGCCCTCGCCGCGCGGCCGTGTGGGTGGCGCCGACACCCGCGGCGGCAGACCGCCCGGTTTGACCTCAATCACATCCGCCAACTCATCGCTCTCCGGTTCTATCTCCAGCGTGGTCCTCGAGACGCTGAGCAGGATCCCGGCCGCCGCCAGGTTCACGACCAGTGAGGACCCGCCGTAGCTCACGAAGGGCAGCGGGATCCCGGTGACTGGCATCAGTCCCGTGACGGCGCACAGGTTGATCAGCGTCTTCACCGTGATCATGCTCGTGATCCCGACGGAGAGCAAGGCCCCGAACCTGTCCGCCGCGTGGCGTGCGACCGAGAAGCCGCGCCAGATCAGAACGGCGTACAGCAGCAGCAGCGCGATGGCCCCCACCAGTCCCCATTCCTCCACGAACACGGGGAAGATGAAGTCCGCCTGCGGCACCGGCAGATAGCCCAGCTTCTCGAGGCTCATTCCGTAGCCGCGGCCGAACAGGCCACCCTGGGCAATCGCCGTCCAGCCCTGCAGAAGTTGGTACGACTTGTCGGTTGCGCTGTCGAAGGGATGGAGAAACGCGAGCACGCGGCGAACCCGGTACGGCTCCAGCAGCGCCGCCGCCAGGACCACGGGGATCAGTGCGGCGCCGGCGAGAAGCAGCGGCCGGAGGCGTACGCCGGAGGCAAACATCACCGCCAGCGCCGTGAGCAGCAGCGTCATGGCGGTGCCCATGTCGGGTTCCGCCAGGATCAGGAGAAAGGCAAGGCCCGTGACAATCGCGGCCGGTCGCAGCGTCCGCCGCGAATCATGGAGCAGCGTGACCTTTTTCGTGAACAGGAAGGCCAGGTAGATGGCCAGCACCACGATGGAAATCTCTGAGGGCTGGATGTGAAACGCGCCGGAACCCAGCCACCGACGCCCACCGTACGCGCTGCTGCCGATCCCGAGGACAATCACGAGCAACGCGAGTGCGGCGACGAGCAGCCGCGGCGCCCAGCGATACAGCGCCCAGTGCGACATGCGCATGCACAGAAACAGCGCCAATCCGCCGACCGCCGCGGCGATGGCCTGGCGAACAGCGTAGTAGTTGGGGGGAAGCGGCACCGTCTTACCGTCCACGGTGTTGTGCAGCGCAAGCCAGGTGCTGGCGGAGAACACCGTCACCACACCGACGGCGGTGAGGACGAGGACGGTCATGAGCAGGGTGTAGTCCGGATGATGCCGCGGAGTCTGCACGAACCGTCACCTTCTCTGTCAGGATCCGCCGGCCATGGTGGCCGCGGAAGGCCATACGTTCCCTTTTTCGACGTGGAAACCGCGGATCCCTGCACCCGCGCGGCGCTGAA
The DNA here is from genome assembly GCA_023511725.1 of Alicyclobacillus sp. Lineage (GTDB taxonomy): Bacteria > Bacillota > Bacilli > Alicyclobacillales > Alicyclobacillaceae > JAIMAY01. The sequence goes on from JAIMAY010000020.1 coordinate 19,000, forward strand.
GGCGGTATAATGGATAGACGATGCGCGGGGAGGTGGGCCGGGATGCGTAGGCGGTTTTCGCTGGTATCGCCCGGTGCCCGCGTGATTTTGGCGCACCGCGGCGCGAATCGAAAGGCGCCGATGAACACGCTGCCGGCGTTTGCGCAGGCGATGGCCGACGGCGCGGATGCGCTGGAATTGGACATTCACTGGACGCGCGACGGCGTGATTGTCGTGTCTCATGACGAGACGGTGGATGCGTGCAGCAACGGGTCCGGTCGCATTCAGGACATGACGTTCGCCGCGTTGAGAGCGCTCGATTTTGGATACCGGTTCACCCCGGATGGCGGCCGGAGCTTTCCGTGGCGGGGCCGCGGTGTCGTGATGCCGACGCTGCGGGAGGTGCTCGCCGCGTTCCCCGCTGTCCCCGTGACCATTGAGGTCAAGCCCAAGCGGCCACCCTCGCTGGCGCAATTCCTGCGGGAACTGCATGAACTGGGTGCACTCCCGAGGGTCCTGGTCGCATCCTTTCACCACGGGGTGCTGCAGCGGCTGCGCCGCATGGAGCCGCGGCTGTGGACCAGCGCGTCGCCGCGGGAGGCGGCATGCTTTCTGGCGCATGCCCAAGCGGGCCGCACGCCGCGGCGCCTGCCGTTCGCAGCGCTCCAAGTACCCCCGCGCCTGCGCGGCTTGCCCGTCCTGCGACCGCGCGTGCTGGAAGCCGCGCATCGCGCACGGATTCCGGTGCATGTGTGGACGGTGGACGATGAGGCGGAGATGCGCCGCTGGTGGCAAGCGGGGGTGGACGGCATGGTGACCAATGAGCCGGACGTGGCTTGCCGGATCCGGGACGAACAGATCCAGGGCCCGTCCGTGAAGGAGGCATGATGTGGATACCATTCGCCGCATGTGGCGGGATGTCGATTGGCTGCTGATTGCCGTGGTGCTGGTGCTGACCGGCATCGGCTGCATCGCCGTGGGCTCGGCGACGCGCAGCCACGCCAACCCGTCGATGCCCACGCACGCCGCGCTCAAGCAGGCGGTGTTCGCTCTCATTGGCCTGGTGGTGATGGTCTTCGCCACCTGGTTTGACTACCGCATGCTGCGCCGGGTGCGCTGGATCCTGTACGGGCTCAGCCTGGTGCTGTTGGTGGTCGTGTTCGCATTCCCCGAGGTCAACGGCGCCAAGTCGTGGATTCAGCTCGGCCCGTTCAGTTTCCAGCCGTCGGAGCTGGCGAAGCTGACGCTGATCCTCGTGATTGCCTCGTACATGGCCGGCATCGACGAATCGGAGGTACCCGATTACCGGCTGTGGCGCTGGCTGCCGGTCATCGCCATGTGGCTGCCGCCGTTTGCCCTGACGATGAAGGAGCCGGCGCTGGGACAAGCTCTGGTGATGTTCGCCATCACCTGCACACTGCTCGCCACGTTTGCCAAGACGTCGCAATTTCGCTGGATGACAGCGCTGTTTGTGGTCGTGGTCGCGGGGCTGGTGGTGATCTCTGTGTTCTTCGACCAGCAGGCGGTGGCGGTGGTTCAGTACATGGTGCAGAAGCACTGGCTTCACGATTATCAGGCCAACCGCATCCTGACCTGGCTGGATCCTGCGTACGGCCCGCGCACCGTGGGCTACAACGTTCACCAGGCCGAGGTGGCCATCGGTTCCGGCGGCGTGTTCGGTGCCGGCCTGTTCCGGGGGACGCTGACGGGCGGTGGCTGGGTGCCGAACCAGTGGACGGACTACATCTTCAGTGCCATCGGCGAGGAGATGGGGTTCGTCGGCAGCAGCCTGGTGGTCGTGCTATACATCCTGTTGGTGCAGCGGCTGGTGCGGATTGCCGGATTGGCCACCGACACCTTCGGTACCTACCTGGTGATGGGTATGGTCGGGATGTTTGCGTTTCAGGCGTTTGAGAACATCGGCATGGACCTGTACATGAGCCCGTCCACGGGCATCACGCTGCCGTTCGTGAGCTACGGCGGTACGTCGCTGGTCGTCAACTACCTGTGCATCGGTGTGGCCATGAGCGTCGCCGTCCGGCGCAGGAAACTGCGCTTCCACTGAGAGAGTACGCCGCGCTGGGGAAGGGGAAGATCTCTCCCGAATGCACATTGCGGGAGGGATAACCCATGGACGCCATGTTTCGGCAGCGGGGTGTGGTGATGCGCGAGATCGACGGCCTGCCATTCAAGGTACACCAGGTGGCCAAGGATGGCTGGCAGATCTGCATCGACAACTGCGAGCGTCTGCCGGCTGGCTACACCTTTCCGAAGGTGTACCGTTCGTTCGAGGAGGCGGTGGCGGCACTCGCGGCGTGGCCGGAGACGGGCCGCCTGGTGCCGGGTGCCGGCCAGGCGGGCGGCGCTGCCGGGTGGATGGCGGCCGGCGATGATACCGGCGTGATCGGCGAGATGGCCTGGGACAAGGTCTCCGCACAGAGGGAGGAGTTGCAGGAATGACATGGACGATGGCCGCGCGCATGGAGCGGCTGCCCAAGCAGTTTTTTGCGAATCTGGTGGCGCGCGTGAGCGCCCGCGTGGCGGCCGGCCACGATGTGATCAACCTGGGGCAGGGCAATCCAGACCTGCCGACGCCTGCGCACATCGTGGAGGCGCTGCGGGTGGCCGCCCTGGACCCAGCCAATCACCGGTACGGCCCGTTCTCCGGCTTGCCGGACCTCAAGCGTGCGGCCGCGTCGTTCTACGAGCGCGAGTACGGGGTGAAGCTGGACCCCGAGCGCGAGGTCGCCATCCTCTTCGGCGGCAAAACGGGATTGGTGGAGGTCAGCACCATCTACCTGGAGCGCGGCGATGTGGCGCTGGTGCCTGACCCGGGCTACCCCGACTACTGGTCGGGCATCGCCTTCGCGGGGGCGGACATGTTTGGCCTGCCGCTGCGCGCGGAGAACGGCTTTCTCCCGAACTACGAGGAGATTCCGGAGGATGTCTTGCGCCGCGCCAAGCTGCTGTTCCTCAACTACCCCAACAACCCCACCGGCGCCGCGGCCGATCTCGCCTTCTTCGAGCGCACCGCCGCCTTCGCGCAGCGGCACGGGCTGTTGGTGATCCATGATTTCGCTTACGGCGCCATCGGCTACGATGGCTTTCGGCCGCCGTCCTTCCTGCAGGTGCCGGGGGCGAAGGCGTGCGGAATTGAGATCTACACGCTCAGCAAGACGTACAACATGGCGGGGTGGCGCGTGGCATTCGCGGCGGGTCACCCGGACGTGATCCGGGCCATCAACCTGCTGCAGGACCACTATTACGTCTCCTTGTTCCCGGCTGTGCAGTGGGCTGCGGTAGAGGCGCTGACCGGATCGCAAGAGGCTGTGCGGAGGCTGGTCGCCACCTACCAGCGCCGGCGCGACGCGTTCATCGGCACGCTGCAGGCGCACGGCTACCGGTGCGAGGCGCCGCGCGGCACATTCTTCGCCTGGCTGCCGACACCGGGCGGGATGTCCTCCGCTGCATTCGCGGATCTGTTGCTGGACCAGGCGGATGTGGCGGTGGCCCCAGGCATTGGGTTTGGACAGCACGGGGAAGGCTACGTGCGCGTGGGCCTGCTGACCGACGAGGCGCGGCTCACGGAGGCGGCGCGCCGCATCGCCGAGTGCGCGGCGCGCCTGTGAGCGTGGCCTACGGCCGCTCCGGGCCTTCGCCCGGTTGCGTATCGCTGCGGAAGCGGTCGGCGAGCTCAACCAGCCAAATGTGGTGGTACGGCTCCTCGTAAAACACCGGTTCAATCCGCGTGTCGCCGGGGCCAATCTTGTACATCCAGACGGTCGTCTCCGCCGGAACGCCCGGGTGGACGCGGATCCCGAAGTGGATGGCATCGCGGTAACCGTTCTTGTAGACAATGACGCCGAGTTGGCCGTGCAGTTCCTGGACCATCGGGCGGAAGCGCGGGTCGCGGACAATCGGGGCGTCGAACCACGGCGTCCAGCCGTCCGGGCCGGTGGTGAGCCGCTGCTCCGTCTCAATCAGCACCACCTCCGCGCCGGAGATGGGCTGCTGCGTGCGGCCGTCAATCACATGGACGCGCATGCGCTCCGTGGGCCACGGCAGGTACGGGCTGAACGGAGCCGGATCCGTGGGCAGCGACACGCGCGGTGTGCCGGGCGTCGTGATCGGTGGCGCGCCGGGGACCGGTGCGGTCGGGCTCGGTGTGGGCGCGGCAGGCCCCGGTGCGGCAGGGCTGGGCGTGGTGGCGTTGGCCTGTGGCTGCCCCGCCGGGGTCTTGGGCTGGGAAGCGTTCGGCGCAACCGGTGCAGCGGGCTGCTGCGCGGGCACGGGCATCGTTTGCGTCTGCAACGGGTGAGCGCCAACGCGGCCCCCAGCACCGGTCTGCGCGTTGCTGCTCGTGCTCGCCTGCGCGTCGTCGGCCGCGTCTGGCACCGCGACGGCGGTGGGTACTGCACCGCGCAGCGAGTGCGGTGCGTGCTGCCGGTGCAGCCCCGCCCACTGCCAAGGGGTGCTGTCTGCCGGCAGTGACCACAGGACGAGCGCGACGGCACCCGCCGATAGGATCACGGTGCGCGGCGACGGAAGTTTGCGGATGAGATGACGGCTCCACCTGCGCATGCATGGGACCTCCTTCAACGTTGCGCCTGCCGTCAGCGGTAGCGCTGCAGTTGCCGATCCATGTAGTAAAACTGCAGGATCTGAATCCAGTTGCGCCCGCGTTCCGCCCAGTACTGCGATCCCCACTGCGCCATCTTCTGCGCATTCCGGTACTGCCAGTTCGGACTGTTGCGGTAGCCCGCGCGGTAGTTGAGCTCGATGATCTCACCGCCTTGCTTGGTGTACGCGTAGGATCGAACGGCGGCGATGGCGCGGTTCGTATCGGGCTGGCGCGACAGATAACGAAACGTCTGAAAGTTCACCGTATTGTCGACATCGAAGGTGAACCCGTCGATGGTGACGGGGTGCAGGTGGTGGTACCAGGCGAACATCTTGACGGCGATGGCGCCGGCTTTGAGCGCCTCCATGTGCCACGACGGCACCCACTCGTTCGGCAGCACATCCTCGCAGTACTGCTCAAACGGCACTGTCTGCACCCACAGGACGCGCCCGCGAGGATCCGGCTCACCCCATGGGTTGAGGCCGCGGATGGCCACCCGGATGGTGGAGGGCTCCGGTGTGTTGAAGACGGTGGGTGTGGCGGCCTGGGCCACCGCGGCGTGCCCCGACGCCAGCGTCAGGCTGAGCGCCGCGGCCAGGATCCGGACGGACCTACGGCTCATCCCTGCTGCCTCCCGCTCTGCCAGGATGGAATGATACTTTTACCGTGCCCAGAAAGCGGAGGCTCATGCATGTGACAGGGGGACGTGAACGCATTACAATGAGGAATGGCAAACCGGAAGCGGGGTGTGGTGGATGGAAAAGCTGTCGATCACGGGCCGCGCCGGCCACGGCAGCAGCGACGACACGCTGCGCGGCCTGTCGGCCGTGCTGGTGGACGGCGACCAGGTGTTCATCGATAATGGGGCGATTCATGCAAAGAGCCGGATCGAAAAAGGGATCCGGTTTGTGCCGGACCCGGCGCAGGTCCCTCAGCCTCGCCGCGTGTGGGGCTTTTGGGTGACCCTCAAGCGCCGAGAGGGCGGTGTGCAGGGCTTTCACGGCATCATGCCGTTTGAACTGGACATTGACGCCCAGGCGGGTGTGGGCTACAAGAACCTGGGACGCCAGGTGAACCACATGGAGAAGGCCGTCAAAGGTGAGGCGGACCTGACCGGTGTGCCCGCCGAGGTGCGGGAGAAGCTGCGCGCGTTCCTGCAGCAGGTGCGTCCGGATCTGTGGGACAACGCGGCGGATGCGTTCAAACAGGCGCTGCAAGGTTGAGGCAAGCGGAGGAGGCAGGCCGGATTGGACCAATCGGAGACACCGTTGTTCAGCGCGCTGCTGCGCCACGTGGCGAGACAGCCGCTGCAGTTTCATATCCCGAGTCACAAGCGGGGGCGGGGGATGGAGTCCAGCTTTCAGCAGTTCATCGGCGAACGCGCGCTGGCGCTTGACCTGATCAACATCGCGCCGCTCGATGACCTCCATCAGCCCACCGGGCCCATCCGTCAGGCGCAGGAGCTGGCGGCCGAGGCGTTTGGCGCGGACGTGACGCTGTTCTCCGTGCAGGGGACGAGCACCGCCATCATGGCGATGGTGATCGCCACCGTCGGCCCCGGCGATAAGATCCTGGTGCCGCGGAACGTGCACAAATCGGTGCTGGCCGGGATCATCCTCGCTGACGCGCACCCGGTGTTCCTGCGGCCGGAGCTGGATCCGGAGTTCGGCATCGCGCACGGCCTGTCCGTGGAAACGGTGGAGGAAGCCTTCGACATGCACCCGGACGCCAAGGCGCTGATGGTGATCAACCCCACGTATTTCGGTGTGGCGGCGGACCTGCGGCGGATTGTGGAGCTGGCGCATGCCCGCGGCATCCCCGTGCTGGTGGACGAGGCGCATGGGGTGCACACGCACTTTCATGACCGGCTGCCCATTTCAGCGATGGACGCAGGGGCGGACATGGCGGCGACGAGTGTGCACAAGCTGGGCGGATCGCTCACTGGGTCCAGTGTGCTCAACATCCGTCGCGGCCTCGTGGACCCGCGCCACGTGCAGGTCGTGTTCAGCATGCTGACGACCACATCCACGTCGTACCTGCTGCTCGCATCGCTCGACGCGGCGAGAAAGGAGCTGGCGCTAAACGGGCACGAGCGGGTAGAGCGGGCGATTCAATTGGCCGATAGGGCGCGGCGTGCCATCAACGAGATCCCGGGTCTGCACTGCATGGGACCGGAGGTGCTGCGCGGATCCGCCACGTACGCGATGGATCCGACCAAACTCACCATATCGGTCAAGGACCTCGGTATTCGCGGCTACGATGTGGAGCGCATGCTGCGCGAGGAGTTCAACATCGAGGTCGAGCTGTCGGATCTGTACAACATCCTCTGCATCATCTCGTGGGGAGACACGGAAGAGGACGTGGACCGGCTGGTGGATGCGCTGCGGCGGATCGCCATGGCTTACAGCGGGCAATTGGGCAAGCGGCCGGTGCGCGTGCATCTGCCGAGCATGCCCAAGCTGTGCATGAACCCGCGGGCGGCCTTCTACGCGAAAACCGAGGTGGTGCCCATCCAGGAGTCGGTGGGGCGCGTCATTGCCGAGATGATCATGGTGTATCCGCCGGGCATCCCCATCCTGCTGCCGGGAGAGCTTGTCACGCAGGATAACATCGATTACATTGAAGAAAACCTGCGTGCGGGTCTGCCGGTCCAGGGGCCGGATGACCCGGAGATCCGGTATCTGAAGGTGGTTCGCGAGAGTTGACCTGCGGGAGGGATGAGGATGACGACGCTGAAGGCGGGGGATCCGGCGCCGGCGTTCGAGCTGCCGAACCAGGACGGCGCCATCGTGCGACTGGCGGATCAGCGAGGCAAAGTTGTGGTGCTGTACTTCTATCCGAAGGACGACACGCCGGGATGCACCAAGGAAGCGTGTGCGTTCCGCGATATGCGCGCCGAGTTTCAGGCGGCGGGTGCGGAGATCTTCGGTGTGTCCAGGGATTCGGTGCGTTCACATCGCAAATTTGCCGACAAGTACGGCCTGCCCTTTGAACTGTTGGCGGACGAGAAGGGTGAGGTGTGCCGGGCGTACGGCGTGATCAAGGAGAAGTCGCTGTTCGGCAACACCGCACTGGGGATTGAGCGGACGACGTTCGTGATTGACCCGGAGGGCCGCATCGCCCGCGTCTTCCCGAAGGTGAAGGTGGACGGGCACGCGGAAGAGGTGCTGGCGGCGGTGCGCGAGGCGGCGCAGACCAAGGCGTGAGCCGCCTCCCCCGGCGCGCCGGCGCCCTGTGGGCGGGCACCGGTATCCGCCCGGTGACAACGCGGATCCGCCGGGGGTATAATGAAGGGGATCCGGAAAGGGGTGAGCGGCATGATCACATTGACGGGTAGGGCCGTCGATAAGATCCGCGAGCTGATGGAAGGGCGCGGGCCGGACGAGCAGGCGCTGCGCATCTTCATCCGTCCGGGTGGTTGCACGGGCTTCACCTACGGCCTGGCGCTGGATGCGGCGCGGGACGGAGATCACGTCTTTGACGTGAAAGGCGTTCAGGTTCTCGTGGATCCGGACAGCCTGGAGTTGGTGGACGGTTCCGAGGTGGACTACGTGGACGATTTCACCGGCCAGGGTTTCCGCATCAACAATCCGAATGCCGTATCCACCTGCGGATGTGGGTCCAGCTTCCGTACAGCGACTCGCGCGGGACAACCCGGTTCATGTGAATGAACGGAGAGCCCGAAGGGACGACCCTTTGGGCTTTTTTATGGCTCCGAACGGGCGCGAGGCGTGGAGTGCAGCTTTGCGCCGAGGTCAGCCGGACACAGTCGGGAGGACAGGCATGACAAGTTTCGTCAAGGTTCTGAAGGATCCGGTGCATGATGAGATCCTTGTGGAGGACCCATGGGTGTGGCGCCTCATCAACACCGCCGCCCTGCAGCGGCTGCGCCGCATCCGGCAACTGGGGACCTCGTATCTCACCTTCCACGGCGCGGAACACAGCCGCTTCACGCACTCGCTGGGTGCGTACGAGACGATGCGCCGGGTGTTGATCCAGCTCGAGCGTGAGTGCGGCTGGCCGAGGGATGAGCGGGATCGGAAGCTGGCCCTGTCGGCGGCGCTGCTCCACGACGTCGGACACGGTCCGTTCTCGCACACGTTCGAGGCCGTGTATCCCGTTCACCACGAGCAGTGGACGCGCCGCATCCTGCTCGAGGACGACGAGCTGGCGACGGTGCTCGGCGAGGTGGACGACGCATTCGCGGACGATTTGGTAGGCGTGCTGGAGAAGCGCGGGCGTTTTCCTATCGTCGAGCAGCTCATCTCCAGCCAGCTCGATGTCGACCGGATGGACTATCTGCTGCGCGATGCCATGAACACGGGCGTTTCCTACGGCCGCTTTGAGTTGGCACGGCTGATCCGTTCGCTGTCGCTGGCTGGGGACCAGGTGGTGCTGAAAGCCAGCGGCCTGCACACGGTGGAGCAGTACATCCTGGCCCGCTACTTCATGTACACGCAGGTGTACTTTCATCCGGTGACGGTGGGCAGCGACGTGCTGGTGATGCAGATCCTGCGGCGTGCCGGAGAGGTGTGGCAGGCCGGTGGGATGGAGGACATGCCGCCTGAACTGACGGTGTTCTGGCGCGGATCCGCGGATCAGGTGCGCGTCCAGGATTACCTGGCCATCGACGAGTCCACCCTCGTGTACGCGTTCCACTGCTTTGCGCGCAGCGCGGATGTGGTTCTGGCTGATCTTGCCCGCCGCTTCCTCCACCGCCGCCTCCTGGCGCCGGTGATCCGTCCGGAGCCGACGCAGGAGGAATGGGCGGCGCTGCGGACCGCCGCGCGCGCGCTGGGATTTCATCCCGACTATTACATCTCGGGCCGGGCGTCGGCGGTGGCCGGGTACGTGTACCGGGGCGAGGGAATCAGCGTCCTGATGGCGGACGGCCGGGTGTCAGAACTCAGCCGAGAATCCAAACTTGTCCGGTCGCTCGTTCCCGAATCGGAGTATCGGTTGTTCCTGCCGAAGGAAATGATCGAAGGTGACACCCCCGTGCATGAGCGGGTGCGCTCCATCCTCGGGATGCACGCTTCACGCGTCGGCGCGGGGGCGTCTGCGGCCAAGCCAGAACCAGACGACCGCCCCTAACAGCACGAGGGCTCCGAAATATGTAAGGGGCTTCACATAGTGCGCCACCTGTTCCCAGTGCTGGCCCAGTTTGAAGCCGCCGTAGGCGAGCAGAAAGTTCCACGGCAGCGAACCGAGCGCCGAATAGAAGATGAAGCGGCCGATGGACATCCGCGCAATCCCCGCGGGCAGCGAGATGAACGTTCGCAGGGCGGGTAGCAGACGGCACACGAACACGGTCCATTCCCCGTAACGCTGGAACCAGCGTTCGGCGCGGGCGAGGTGGTCCGGTCGCAGCAGCACATACCGACCCCAGCGAAGGATCACCGCGCGGCCGCCCCAAGCGCCGACGGCGTAGGCGATGAGCCCGCCGACCACGTTGGCGATGGTGGCGATCACGACAATCGCCACGAGGCCGAGATCGCCCCGCCAGGCCATGAAGCCGGCAAACGGCATGACGACCTCACTGGGGATGGGGATACAGGCGCTCTCGAGGGTCATCAGGATGAACACGGCGGCGAGGCCGTGGCTGGAAATGAACTGCAGCAGTTGGCCGGTCAAACGAAGCCCTCCTCCGTGGACATGCGATGGCACCATGTCCCCATGGTACACCATCGCGCGGTGGACGCAAGCGATAAGCGCGGTGGACGAAGGCGACAAGCTTCCATTGACAGGCCATCGCCTTGCGGTCATCATAGATATGATGGGCGTTCGAGACCTCAAGTAGAAAGTTGAGGGATGCTCGTGTCCCTATTGCATATCCTGCTTAACACTTTGTACATCCTGATGCAGGTTTTCACGGGGCTGATAGGCGTTTACCAGATTGCCCTGTCGTTCTTCGGCATCTGGTATCGACGCAAGCCGCTGCGTCATGCGCCGCAGAAGCGCTTCGCGGTGATCATCCCAGCGCATGACGAGGAGCGCGTGGTGGGGCCGCTGATCGACAGCCTGATGGCGCAGGATTACCCGCGCGAGCTGTTCGACGTGCATGTCGTGGCGGACAACTGTACGGATCACACGGCCCAGGTGGCCGAGCGCCACGGGGCCATTGTTCATGTTCGGCGGGATGCCGAGCGGCGGGCCAAAGGCTACGCCATCGAGTGGATGCTGGAGCGGTTGTGGAAATCGGCTGCGCACTACGATGCCGTCGTCATGTTCGATGCGGACAACCTCGTCGCACCGGATTTCCTGCGGATCATGAATGATAGGCTGTGCGACGGGCACCAGGTGATCCAGGGCTACCTGGGGGTGAAGAACCCCTTCGACACCTGGGTGAGCGTGTCGATGGCCATATCCTATTGGTTCAGCAACCGGATGTGGCAGAATGCCCGACAAAACCTGGGACTGTCGTGCTCGCTCGGCGGGACGGGGTTGTGCATCGATATGGCCCTGCTGCGGGAGATGGGCTGGGGGGCCACCGGCCTCACGGAGGACCTGGAGTTTGGGGTGCGCTGCGTCGAGCGCGGCATCCTGCCCATCTGGGCGCACGACGCGAAGGTGTACGATGAGAAGCCGACCACGCTGCTGGCCTCGATGCGACAGCGCCTGCGATGGATGCAGGGGCATTTCCACTGCGCGCGCCACCACATGTGGCCGCTGATCCGCGCAGGTCTGCGCGAGCGGAGCCTGGCCAAGCTGGACGCGGGCATCTACCTGTTTCAGCCGATGCGGTTTCTCATCCTGTTCCTGACGTCGCTGATGATGCTGTTCCAAATCCAGACGCCGCAGACGCCATGGCATCACATCACGGCGCTCTTGCCCACCACCTTCTGGGTGGTCGTCAACGTGCTGTTGTATCTGCAGATGCCGTTGGCGTTGCTGTTGGAGCGATGCAATTGGCGTGCGTACTTCGGGCTGATCATCCTGCCGTTCTTCCTGTGGACGTGGGGACCCGTGGTGCTGCAAGCGTACTTCACGAAATCCAATCGACACTGGGTGCACACGGTGCACAAGCGCGCCATTCGGCTGGACGAGTTGCGCAGCCGGTGACGGCGCTGGTGTCCGCGCCACGGCCCGGCAGGCCGCGGCGGCGAGTCCATCCTGCGTCGACCAACGCAAACGCTGCGAGGCGGTCCGTCACGGGGCCGCCTTCATGCGTTTGAGCGCTTCCCGGACCGGCATCCCGGGCCGAATACCCAGTGCCTCCGCCGCCTGCGTGCACGATTCGACCGTCCCATTCAGCAGCTCATCGAGGGTGCGGACGCCCACCGCACGGGCTGCGACAATGCCTCGGTCGGCCAGGCGCGTGCGCAGCAGGGACACGTCCAAAGCGCCGCACATGACATAGCCTGTGTCGCAGGTGATGGCCATCAGGTGCGTCTTGGGCAGCGCCACTTCCACGGCGGTGAACGGCTCGCCGTCAATCCATATCGGTTTCAGTTCGATCACGCCGCCATCCTCCCATGCGCCGAGTTGCGTTTTAGCATATGGCGCGCGCCGGCCTACGGTGATTCCCAGGACAGGATGTGCTACCATGAGATCTGCGTGGATTTTGTCACTGGCCATACATAAGCACAGGGAGGATGCACACAGTTGACGACACAGCGGCTGGAAATCATTCGCCGGTTGTCCGAAGCCGGCGGCGTGCCAGGTTTTGAGTCACCCGTGCGCAAACTGATGGAGGAACTGCTGACGCCGGTGTCGGAGGAGCTCATCCGAGATCACTTCGGCAGTGTGGTGGGCCGCAAGACCGGCGATGCGTCGGGACCGAAGGTGCTGGTGGCGGGGCACTTGGACGAGATCGGCATGCTTGTCACGCAGATCACGGACGAGGGCTTTCTCCGCTTCCAGACGCTGGGCGGTTGGTGGTCGCAGGTCATGCTCGCCCAGCGCGTGACGGTGCAAACGCGCAAAGGTGATCTGGTCGGCGTCATCGGCTCCAAGCCGCCGCACATCCTGCCCGCGGAGGAGCGCAACAAGGTTGTCCAGATGAAGGATATGTTCATCGACATCGGTGTCTCCAGCCGTGAGGAGGCGGAGGAGGCGGGGGTCCGGCCGGGAGATCCCATCATCCCCTGGAGCCCGTTCACGCCGCTGGCGAATGGCAAGTTCTTCGCGGGCAAGGCGTTCGACAACCGGCTCGGCTGTGCGACCGCGGTGGAACTTCTGCGCGAGCTGCAGGGTGTGCAGCATCCCAACGTGGTGTTCGCCGGCGCGACGACGCAGGAGGAAGTCGGCCTGCGCGGGGCGCAGACGCTGGTGCAGACCGTCGAGCCGGATGTGGCGTTCGCTGTCGATGTCGGGATCGCCGGGGATACACCGGGCATCAAAAAGCACGAGGCGATGTCCAAGTGCGGCAAGGGCCCGCTGATCCTGCTGTACGACGCGACGATGGTGCCCAACCCGCGGCTGCGCGACTTCGTGCTGGACACGGCGGCGGACGAGCACATCCCGGTGCAGGTGGACTATGTGCCGGGCGGCGGGACGGACGCGGGCCGCTTCCAGACCTTCGCGAGCGGCGTGCCGTCGCTGGCCATCGGCTTCCCGACGCGCTACATCCACAGCCACGTGGGTGTCTATCATCAGGACGACTTCGATAACGCCGTTCGCCTGTTGACGGAGGTGCTGCGGCGCCTCGACTGGTCGACGGTTCGCACGATTCGCGAGTGGTGAGCATCTGACGGCGGGGACCCGGCGGGGTCGTGCGCCCTGCCGGGAACGTTGGAGGAGAAGGATGAGACCCGACGTACTTGCCTTCATGCAGGGGCTTTGGCGCAATGCCCCCCTGATGGCGGCCCTGACGGCCATCGTGTTGACGCAGATCCTGAAGGTCCCCATCCACTGGGCCCTGTTTCGACGGTTTGACTGGCACAAGGTGGTGGATGCCGGGGGTATGCCGAGCTCCCACGCCGCGGGCGTGGCTGCGCTGACCGCTGCGCTGGCGTATGTGACCGGCCCGACCTCGCCGGTGTTCGCCACCGCCGTTGTGTTCTCCGCCATCGTCATGTATGACGCCGGCGGCATCCGGCGTCACGCCGGCGAGCACGCGGTGCTGCTCAACCGCATCGCGGAGGAGATGGAGCGCGCCGGTATTTCCGTGGAAACATCGGCCACCGACGAGGAAGGCGAGCGTCTGAAGGAGATCCTCGGGCACGAGCCGCAGGAGGTTGTGGTCGGGGCCATCATTGGGATCGTGATCGGCATGTGGTTCGGGAAGTTCTGGTAAGCGCGGGCGCGGGCAGGGCGGGGGCGATGCCACGGGCTGCGGTGCAGCCGGTGTCGGGTCGGCGGCGGTGCGCCTCCGGCTGCGGCGGCGGTGCGGCGCGGCGCCTAGCGTTCCGCCGGCCCTGGGCTCGCGCCGTCCGCGTTCATCCGCGGTGCGAACCGGTCGATCCGCTCCATCACCGTCTTCAACGCCTCCGCCCTCGCCCCGCACACAGGCGATCCGTACACCACCAACCGCTCCCCCTCGCGCGGCACCGCAATGGCGTACCACGTCCCGTCGCTGTTCTGGAATACTTCCACGTCGTACACGCCGGTGGGGTGCGTCAACTCGTACGTCTCGCGCCGCCGCAGGGTGGCGCCGGCCGGCAACGAGAGCCCGCGCATCCACGAAGGCATCGTCATCTCGCCATCTCCCTTCGCGCATCGCGCCAGACGATGCACAGCGCGGCGAGTGCGGCGCAGAGGATCATGGCGAGATCGAGCAGCATGGAGATGCCATGCACCATGCCGAACTGCCGCAGCATCGCCGGCGATGCGTGCGATACCGGACCCATGCGCTGCTCGATACCCTGAATCATCGGCAGCAGGACGAAGGCGTTCACCCAGGCGATCACGCTGCCAACCGCGAACAACACATGCGACACCACGCGGGCCCGGCGCACCGGCGCGAGTCCCGGTGCCGCGCGGTACGCCCAGGCGGCGAGCAGCCAGCCAAGCGGCGCCAGCACCGCGCACAGGCGGAAGAAGGTGGGGAACAGCAGACCCACCGCCCGCCCCGCGGTGTCCACGTCCAGCCCCGCGAACAACGCCGGGGCCGCGAACAGCGAGAAGTAGGTGGAGGCGCCGAGCCAGAGGGCGAGATCAAGCGTGAGCAGCCAGTGCGCAAGTTTGGCCATGAACGTGCAATCACCTCACGGAAGGAGATGGCATGCCATCCATGTCCCATTGTAACACGTGGCCGCCGGCACGCGATCTCCACACCGACCCCTCCCGTCGCCGCCCCCCGCACGCGGTGATGGTCTGCCCCGTGTTCCGCGGCGCGCTGGTGTGGGTCAAGCACGCCGAACGCGGCTGGGAGCTTCCCGGCGGCAAGGTGGAACCCGGCGAAGCGCCCGAAGCCGCCGCCATCCGCGAAGCGTGGGAGGAGGCCGGGCTCCGCCTGGGGCGGCTGGTGTGGCTGGCCGAGTATGTGTATGATCTGCCCGCCCGCGCGGACCGGCCCGCGCAGACCCAGGTGAAGTGGGTGTACGCCGCGCAGGTCCTGGACGCCGGCGCGCGCGCAGCCAGCGCCACCGGGGAGACGCTCGAGGTGCGTTGCTTCCGGCCCATCCCGTCCCCCTCCGATCTCCACACCTGGCCCGACGCCAGCCCCATCATGCGCGACGCCGTGTACCCCCTCGTGCTGTCGGAGCTGCGCGCGCAGGGGTGGCTGTAGGCCGTCGCGCCTGCGGGGGCGGGGCGCGAGTGGCCGGCGGGGGTGGCGCGATGGGCCGCGAGCGCGCCTGCCATCCCGCTCGCAAAGGCAGGCGACGCACAAAAAAGCCCGGGGAAGGGTGCGGCGGATAGGCATCCTTCCCCGGGCGTCTGCATATGCATCGGTATCCGCGCCACGCCTGCGCCACTCGGCTCGCGCCACCCGGCCCGCACCGTAGCCGAGCCGCGGCCTGATCACGCGAACTCGCGCAGCGTCTGCTGGAACACCTCCGGGTCCATGGCGAGATCGAGCTGGCTTAGCGGTTCCTCGTGGTAGCCCGGGATGAGGTCCTCGTACGGGACGCGGCTGTCGTCGCGGTAGATGACGCCGGTGCACAGGCCGTTGGTCTCGATGACCATGCGCATGGCGGCCGCTCTGTCCGTCGGGTCATAGTCGGGCACGTTGTCGAGGTTGTAGACGTGCTCCTTGTACCAATCGTACGTGTTGATCTTGTTGTAGGTCACGCACGGGCTGAAGACGTTGAGCAGCGAGAAGCCGCGGTACTGGATGGCCTCCTGCACGAGCCGGACCAGCTGGTTGATGTCGCTGGAGAAGCCTTGGGCGAGGAAGCCGATGCCGGCGGCGAGCGCAATCTGCGCGGGCACCAGCGCGTGCTCGATGTTGCCGGTCGGCGTGGTCTTGGCCTTGAAGCCGTGCGCCGAGGTGGGCGAGTGCTGGCCCTTGGTCAGGCCGTAGATCTGGTTGTCCATCACGATGTACGTGATGTCCATGTTGCGCCGCACCGCGTGCATGAAGTGGTTGAGGCCAATGCCGAAGCCGTCACCGTCGCCACCGGAGGCTATCACGGTGAGGTGACGGTTGGCGAGCTTCACGCCCTGCGCTGTGGGCAGCGCGCGCCCGTGCACGCCGTGGAAGCCGTAGCTGTGGATGTAGCCGGAGATACGCCCGGAGCAACCGATACCCGAGATGATGGCCACCTCATGCGGTTCCTTGCCGAGGGCCGCCAGCGCACGCTGGATGGCGGCCTGCACGGAGAAGTCGCCGCAACCGGGGCACCAGTTGGGCCGGATGTCGTTGCGAAAATCCTTCACTGTGGCCATCTCAGATCAGCTCCTTACACGCATCGTAGATCTCGCTCGGCAGGAACGGTTGACCGTTGTACTTGAGCAGGCTGTGGACCTCGCCCTCCGGATTCGCGTCGAAGAACGACATCAGGTGCCGCAGCTGCGCGGTGGCGTTGTTCTCCACGACCAGCACCTTGCGTGCGCCGGCCAGCGCCGCCAGCAGTGCCTGGCGCGGGAACGGCAGCAGCGCCTTGACGTGGACGTGGCTCACCCGGTGACCTTCCGCACGCAGCCGCTCCATCGTCTCCTCGATGGGGCCGATGTTGGAGCCGATGCCCACGATGGCCAGCTCCGGCGCCTCGTCGCCACTGCGGATGACGCTGTTCGGCAGCTCGACGCCCTTGAGCTTGCGCATCCGCTTCTCCATCATCACCTTGCGGTTCGGCGAGTTCTCGTTCGGCCGGCCCGTCTCCATGTGCTCCACGCCGGTCACGTGGTGGATGCCGCCCTTCGCGCCGGGGAATACGCGCGGCGAGATGCCCGTCTCCGTCATCTCGTAGCGCTTGAAGTCCTTGCCGGGCGGCGTCTGCGCCAGTTGCTCCGGCGTTGCCAACAGGCCGCGGTCAATGCGGATGCTGTCCAGCGACAGCGGGTCCGTCGTCTGCTTGCTGAGCGAGAGCGCCAGGTCCGTCATCACAATCACCGGGCACTGGTACTGCTCCGCGTAGTTGAAGGCGTCTGCCATGACCGTGAAGCAGTCCTCCGTCGTGGCGGGGTTGAGGACAATCTTCGGGATCTCGCCGTGGTTACCGAACAGCGCAGCCAGCAGGTCCGACTGCTCCTGCTTCGTCGGCAGACCCGTCGAGGGGCCGCCGCGCTGCGTGTCGACAATGACCACCGGCGTCTCCGTCATGCCTGACAGGCCAATGGCCTCCATCATCAGCGACAGGCCCGGGCCAGACGTGGCGGTGAACGCGCGCGCCCCGCCGTAGTTGGCGCCGATGGCCATCGTGATGGCGGCAATTTCGTCCTCCGTCTGCACCACCACGCCGCCCACCTGCGGCATCTTGCGGATCAGGTACTCCATGATGTCGGATGCCGGCGTGATGGGGTAGGCCGACATCACGCGGGCGCCGGCCGCCAGCGCGCCGAGGGCAATCGCGTCGTTGCCCATCATGAGCAACCGGCGCGTGCCGTCCGCGGGTTTGAGGGCGAAGGCGGGATCGGCACCGCCGGCTTCCTTCATGAAGGCGTAGCCGCGGCGGATGGCTTCCATGTTCTGCTCGACCACGCGCTGACCCTTGCGGCGGAAGCGCTCCTCCACGACCTCCGCGAAGATGTCTACCGGCAGGCCGAGGACGGCGGCGGATGCGCCGAGCGACACCATGTTCTTCATGATGGCGGCGCCGCATTCCTCCGCAATCTGGGTCAGCGGCACCGCGAATAGCCTCACGTGGTCCGGCGCCGTCGGATTGAACTTGGCATCGGCGATCACGATACCCCCCGGACGCACCTCACCCGCGTTCACGTCGATGGACTCCTGATCAAACGCGAGCAGCACGTCGGTGTAGTCCGCGCTGGCCCGGTAGCGTTTGACGCTGACACGGACTTTGTCGTTCGAGTGGCCACCCTTGATCCGTGAAGAAAAATGACGGAATGAGTAGACATAATAGCCCTGACGGTTGAGCGCCACGGCGAACGTCTCGCCCGTGCTCTCGACGCCTTCTCCCTGCTGCCCGCCGACCTTCCAGGACAGTTGCTCCAGCATGCCTAGGTCCACTCCTTGCCTGCCTCTTCCGAACCATGCAAATTTGGGCTTTGGCTTCGTACGACGAGCTGCGGCGCCATACCGCTGGTTCGGGATGATTTGGAGTCTTGCACCGAACTTCATTATACTGTACGAGGATCGGCAAGGAAACGGATCAGGGGAAATCTTCTCACAAGGTAAGATGTGACAGGGAAGGGACCGAGCATGTTCATCACCGAGGAGTTGCAAAAGCGCATTGACGGGATTCTCCAGGCCATCGAGGTGCGGGCCGATTGGCTGGCGCGGCTGGCCGAGCAGCCGGGTTGGAGCGCTGATCCCGGGCGTGTGTGGGCGGCCGAGCGCGCGCTGCACGTCGCCATCGAGTGTGTGACCGATGCCGCGAGCGACATGATTGATGCGCTCGTGATGCGCGATCCCGGCAGCTACGCCGACATCGTCCGCGTCCTGATGGAGGAGGGCGTCGTCAGCGCCGACTGGTTTCACGCGTTCGAGCCGGCGCTGACGTACCGTGATAAACTGGTGCGCCGTTACCGCGAACTGACAGCGGCTGAAACGGAGGAAGCGGTTCGCCGCTGTGCGCCGCTGCTTCGTCCCTACTGTGATGCGGTGCGGCGGTATCTCGGGATGGCCTGACATAGACGCGTACGTGTTTGCGCACTCCAAACGCCAGCGCCGCATCGTCCGACGGCAGCAGAATGTCGATGTGGCGCCCCTTCACCAGGCCGCCGGTGTCCTCGGCCCGGCGCCAACCCACCCCCTCGATGTACACCCAGGCACCAAGCGGAATCACGCGCGGGTCCACCGCGATGGTGACGCCCACGCGAGCCCGGTGGCCGCTCGCGGTGATGCCGAAGCCCGGATCGCCCGGTCGTTTGCCGGTGGATCGCTTGGACAGCGCGTAGGCGGTGAGCGTCACATCGTCCATCGCGAGCAGATCATCCGCCGCCGCGACGGGCCGGGCGGGGGTATGCCCTGGCGCAGGCGTCACCGCTAGGTGAGAAAGCGTTGGGGCCGAGGCGTGGCAGCGTCGTCCGCGGTCTCCGGTATGCGCCGGAGCCAGGGGGTGGCCGCCGTGCTCGCGTTCCACGCTTCGCGGTCGACTTCGCTGGCCCCTCTCCGTCGCTGCAAGCGCGGCGCGCTGTGACTCGCGCCTATGCATGAGGGGCGGGCGGCCATGCGACGATGTACCTATCGCCGGGACGGCTGCGCTGTGCCGGGCCGGTGCCGGGCCTCCAGCCGCCAGCAGCGTGCTGCAGGTGAGGAGTGCGCCCGCCAGCAGGGCGGGAAGCGTTTGTCGAGTCCACAACCATCCATCGGTGTCCATGGCAAGCGGTAGCGTACGCCGCGCCAGGATGATCTATACATGCCGCTTCGTTCCGCCTTGACAGCGCTTTCGTGGGCTGGGTATGGTGGACTTGACGACACGTGGCGGACGGCGCGGGGACATGCGGCGGACCGTGTCCGGTACGCCATCCGCCACGGACACAGGGCGGCACCCGCCGCTGGGAGAGGGGAAGCGAATGAGTCGGGTGAAAGAGGGAGACCTGTTGTGGACGCCGCCGTCAGAGCTGGCGGAACATTCGCATCTGAAGCGCTACATGCGCTGGCTGGAGGAGACGCGCGGCCTGTCCTTTGCGGATTACGAGGCGCTGTGGCGCTGGTCCGTGACAGATCTGCCCGCGTTCTGGGCGTCGGTGTGGGACTTTTTTGAGGTGAAGAGCAGCGCGCCCTACGAGACCGTGCTGGCCGAGGAGAAGATGCCGGGGGCGCGCTGGTTTCCAGGCGCGCGCCTCAACTACGCCGAGCACCTGGTGCGCCACGCGCGGCCGGATGCGCCGGCCATCATCGGCCGGTCCGAGCTGCGGCCGCTGGTGACATGGTCGTGGCAACAGCTGTTGGACACCGCCGGGGCGCTGGCCGCCACCCTGCGTCGGCTTGGCGTGGGTGAGGGGGACCGGGTGGTGGCGTATCTGCCCAACATCCCTGAGACCATCGCGGCGTTTATCGCCACGGCGAGCCTCGGCGCCATCTGGTCCAGTTGCGCGCCCGAGTTCGGCACGCCGAGCGTCATCAGCCGCTTCCAGCAGATTGAGCCGAAGGTATTGTTGACCATCGACGGGTATGCCTATCAAGGCAAGGCGTATGATCGGCTGCCCGTGGTGGCCGAGTTGCAGCGCGCGCTGCCGACGGTGGAGCGAACCATCCTCATCCCGTATCTCAGCCCACAGCCACAGCTGGACGGCCTGCGCAACGTGATGCTGTGGCAGGAGGCAACGGCCGCGCCTGCGCCGCTGACGTTCGCACAGGTGCCATTTGACCACCCTCTCTGGGTGCTGTACTCCTCCGGCACCACCGGCCTGCCCAAGCCCATCGTGCAGGGCCACGGCGGGTGCCTGTTGGCGCATCTGGTGATGCAGGGACTGCACTCCAACCTCGGGCCGGACGACAGGTTCTTCTGGTTCACGACGACGGGGTGGATGATGTGGAACGTGGTGGCGGCATCGCTGCTCACAGGATCCACCGCGCTGGTGTATGACGGTAGCCCGGCGTACCCAGACTTGGGTGCACTCTGGCAGTTCGCCGCCGACGCGGGGATGACGGTGTTTGGTACCAGTGCAGGCTACATCAGCTCCTGCATGAAGGCGGATCTGCATCCCGGGCGGGATTACAATCTGAGCCGCCTAAAGGTGCTGGCGTACACGGGATCACCGCTGGCACCTGACGGTTTTGCATGGATCTACGAACGGGTCAAGCCCGACATCTGGCTGTACCCGGCGAGCGGCGGTACCGACGTCTGCGCCGCCTTCGTGCTGGGGAGCCCGCTGCACGGCGTGCGCGCCGGCGAGTTGCCGTGCCGCATGCTCGGGGCGAGTGTCGAGTGCTTTGACGACGAGGGCCATTCCATTGTGGGCGACGTGGGCGAGCTGGTGATCACGCGGCCATTCCCGTCGATGCCGCTCTTCTTCTGGAATGATCCGGACGGCCGGCGCTATCATGAAAGCTACTTCGATACGTATCCGGGGGTGTGGCGCCACGGAGATTTGATCAAGATCACGGATCGTGGATCGGCGGTGATCTACGGCCGGTCCGACGCCACCATCAACCGCCAGGGCGTACGCGCAGGGACCAGCGAGATCTATGCGGCGGTCGAGGGGTTGCCGGAGGTGCTGGACTCGCTCGTGATTGACACCACACATCTCGGCCATGACGGCGAGATGCTGCTGTTCGTGGTGCTGCGCGAGGGTCTGACGCTAACGGAGGAGCTGAAGGCGCGCATCCGCCAGACGCTGCGCGAGAACGTATCGCCGCGCCATGTGCCGGACGCCATGTTCCATGTACCGGAAGTGCCCCGCACCCTCAACGGCAAGAAGATGGAGGTGCCCATTCGCAAGATCTTCCTGGGTGCGCCGCTGGAGAAGGCGGTCAATCGCGATGCCATGAGCAATCCCGACGCGCTGCAGGTGTACCTGGAGCTGGCTCGGAATTACGGCACTCGCGGGTGAACTCAGGGGAGGGGCCGGATCAGCGAGGGTTCGTCGATCCGGCTGTTCCCCACAGCCGCCGACACGGGATAGGCGGTCATCTCCTCCGTCGGCACGGGCCCGAGCAGGGCGAGGGCGGCGTCGGGAGGCAACGCCGGATCCAACCAGGCGGACATGGCATCTTCCGCGAGAATGACGGGCATGCGGTCATGGATGCGCGCCATGAAGCGGTTGGGCGCGCACGTGACGATGGTGCAGTGCCAGATCCGTTTACCGTCCGGCGTGACCTGCTGGTCGTACAGCCCCGCGAAGGCGAACACCCTGCGCGAGACGAGTTGAATGCGATACGGCTGCTTCCCACCATCGTCCCGCTTCGCCCACTCGTAGAAGCCGTCGGCTGGCACGAGGCAGCGCCGGCGCGGCACGAGCCGGCGGAAGGTGGGCCGCTCCAGAAGCGTCTCGGCGCGCGCGTTGAACAGGACACCTGCGCGCTGTGTCTTGAGCCCCCACACCATCCAGCGCGCGACACGCCGCCCGTCCTCCTGCAGGATGACGGGCACGAGCTGCGTCGGTGCGATGTTGTAGCGGGGCTGGAAACCATCCATCTCCGAAACCTCCACCGCGAAATAAGCCTCGATGAAGGACCAATCCTCGGTCAGCGTGAAGCGGCCGCACATGGGGATGCTCCTTTCATTCGGCACGAACGTGTTGTTCAGTGCCGGACCCTCGTCTTTCTATCCTTCGCTGCGAACCCGTATTATAATAAGTCTATCAGATTCCATCGCCATCCAGGAGGTGAGTACCAAGTGAACGCGTATCTGCGCGAGTTCTGGACCGACAAACGGGTGCTGTTCATCTCATTTGAGTTTCTCCTGGCGCTCGCGATTTCCATCGCCACCCCTGGCGCCGGCCTGGGGCGCAGCGCGCCGTGGTTTGTGGGAGGCATCGTCTTTTTCTTCTTCGCCGAGTACCTGATCCATCGCTTCATTCTGCACGGCATCCTGCGCTATATTTTGCCACCGGCGTACAAGGGCCATGTGCTGCACCATGCGCGCCCGACGGACATGGAGTGGCTGCTCACGCCCAACGTGTACAACATCCCATCATACGCGGCGGTGTGGCTCATTGTCTGGCTGATCACGCGCGACTGGCACGCGACATCCACCTTCATCGCCGGCACCAGCTGCTACCAGGTCTACTACGAGTGGACGCACTACGTCTCGCACCGTCCCATCATTCCGAAGACGCCCTGGGGGCGTTGGATGAAGAAGTTCCACCTGTTGCACCACTACAAGAACCCGCATTACTGGTACGGCGTGACGCATCCGACGATGGACGTGCTGTTTGGGACGCACGTGGATTGGCACAACGTGCAGACGGAGCGGACCGCGGAAGAGCCCGGCATGAAGCACTCGGAGGCGCCCGCTCGCTGACGCAGGTCGGCGGGGCGGGTGCCTGCCGATGGCAGAGTTCAAACACTCGCCGGTACGGCCTGCGTATCATGCGTTTTTGCCCTTGGATTTGGTTGTGGGATTATATAGAAATCCCACAGACCATGTCCGAGGGGTGTCGAAATATGGAGCTTGCTGAAAAGGTCCCAGCACGGAATAATAGAAACGGGTTTCCGTACGTTACAAGGGTAAATAGCATGTCGACCTGTTTTCGCTGAGTGCGCCGGCGTGTCCGGCGTTCAATCTTGTTATAGGCGTCCAAGCGTTTCTCAATCCACCCCAGATCATATTCCCTAATGCACACCAGCGTACACCACGGTGGACTGGACGCCACAAGGGTCGCGCAAAAAGGCTTACGCAGGGTGAGGGTGCTGTGCGGAAGAAAGTCGATGGAGGATGGTTATATCGAGTGAGTCAGGGTCTTCGGGAAATATGTGTTGAACTGTATCTGTGGGTCTGGCGAGTGGCCTTCATCTTTCTACGTCTTCTGCCACTGCGTAATAAGGTTGTATTCGTGGATTCCTTTGGACAGAACAGCGTCCTTGTCTATGATGAAATGCAGCGCCGCAATCTAAACGTTACCTGTGTCTTCCTTCGTGCACAGCGCTGTGTTTACGCACGGCCACCCAAAGCCACAATCATCACACTGCGATGGTGGCCGGTGTGGGATTGGATCAGGAATGTATATCATCTTGCCACCGCTCGCGTTGTGTTTGTGGACAACTACTTCCCTTTTCTTGCTGTTGTTCGGTTTCGGCCGGAGGTACGGTGTATCCAACTCTGGCATGCAGCAGGAGCCATTAAAGCATTCGGTTTGAGAGCTGTGTCGACTTGCCAGCGGTCAGAGCGGGCTCGGCGCAGGTTTGTTCGTGTTTACAATCGCTTTGACAAGGTCGTTGTCGGGTCCGATGCCATGGCGCATGTGTTCAAGCAAGCCTTTGGTATTGGAGAAGACCGGATTTTGCGGACGGGCTTTCCGCGAACGGACCCACTCTATGACATGGACTGGGGTCGGGAAACCGCGCAACGGCTGGTGAGAGAGAATCCGGCTCTTGCTTCAAAACGGGTGCTCCTTTATGCTCCAACCTATCGAGATCATGAATTGGACTGCTTTCGCATGCAGTTGGATTTGGACAAGATGTATGCTGAACTACGAGAGGATCACGTTCTCGTCCTTCGGCTGCATCCAGCTGTGAAGCACCGAGAAGACTATGAGCGCCGCTATCCCGGTTTCGTCTATGATTACACGGATTACCCGGACATCAACGATCTGCTGTGGGTAACCGATTGCCTGATCACAGATTACTCATCGGTGATTTACGAGTACGCTTTGCTCGGACGGCCCATGGTCTTCTTTCCGTATGATCTTGAGGAGTACGTGAAGGACCGGGGATTGTGGGGAGAATACAGCACATTGGTGCCTGGGCCCATCGTTCGATCGACAGCGGAATTGATTGAATGTCTACGGGCGAACCGCTTCGATATGGACAGGATCCGCGCGTTTGCGGAAGAATGGAATGAGTTTTCCCGTGGGACGGCATGTGCCAATCTGGTAACTTTCCTCGAACAGCACTATTTGACGCCGGTGGGAAAGGTGCTTACGAATGCCGAGAATCACCGGCTGTCGGTTTGATGTATCGGGATGGACATGCCGAGTGACGTGGTGGCGAGAAAGGAGCAGAATATGGCGGCAGTCGCCCTTGTCTTCAGAGAACACTTGCGGAACTTGTACCTGATCCGCCGGTTATCCTGGTTTGAGCTGAAGGCGGAAACTCGTAAACACTACTTGGGTTTCTTTTGGGAAATCTTTAATCCGGCTGTTCAAATATGTATTTACTGGTTTGTTTTTGGGGTTGGGATTCGGGCAAGCCGCACGGTGGAGCATGTACCGTATGTGTTGTGGATATCCGCCGGGATGGTGGTGTGGTTCTTTGTCAACCAGGCGGTGCTCGCTGCGTCCCGGTCCGTATTCAGTCGAATTCGGATTGTGGCGAAGATGAATTTTCCCGCAAGTATCATCCCGAGTTACGTCATTATATCGAAGTGGTATCCCCACCTTGTACTCACAGTGTTGTTGCTCCTATGGTTCAGCTTGCGCGGATACATGCCGTCCTTGTATCTGCTTCAGTTGCCGTATTTCATGTTTTGCCTGCTGCTGCTTCTGGTGGCGGTCTCCCTTATCACGTCCACACTGTCGACAGTGGTTCGGGATGTGCACATGGCGGTGGCGTCGCTGATGCGTGTGCTTATGTACCTCACGCCTGTTCTGTGGAGCCCGAAAGGTCTGGGTTGGCTCGAGCTAGCCATGAAGGCCAATCCTTTGTACTACGTGGTGGAGGGATATCGGGCGGCACTGTTTGGTGACGGTTGGTACTTCCTGCAGCACGCTCGATACACGCTCTATTTCTGGGTGGTCGTGGCTGTTCTGTTTCTAATTGGTGCAGTTTTGCATGGAAAGTTTCGGGCTGATCTCGTGGACTACGCATAAAGATGCCCGAGAACGCGGGACGGGAGATGACATGGTCAAATCCGTGATTGCACAGCACGTGACGAAAGTGTATCGCATGTATCAATCCACCTCACAGCGATTGTTGGATCTGTTACTTCCCTTGCGTACTGGGGAGGAGTTTTATGCGCTGCGGGACGTAAGCTTCGAGGCGGACAAGGGTGACGTGATTGGGATTGTCGGTTTGAACGGGTCAGGGAAATCAACCCTGTGCAACATCATCGCCGGAGTGATTCAACCGACCGCAGGGGAAATCCACGTGGATGGACAGACATCCTTGGTGGCCATTCAGGCGGGCCTCAGCACAGAATTAACGGGTCGGGAGAACATTGAACAAAAGTGCCTGATGTTAGGGTTTAGCAAGAAAGAGATCCGTGAATTGGAATCTGAGATTGTGGAGTTCGCCGATATAGGCCCCTTCATCGACCAGCCCGTAAAAAATTACTCCAGTGGTATGAGATCCAGACTCGGCTTTGCGATTTCCGTATGCGTGGATCCGGACGTCCTGGTTGTGGATGAGGCGCTCTCCGTTGGAGATGCCGTCTTCTCCGCCAAATGTATGGACAAGATGAACGACTTTAAACGCCGGGGTAAAACCATATTCTTCATCAGCCACTCCATGGCCCAGGTGAAGAGCTTCTGTGAAAAGGCACTGTGGCTCGACCGCGGTGTCGTGCGGGCATACGGTGATGTGGCCAGCGTGGTGCCTGAATACGAACGGTTTGTGAAGCAAAACCGAGCATCTGCTCCCTAATGTATCAGAGCTCATTGCACCACCGAGGCGGTGGCGACGAACGATGGTCCCATCTGCACGCTGACCGATGGCGACGCGCGGCTGATAACTGTAGCTGTCCGGCGCCACGTCCTGGCCGCGCCAGTTCCACTCAATGAGCCGAAGTAGCGATGTCGTGTCGAACAGCTCATGGGCCACGGCTCCACGGTGCTTCCGTTGCCGGGGTTCGTGTCGTCCTGTCGCGTGCACGGATGGTGCGCAGCGCGATACCCACGCCCAGGCAGAACAGCGGCATCGTCGGGAAGGCGTAGCGCGCGAGCGGGAGAAATGGCAGCTGGACCAGGACGAGAAACAGCGCCAGCACGCTCCACCAGCGGATCCTGCGCCGAAACAGCCCTACAACTATCCCGATGGCTCCAAGGACCAGGATCACCCAGTGCTCGGCCTGGGTGAACGCGTGCAGCCACGCCGGCATCCCCTGGGGGACCCAGGGCTGGGCGTACAACCAGTCAATCTTTCCCACTGTATACCAACGCAGATACAGACCGGGTTGCTGCGTGAATCCCTCGACGATCCGGTGGATGGCCAGCGCCTTCTGATCCGCCGGGGGCTGAAATCCCGCGGGCACGCGCATGTCGGGGAACGACCCAAACAGGAGCGGGTTCGCCGAGTCGTCATCAGTGAGCAGCAGGCGGTGAAGGACGACGGCGTTGCGGATCCACCACGGCAGCATGCACAGGATGAAGCCAACCACGTGGATCAGGGCGCTGCGCCACGCCCGCCGCTGCGAAGCACTGCGCTCCAGCCACCAGGCTGTGAACGCGGTGACGACGACGAACGGCAGCGTCACCGGGCGCACCAAGGTGGTCAGAGCCAGCAGCACCCCGGCCGAGAACCACAACCCGGGCTGACCTGTGCTGCACGCGGCCGTCCACGCCCAGAGGAACAGCAGCAGCAGTGAAACATAGAGGCATTCCGTGAGGGGCAGGCTCGTGGCCCAAACGGCCGGGTAGTAAGCGCACCACAAGAGCGCGGTCACGAGCGCCGGCAGCCTCCCCAGCCAGCGGCGGGCCGCCATGTACAGACCCACACAACCGGCGGTCGCCACAACGGCCTGCACCAGGTAGGTGACATGCAGCCCCACAAGGCTGGACGGAGAGATGTGGGACGCCAGCCAATAGCAGAACGCCAGGAACAGCGGGAAGCCCGGTGTCACGAACGCGTCCGGGATGTCTCCCCAATACGCGTAGATGTGGCGGGTCAGGATCATCCGCGCCAGATGATCATAGTGCCGCATATCGTCGCCCCAGAGGCTGTAGGTGGGGTGGCGATACGCGAACCACAGGCGTGTGATCAGCGCTATCACGAGGATCACCACGGCGCCCACATCCAGCTGGCGCGCCGGGCGGATGGGCGAGGCATCGGGCCGCATCAACCGGACCTCCCATTCGTATCTGAACATGCGCATGCGTCATGCGCTGGTGGACACGAATGGATTGTACCATGGGCCGGCCGCCCGCGCCGCTGGATTCAGTGGATGCTGCGCTTTTTGAAGCGCCCGCCGCGCACTTCCGCGATGGGGGCGATGGCGATGAAGGCTTCGGGATCAATATCCTCGACGATGGTTTTCAGCTTCGCTTCCTCCAGGCGCGAGATCACGCTGAACAGCACCTTCTTGTTGTCGCCGGAGAACGCGCCCTCGCCGTGCAGATAGGTGACGCCGCGACCGAGGCGGTGGAGCATGGCTTCGCCGATGTCGTCACAGAGATCACTGATGATCCACACGGATTTGGTCTCCTCAAAGCCGGCCACGACGACGTCAATCGCCTTGAAGGCGATGAAGTACGCGATCAGCGAATACATCGCGTGGTCCCACCCGTACACAAACCCCGCGGATCCGAGGATGAAGATGTTGAAGAACATGATCACCTGGCCGATGGACCACGGCACATGGCGGCTGATGAGGATGGCGACGATGTCGAGACCATCGGACGATCCGCCATTTCTCAAAATCAGCCCCACCCCAATGCCGAGCAGGATGCCGCCGAACACCGCTGCGAGCAGCGGATCATGCGTGATACCGGGTACCGGTACCAACAGAGATGCGAGACCGGAGAGGATGACGACGGAGAACAGCGTGGACAGTGCGAATGTCCGTCCGATTTGCTGATACCCGATGAGGAAGAACGGCGCATTGAGCAGAAAGAGGAAGATGCCGAGCCGCCAGCCCGTCCAGTCGGACAGCATGATGGAGATACCGGTGACGCCGCCGTCGATGATGTGGTTGGGGACCAGGAAGATCTCCAGTGCCACCGCGGCGAGCGCCGCACCGACGGCCATGAAGACGAGGCGCTGCAGCCACCGAAGCGCCGGATGCCTGGGGCCGTGCGGCCTCCCGCGTGCCGTCTGCGTTGCCGCCAGCATGCGATAACCCCCTTTCCAGCTGGAATTAGATATGATTCAACTATAGTATAGCAGATTCTTGACACCCGGTGGGGGTATGGGAAGGCTCTGCGATGTCACACGACGGCCGGGGTGTAATGCGATGGCCTTATGGTGCGTCAGTATAAGCAGAGTCACGCCCGGGCAAGGGAGGTACGCCTTCTGGATGTTCCTTCCGTGATCGAACGCTGGTTCGCCGAATATGGCGATGACATATACCGCTACCTCGTGTACACGCAGCGCACCTCGGATGTGGAGGACCTCGTGCAGGAGACGTTTGTTCGCGCCATGGACAGCCTGTTCCGAGGGCGGCGCGTGGACCACCCGCGGGCGTTTCTGCTGAGGATAGCCCGGAATCTGTGCATTGACGCGGCCCGGCGACGCAAGGCGTGGCTGCGCCTCGCACCGCGGTTGCGCGACGATGCGGCCGAGGCGTCGCATGAGCAGGCGGTCGTGCTCGACGCCTGGGTCGCCGACGTCTTGGCGCGCCTGGAGCGAGCGAATCGCGCATATCACGATGTGGTTGTGCTGCGCGGGCTGCAGGGGCTGAGTTCCGAAGAGGCGGCGCAGGTCTTGGGCTGGACGCCCAATCATGTGAATGTGGCCTACCACCGCGCACTCAAGCTGCTGCGAAGCCTGGTAGCGTCCGAGGGAGGTGAGCAAGCGTGCATGAAGACGGAATGAACCGTCTGTTCGGATCATCGGATCTCCGCATGCCGGAGGAGATGCGGGAGCGGATCCTCCACAATCTGCGGACCGAGGCACAGCGGCGTGAACGCCGCATGCGTTTCATACCCGCCCTGCGCTACATCGGCGTGGCCTGCCTCGCCTTGGTCTGCGCCGGCGGGCTCTGGAACCTCTCGCGGCACAACGCCGCTTTCCCCGGCACCACCGTCGCACAGCATGGCGCTACGAATGCCGTGGCGGAGACGTATATGGCGGGATCGAACGTCCTCGCGACAGCCGACGTCGCCCCCGGTCCGCAACAGGTCATCGCAGCATCCTCGGCGCAACCGCTGCAGTTTGCGACCACGCTGGAGGATGCCCGGCGCATTGTGCCCTTTCCTCTCCTGGTCCCGGAGGTGCCCGGTTATAAGCTGCAGGATATCCGCGCCACCAGCAACGGCCAGACCGCCACTGTGGATCTCACGTACACGGATGGCAAGCATCCGCTGGCGGTGGACGTGGCGATGTTTCCGGCGGACTACCCCGTGCAAATCCTCAGCTCAGGCGCCGGCGGCAAAGTGATCATCGGCGGTCACACGGTGGTGTATGGGCGGATGGACGGCGGTGGAACGTGGTACGAGGTCAACATCGGCGGCGTGCAGTACGTGGTGGATGTCCCGGCCGGACAAAACGGGCTGAACATCCTCGGGTCCATGATGGCCCAGGCCAAGTAGCGCCCGTGGCGTGACCTAGTCCAAGCACCGGAACGGCACGTGGTGCCTCTCCGCCCAGGCGCGCAGCTCCTCAGACAGAGCGCGGAACTGCCGTCTGGGCACCTTCACCGACAGCCGCGTCTGTGCGTCGTCCGCGAGGAGTACCACGAGGGATCGGCACTGCGGCTGGACGGCCACCGTGTCGATCTCGCTCACCCCATAGAGCGCCCCCTCCAGCTGGATCCCCGCGTCGGTCAGCTCCAGAAACGCGGGGACCATGCGCCGGTAGAGCGGCTCTCCCAGCACGAACAGCAGAATGCCGGCAATCAGGCTGACGGCGTGGGCGCGTGCCCCGGGATGGGTCCAGCCGGAACGAAAGACCAGGTATCCACATTCGTAGCAGGCAATCAGCACCAACCACTGCTCCCACTTTCGCCGCATGGTTCGCATGACCCGGTAGGTGCGGGCTCCGCTCATCCGCCATCGCCTCCGTCACGAGGGCATGGTGTTCGACCGCGTCTCACTCTAATACATACCAAGAGACCGGGCTGGTGGGAAGTGGGTTTGAGGCCAAAGCGTATCAGCCACTTCCGCGCGCGTCGCTTGCGGAGTATGATACAGGATGCCGGTACGGGGGGTGTGCCGGATCGGCCAAGAGGGGGCGACACGGATGTCAACACGGCGCATGGCCCTCGCGGGACTGTGGTGCGTGACGGCGCTTCCGGTGCTGTTCGCGAGGTTGAGTGCGGCGGGGGTCATCGTTCGCGTGCCGGCGATGATCTGCCTGGCCATCGTCGTCTTCCTGACCATCACACGCCGCCACGCCCAGTCTCCCTGGTGGCGAACGGCGTATCTCGTCGGCGGGGCGCTTGTACTGCTGTCGGCTGTGCTGGTGCTCACCGCAAAGGGAACGGGCGCGGAGGCGCACGTGACGGGTTTCGTGCTGCGGACGGGATCGACGGTGTAGGGGGCGATGCGGCGAAGGCGGCGCGGGGGCGGGAGGTGCAGCGGCGCGCAGCTGGGATTCCGCACGGAACGAAGCCCTGGGCCGACGCACCGGCGAAACCACCCGGTGACAACCTCGCTCAGTTGTGTCGATTCTTATCCTGAGGGACAATGGCGATCCCCTTCTGCCCTTCATCCCCCAACAGCACCTCGAAAATCGCGTCGTCGTCATCCTCCTCCGCCAGATCCACCATGTGACCGAAGAAGGTCCACCCTTTGCTGTCGAGCCACGCCATGAACTCATGGGCAACATCTTCAGCCGCCAAGTCGGCATACACATTGCCGATCACGCGCACTGTCTGCTTGCCCTGCGGACGTTCGAGAATCGGATACTTGGACACATTATCGCCTCCTGTCCTGACGGAGCGTCGGGATCCACCGTCCCGAGCGCATCCACCAGACGTTAGCCTATCCTTGGGCCGCGTCTGCTGATGCGACGACGGTCGCGGCGGCGTACGGACGGCGGATGAGGAGCGGAACGGAGTTCCGCTAGGGGGGCTGGCGGCGTCAAATCGGGCCGCTAGCGGAAGCGGTTTCCGCCAACGTGGTTTTTCCGGCTTATCCGGCGCCGCGGCGCCCCGGGCGGGGCGGATAAGCTGGTTTTTCCGCCTTATGCAGCGCGATCGCGGCCTCGGTGCGGCGGATAAGCGGGTTTTTCCGCCTTATGCGGCACCGCGGCGGCTCCCGCGAGGCACATAAGCCGGTTTTTCCGCCTTATCGCGCGCTGCGGCGGCATCGTGGCGGCGCATAAGAGGGTTTTTCCGGCTTATCGGCACTGCGTTTGCAAAACAATTGCCGTGATTGGATATTGTGTTGATGATTGGAAGCGTGGGCTTAGGTCAGAGTAATATAGATGCCTTGGTTGGGGTTTTAGTGTTCTTCGTATATATTTTGGAAGCCACTTTATCCCCTGATCGCCTAAAACCTCAACAGCCCATCGGTTTGTAGGCATGTTACCGTTAAATGGATGATGAGGGTTTTAACGGATGATGGTCTTTACCGCCTTGAGTTTCTTCGGGTGCTTCCGTGGCCGGCCTCGTTTTCGCTTTCGCACCCGACCCCTCGATGTGCGGGTCGGCTTCCGATAAAGCGCAGCCAGGAACTTGTCCCATCCGTTAAACCAGTGGCTCTTGAGCAACCGTAAAATTCTCGAGAGACGGACCTTTGTCCCAAGCTCAATGCGCACGAGCTCCAGCAGGCCATAGGCGATCATCGCCAACAAGATTTGGTTCCACACGGCCGTAGGGTTATAGTTGTACAGCCGCACGACCTTGAGGTGTTGCTTCATCCATTTGAAGAACAGTTCAATCGCCCATCGCTGCTTGTAGATATCCGCGATCTCGGTGGCCTCCAAGTCCCACCGGTTCGTCACCACGCGGTACACGCGACCTTGGTCATCCTTGTACTCCACGAGCCGCAGCTCGAACGTGTTCGTCTTGCCATATTGCAGTTGTACCCGCGCGTCCCGCGTTACGTTCGTTCCCTCAGGCATCGCAAACTCTTCGAGAATGGTTGTTTTGGAGTTGGCCTTAATGCGGCAAACAAACTTCTGCCCATTTGTGTCCCAGTCGTGGTACATCGCGTAGTTGATGTACCCGCGATCCAAGACGTACGTTGCGTCCTTGTCCCGGACCAACTCCACTGCGCCCTCTTGGTCCGACACGGCTGCGGTCGACATCACGAACCGGTCAGGATATGAAACGTCAGGACCCAGAACCACGTATCGCATGTGGACCTTAATACCGTTCAGGTCCTTGGAACAATAGGCCCAGTCCTCCGTGCGCTTGGGCAAGCTGATCTGCGTGGAATCCACCACGTGCAATGGTCCGACTTTCGTTGACGGTGTATGCGTCCGATAGTACCTGTCCACCGCACCGAGAATCTTCAAGGCCAGGTGCTGCAACCACTCCGTCGGCAGCGACTCGAACTTCCGATGCAGGCTGGAGTAGTGAATGGAATCCAGTCCGATCAATCGCTGGAGTTCCTCGTTTGAATCGAGGTGTTCTCGGATGTCATCCAATGTCTCCAGTTTGCGAAGTTGGGCCTCGATGCTCAGTACAGCGGTAGGACCGGTGTAAAGCTTCTTGGCATACACATCGGCGAACGGATGCTGAAACTTGGCCACGTCACCGTCTCTTGTGTCCGCGAAGCGATTCAAGATCCCGATGACCTTTTCACAAGTCAATCCATACGGTAGACTGTTACCCACGGGGAGCCTCCTTCGTGAGGGAGTGGGCAACATGCCTACTCCTTCACAATAGGAGGTTTTTTCTTGCACAGCAATGAACGATGACCTATCTTTGGGCCTACCTAGGAAATCGCTACAATACCTTCATGTTGTTTGCAAACGCAGTGGGCTATTGCAGTAAATGCGGCAGGTGCATGAGGGGAAAGATTCCGTTATTAGCCGGGGACGTCTTCCCAGTACGTCGATACTACCTTAACCGCCATCAAGAGGCGGCGCTGCACGGGCAAGGAGTGAGCGGCTCTCAGCGCATACGAGAGTTTGTGAAAACGGGGCCCTATCGAGGCCCCGTCTTCACTTACTGTGGATGATGGTTTGCGTTTTGCCCAAGCGTCGACTCACTTCCTGACCTGAACGATTTCCCCAGTCACAACATGTTCCTGCGCTTTGGCATCGGCCCGAGCGACCACGACCTCCGAGCCGCTTGGTTGCAGGGCCTTTGCACCCTTTTCCTCGCTGAGAACCAGTGCAATAACCCGTTTTATCCGTTTGGCCCCCACGGGACGGTATTGATGGACTTGTTGGTCTCCGTCTCCTCAATTCCCGCTCCATATTTTCTCGCCAGGAGTTAAGCCAGAGACTACGGCTACAATGGTCAACTCGTGTGACGTTGTGTTTAGCGTCATACTGGCCGCACCCTCAACCTTCGAGTTGCCCTGTGGTGTAGGGTGGCAGTCGCACTCGTCGAGTCCTGACCGTCGTGGTCAACTTATGCGGGCTTGTATGGAATTTCTAACGTGGCTTCGTAAAGAGCAATTCCCCATGTACGCTCCATCCGATATACCCACGTGTTTCCTGATGCGGGGCCACCTTGTAGGGCATCGTCGTCATCTAATTCTGAAAGGCACACGTAAGAATTTGACATACTCGACAATGAAACGCTACATGCAACATTTCGTGGCATGGGTTAGATGGATGTGCGACGAAAGGAAGATTGGCGGGATCGACACTACCGGACTTGTCATTCGAAAATTTAGTAGTCAACAGACATGATGATCATCGGTTTGTGGTAGCAAGTTGTAACTAGGGCACGCCTCAGAGATGGGGTGTGATTTTTTGATGGGACGACTTATTTCTTATCTGAAAATCGTGAGGTAATGGAACGTTTTCTGAAAATGACTATACGGTCAAGTTCGAAAAAGAGGGTTCTCATGAGAAGGGCTCCTTTTTGGGGAACATACATATCAAGACTCATAAGTTAGTAGGGACGAGCCCCCACTTAGGCTGGTGTATTGTCGTAGAGAGGTTTG
>JAIMAY010000021.1 GCA_023511725.1 Alicyclobacillus sp.
GGTCATT
Source organism: Alicyclobacillus sp. (assembly GCA_023511725.1). Classification (GTDB taxonomy): domain Bacteria; phylum Bacillota; class Bacilli; order Alicyclobacillales; family Alicyclobacillaceae; genus JAIMAY01. Next base: position 8 of record JAIMAY010000021.1, read on the forward strand.
AGCTCAATTGGTAGAGCATCCGACTCTTAATCGGCAGGTTGAAGGTTCGAGTCCTTCATGACCCACCATACGGGACGCGACAAAGAACGGCTTCTGGAAGCAGAGGCCGTTTTTCTGTTTTCGGCGAGGGTGTCGGCAACCGTCGTTGGAACGTGTACACTGAGAGCAAAGGTATTCGTTCGTGGAACAGGGGGATCCCGCATGGAGCCGGTCTATGATCGGGTGCAGAACCTGGAGTCGGTGTGGGACGTCTACGGCCCGGGTCTGTGGGAGATCTTGTCGTCCACCTTTACGCCCGAGGCGGCGCGGGACCTCTGGCTGGCTTTGGTCCTCGATGCTTGTAGGTTGCCATCCTATGCGTTATCTCCGCAGCGGGCCAAGCGCACCCTGGTGAGGCTGCTCATTCGCCGGACGCGAGACGCGCTGCGGAGGATGGGTTGGAATTATTCAATGCGGCGTGCATGGCGCCAAAGCCTTACGGCTCGTCTCAGCGCACGCCATGAGGCGTCGTCGGTGCCTGGGGCGCTGCGGGCTGAGGCGCGACGCCTGATCCCCGCCGGCGTTGTGGCGGCGGACGCACAGCGCCACTACCGTGGTCCACGGTGGCTGACCGCGGCCGCAGCAGCCACGCTGGTGCTCGGCGTCGTCTGCGTGGGTGGGGTGGAGATCCCCCGCCTGCATGCGGCCACACCCGCGTCGTCCCCAACCTCCACGGGCGCCAATTTGCCGGCGCCGCTCGGTAACCTGCCCGTGCAGACGGTGGCTCAGTTTCGCCTTAGTGAGCCGCTGTCGCTCTCGGACGTGTACGCGGGGGCTGGGGCGGTGTATTGGGTGCAGCATGAGGCGACCGATCACGGGGTACACGTGGTGGTCCACGACTGCCCCGAGGTCAAAGGAGGTACGGACCTCGTGTGGCGAGACCTGGTGGAGGTGACGTGGACCCCGCCCACATCGACCACGGCGGCCCCAGGGGCCAAGCCGGCGTGGAGCGCAGACGTCTCGTTCATCGGTATCTCCGGTGCGTGGCTGATTGCGGTGGTCGACTGGTCCAGCAGCGCACCCGCGCAGGATGCGCGCACGGCCGTGTACGGTATCCATCTTCCGACGGGACGCGCGGGATTGCTCGCGATGTGGCGGGTTGAGCCCGGTCAGGCCGATGCTTATCACGTGGCCGTGGGCGACGGGCGGATTGCCGTCCAGCCCGAAATTCGGGATGCCTCCGGCAAGCAGGCACCGGTGGGTTTGCCAGTGCAGGTGTACGCGTTGCAGGGCTCGGATCCGACGACGGCACTACATCCGCAGACCACCATCCCCGCTCCGTTCGGGGTGATGCTCGATCCCGTGATCACGTCCACGGGTGTGGTGTTCCAAGGCATGGAGGGTCACGAGGCTTCGGGAGACGGCACGAATGCCACATGGTACATCGCACCCTACAGCGGTTCGCCAGCAGAACTCACCGGCCCACCCTTGGATGGGCAGCCGCACTGGGCCGTGGAGGCGCCTGGCGGGAAGCTGTGGTGGGCCGAGACGACCCCTGCGCCTCGTGGCGGCTATCAGGTGTTGATGGGACCTCTTAACCCCGCCGGCGAAGGTCCGAGTGGGCCCGCTTACACGCTGGATGGGACGGTGTCGGCGTTTCGCGTTGAGGATGGCAAGCTGCTCTGGTGTCAGACCACGAACGGCGTGTCGCAACTCGTGGTGTCGACGGTGCAAGGGGGAGGAACGTGAATCCGACAATCCGCGACAAACTGTCGCTTTTACCTGATAAACCCGGCGTGTACCTGATGAAGGACGCCAACGGCAAGATCATATACATCGGCAAGGCCAAGGTCTTGAAGAACCGGGTGAAGTCGTACTTCACCGGATCGCATGATCGAAAGACGCAGACCATGGTGTCCAATGTCGCCGACTTTGAGTACATCGTCACCGACACGGTCGTGGAAGCGCTGCTCCTTGAGTGCAACCTGATCAAGCAGCACACGCCGCCGTACAACATCATGCTGCGGGACGACAAGTCGTACCCGTACATCAAGATTACGAACGAGACACACCCTCGCCTCGAGATTGTGCGCAGGGTGCTGCCGGACAAAGCCAAGTACTTCGGGCCGTTTCCCAACGCCACCGCGGCGCAGGACACCAAACGGTTGCTCGACAGGCTGTATCCTCTGCGCAAGTGCCACAACCTGAAAAAGCAGGTCTGCCTCTATTACCACATTGGGCAGTGTCTCGCGCCCTGTGAGTTCCCGGTGGATCCGGCCCGATACCAGGAGATCATCGATGAGATTGTGCACTTCATGAATGGGGGTCACGGCGATGTCCAGCGCCAACTGCGCGAGCGGATGGAGGCCGAGGCCGAGGCGTTGCGTTTCGAACGCGCCAAAGAGTTGCGGGATCTCATCCGTGCCATTGACCAGGTGATGGAGTCGCAGAAGGTCACGCTGATGGATGGCGTGGATCGGGACGTATTCGGATTTTACGCGGACCGAGGTCTGCTCTGCGTACAGGTCTTTTATGTGAGGGCGGGGAAGCTCATTGAACGTTCCGTGAACATTGTCCCGCACCACGGGGATCCTGCAGAGGATTTCATGTCCTACGTGGAGCAGTTCTACTTTCAGGAGGGCGAGTTGCCGAAGGAGATCCTGTTGCCCGAGGGGGTGCCCAGCGACGCGCTCGCCGAATGGCTGTCCGCCAAGGTTCTGCATCCGAAACGCGGTCCCAAGCGCCAGTTGGTCGATCTCGCCTGTGAGAACGCACGCCTCGCGCTTCGTGAACGTCTGGAACTGATGGACCGGCAGCTGGAACGCACCCTCGGCGCCGTCAAGGAGCTGGGCGAGCGGTTGGGGATTGCGACACCGAGGCGAATCGAGGCGTTTGACAACTCGAATTTGCAGGGGGCGGACGCGGTGGCGGCGATGGTCGTCTTCGTGGATGGCAAGCCGGCCAAGCGCGAATACCGGAAGTTCCGGATCCGAACCGTGGCGGGCCCGGATGATTACGCGTCCATGCGCGAGGTGGTGCGGCGGCGGTATCTGCGGGTCCTGCGCGAGAAGCAGCCACTGCCGGATCTGATTGTCATAGACGGTGGGCGGGGCCAGCTCACGGCAGCCCTCGACGTCCTGCAGAACGAGCTGGACCTGGATATTCCCGTGATCGGCCTGGCCAAGGATGACAGGCATCACACGCACCAGGTGTTTTTCGGCGATGATCCAGAGCCGGTGCCCGTCCCTCGCCAAAGCGCGGCGTTTCATCTGCTGGAGCGGATTCAGGAGGAGGTGCACCGCTTCGCGATTTCGTTTCACAGATCCGTTCGTCGGCGCAGCAGCCTGCGTTCCGTATTGGACGACATCCCGGGGATTGGGCCGGAACGCAAGCGGCGGCTCCTGCAGCACTTCGGGTCCCTCGAAGCGATGGCGGCGGCAGACATCGAAACCTTCCGCGCAGCGGGGATTGGGCCCAAGCTGGCCACCGAGATCAAGCGCTACTTGCGTGAGCCCAGGGCGTAGAGTACAATGATGTTTGGCATCCGGCAGCCCTTACCGGTTTGGCGGCCCCGCACACGGGGCCGCCACTACATACGGCTCTGGTGGACAACCGCTCCGGCGGGCACAAATGAGGGGAGGCTCACGCGTGGCACAGGCACAAACTCATTCGGAGTACGTGTTGCGTCGGCTGCACACGCTGGCAGGTGTCGTGCCGGTCGGGTTGTTCCTGCTGGAACACCTGTTCACCAATGCGATGGCGACGTCCGGCGCGTACGCGTACAACAGCGCGGTGTACACCATTCAACACATTCCCTTTCTCCATGTGGTTGAGTTCTTCTTCATCTTTCTTCCTCTTGTGTATCACGGCGTGTATGGACTGTACGTGGCGTATACGTCGGGGTACAACGCCGGTCAGTATTCCTGGGGCCGCAACGTGATGTTCGTGCTGCAGCGCATCACGGGTATCATCACGTTCGTCTTCATCATCTTCCACCTGTGGACGACCCGCTTTTCGGGCCGTGCGCCCACATTCCAGATGGTGCATGACCTCCTGACGCAGAATCCTGCGTACTTCTGGTTCATGGTCATCGGTGTTGTGGCGGCCACGTTCCACTTCTCGAACGGGCTGTGGTCCTTCTGCATCCACTGGGGCATCACGGTGGGTGCCCGCGCTCAGCGGATCACAGCGTATGTGACCATGGTGCTGTTCGTGGTGCTGGCAGCGGTGGGTATCTCGTCACTGGTGGCCTTCACACACACCGCTTAAGGAGGGGACAGGCGTGAGCAATACGCGAATCATCGTGGTAGGCGGCGGCCTCGCAGGTCTGATGGCGACCATCAAGGTCGCGGAGGCCGGCGTGCCGGTGGACCTCTTTTCGCTCGTGCCCGTCAAGCGGTCCCATTCCGTCTGCGCACAGGGCGGTATCAATGGTGCGGTGAACACGAAGGGTGAAGGAGACTCTCCGTGGGAGCACTTTGATGACACCATCTACGGCGGCGACTTCCTGGCCAACCAGACGCCTGTGCTGGGCATGTGCGAGGCGGCGCCGGGCATCATCCACCTGCTGGATCGCATGGGTGTGATGTTCAACCGCACCCCGGAAGGGCTGCTCGACTTCCGTCGGTTTGGCGGTACCAAGCACCACCGCACGGCCTATGCCGGCGCGTCCACCGGACAACAACTGTTGTACGCGCTAGACGAACAGGTGCGCCGTCACGAGGTGGCCGGTCTCGTGACCAAGTATGAGGGCTGGGAGTTCCTTGGTGCCGTGATCGACGAAGAGGGGATCTGCCGCGGCATTGTCGCGCAGGACCTGAAGTCGATGGAGATTCACGCGTTCCGCGCGGATGCGGTGATCATGGCAACCGGCGGCTGCGGGCTGATCTTCGGCAAGAGCACCAACTCCATGATCAACACGGGTTCTGCGGCGTCGGCGTTGTATCAGCAGGGTGTGTACTACGCGAACGGCGAGTTCATCCAGGTGCATCCGACGGCCATCCCGGGCGATGACAAGCTGCGCCTCATGTCCGAGTCGGCACGCGGCGAAGGTGGCCGCGTCTGGACCTACAAGGACGGCAAGCCCTGGTACTTCCTCGAGGAATGGTACCCGGAGTACGGCAACCTGGTACCGCGCGATGTGGCGACGCGCGCCATTCACAAGGTATGCGTCGAGATGGGCCTTGGCATCAACGGCGAAAACATGGTCTATCTGGATGTGTCGCACATCCCTGAGGATGAGCTCAATGTCAAGCTCGGCAACATCCTAGAGATTTATGAGAAGTTTGTCGGCGAAGACCCGCGCAAGGTACCGATGCGCGTCTTCCCCGCCGTGCACTACAGCATGGGCGGCATGTGGGTCGATTTCAACCAGATGACCAACATCCCCGGTTTGTTCGCCTGCGGCGAATGCGAGTACCAGTATCACGGTGCAAACCGACTGGGTGCCAACTCGCTGCTGTCGGGCATTTATGGCGGTATGGTGGCGGGTCCGAACGCTGTGAAATGGGCCAACGGTCAACGCCGTGGTGCGGATTCCCTCCCGTCCTCGCTGTTTGAGCAGTATCGCAAGCAGCAGGAGGAGCGGTTTGAGCAGATCCTCAAGATGGACGGGGACGAGAACCCGTATCAGCTGCACCGCGAACTTGGTAAGTGGATGACGGATAATGTGACGGTCGTCCGGTACAATGACAAGCTTCAGGAGACGCTCGAGAAGATCAAGGAATTCAAGGAGCGCTGGCATCGTATCAAGGTGTCCGACAAGTCGCGCTGGCAGAACCAGGTCGCTCCGTTCACGCGGCAGCTCTGGAACATGCTCGAGCTCGCGGAGGTCATCACGCTGGGTGCTCTGCTGCGGAATGAAAGCCGCGGTGCGCACTATAAGCCGGAGTTCCCCGAGCGCGATGACGAGAACTTCCTGAAGACCACGAAGGCCAAGTGGACGCCGGATGGGCCGCAGATTGAGTATGAGGACGTGGACGTATCGCTGATCAAACCGCGGAAGCGGAACTACGCCGTGAGCAAGGAGGCGACCAAGGAATGAGCGCGGAGGCGGTGAAGGAAGCCACGAGCCAGCGGACGGTCCACCTGATCATCGAGCGTCAGGACAACCCGAACTCGAAGCCGTACACGCAGGAATTCATCCTTCCGTATCGTCCAGGGATGAACGTGATCGCCTGCCTGATGGAGATTCAGCGCAATCCCGTGGACAAGGACGGGAACCCAGTCGCACCGGTCGCGTGGGAATGCAATTGCCTGGAGGAAATCTGCGGTGCCTGCATGATGGTGATCAACGGTAAGCCTCGTCAGGCGTGCACCGCGGTGGTGGACCAGTTGGAGCAGCCCATCCGGCTCAAGCCCGCACGCACCTTCCCGGTGGTTAGGGACCTGGTGGTAGATCGGTCGCGGATGTTCGACGCGCTGAAGAAGATCAAGGCTTGGATCCCGATTGACGGTACGTACGATCTCGGCCCCGGCCCGCGCATGCCGGAGCGGGATCGGCAATGGGCGTATGAGTTGTCCCGATGCTTCACCTGCGGCGCGTGCCTGGAAGCCTGTCCGAATGTCAACGAGCGGACGTCGTTCATCGGGGCGTTCGCCATCTCCCAGGCCCGCCTGTTCAACGCGCATCCGACGGGCGCCATGCATCGCGAGGAACGCCTCGAGGCGCTCATGGGTGAGGGCGGCATTCATGAGTGTGGCAATGCGCAGAACTGCGTGCAGGTGTGCCCGAAGGGCATTCCGCTGACCACGTCGATTGCTGCCATGAACCGGCAGGTGACGTGGTACGCCATCGGGGCATGGCTGAAAAAGTGACGGCGTGTCGCTGACCGCATCTTGGCTACAGGATGTCTTGGCAATCCACGGTATCGCTCTGAGCGCGCCCTAGCGGCGCGCTTTTTTGTGTGGGTCACCAGGGCGATGCCCACCGGGGTTGAATCTCTGTCAACTCGCCAATACTGAAACTCGGAGGGTTGACAGTATGACCAGATGGATGGAGATTCCGTGGATCATTGCGATGGCGGGTTGCACGGTGTGGGGAACCACCGCGGCGCTGCAGCAGCTTTCCAATCCGGACAGCACCGCTTCACGCTGGTTGCAGCCCAAGTTAGAAGCGGTGTGGCACACGCTGCAGCAGGCTCAGCAGGGGACGCCGACGTCCAGCAAGGGCAGCGGCTCGCCGGCCAACGTGGCGACCTCCGCGGCTGTGTCCTCGTCATCTGCGCCGGGCAACGCGGCGGCGGGCACCGTGAGCTTGAGCGGCATGGCCGCGGGATGGTCGAGCGAGGACACCGCGGAACTGCAAGCGGTCATCGCGGATGTGGATCAACACTGGACGCAATCGGACTGGAAACAGTTGGCTCTCAGGTTCACCGAACCCCCTGCCCAGGCTGCGCAGGACGTTCCGGCCTTTCTCCAGAGCCACCTGACCAAGGACGAATGGTCCTGGATCCGTGAACACATCCCTGACGAGGCGGCGTGGCAATCCGACCTCAGCCTCCTGCACCAAGCGGGGTGGCAGTGGCTCACGTCGCTCACCCCGGAGCAACAGGCGTGGCTCATGGACGAAGTCAACCGGTGGTTGGGTACGCAGCCCACGTCGGTGGCGGCCGCGGGGTCGGCTGAAGACACGAACAGCACCGCCGTCCAGCACGGGACGGCGGTGCCGTGACCGGTCCTCTGCTATCGGTACAGGATCACACAAACTGCTCCAGCTCTGTGGACCCCGTCAAGGCGGTGGTGGAGGAGGTACCGCCCGACACCACCTGCGCGACCTCGTCGAAGTAGCCGGTCCCGACCTCGCGCTGGTGGCGGGTCGCCGTGTATCCGTACGCCTCCGCCGCGAATTCCTGCTGCTGGAGTTCGGCGTACGCCGTCATGCCCTGGTCGCGGTAGCGGCGGGCGAGATCGAACATGCTGTAGTTGAGCGTGTGGAAGCCGGCGAGCGTGATGAATTGGAACTTGTACCCCATATCGCCGAGTCTGTCCTGAAACTCCGCAATCTCTCGATCCGACAGCTTGCGCTTCCAGTTGAACGACGGCGAGCAGTTGTACGCCAGCAACTTGCCTGGGAACTTTTCGTGGATGGCCTTCGCAAACCGTTCCGCTTCTTCCAAATTGGGTTCCGAGGTTTCGCACCAGATCAGATCAGCATAGGGTGCGTACGCCAAGCCGCGGGCAATCGCTGCGTCAATGCCGCCCGTCATGCGGAAGAAACCTTCCACCGTCCGTTCGCCCGTGAGGAACGCCTGATCTCTCGGATCAACGTCACTTGTAATCAGGTGGGCGCCGTTGGCGTCCGTGCGGGCGATGAGTACGGTGGGAACCCCCATCACGTCCGCAGCAAACCGGGCCGCTATCAGGTTGCGAATCGCCTGCTGGGTGGGAATCAACACCTTGCCTCCCATGTGTCCGCACTTCTTTTCAGAAGCCAACTGGTCCTCCAGGTGAACACCGGCCGCACCCGCTTCAATCATCGCCTTGACCAGTTCGAACACGTTCAGCGGTCCGCCGAACCCGGCTTCGGCGTCGGCCACGATGGGCACGAACCAGTCGATTTCTCCGCTTCCCTCCGCGGTTTGGATCTGGTCCGCGCGTTGTAGCGCCTGATTGATGCGCTTCACCACATGGGGCACGCTGTTGGACGGGTACAGGCTCTGGTCCGGGTACATCTGGCCCGCCAGATTGGCGTCCGCCGCAACCTGCCAGCCACTCAGGTAGATGGCCTTCAGGCCCGCCTTGACCTGCTGCACGGCCTGATTGCCCGTGAGGGCTCCAAGGGCCTTGATGTGGTGTTCCGTGTGTAGAAGGCGCCACAGTTTCTCGGCGCCCAGCCTCGCCAGGGTATGCTCAATCTGCACGGAGCCCCGAAGGCGCACCACATCCTCGGCACTGTACGGCCGTACGATTCCCTTCCAACGTTCCTCCGACTCCCAGCTCTGTTTCAGTTCGGCGATCTGCTGTTCACGGGTGGTCACGGCACATTCCTCCTCGTTCGAACTGGCGGACCGTCCGTCATCGGCGGTCTGTTGCATAACAGATGTTTTTCTTTTGCTTGTATTGTAATACAGTCCCGGCGAACGGAAGGCTGTACTTTGTGACAATTTCGTGTCAAGAATGTAGGTCCATCATGCCTGGCCATGTCCGCGCAGCGCTGGCATTTTTCGCCTGCCAATCCATACTAAGGAGCGTCATCGACTCGAGCTGAGGGTGAAGTGCATGGTGAAGGACAATCCAAACGAGGGACTGGCCAAGGTCTACTGGGTGATTGGGATCATCGTGATCGGCCTGCTGGTGCTGGCAGGCATTCTGTGGTGGTACGACGCCTACCTGCTCCATGAGGTGGCCGAGCATGGCGGCCATTGATGCAGCCTGTGAGGGAGGGAGACGACGTATGCCGAACAGATCTGGGCGGTGGCTGCGTTGGATCGGCTGGCTCGGTGGCTGCCTGGTCGTGACGGGCTGTTCGCCGGAACAGATTGTGGTCTTCCATCCGGCCGGGCCCGTGGCGGCGACGGAGGAGCGGCTGATCTGGACAAGCATCGCGCTCGTGTCCGTGGTGGTCGTCCCGGTCATCGCCTTGATGTTTTACATCGTCGCGCGCTACCGGGATCGGCCAAACAACAATGCGCCATACCGGCCCAAGTGGTCAGAGAGCAAAACGCTCGAGATCATCTGGTGGGGGATTCCCATTGTCATCATCGGTATCCTGGCGACCTTCACCGTGCGCGATACGTTTGCGCTGACGCGACCGCCGGAGAAGGTGTCATCACCGCTCACCGTACAGGTGACTTCACTCGACTGGAAGTGGCTGTTTCAGTACCCGGACCACGGCGTTGCCACCGTCAACTACTGCGAAATCCCGGTGGGTCGCCCGGTGCAGTTCATTCTGACGTCCAATGCGCCGATGAACTCCTTTTGGGTGCCGCAGCTTGGGGGTCAGGAGTATACCATGCCGGGCATGGCGATGCGTCTTTGGCTGCAGGCGGACAAGCCAGGCGTGTACACCGGTCGAGGAGCCAACTTTTCCGGTCGCGGCTACGCCCACATGACGTTCCGCGTCGTGGCCGTCTCGGATGATGAGTTCAATCGGTGGGCGGCGAAAGTGAAGCAAACGGCACCGCCCTTGACCGAAGACGGCTATCGAAAGCTCGTGGCACAGGGCATCTCGCCTGAACTCTCGTTTTCTTCCTATCCGAAGGGTTTGTTTGAGGACACCATCATGATGGAGGGTGGCATGTATATGAAGCATGACATGTCCATTCTCGGTCATGAGAAGACGTGACAGTTGAAGCGGACGTAGGCGTATGCCTGTCGGGGTACAGAATTACACCACGCACTTTTTCGTGACGGGCGATCCGCTCATCTACGGCGTTGACGTCTCTATCATCCTCGTCAGCCTGGCCATCGTGTACGTGCTGACACGGTATCGCAAGTGGGGTTGGCTGTGGCGCGAGTGGCTGACGACGGTGGATCACAAGCGGATTGGCATCATGTATCTGATTGCGGCGCTCCTGATGCTGTTCCGCGGTGGTGTGGACGGCCTCCTGATGCGAACGCAACTCGCGTGGCCCAACATGCACTTCCTGGAGGCTGAGCATTACAACCAGATTTTTACGACGCACGGCACCATCATGATCCTGTTCATGGCGATGCCCTTCATCTTCGCCATGTTCAACATCGCGGTGCCGCTGCAGATTGGCGCCCGCGACGTAGCGTTCCCGTACCTGAACGCCATCAGCTTCTGGCTGTTCTTCTTTGGGGCGCTGTTGTTCAATCACTCGTTTGTGATTGGGGGCTCGCCCGACGCCGGCTGGACGAGTTACCCACCGCTCGCGGATCTGCCGTTCAACCCCGGCCCAGGCGAGAACTATTACCTGCTGGGGCTGCAGATCTCCGGTATTGGCTCGATTGCGACGGGGATCAACTTCTTTGTGACCATCTTGAAGATGCGCGCACCGGGCATGACGCTCATGCGTATGCCGCTGTTCTGCTGGTCGGTGCTGGCGGCGTGTATCATCATCATCTTCGCGTTCCCCGTACTTACGGTGGCGCTTGCGCTGCTGCTCATCGACCGGATCGCCGGCGCACACTTCTTCACGATGTTTGACGGCGGCAACCCGATGATGTTTGTCAACATGTTCTGGATCTGGGGCCACCCTGAGGTGTACATCGTGGTCCTGCCAGCCTTCGGCATTTTTTCGGAGGTGGTGGCCACCTTCTCGCGTAAGCGCATCTTTGGCTATTCGTCCATGGTGGCTTCGATGCTCGCCATCGCCGTCATCAGCTACTTTACGTGGGTGCACCATTTCTTCACGATGGGCGCCGGGCCGGGGGTGAACAGCTTCTTCGCCGTGGCGACGATGATCATCGCCATCCCCACCGGTGTGAAGGTGTTCAACTGGCTGATGACGATGTTCCAAGGGCGTATTCGCATTACGACGCCGATGTTGTGGACGCTGGGGTTCATCCCGAACTTCGCCATCGGTGGCGCCACGGGCGTAATGCTGTCAGTCGCTCCGGCGGATTATCAGTATCACAACAGCTACTTCCTGATAGCGCACTTTCACCAGGTGTTGATTGGCGGTACGGTCTACGGCATGCTCGCGGGCATGTACTACTGGTGGCCGAAGATGTTCGGGTTCAAACTCGATGAGCGCTTGGGTAAGTGGGCGTTCTGGTTCTTCAACATCGGTTTCTATGTCTGCTTCCTGCCGCAGTACCTGGTCGGCTTCATGGGGATGACTCGGCGCGTGTACATCTATCCGCCGGGGCTGGGCTGGGAGATTCCGAACCTCATCTCCACCATCGGGGCGTATCTGATGGGCGTCGGTTTCATCCTCATCGTGGCGGACGTGGTGTACAGCATCCGCTATGGCGAACGCGACCTCACGGGCGATCCGTGGGATGGCCGCACCCTGGAATGGTCGCTGTCCTCACCGCCCCCCCACTATAACTTCGCGCGCATTCCGCGTGTGGATAGCCGCGATGCGTGGTGGGAGATGAAGCAGCGCCGCCAGCGCGGCGAGCCCATGGAGGAACCGGAGCCGCTTCGGCCCATCCATATGCCAAAAAACTCCGGCGTCCCTTTCATCCTGTGTGTGGCCTTTTTCGTGGCCGGGTTCGGCTTCGTGTTCAACTGGTACGTGTTCTCAGTCATCGGGCTGCTGACGGTCGCCATCTGTCTCTTTCACCGGTCCTTCGACTATGACACCGACTACTACATCCCGGTGGAAGAACTCGAGCACCACGAAGCTGCACTGGGGAGGACGTGAGGTATGGAGGCTGTCCACGGAGATCTGCACACCGCGGCCGTACGCGATGTGCCGCTGGAACACACGACGGAGGACGGTCAACTGCGAATCTTCGGATTCTGGATCTTCATCGTATCGGACCTGATCCTCTTCTCGACCCTGTTCGCGACGTTTGCCGTGCTCCGAACGCATGTGGCGGGAGGACCCGGTCCGGCACAACTGTTTGATGTGGGAGCGTTCACCGCAGAGACGCTGATCCTGTTGATTTTCACCGTGGTCTATCTGCCGGGGGTGATGTAGACATGGCGCACACGTCGGAAGGTGCAGCGCGTCACGCAGCGTCCGGGCCGCCCTGGATGCACATCATCGGTTTCGTGCTGTCGATTGTTTTGACGCTCGCGGCACTGTGGTTGGTGCTTGGACACGCGATGCGACCGGCCCCGCTGTTTTTCACCATCATGGTGCTGGCGGTGCTGCAGATTGCGGTGCAGTTGTTCTTCTTCATGCACATTACCGAGAGTTACGGGCCGGCATGGCACGTTTGGATGCTGGCGCTCGGCGTTGTGCTGGTCGTTGCCATCGTGGCCGGTTCCATCTGGATCATGACATTCGGCGGCGATGTTGCGTATTAATGAGCGTGAACCTCGGCGTGCGAGGTCAGCCGATGACGTGGGTGGGTCGCGCGCGACCCTCGGGTCACGACGGCTTCACCACGGAGGCCACCGGCCGCCGCGTCGGCCTGCCGACGCTCCGCCTGCGGATCACGTACAAGAAACAACCCATGGCCATCACGGAACTCACGCAACACATCCAGTACATCGGCGTGGGCCCGCCCCAGTGGAACAGCCAGCCGTTGACGAGATTGCCGATGATCCCGGCAAAGCTGGTACAGACCATGTTGAAGAGGCTTTGCGCGGTCCCCTGAATCTCCCGCCGTGCGGTCTGGGCCACGTAGTCGACAGCGGCCACATAGAAGAACCCGAACGACGCGCCGTGCAACACCTGGATGGCAATCGCGACCCACGGGATGGGCAGGCAAGCTTGCACACCCCAGCGCACGACATAAAACAGCGCCGCCAAAAACATTGTTCGTTCTCTCCCCAGGCGCCGCATGACGGAAGCTGCGGCCAGCATGGCCGGCACGTTCATGGCGGACGCGAGGAGAAAGGCGACGCCGGTTTCCTGAGGCGTTCCACCGATGGAACGAAGCGCCAGGGCAAAATACGTGTTGAATGCAGTGAGTGTTTGGCTCACTAGCAATCCGCCCAAGAGAAAGACGAGAAATCTCCGCGAGAACAGCAACTCCTTCACGCCTTCACCCAACTTGGCCGGAAGCGTCAGATCCATGTCGGATACGGGCAGCATCGCCGCCAGGCAGGCTGCGCCGAGGGAGCACACCGCGAAAGGAATCCATAGAGAGTGGATGGGCAGGCGTGCCACGTACCAGCCGGCGGCAAACGCCCCGAGCGCGAACCCCAGGCTCCCGAAGCAACGGATGGTCCCGTAGGATGTCCGGTGTGCATGGGCTGTGGCCACGGCGTACTGATCGGCGATGGGCGTCTGAGGAACGGAGAAGACCGTGGAAACCACATTGACGAGCACAAGCACCCCCAACCAAGGGGCATTGTACGCGGCGCTGATCACGGCCGGCACGACGGTGCTGAGGAGCAGGGTGGGGCGCGTCCAATGGAACCGGTCCACGAGCCAACCCCAGAGTGGCTGCGTGAGGATGGCTACCATCGTTCCCACCGCCATGACTTCGCCGATCTCGCCACTGGTGTACCCATCCTTCGCCAGCCACAGGGACAGGTATGGCACCCAAACGCCACCCGACAACCCGGTCATCAGGTAGAACCACCGCAGTAGCCACAACGGTTGACATCTCGCCGTGAGCAGCAACGCCGTTTCGCCGCCTTCCATCATGTCGTTTTCGCCATGCCGTGAGCTGCGCCTCAAGGACTGATCACACCCATCATCGTATCACGGCGCCAGGCTGCGTGGGCCGAATTTTTTCGAATGGCGAAACACCGGCGGTGCACGAGGTCGTCTCCCGCCCAATTTGTGTCCGCCGGGACGTGCGCCCATGCCCCAAGTCACCCCGTGTTCGCACGCGCCTGTGCGGGGTGTCATACAATACCCTGACTGTATCCCATCTTGTAGTCCGGCCGACAAGGAGGGATCGGGGGATGTCATCCGGCAAGGACACGCGCGCAAAGTCACTGTTGACCAACCGGGAACGGGAGGTCTTCGAACTCTTGGTCCAAGACAAGACGACCAAAGAGATCGCCGCGCACCTGTATGTGAGTGAAAAGACGGTGCGTAACCATATCTCGAATGTGATGAAGAAACTCAACGTCAAAGGCCGCTCCCAGGCGGTCGTGGAGCTCGTGCGACTGGGCGAACTCAATATCTGAGTTCGCCACCCCTACCGCTGGCGTAGGGGGTTTTTCCTTGCCGTGAGGCTGGGCGTTTGCCCAGGGTGGGGTCGGCCGGATGATTGACGCGAGAAAATGCCCGGTGTTACAATGCGGACGAGTTACGTCGGGTCACGGGGTGTCGTGGGTGGCTGGTGCATTTCCCGATGAAGTGGTGGAGATTGAGCAACTCTTGCGCAAAGTCGCGGGTGTCGTGCGGCGGCGGGGACGGATGCTGCTCGAGAAGTACAGTGTCACGCCGCCTCAGTTCGATGCGCTCATGATCCTCAAGAATGAGGGCGAGTTGACGATTGGAGATTTGAGCAACCGATTGTACCTGGCGTACAGCACCACCACGGACCTGGTGGACAGGCTTGAGCGCCTCGGCTATGTCGCGCGTCGGCGGGATGAGAGCGACCGGCGAGTGGTGCGGGTCGTGATGCAGCCAGCCGGATGGGATATCATCGAGCGGGTGTTGGATGCCCGGCGCGCCTATCTTGCCTCTATTCTGGAACCGCTCAGCGAAGATGAGAAACGTGAGATTCTGCGGGTGCTGGCGTTGTTGGACAGAAGAATGGACGAGGCCTGACGCATTCAGCGCAGGCTTTCTTTATTTCTAAGATTGGCTGTGTGGGGGCATGATGGGATGGATGGAATCACCATCGGCATTTTCGACTCCGGGATAGGCGGATTGACCGTGGCACGGGCCGTGCACGAGGCGATCCCGAACGCGCGCCTCATCTACTTCGGGGACACGGCGCGCTGCCCTTACGGGGACAGGAGCCCAGCGGAGGTTCGGACGTTTGCGCTCCAGATTGCGCGCTTGCTGAGCAACTTCAGCGTGGACCTGATGGTGGTGGCGTGCAACACGGCGACCGCGGTGGCGCTCGACGACCTCCGCCAGCGCTGCAACGTGCCGGTACTCGGCGTCATTGAGCCGGGTGCACGGGCCGCGGTTCGCTCCGGTGCCGCGCGAATTGGCGTGATCGGCACGGTGGTCACGATTGCCAGCGGCGCGTATGAGCAGGCCATTCATCGCATCGCTCCCGAGGCTCAGGTGTTCGGTCGCGCATGTCCGGCCTTCGTTCCGCTCGTGGAACAGGGCAAACTGGACGGGCCGGACGTGGAGCAGATTGTGCGCGAGTCCTTGGCTCCTTTGTTGGACGCGGGTGTGGAGGCGTTGATCCTGGGCTGCACGCACTATCCGCTCTTACAATCTGTGATTCAGCGCGTGGCGGGGCCGCACGTTCGAGTCATCTCATCCGCTGCGGAGACAGCGGCGGAGGTGGCGGCGAGGTGTTATGAGGGTTTCGGTACATCGCGAGCAAGCCTCGCGAGACCGTGGCATCTGTTTATGACTAGCGGTGCACCCGAGCGGATGCGGCATGCCTTGCGCGACTGGTTCCAGTGGGATGAGGCCGTGGGGGTTCGCATTGTGCACGTCTCCACGGACGCTTTGGCCGTTGTGGGTGCCCAGGATGTCTGATAGGGATGCAGTGCACGCGGGAGGCAAAAGGCATGGGGATTCCTGTTGCAAAGCTGGTGATTGCCAGTAAGAACCCGGGCAAAGTGCGCGAATTCGAGGCTATCCTGAAGCCGCTCGGGATTGCGACGTTGGTGCTGCCGCCGCATGTACCGGATGCACCGGAGGAAGGTTCCACGTTATATGAGAATGCGCGCAGCAAAGCGCGATTCTACGCCCACTGGGTGCATGCGCCTGTGCTTGCGGATGATTCCGGGCTGGAGGTGGATGCGCTCGGCGGGCGGCCGGGAGTGTTGTCCGCTCGGTATGCTGGACGGCATGGAGATGATGCCGCCAACAACGCGAAGTTACTCGGTGAGCTGCAAGGCGTTCCCGACCATCAGCGAAGCGCGCGCTTCCGGTGCACACTCGTGCTGGCGGAACCCTCGGAGGGGCGTGAGTGGTCTGCGGAGGGGACGCTGGAGGGCCGAATTGCCCACAGACCTGCGGGGACGCATGGTTTTGGGTACGATCCGCTATTTTGGCTCCCCACTTTTGGGATGACGCTCGCGCAGTTGCCGCCCGAGGTTAAGAACGTGGTGTCGCACAGAAGGCGCGCCATCCATCAGTTGTTGCGCCAGTGGAGGGATTGACGGATGCGCATTCTCGTCGTCAGTGACAGTCACGGCAACATGGAAGCGCTCCGGCGCGCCGTGGCACGGGCGGGATCCGTTGTGGCCATCCTGCACGCCGGAGATGAGGTGTGCGATGCAGATGCCCTTCGACGGGAGGTGCGCGTCCCGGTGATCTCCGTGGCGGGAAATTGGGACCGGGCCGACGCCGAGCATCCGCTGTGGTGCGTGATCGACAGCTATGGGCCGCGCGTGCTGCTTACGCACGGGCATACGCTGGGCGTCAAGCGCGACCTCACGCAATTGCTCGAGACGGCGGGCCAGCACAAGGCCGCCGTGGCGCTGTACGGGCACACGCACCGGTATGCGGTCGGCGTGCACAACGGCGTGCTGGTGATGAACCCCGGCTCGTGTGCACAGCCGCGTGCGCAACAGGACCCCACGTTTGGTATGCTGGAGATTCAGGAGCAAGCCGGCGCTTGGATGGTGACGGCGTCGGTGATTACGCTCCGCGGTACACTGGTCGACTGGGGCGAGCTGAGGGTGCGGCGGCACCAGGCGCACGCACCTTGATCCCGTGTGCCGCTTCCGTTAGAATGAACCGGGAACCACGATGCGTGCGGGTGTAGTTCAGTGGTAGAACTCCAGCCTTCCAAGCTGGTCGCGGGGGTTCGATTCCCCTCACCCGCTCCAACCGTGTCTCAGTAGCTCAGCTGGATAGAGCAACAGCCTTCTAAGCTGTGGGTCGGGGGTTCGAATCCCTCCTGAGACGCCAAGTGTGACGCGGGTTTTCGGGTTCGCCCGAGAGCCCGCGTTCGAGTTTGCATTGTGGGTTCCCGGAATCATGGTATAATGAGTTCGCTTTGTGTGTCCGTCGGATGCGCGCGTGTGGGCCGCGTACCGGTTGGGAGATTGGTTGAGGAGGAAGTCGTGCATGACGGCGAAGTGGGAGAAGACGGAACCGAACGTCGGGGTGCTTGAGGTGGAGGTCGATAGCGACCGTTTCGCGGAAGCCCTCGATTACGCATTTAAGAAGGTTGTCAAACAGGTGGTCGTCCCCGGGTTCCGCAAGGGGAAGGTACCGCGCAAGGTGTTTGAGCGGCGTTTCGGTATCGAGACGCTGTATCAGGACGCTGTGGAGTATCTGCTGCCCCGCGCCTATGACGAGGCCGTGCGCGAGACGGGTATTGACCCGGTAGACGTACCGCAGGTTGATGTGGTTCAGGTGGAGGCCGGCAAACCGTTCAAGTTTCGAGCGACGGTGACGGTCAAGCCTGAGGTTCAACTCGGAACCTATAAAGGCTTGGAGTTGCAGGACAAGCCGTTCGAGATGAATGATGAGGCGCTTGAGGAGGAACTGACGCGCATCCGCCGTGCACATGCGGAGATTCGCACCTTGGAGGATGGTGAGGTGGAGAAGGGTGACACCGTGACCATCGACTTCAAGGGCACTGTGGACGGTGAACCGTTTGAGGGTGGCGAAGCCGACAACTTCCAATTGGAGGTTGGGTCCGGACTGCTGGTGAGCGGATTTGAGGATCAGCTCATCGGTATGAAGCCCGGCGAAAGCCGTCAGGTGCGTGTGACGTTCCCGGAGAACTATCACGTCAAGTCGTTGGCCGGCAAGGAGGCCGTCTTCGACGTTACGCTGCATGAAATCCGACGGCGTGTACTGCCCGAACTCACCGAGGAGTTCGTGCAGGAGATCAGCGATTTTCAGACGGTGGACGAGTTCGTTGAGGACGTGAAGAAATCCCTGCAGGAGCGTCTCGAGGCGGAGCATCGCGCGTATCTGCAGAACCAGGCGGTCGAGAAGGCTGTGGAGAACGCGACGGTGGACATTCCTGCGGTGATGATTGAGCACGAGATCGACCATCAGTTGCAGCACTTTGCGGCGCAACTGCAGACGCAGCAGATCAGCTTGGATGACTACCTCGAATTCACGGGCATGTCGCGCGAGGAACTCCGGTCTCAATTCCGTGCTGACGCCGAACGCTCGGTGAAGACCGCGTTGGTACTGGAGGCCATTGCTAAGGCGGAAAACCTGGAGCCGACGGAAGAGGACGTGAACGCCGAGATCAGCAAGATTGCGGAGGCGGCGCAACTCGAAGTGGATCGCGTGCGGCAGCTCTTGTCCCTGCGTGATCCTGGACTTCAGGGCATGCGGCTGGATCTCCGTAACCGCAAGACGGTGGAGTTCCTGGTCGAACATAGCAAAGTCAGCTGAGTTGGTGTAAAATACAGCTAAGCGGTACAGGGTAAACGCAGAACGCACTTGCAACAAGGCACGGTTTCGTGCCTTGTTTTCTCAAGCAGGTGAAACCGCAAAGCGAGCGCGGAGCGCTCGGCTCGCCGCCGAAGGCGGCATTCTGCCGAGGAGGGAATTCGATTGAGTCTGACGCCCATCGTGATCGAGCAAACGAGCCGCGGAGAGCGCTCGTACGACATTTACTCGCGGCTGCTGCGAGATCGCATCATCATCCTGGGCACGCCCATCGATGACTATGTGGCGAACTCCATCGTTGCGCAACTGCTGTTCCTGGCGGCCGATGACCCGGAGAAGGACATCCAGCTGTACATCAACAGTCCCGGCGGTTCTGTGACAGCGGGTCTGGCCATTTATGACACGATGCAGCACATCAAGCCGGATGTGTCGACGATGTGCATCGGCATGGCGGCGAGCATGGGAGCGTTCCTGTTGGCTGCCGGTGCCAAGGGGAAGCGGTATGCGTTGCCCAATAGCGAGATCATGATCCACCAGCCGCTCGGCGGCGTCCGCGGCCAGGCGTCGGACATCAAGATTCACGCCGACTGGATCTTGAAGACCAAGGACAAGTTGAATCGGATTCTGTCTGAGCTCACGGGTCAGCCGCTGGACAAGGTGGAACGGGACACGGATCGGGACAACTTCATGTCCGCCGAGGAAGCGAAGGCGTACGGTATTATTGATGAGGTGATCGTGCGCGCGGGTTCCTGACGGACAGGTGGCCGACGTCGCATGGTCCTGTGCTCCATTCGGCACCGGGGTGCCGGATGGAGAGGAGCCGGCGAGGGCGCCCGGTGGTGCGTCACGTTGGCTCTAGAGCAAGGGGGGAACCGCATTGTTCAAGTTCAGTGACGAAAAGGGCCAGTTGAAGTGCTCGTTCTGCGGCAAGACCCAGGAACAGGTTCGGAAATTGGTGGCCGGTCCGGGCGTGTATATATGCGATGAGTGCATCGAACTGTGCAACGAGATCGTCGAGGAGCAACTCGGCGACGAAGACGAGTTCGAGCTGAAGGATATTCCTAAGCCGACGGGTATCAAGGCTATCCTCGACCAGTACGTGATTGGCCAGGAGACGGCGAAGAAGTCGCTGGCCGTGGCTGTGTACAACCACTACAAGCGGATCAACACGGCCAACAGCAAGAACGATGATGTCGAGTTGTCCAAGAGCAACATCCTGCTGATTGGTCCGACCGGCAGCGGTAAGACGCTGCTGGCGCAGACGCTTGCGCGCATTCTCAACGTGCCGTTTGCCATTGCGGATGCCACATCGCTGACGGAGGCGGGTTACGTCGGCGAGGATGTGGAGAACATCCTGCTCAAGTTGATCCAGGCGGCCGACTATGACATCGAGAAGGCGGAGCGCGGGATCATCTACATCGACGAGATTGATAAAATCGCGCGCAAGTCGGAAAACCCGTCCATCACGCGCGACGTGTCGGGCGAGGGCGTGCAGCAGGCGCTGCTCAAGATCCTGGAGGGTACGATTGCGAGCGTGCCTCCCCAGGGCGGACGCAAGCACCCGCACCAGGAGTTTATTCAGATTGACACCACGAACATTCTGTTCATCTGCGGCGGTGCGTTTGATGGGCTCGAGAATATCATCAAGCGCCGCCTCGGGCGGAAGGTGATTGGCTTCGGTTCGACATCGCAGTCGGTCGAGCAATCATCCTCCGAGGTGTTGTCGAAGGTGCTGCCGGAAGACCTGCTGAAATTCGGGCTCATCCCCGAATTCATCGGTCGTTTGCCGGTGGTCACCACGCTGGAAGCGCTCGATGAAGCTGCGCTGAAGCGGATCCTGACCGAGCCGAAGAATGCGCTTGTCCGTCAGTACCAGAAGCTCCTGGAGATGGACGGCGTCCAGTTGGAGTTCCAGGAGGAAGCGCTCACGGCCATCGCCAAAGAGGCCATCAAGCGCGGCACCGGCGCACGTGGACTGCGGGCCATCATCGAGTCCATCATGCTGGACGTGATGTATGAGCTCCCATCCCGCGAAGATGTGAAAAAGTGCATCATCACGAAGGAAGCTGCGTTGCGTGAGCAGGGTCCGATTCTCATTGGAAAGGACGGCAAGGCCATCAAGGTCATGCGCCAGTCAGAAGAATCGGCCTGAGCACGGGCGGTGAAGCGGCGCCGGGAACGGCGCCGCTTTTTTGATCTTTGTGCGCGTTGGCAGGTGAATGGATGCCCTCCGCCGTGCCCATACTGGTGATATCGCACGGGTCAGGGAGGGGTTGTCGTGACTGCAACCATTTTGGCGGTCATCCAAGTGTTCTTCGCGGTGGTCATCGGCCTGTACTTCTGGAATCTGCTCAAAACCCAAAATGCCGGTCGCCACGCGATTGAGCGCGAATCCCGGAAGGAACTCGAAAAGCTTCGGCGGATGCGTGCCATCTCGCTGACCGAGCCCCTGTCTGCGAAGACACGCCCGTCATCCCTGGATGACATCGTCGGTCAACAAGATGGCTTGAAAGCGTTGCGCGCTGCCCTGTGTGGGCCCAATCCACAGCATGTGATCATCTACGGGCCACCGGGGGTGGGGAAGACGGCGGCGGCACGCGTGGTACTGGAGGAAGCCAAACGCAATCCCGCGTCTCCGTTTTTGCCCGACGCCAAGTTTGTGGAGCTCGATGCGACGACAGCCCGGTTTGATGAACGAGGCATCGCGGACCCCTTGATCGGCTCGGTCCATGACCCCATCTACCAAGGCGCGGGTGCCATGGGCATGGCCGGTATTCCTCAGCCGAAGCCGGGTGCCGTGACGAAGGCGCACGGTGGCATTTTGTTCATTGACGAGATCGGCGAATTGCACCCCATCCAGATGAACAAGCTGCTCAAGGTGCTGGAAGACCGGCGCGTATTCTTGGAGAGCGCCTATTACAGCTCTGAGGATCCGTCCATACCGCCGCATATTCACGACATTTTCCAGAACGGCTTGCCGGCGGACTTCAGGCTTGTGGGTGCCACCACCCGTTCTCCAGAGGACATCCCGCCCGCCATCCGGTCGCGCTGTCTCGAGATCTTCTTCAAGCCCCTGAGTGAAGCGGAGATAGGGCAGATTGTCCGGCGCGCCGTGGAGAAGCTGAATATGGAGATGCCAGAAGAGGCGGTGCGCGAGATCGAGAGGTACGCCACGAATGGCCGCGAGGCGGTGAACATTGTACAGATTGCGGGCGGGCTGGCCCTGACCGAGCGTCGCCAACAGATCCGTCTCGAGGATGTGCAGTGGGTGATCCAATTCAGCCAGCTGACGCCGCGCCCGGTTCGCAAGGTGCCCGCCCAGCCTCAAGTCGGTGTGGTCAACGGCCTGGCCGTCTACGGCCCCAGCCTCGGCGCCTTGTTGGAGATTGAAGCGAGTGCACAGGCGGCGCCTCAGTTTTCCGTGACCGTGACCGGATTGGTGGACGAAGAGACGATTGGCGGCCGGGAAAGGTCCATCCGCAGAAAGTCGATGGCCCGCTGCTCCATTGACAATGTCCTCACCGCGCTGCGGCGCAGCTGTGGACTGGACCTCTCCAAGACGGCGCTGCACATCAACTTCCCGGGAGGCATGCCGGTGGACGGACCGAGTGCGGGCATTGCCATCGCTACGGCCGTCTATTCGGCGGTGAAGCAGATCCCGGTCCAGAACACTGTCGCGCTCACCGGAGAGATCTCGATCCGTGGCCTCGTGCGCCCGGTCGGCGGTGTCCCGGCGAAGATTGAGGCCGCGCGCGAAGCAGGTGCGAAGATAGTCATCATACCGCGCGAAAATTGGCAGGAGTCGTTCCGGAACGATCCGGACCTGAAGATCATCCCGGTCGAGCGGTTTGAGGACGTGCTGCGCTTCGCGCTGGTGGGCGGTATGAGTGACGAAGACCGTCCATACGATGCCCCCGCCGTGTTGCCGGCCAGCCCCGCGGTCGGTACCGTCTTTCCCTCCGCGCAATGATCCCGCAGGCCGCCCTGGAGGGGCGGCCATTAGACTTTTTCCGCACGGATTCGGTACAATGAGGGCCAATTGAGAAAGCCATCCTGTCTTTGGGCGGACGCCACGCCTATCACAGACAGAGACGGGGGTGGAGACATGCCGGGCGAGCGAAGGACGCGTACAGACGTATGGCCTCTTCTGCCCTTGCGCGGATTGCTGGTGTTTCCCACGATGGTGCTGCACTTCGACGTTGGCCGGGAGAAGTCTGTCAAAGCGTTGGAGCGCGCCATGGCGGCGGATCACATGCTCCTGCTGACGTCTCAGGAGGATAGCCAGGTCGATGATCCGGAGGCGGATGATCTGTTCCGCGTGGGGACGCTGGCGGTGGTGAAGCAAATGATGAAACTCCCCAACGGCACCATCCGCGTGCTGGTGGAAGGGCTGGAGCGGTGTCGCATCGAGGAGTTCGTCAGAACGGAAGGCTGGTTCGAGGTCCGGGTGACGCGCCTGCCGGATCCAGAGTCACCGAGCATGTCCCCGGAACTGGAGGCGATGACGCGCCAGGTGCTGCATCAGTTTGAGCAGTATGTCAAGCTGTCCAAGAAGATTGATGCGGACACCTACGCCGCGCTCGTGGACATCGCGCATCCCGGTAAACTGGCGGACGCCATCGCGTCGCACTTGCCGCTGAAAGTCAAGGACAAGCAGGAATTGTTGGAGACCATCCCCATCAGCGAGCGGTTGGAGAAGCTGCTTCAAATCCTCTCTGACGAGCGTGAGGTGCTGGAGCTCGAGCGCAAAATCAATCAGCGTGTGCGCAAGCAGATGGAGCGCACGCAGAAGGAGTACTACCTGCGTGAACAGATGAAGGCCATCCAGCGCGAACTCGGCGATAAGGAAGGCCGAGGCGCGGAGGTCGATGAACTCCGGGAACAGCTGGCGAAGAAGGTGCTGCCAGCGGAAGTGCATGAGCGGGTGGAGAAGGAGATTGACCGCTTGGAGCGCATTCCGGTGGCCTCGGCGGAAGGCACGGTGGTGCGCAATTACATCGACTGGCTGTTGGCGCTACCGTGGCTCGAGAGTGCCCCATCGCGGGTGGACCTGCGGCATGCGGAGCGGATCCTGAACGCGGACCATTTCGGCCTGGAGAAGGTGAAGGAACGCATTTTGGAATTTCTGGCCGTGCAAAAGCTCACCGAGCGCCAGACGGGGCCCATCATCTGCCTCGCGGGTCCGCCGGGCGTGGGCAAAACGTCGCTGGCCAAGTCCGTGGCTCGTGCACTGAGCCGCCCCTTCATCCGCGTCTCCCTGGGTGGCGTGCGGGATGAAGCCGAGATCCGCGGCCACCGTCGCACATACGTGGGCGCCATGCCCGGCCGGATTATCCAGGGGATGCGCCAGGCCGGGGTGCGAAATCCGGTGTTTCTGCTCGACGAGATCGACAAAATGGCCAGCGACTTTCGGGGCGATCCGGCTTCGGCCATGCTGGAGGTGCTGGATCCGGAGCAGAACCATGCGTTTTCCGACCACTACATCGAAATCCCGTATGATTTGTCGGATGTCCTGTTCATCGCTACGGCCAACAATGTGTGGGCCATCCCCGGGCCGCTTCGCGACCGGATGGAGGTGGTCCATCTCTCCGGCTACACCGAGTGGGAAAAACTGCACATCGCTCGGCACCACCTGCTGCCCAAACAGCGCGATAAGCATGCACTCGGGGGCGACAAGGTGCGCGTCCCTGACGAGGTCCTGCTGCTGCTCATCCGGAACTACACGCGCGAGGCGGGGGTGCGTCAGTTGGACCGCTTGTTGGCAGCGGTCTGTCGCAAGGCGGCACGCGCGATTGCGTCCGGTGAACGGCGGCGCGTGCAGGTGACGCCGGCCCTGGTGGAGGAATGGCTGGGTCCGGCGCCATACCGGTATGGCCTTGTGGAGAGTGAAGATCAGGTGGGGGTGGCCACCGGTCTGGCGTGGACCGAGGCAGGCGGCGACACGCTGGTGATTGAGGTCTCGGTCGTACCGGGCAAGGGCAAGCTGCTGCTCACGGGTCACCTCGGCGACGTGATGCAGGAGAGTGCCCAGACCGCGTTGTCCTATGTCCGATCTCGCGCCAAGCAACTCGGCATTCCGGAGGACTTCGCAGAAAAGCTCGACATCCACATCCACGTGCCCGAGGGTGCCATCCCCAAAGATGGTCCGTCGGCCGGAATCACAATCGCCACGGCGATTGCTTCCGCACTCACCCAACGTCCTGTCTCCAGACTGGTGGCGATGACCGGCGAGATCACCCTGCGCGGTCGCGTGCTGCCCATCGGGGGCTTGAAGGAGAAGAGCTTAGCGGCCCACCGTGCCGGAGTGCGCACCGTCCTGTACCCAAAGGACAACGAGAAAGATCTGCGGGATATCCCGGCATCCGTGCGGGATGAGATTGAGTTCGTGCCGGTTTCCCACATGGATGAGGTGCTCCGCGCGGCGCTGCTGCCGGCGGACCCGCACACGACGCCGTTGTTCGCGCCGGATCCCGCGTCGCTAGCTTCCATGGTGCCGGAGTCCTACGAGGAGGGCGCGCACCAGTGATCATCCGGTCCGTGCAGTTCGAGAAGGGTGCCGTGTCTCCCGCAGGGTGGGTTGCCCCAAACCTACCAGAATTCGCCTTCCTAGGGCGAAGCAATGTTGGAAAATCCACCCTGCTCAACGCGCTGCTGGGACGGAAGTCAGTGGCGCACGTGTCGGGGCGGCCGGGCAAAACGCGGGAGATCAATTTCTTTCGCGTGAACGACGCGCTCCGCTTCGTGGATCTGCCGGGATACGGCTACGCGGCGGTCAGCGAAACGCAGCGCCGGCAGTTTCGCCGCATGATTGAGACCTACGTGCAGGAGCGCGAACCACTTCTGCGCGTGTTTCATCTCATTGACGTCCGGCACGACCCCACCGAGGAGGATCAGCGTGTGCACGCATGGCTGCTCGCGTTGGGCAAGGTGGTGTGCGTGGTGGCCACGAAAGCAGACAAGTTGGGAAGGACGAAGGTGCAGGCACAGGTGGAGCGCATCCGCAAGATCCTCCAAACCCCCTGGCCGGTGATCCCTACATCGGGGGAGAAAAGGGAAGGTATGGATGCGCTCTGGCAGCTGGTGGAGGCGGACATCGAAACCCTGTGGCGCGAGGCGTGACCGTGACGAAATTGTCAAGGTCTGTGTCTCCGGTCCTGCGCACTGCGGTGGTATAATGAACCTTGGACATCCGACGGAGCGGGGAGGTGTGGAGATTGGACATCGTGGTCGTTGGCTTGAATCACCGGACCGCATCCGTCGAACTGCGGGAGCAGGTGAGCGTTGATGCGCCACAGCTTGCTGCCGCTTTGGATGAGTTTGGGAAGACGAGAACCCTGCTGGAGTGCGTGATCGTCTCGACCTGCAACCGCACTGAGGTGTACTCGGTCGCAGCGTCTCCGCGCGCTGCGGCCGACTATTTGGTGCGGTGGTTTGCGCGCCGTTCGGGCATGGGCGTGGAGCAGGTACGGGTGTCGCTATATACGTATGAGGGGCCGCGGGCTGTGGAGCATCTGTTCCGCGTGGCCTGCGGCTTGGATTCGATGGTGATGGGGGAAACGCAGATCCTGGGCCAGGTGCGCGACGCGTGGTTGACGGCACAGGAAAGAGGCACTGCAGGGACGCTGCTCAACCGAGTTTTTCATCTCGCGGTGGAAACGGCCAAGCGCGCGCACACCGAGACGGATATCGGGCAGCACGCGGTGTCGGTGAGTTACGCGGCTGTGCAGTTGGCCAAGAAGGTGTTTGATGGGCTTGAGCGGCACCCGGTGCTGGTGATTGGCGCCGGCGAAACGGGTCGCCTCGCGGCACAGCACCTGGTGGCTCAGGGCGTGCGTGAGCTGTGGGTGGTCAATCGCACATGGGCGCGGGCGGAGGCGTTGGCGCAGGAACTGGGCGGCCGTGCGGTGGCGTGGGATGCGCTGAATGAGGTGCTCGAACGGGCGGACATCGTGATCAGCGCGACAGGCGCACCCGGCGTTGTCCTGACCGCGGATCGCCTGCGTGCGGCGCACGAGGCGCGTGCCGGCCGGCCACAGCTCGTGATCGACATTGCGGTGCCGCGCGATGTGGCTCCAGCGGCAAGGAATCTCCCCGGCATCTATCTCTTTGACATCGATGACCTGCAGGACGTGGTGCAGGCCAATTTGGCGGAACGTGAGCGGGCAGCGCGAACGGTTGAGCGCTTTATCCACGAAGCCGTGCAGACCTTCGCGCGGTGGCTTGCGGAACAACGGGTGGTGCCGTTGATTGCTGCACTGCGTCACAAGGGTATCCAGATTCAGCAGAGTGTCATGGCCAGCTTGGAACGGAAGTTGCCTGGGCTGTCGCAACGGGAGCGGGAGCTGTTGGCCAAGCATACGATGAGTATCGTCAATCAATTGCTACGCGATCCCGTTCAGTATCTGAAGGAGCACGCATCCACGGACGCGGTGGATTTGACCACCTTCGTGCGGTTGTTCGGGCTCCCGGAGGATACGCTCGAGCAGGGACTCACCGCTGCTTCCACAGTCGCCGGCCTCGGGACGTGGGAAGCGTGGCTCCGCCAGGAGGCGCCCACGGCTCCGCCGGAACGCCAGCGGGTGGCATCGAGATCGGAGCCGGAACTCGGATTCGCAGGCGGGTGATCATCGTGCTGGCGGTTGCCTCGCGCTGGCTTGCGGATGCGTCCACGCTGTTCTACGCCGCCACGCTGGCCTTGCTCTTCATCGATGCGCTGCAACCGCGCCGTCCTCTGCACAGGGCGGCGCTTGTGCTGTTGTTCGTGGTCCTGGTGGCGCAGACGGGCCTGTTGTGGGTGCGTTTTGAGGAACTGGACAACCTGCCGGTTTACAGCCCCGCGGATGCTCTGCGCCTGGCCGCGTGGCTGGTCGTCGCTGCGGCGCTGTCCGTCAACGCCTGGTTCCCGACGGACCTGACCCTGTTCTTCATCAACGTGGTGGGCTTCGCCTGGGTGGTGTTCTCCAACTTCTCGGCGTCCGCCGCCGTGGACGGTGTGGGGCACGGCGGAGATCTTTTGTTTCTGCACGTGATGCTGGCCGTGGGCAGCTACGTGGCGTTTGCCTTTGGGTTTGTGTTTTCCTTCCTGTACCTGGTGCACGATGCGATGTTGCGGGCCGGCCGCTGGGGCAGTTGGTACTTTCGCTTGCCGTCGCTGGAGCGGCTGGACACGCTGGCTTTTCGCTGCGCCGCCGTGGGCGTGCCTCTGCTGCTGGCGGCCATCGTATCGGGCATGCTGTGGGGCCACATGCGCTTCGGACGGTGGCTGTGGTGGGACCCCAAACCCATCGTCACCATGTTGATCTGGCTGGCGTACGGCGTCTATGTCCTGCTCCGGATGCGGAGTGGCTGGGGCGGTCGCAACCTTGCCTGGGTGAACGTGCTGTGCTTCGGTGGTGTCATTGTTAACTTTGTGGCCATCAGCAGTCTGTCCGGGTTTCACCGGGCAGTGTGAGGAGGCGTACGCATGCGGCATGTGCGTGTGGCGTCGCGCAGAAGCGCGCTCGCCATGAGGCAGACGGAGTGGGTCATCGCCAAGCTGCGCGAGGCGTGTCCCGATTGGACCTTCGAAATCGTACCCGTGGTCACGAAGGGGGACCGCTGGCTTCAGGCGCCGCTGAGCGAGATCGGCGGGAAGGGGCTGTTCGTGAGCGAGATCGAGCAGATGCTGCAAGCAGGGCAGGCGGATCTCGCGGTGCACAGCCTTAAGGATATGCCGGCCGATCTCGGTCCCGGCTTGGTCCTTGCCGGCATACCCGCGCGCGAGGATCCGCGTGACGCGCTCATTGCGCGCGGCGCCCGCACGTTGGACGAGCTACCGAAGGGGGCCGTGATTGGCACGTCGAGCCTCCGCCGCGGCGCCCAGCTGCGCGCGTGCCGCCCGGACCTGGTGATTCAGCCGCTGCGCGGCAACATCGACACGCGGCTGCGAAAGCTGGCGGAGGACAACCTCGACGCCATCGTGCTGGCGGCCGCGGGCTTGCACAGGATGGGCTGGGCGGACCGGATCACGGCGTATCTCCCTCCGGAAATCTGTCTGCCTGCGCCCGGCCAAGGGCTGCTGGGGCTGGAGTGCCGGGAGGATGATGCGGTGTTGCGGGAGGCGCTGAAGGGCATCTCGGATCCAGACGCCCATCGCTGTGCGCTGGCCGAGCGGGCGTTCTTGGCGGCCCTGGGTGGCGGCTGCCAGGTGCCGATGGGTGCGCTCGCGGAGGTACAGGGCAACGCGGTGCGGATGCGCGCGCTCGTCGCGTCGCGGGATGGTGAGGTGATCCTGCGCGCGGAGACATCCGGCACAGACCCGGAGGTCGTTGGCGCGGACGCCGCGCAGGCGCTGCGGGCACAGGGAGCCGAGCGGCTGCTCGCGGTGGCGTGCGAGCCGTGAATGAGGGGTGCGGTGCGATGGCGGACGTGTGGTCAGGGATCACGGTTATCGTGACGCGGCCGCGCGCCCAGGCGGATGGATTGGCTGCGCTACTGACGGCGCGCGGGGCAACTGTGCAGGTGGAACCGGTCATCGACGTGGTGCTCATGCCGGAGCGGCTTCAGTCGCGCCTGCCCGAGATACGGACGTTTGCCGGCATCGTGCTGACGTCGGCGAACGCGGCCCGCGCCCTCCGCGCGGCCATCGCGGTGCTGGGGCTGTCCGCCAGCGATATTCCGCCCTGCGCGCCTGTGGGCCGAGCGACAGCCCGCGTGGTGCGCGCGGCCGGTTGGGCCGTCTGGCCTGGCACGGAGGAGACGGGCTCCGGCGAAGCGCTCGCCAGGATGCTGGCGTCACTACCTCCTCGTCGATGGTGGTTTCCATGCGGGGATCAGGCACTCGACACGGTACCCGCCATATTGTCGGCCGCCGGCCATGAAGTTGTGCGGGATGTCTGCTATGAGACGCGTCCAGTGCAGCTCGACGGGGCACGGTGGAGCGCATGGTTCGCGTCTCCCGCCGTGTTTTTCACCTGGTTCAGTCCGTCCGCCGTCCACGCCTGCGCTGCTCAGTGCAAACCCTTGGGGCCGCGTGAGATGCAGGCTCGGCACGCATGTATCGGTGCCACCACCGCGCGCGCCTGTGAGGCGCAGGGCTGGCCCGTGGCCTGCGTGGCGGCGGCTCCGACAGAGGAGGCGCTGCTGGAAGCGATGGCCGGCGTTCTGAAGACGCAAGCGCAGCGATAGCAAATGGAGGCGATCACGTTGGATTTTCGACGCCATCGACGGTTGCGGCAATCTGCAGCCATTCGCAATCTGGTTCGCGAGCACGACTGGGACGTGCAGCACCTGGTCTACCCGCTGTTTGTGCAGGAGGGACTGGAGGGTAGGGAGGAAATTGCCTCCATGCCGAACGCCTATCACCACGGATTGGACAGCTTTCGCCGGGAGGTGAACGAGCTGTCCGAGCTGGGCGTGCCGGCCATCATCCTGTTTGGCATCCCGGCACACAAGGACGAGCGGAGCAGCAGCGCGTATGCGGAGGACGGGATTGTGCAGCAGGCCGTCCGAGCCGCCAAACAGGAAAACCCGGACCTGGTGGTGATGACGGACGTCTGTCTCTGCCAGTACAATCCCTCCGGGCACTGCGGCGTGGTGCGGGACGGCAAGATCGTCAACGACGAGAGCCTCGAGTACATCGCGCAGACGGCGCTCTCCCACGCGGCGGCCGGGGCCGACATGGTCGCGCCGTCGGATATGATGGACGGGCGCGTTCAGGCCATCCGCCGCACCTTGGACGCGCATGGCTACACCGACGTCGCCATTCTCTCCTATGCTGTGAAGTACGCTTCCGCGTTCTATGGCCCCTTCCGCGAGGCTGCCCATTCGGCACCGGCGTTCGGTGACCGGCGCACCTACCAGATGGATCCGGCCAATGTGCGCGAAGCGCTGCGCGAAGCGACTTCCGATCTGGAGGAAGGGGCCGACGTCCTCATGGTGAAACCGGGTCTCGCCTATCTGGATGTCACGCGCGCGCTGCGGGAGGCGTTTCCGACGCCCATCGCGACGTACAACGTCAGCGCCGAATACGCCATGGTGAAGGCGGCGGCGGAACGCGGGTGGATTGACGAGCGCGCTGTCGTCGACGAGATCCTGACAGCCTTCCGCCGCGCCGGCGCCGACTTCATCCTCACGTATCACGCCAAGGACGCGGCGCGCTGGCGCCGGGAGGAGGCAGGGCGATGAATTTGGAGAAGTCGGCAGCTGCGTTTGCAGCCGCCCAGAAGGTCCTCGTGGGCGGCGTCAACAGCCCGGTGCGCGCGTTTCGGGCGGTGGGGGGTACGCCTTTCTTTGCCCATCACGGCCAGGGCCCGCACCTGTACGACATCGACGGCAATCGGTACATTGATTACCTGCTCTCGTGGGGTCCGCTGATTTGGGGCCATGCGCACCCGGCCATCGTGGAAGCGGTGTGTGAGGCGGCCGCGCGCGGCACCAGCTTTGGCGTGCCGACCGAACTCGAGACGCGCATGGCGGAGTTGGTCACGGCCATCGTGCCCTCGGTGGAGAAGGTGCGGATGGTCAACAGCGGCACGGAGGCGACGATGAGTGCCCTGCGCTTGGCGCGTGCGTACACGGGCCGACCCTGCATCGTCAAATTCGAAGGAAGCTACCACGGGCATGCGGACAGCCTGCTGGTCAAGGCAGGATCCGGCGTGGCGACGCTGGGGCTGCCGGACAGCCCTGGCGTGCCCGCGGCCACGGCGCAATTCACGCTCACCGTTCCCTACAACGACGCTGAGGCCGTCCGCCGGCTGTTCGAGCAAAGGGGCGAGGAGATTGCGGCCGTGATTGTGGAGCCGGTCGCGGGTAACATGGGTTGCATCCTTCCCAAGCCAGGGTTTCTCGAGACGCTGCGCGAGGTGACCCGGCAGCACGGTGCCCTGCTCATCTTTGATGAGGTGATGACGGGCTTCCGCGTCGCGCTGGGCGGTGCGCAGGCAAGGTTCGACATTGATCCGGACCTCACCACCCTCGGCAAGGTCATTGGCGCGGGGCTTCCTGTCGGTGCGTACGGTGGCCGGCGCGAGATCATGGCGATGGTGGCCCCCGAAGGGCCGATGTATCAAGCGGGTACACTGTCCGGCAACCCTCTTGCGATGGCGGCCGGTGTGACGTCGCTGGAGATGCTGCGCCAGGCGGCGGAGGACGGTCTCTATGAGCGGCTCGAGCAGTACGGCCATGCGCTGGTGGCGACGTTCGAGGAATGCGGTCAGCGAGCTGGTATCCCCGTCTACGGACACGCTATCGGCGGTATGTTCGGCCTGTTCTTCCACGATGGTCCGGTCGTCGATTATGCGTCAGCCAAGGCGTGCGATACCACGATGTACGCGCGCTTTTTCCATGAGATGCTGGCGCGCGGCGTGGCGCTCGCACCGTCGCAGTTGGAATCGGGCTTTTTGTCCGCCGTCCATGGGCAGCGCGAACTGGACGAAACGTGCGAGGCTATCCGCGGGGCGTTCGCGGCGCTGACGGCCTGACGCCTCGCCCCGCCCGACATAATGCACGGAGCCCGGACATAAAGTGGTGGTGGATCACACGGCTCGGCAAGGCCGGGCCCGGGGAGGGGGGCTCCGTGATCGACGACCATCGGCACGTCATTCAAATGACGCTGGATCAAGAGATCCACGTGGAGGCCGTGCGGGAAGGCGATACGATTGAGGACGCGACCGTCGCCACCGAGGTGACGTCGTTTGACCGCGTGGGCGACGCCTACGTCATGGAAGGCGGCGTGCTGTTCGCAGGCTACCTTCGGCATCCCGGCGCCGCGGACGGCGATGTGGAACACTTCCACTGCCGCCTTCCGTTTGTGCTGCGGGTGCCGGCGAGGGCGCAGTCGCGCGGTGTGTTGAATGTCGCCAGCCGCCTGCCGTCCTGGCAGCTGGCGGCCAGCGGCGACGGTTGGCTCCATGTGAAAGCAGTCCTCCAGGTGACCGGTTTGAACGGTGCGGACGGCTATCACTTCGAGTGCGGCGCGCAGCAGGCAGGGGACCTCTGGTTCGAGGACTCCGCGCCCGGCGAATCAGCATCGGCACCAGCGGCGGAGGACCTGGTCCTCACGCGCGGAGCGGGCGCGGAATCGCCGCCGGATGCGGGAGCCAACCTTCGGGAGGCGGTGGAACGGCTCAGTGAGGCCCGATCCGGCCACGGCCAGGACACCTCCCTGGAGACGCTCGACCGACTGTTGGACGGGCAGAACGCGGTTGCCGATCCAACGGCGCCGGCATCGGGGGCAGGCGCGAACGGCGAGCAGGATGCCGTCGATGCGCGACAGGACGCGGCGGAGGCCGCCTCAGCGCAGGGGTCCGCCGAGGCGCAGGCCACAGGGGGTACGGGCGAGGCGTCCGGGGAGGCAGATGGTGCGCGCATGGAGGGTACAGCCGTGGTGGAGGATGCCCCTGCCGATCCGGAAGCATCTGCACCCGCCAGCGGCAGCGTGGCCGAGTTCGAATTCAGCTACCAAACTGACGCCGCATCCGGGTCTGCGCCGGGGCCTGGGGACGGTGCCTTCGTGGCGTCCCGCACCTTCACGGAGAGCGGCTTTCATGCGACGGCGGGCTTCGTGCCCGAGGTTCGGGTGCAGGCCGCATCCGAGGATGGGGTCGCGGCACGGACCGATGCCACGGCGGCGGATGGAGAACCGCAGGATGTGCGAAGGCCGGCGGAACGGTTGTGGTCGTTCGTGGACTTCCACGCTCCAGAAGCCGCGTACACGCTGCGGTTCGTGGTTGTGATGGAGGAGGAAACGCTCGAGACGGTGGCTGAGCGAGTGGGTTGCAGCAAGACGGAGTTGCTTCGGGTCAACAGGCTGACGTCCGATGTGCTGCGTCCCGGACAAACGCTGCTGGTGCCGGAGACGCGTGTGCTGACTCGGACCTGACGCTCAAACAGGGGCCCAGCACGCCGTCGCGCGTACGGTTCAGGTCGATGCGGGGACACACCCGGTGCGGGTGTGTCCTTTCTTTATCGCTCCACTCGGATCCTCGATGGTCATACTCGCTACGGACTACCCACGAACAGGGCTGCGAAGACGATGAACAGCAGAAATAGGACAAGGAGATCCAGCACCGTCGGCCAGAACAGCGCTCTCAAGAAAAGCAGCAGGATGGCAATCAGCAGGAGCAGTTTCACGAATCGCGCCAGCGCGACGAACAGGCCCATGTTTTGTCCCCCTTCGGGCACCCGCCGCGGATGCCTCGTCTTATCTATATGCGCCGAGGTGTGGCTTGGCGGCAACGCTTCGCGTCTGATAACATGGGACACAGATCTGCAATCGACAGGAGGAGACGGGCGTTTGTCGCAGGAGACTCGGGAACCCGGTGTGTGGAACGGTTGGTATTGGCGTTACGGCCTACTGTCTGTGGCCGGTATTGCGGTGCTCGAACTGGTGTTGTGGTATGGGCTGCACTGGTCCATCTATGGGAACACGCTGCTCGGTCTGTTGATCCTGGTGTATTTGGTGGCGGTTCGCGCGAAGGAGCGTACGCTGGCGAATACGCTGGTCAGCGTTGTGGTGCTGTTCGTGATCGACATCCTGCTGCAGCTGTTCGTGGAACATACGCCGACGGAGAAAGGCTTCACCTGGAAGGACTATGTCGGCTACAATGCCCTATCGTTGGCGATAGCCGTCATCTGGAGCTATCTCTACCTACGTTTTCTCGCGTGGTCGGAGCGCAAACGCCAAGAGGTGGAGGCTCGCCGGCGTGCGGAAGCTGCACCGGAGAGGCCGCGTGTACGCCACCACCGGAAGAAAAAGAAAAAGCGCCGCCGCTGACGTCCGGGCGGGCGCCTTGACAGGGCGCTTGTGCGATGGATAATATGTACGGCAGATGCACGGGCTTCCGCGCCGGAAGGCGGGCGGAGGACCTGCCCATATCGCGGATACGAACGCGCGATGAACGGGAGGAGTAGGATGATGCGCCTCCGCCCAGAGAGGTGGCGCCATGGCTGGAAGCGCCCCCGGAAGGCCCATCCGAACGTCGCCCGGGAGTGGATCGGATAGTGCCCCGTTATCGGTACGAGAGCGTCTGCAGCCGCTCGCACGCGGTTGCGGAAAGTCAGGTGGTACCGCGGAACCCCCGTCCTGATGGACGGGGGTTCCTGTGTTTCAGCCGCGGTGGGCGAAGCGCACAAAGGACAGGACAAGGAGAGGTGTGTATGACCGAAACAACCACAGCACGCCAGATGCCCAGCGCATACCATCCGGAGCAGATAGAGCAGGACGTGTACGCCCTGTGGCAAAGCGGTGGCTATTTCCGCGCGGGCCGCGATACTTCCAAGCCGCCTTTTTCCATCGTGTTGCCGCCGCCGAATGTGACTGGGTCGCTGCATCTCGGCCACGCATGGAACAACACGCTGCAGGACATCATCATCCGTTTCAAGCGGATGAGCGGGTATGACGTGCTGTGGCTGCCTGGTACGGACCATGCCGGGATCGCCACCCAGACGCGTGTGGAGAAGACGCTGCGCGAAGAGGAGGGGATCACGCGGCACCAACTCGGGCGCGAGAAGTTCGTCGAACGGGTGTGGGCGTGGAAGCAGCGCTACGGCGGCGTGATCACGGACCAGATCCGGCGTCTGGGCGCGTCGTGCGACTGGTCGCGCGAGCGGTTCACCATGGACGAGGGGCTGTCGCGGACGGTGCGCGAGGTGTTCGTGCGCCTTTACGAGAAGGGTCTCATCTACCGTGGGAATCGCATCATCAACTGGTGCCCTCGCTGCGAAACGGCGCTGTCAGACATTGAGGTGGAGCATCGCGAGGTGGCGGGAACCCTGTACCGCGTGCGCTATCCGCGCACCGACGGCCAGGGCGATGTGGTGGTGGCCACAACGCGGCCTGAGACCATGTTCGGCGATGTGGCGGTGGCGGTCCACCCCGCGGATGCGCGCTATCAGGCGCTCGTGGGCAAGACGGTGCGCTTGCCGCTAACGGATCGGGAGATTCCTGTCATCGCCGATGAGTATGTGGATCCGGAGTTCGGTACCGGCTGTGTGAAGATCACACCGGCGCATGACCCGAACGATTTCGAAGTGGGCATGCGCCACCAGCTGGACATGCCGCAGTGCATCGACAGCGAGGGCCGGATGACGGCGCTCGCCGGCGCGTACCAGGGGCTGACGCGGGAGGAGGCGCGCCATCGCGTGGTCGAGGACCTGGAGCGGCAGGGTTACCTCGTCCAGCGCGAGGAGATCACGCACGCCGTGGGGCACTGCAGCCGTTGCGATACCGTGGTCGAGCCGCTGTTGTCGCTGCAGTGGTTTGTGCGCATGCAGCCGCTGGCCGAGCCGGCACTGGCGGCGGCTCGCGACGGGCGGCTGCGGTTTGTGCCGGAACGGTTCACCAAGGTGTTCGAGCACTGGCTGGAGAATGTCAAGGACTGGTGCATCTCCAGACAGCTGTGGTGGGGCCATCGCATCCCGGCCTGGTACTGTGACGCATGCGGTGAGATCACCGTGGCGCGGACGGACCCGGACCGCTGCGCGCACTGCGGCAGCGACCGCATCCATCAGGAGGAGGATGTGCTCGACACCTGGTTCTCGTCGGCGCTGTGGCCGTTCTCGACGATGGGATGGCCGGAGCAAACCCCGGATCTGGCCCGCTACTATCCCACCAACACGCTGGTGACCGGATACGACATCCTGTTCTTCTGGGTGGCGCGCATGGTCTTCATGGCGCTGGAGTTCACTGGCGAGGTGCCGTTCCGCGACGTGGTGCTGCACGGCCTCGTGCGCGCGGCGGACGGGCGCAAAATGTCGAAGAGCCTGGGGAATGGTGTCGATCCGCTGGACGTGATCGACAAATACGGAGCGGACGCGCTTCGCTTCACGCTGGCGACCGGGACCACACCAGGCGGGGACCAGCGGTTCCAGTGGGAGCGGGTGGAGCACGCTCGTCACTTCATCAACAAGATCTGGAACGCGTCGCGATTCGTGCTGATGAACCTGCCGGAGGGCTTTGAGCCGCAGCCGCTGGAGACACTCCCGCTCGATCTCGCGGATCAATGGATCCTCCAGCGTTTCGCCGAGACGGTTGCGCGCGTCACGGAACACCTGGAGCGTTACGACTTCGGCGAGGCGGGGCGCGCACTGTACGATTTCGCGTGGGACGAATTCTGCGATTGGTACATTGAGTTTGCGAAACACCCGCTCTACCATGGAGACGATCAGGCGAAGATCCGCGCCAGGACGGTGTTGCTCACCGTGCTCGACGGTCTGCTGAGGCTCTTGCATCCGTTCATTCCGTTTGTGACGGAGCGCCTGTGGCAGTACCTGCCGGTGGCTCGGGAGGTTCTGGCTGTCCAAGCGTGGCCGAAGCCGACCTATCCCGCAAACGGGGAGGCTGCCGTGACGCGGATGCGCGTCGTCATGGAGGCGGTACAGCGGGTGCGCAACATCCGCGCGGAATACGGCGTGGCACCGGGCAAGGCCATCACCTGCACACTGCGCTGCGACGATGAGACTTCACTTGCGCTGTTCCGCGAGACGCAGGATTACATCCGGCGATTGATTGGCGCAGAGCGGATAGATCTCAAGCTGGGCGGTGAGGCCCCAGCCAAAGCGGTGTCGGCAGTGGTGAGCGGCGCCACGCTCGATGTGCCGCTCGCGGACCTTGTGGACCTGGCGGCGGAGGTGGAGCGCCTGCGCAAGGAAGAGCAGCGTCTCGTACAGGAGGTCGAGCGTTGCCAGAAGAAGCTGGCGAACGAGCAGTTCGTGAGCAAGGCGCCCGCACACATCGTCGAGGCCGAGCGCGCCAAACTCACGGACTACGAGCAGCGGTTGGCGGCCGTGCAGGAACGGATCCGGGCACTGGAGGCATGATGCGCATGTCGGCGACGATGTCCGAGTGTGACGCGCGTGCCTGGCTGCGGTCCTTGCAGCGCTTCGGGATGCGGCCGGGCCTGGAGCGGATCAGCAAGCTTCTGGAACTTCTTGGGCAACCGCACCGCGGCCTGGCGTTCTTTCACGTGGCGGGCACCAACGGCAAAGGCTCGGTGTGCGCGTTTCTCACGGCACTGCTGGGTGAGCAGGGGCGCGTGGGCACCTTCGTGTCGCCGGCGTTTGACGGATACCGAGGGCGGTTCTCCGTGGCCGGCGAGCGGATCGACGAACCGACATTCATTCGGCTGGCGGAACGGGTCCGGGAAGCGGCGCTGGGCATGGTCGAGGCAGGTTTGGAGTCGCCGACCGAATTCGAGGCGCTGACGGCGATGGCGCTGCTATACTTCCAGGAACAGCGACCGGACTTCGTCGTGTGGGAGACGGGGCTCGGCGGTCGCTACGATTCAACGAACGTGGTGATGCCGGCGGTGTGCGCCATCACCAACGTGGGCTGGGACCATGTGGAGATCCTGGGGCCCACGTTGGCGCACATCGCCTACGACAAGGCGGGCATCATCAAGCCGGGAATTCCAGTCATCACCGGTGCCGACGATACTGCGTACAGTGTCATAGCTGAGGTGGCAAGAGCCCAGCGGGCACCGCTTTTCCGGTTGGGCAGTCACTTTGCGGCAGTGCGTGAGAGCGAAGGTCTGTTGCCGCAGCGGATGACCTACCGGGGGCTTGTTGGTGATGTCCACGGTCTTCACATCCCTCTGTTCGGTGCGCACCAGTGCCTGAATGCCGCGATAGCCATCGCCATGGTCGAGGCGGCGGCGCAGCGGGGCGTGTGCCGCCGGCCGGAGGCCGAGGAGATTCGACGTGGCGTCGCGAAGTGTGTATGGCCTGGCCGGTTCGAGGTGCGTAGGCAACGCGGCCGCTGGGTGGTCCTGGACGGGGCCCACAATCCGGACGGTGCGCGAGCTTTTGCGGCGGCGCTCCGCGAATTCGGCAGAGCCCGAGGCATTGAACAGTGGACGATGGTCCTCGGCATCCTCTCCGACAAAGACGTGATTCCGATGCTGGACGCGGTCCTGCCGTTGGCGAGCCGAGTGGGCGTGGCGGCCCCCGACACGCCGCGCGCCATAAACCCACGGGCGCTTGCGAACCTTATTCGCGTACGCGCGCCCGGACTGCATGTGACTGTCCACCAGACCGTTGCGGACGCGGTGGCATGGGCGACGGAGCACGACGCGCCGACGGCCGTGTGGGGTTCGTTGTATACCGTGGAAGAGGCGAGACAGGCTATGGATCACAATGGGTAGAATGTCAGCGGGGCGGTGGTAGGTGTGGAGAATGTACGGCATGTTCACTTCGTCGGCATCGGCGGTTATGGGATGAGCGCCATCGCGAGGGTGATGCTGGATCTCGGCTATGAGGTGACCGGATCCGACGTGGCCACACAGGAGTTGACCCAGGCACTGGAGCGGCGCGGCGCGAGGGTGTACCTGGGGCACCGACGCGAGCAGGTGGAAGGTGCAGATCTGGTCGTGTACAGCACCGCGCTGCCGAAGGATAATGTGGAACTGGCGGCCGCCCGGGAGCATGGGGTGCCGGTGCTCCACCGCTCGGAGATGTTGGCGCGCCTGATGGATGAGCGCATCGGCGTCGCGGTGACTGGTGCGCACGGCAAGACGACGACGAGTTCCATGATTGCATATGTGTTTGACCGGCTCGGGCTGGATCCGACGTTCGTGATTGGCGGTGTGGTGAAGGACCTGGGCGATAACGCGAAGGCGGGTCACGGACCGTACTTGGTGGCGGAGGCCGATGAGAGCGACGGGTCGTTTCTGCACTACCGGCCGCGCATCGCTGTGGTCACCAATATTGAACCGGACCACCTGGAGCACTACGGCGGCGAGTTTGAGAACCTCAAGCGCGCCTACGGCCAGTTCATCGAGCAGGTGCAGCCCGAGGGGCTCTTGGTGGCGTGCGCGGATGACCCTGTGCTACGCAGTTTGGCGGCGCGCGCGCGCTGTCCGGTGGCATGGTACGGTTGGTCAGAAGCGGCGCGCTACCGCGCGGAGGCCGTGGAATTGCTGGACAGGGGCAGCCGCTGCGTGGTGTTGGATGACGGCCGACCGCTCGGCACGCTGGAGCTTGCTCTGCCTGGGCGCCATAACATCCTGAATGCCCTGGCCGCGATTGCTGTAGCTCGCCATGTGGGTATGGACTTCCCGGACGTCGCGCGAGCTTTGGCCACTTTCCACGGTGCCAAGCGGCGGTTTCAGGTGGTCGCTGAGCGCAATGGTGTCCTCGTGATTGATGATTACGCCCATCATCCCACGGAGATAGCGGCGACATTGGCCGCGGCGAGGTCGACAGGTCGGCGGATCATCGCCGTCTTCCAACCGCAGCGCTACACCCGGACATATTTCCTGTTTGACCAATTCGCGGAAGCCTTTCGGGATGCCGATGAGGTGATTATCGCCGACATCTACTCGCCCGCGGGGGAGCGACGGATTGACAACGTCAGCGCCGAGCGCTTGGCGGAGGCTGTGCGCTCGAGAAGCAACCCGAACGTCCGATTCCTGCGGACCAAGGATGAGGTGTTCGCCTATCTGCTGGACCACGTGCGGCCGGGCGATCTCGTCCTCACCATGGGCGCCGGCGACATCTATCAGGTGGCCTATCGCTTGGCCGATGCCCTCGGCGACCAGGAACGAACCGCCATGGCACAGGGGCGGTAAGATGCGAACACGGGCCGGGGCAACGCCCCGGCCCGCTCAGTCATCACGCTCGTTGGACTTCGTTGCGTAATCCTACCGCCAGTGTCGCCTGCGCCGCATATCGAGTGCGCGCTGGTACCAGTAGTATGCCAGGGCCAGCAGTGCGGCTGCGACAAACAGTTTGATCAAAAAGCCAATGAACAGGGACAGGATCAGCAGTCCCACCACCAAACCCAAGATCCACACCAAGCTGCGCCATGCGGAGTGCATGGTTCCTCCTCCTCTTCGCAGCGCCCGCGTGGGCGCTGTCCCCAGTATACCATACGCGTGGCCAAGCCATGCTTGGCCAAGGAAAAGAAACCTGAATCTGTCATGCCGAGGCCGCACCGACCAACAGGGAAAGACACGGTTCGCGTCGAATCCATCTCGACGCGGGGTTTGCGCGTGGACTCGGGAGGTGGCGATGTGACCGCAGCGGACTGGCAGTCCTACTGGATGGTCGTGGCCTTTGTGATGGGTGCGCTCATCGGCTCATTCCTCAACGTTGTGGCGTATCGGGTGCCGAGGGGCGAATCCGTGGTGAGGCCGAGATCGCACTGCCCGCATTGTGGCCGCATGCTGCGGGCATGGGAACTCGTCCCCTGTCTGTCATGGCTGTGGCTGGGCGGCCGCTGCCGTGGCTGCGGGCAGCCGGTAGCCATCCGCTACCCCATCCTGGAGTTGGTCACCGCTGCGCTGTTCGCCATTACCGTGTTGGTCGTGCCGGATTGGCCGGCCCGTGTGGCATGGATGGTGTTCTGGTCCCTGCTCGTTGCCGTTACAGGCACGGATTGGGTGGACATGCGGGTGCCGGATGTTCTGTCCCTGCCGGGCGCGGTCATCGTCGCCACCCTGTCGTGGCTGACTCACTGGCAGCAGTTGGGATCCGAGCTGGAAGGTGCTGTACTCTGCGCCGGGCTGCTGTGGGTGATTCATCGCGTATCCGGCGGGCGTATGGGTCTCGGCGATGTCAAGCTGTACCTGGCCATCGGGGCTTTCCTGGGCCCGGTCTACGGCCTCGAATCCCTCATTTTTGCCTCGCTCTGCGGTGTCCTGGTGGGCGCATCGATGCGCTGGGCGAAGTGGCTGGAGCCCCGTGAGCCGATGGCCTTCGTGCCTCACATCGCGGTGGGTGTGGTG
This sequence comes from Alicyclobacillus sp., assembly GCA_023511725.1. Classification (GTDB taxonomy): domain Bacteria; phylum Bacillota; class Bacilli; order Alicyclobacillales; family Alicyclobacillaceae; genus JAIMAY01. The sequence goes on from JAIMAY010000021.1 coordinate 41,676, forward strand.
GTGGCCGCCTTGTGGGGGCCACAGATCACGGCATGGTATAGCGGCCTTGCGTGGGGTGGCTGAGGGCTTCGTCTTACAAGCGTGAAACAGTTCACAGACGGCGTATGTCGTGGCAGGAGATTGACGGATGACGTCGAATTCGTGCCTGTAAATGTGGCGGTCTTGGCAAACTGGAACAGCCGTGGTTGTCGTTGCACGTGCGGGTGAACAGAGACAACAGACGGGTGCGCCGCTGGGGTGGGGATGAGCGATGGCCCGCAAGCGTCTGGGTGATTTTCTGCTGGATGCCGGATTGATCACCGCGCAACAACTCCAAGAAGCGATGGAGACGCAGCGCGAGACCCGCCAGCGACTGGGTGAAGTACTGGTACAGAAGGGTTACGTGACTGAGCAGCAGCTCATTGAGGTCTTGGAGTTTCAGCTCGGCATTCCTCATGTCAACCTCTTTCAGTATCAGATAGATCCATCCATCGTCCGGCTCATCCCGGAGGACCTCGCGCGCCGCTACCTGGTGCTGGCGCTGCGCCGGGACAAGGCGAAGCTCATGGTCGCCATGGCGGATCCCCTGGACTTCTACGCCATCGACGACCTCAAGATGAGCACAGGCTTCCAGATTGAGCCGGTCATTGCCTCCAAAGAGGAACTGCGCATTTACATCGAGCGTTACTACGGTATCCAGGAATCCGTGGAAGAGCTGTCGATGCAGGTGGAACAGGAGGAAGAGCTGGAGAGCCAGGTGACCGACGAGGACTCGCCGGTGGTCCGGCTCGTCAACCAGATCATCCTCCAGGCGCTGCAACAGCGGGCGAGTGATATTCACTTCGATCCGGGGCCGAGTGAATTGCTTGTGCGCTTCCGCGTGGATGGTCTGCTGCGCACGGAGCAGCGCTTGCCGAGGTCGATGCTGGGCGTGATTGTGGCGCGCATCAAGATCATGGCCAATCTCAACATCGCGGAACGCCGTCTGCCCCAGGACGGTCGGATGCAGTACCAGGCCGAATTCCGCACGGTGGACATTCGCGTCTCCACGCTCCCCACGGTTCATGGAGAAAAGTGTGTCTTGCGGCTCCTGGATCCCCAGAATGCGGTGGTGGACATCGAGCGGCTTGGTTTCACCGAAGCGAACCTTGCGCTCTTCCGTGAAATGCTGCATGGGGCGCACGGGATTGTGCTGATCACGGGGCCGACGGGTTCTGGAAAGACATCCACGCTGTATGCGGCCCTGTCCACGATGGCCACGGAGGAGAGAAACATCATCACGGTCGAGGACCCGGTGGAGTACCAGCTCGCCGGTGTGAATCAGGTTCAGGTCAACGAGGTGACGGGACTCACGTTTGCTCGCGGGCTGCGCTCCATCCTTCGGCAGGACCCGGATGTCATCATGGTCGGTGAGATCCGCGACTACGAAACCGCCGAGATTGCGGTGCGGGCTGCGCTCACAGGACATTTTGTGTTGAGCACGCTGCACACCAACGACGCCGTGAGCTCACTGACGCGCCTCACGGACATGGGCGTGGAGCCTTACCTGGTGGCGTCGGCGGTGCGTGGTGTGGTCGCGCAGCGGTTGGTTCGGCGGGTTTGCCCCGAATGCAGCGAAGCCTATGAGCCCTCTGCTGTGGAGCGGTATCTGCTCGAGAGTCGCGGACTCTCTGCGGAGCACCTCGTGAAAGGCCGCGGTTGCGCCTATTGTGCCCGCACCGGTTATCGCGGACGTATGGCGATTCACGAGCTTGTCCGTCTCGACGATGAAATTCGGCGCATGGTCCTCGATAAGCGGCCGGATTCCGAGTATCGATCGCACTTGGCTGAACTTGGCATGAAGACCATGCTGGACGACGGCTTGATGAAGGCCGCAGCAGGCATGACGACGCTGGATGAAGTCCTGCGTGTCACGATTCGCGAGGCGTGAGGGGGACCGGAGCAGATGATGCAGATCATTGAGATCCTGACGCATGCGCATGAACGCGGTGCCTCGGACGTTCACATCAGCGTGAACTCGGCGCCCATCCTGCGCATTCACGGCGACCTTGTCCCGTCTGGCGATCCGCTCACCCCCAACCAAACGGAGCAGATGGCGCGGTTCCTGATGACGGAGGAGCAGTGGCGGGCGTTTCTCGAGCAGGGCGAGATCGACTTCTCCTATAGCATCCCCGGCGTGTCCCGGTATCGGGTGAATGTATACCGGCAGCGGGGTTGCTGCAGTATTGCCGCACGCCTGGTTCCGAACCGGGTACCGTCGCTGGATGAGCTCGGGCTGCCCGAGGTGGTGCGGACGTTTGCGGAGCGTCCACACGGCCTGGTGCTGGTCACAGGTCCGACCGGTTCGGGAAAGTCGACCACGTTGGCCGCCATCATCGATTACATTAATCGCACGCAGCGGAAACACGTGATCACGCTGGAGGATCCGATTGAGTACTTGCATCGCCATCAGCGGTCCATCATCGACCAGCGTGAAATAGGCCTGGATTCCCGCAGTTTCGCCAACGCGTTGCGGGCCGCTCTGCGGCAGGACCCGGATGTGATTCTTGTGGGCGAGATGCGCGACCTGGAGACGGTCAGCACGGCGCTGTCCGCCGCCGAGACCGGTCACCTGGTCTTGGCGACGCTGCACACCACCGATGCGGTGCAGACCATCGACCGGATCATCGACGTGTTTCCGCCATCCCAACAGGGGCAGGTGCGCCTGCAACTGTCGATGGTCTTGCAGGGTGTGATTGCCCAAAGGTTGTACCGAACGCTCGATGGCAACGGAAGGGTTGCGGCGGTCGAGGTGTTGGTCAACACGCCGGCGATTGCCAATCTGATTCGCACGGAAAAGACCCATCAGATTCGATCCGCCATGCAGACCGGCCGCATGCACGGCATGCAGACGATGGAGGGGCATCTGCGGGAACTGGTTGCGGCTCGGAAGCTTCCCGAGACGGTGCTTCGCCAGTGGCAGCAGACGATGTCGGTGGGAGCGGGGTGATGAGCGTTGCGCTTTGCGTATCGCGGCATGACAGTCGAGGGGCGTACACGCCGCGGCACCATCGACGCGGAGGATCGGCGCGTCGCAATTGAGATGCTGCGTGGTCAGGGCGTGTACGTGATCGAACTGGCGGAGACACAGCGCTGGCGGCGTGTGTTGCAGCCGTCGGAAGGCAGCGTTCTGGCACGTGAGATCTACATCGGGAACCCGGTGAAACCGCGGGACTTTGCCGTGATGGTGAGGCAACTGGCGACACTGCTGAAAGCCGGCGTGGTGATCACGGATGCCCTCCAGATCCTGTCGAAGCAGTCCGAGAGCAAGGCCCTTCGCAACGCGCTGGCGACGATGGTGAGCCGAGTGCAGTCCGGTGCGCAGCTGTCCCAGGCCGCCGCAGAGCACCCGAAGATCTTTCCGCCCGTGTTCATCAACATGCTGAGGGCGGGCGAGGTGTCCGGCAATCTGGAGGACATCCTGGAGCGACTGGCCCAGTTTCACGAGCGCGAGTATTACACGCGACAGAAGGTCAGATCTGCCCTGACCTATCCTGTGGTGGTTGGCATTATCGCCATCACGGTGACCGTCTTTCTGCTGGTTCGAGTAATACCGACCTTCGTCACGTTATTCGAGGGTTACCATGTGGAGCTGCCGTTGCCGACGCGCATCGTCATAGGCGTGTCGAACGCGCTGGTCCACGGCTGGTATGCGTGGCTGGCGCTGCTGGTCCTCCTGATTGGAGGCTACCAGTGGGCGGTGCGGCAACCGCGCGGGCGCTATCTGCGGGATTGGCTCTGGATGAAGGTGCCAGTGTTTGGGTCTCTCACGCAAAAATCGGTCATTGCGCGGATGAGCCGTACCCTGGCCACCCTGTTCTCGAGCGGCGTGCCGATTCTCCAAGCACTTCGGCTGGTGGCCGACGTGGTCGACAATGCGGTGGTCCGTCGCGTGCTCCAGGAGTGCGCGGAACGCTTGACGGGGGGCCAGTCGCTCGCCGAGCCGTTCTCGGACCATCGGGTGTTTCCGCCGCTGGTCGGCCACATGATCCGGGTGGGGGAAGACACGGGCCAACTCGACGGTATGCTCTCGAAGTTGGCGGACTTTTACGAGGCGGAAACGGATGTGATGGCGGATCAACTGAAGAGCCTGCTGGAGCCGCTCATGGTGCTGTTTCTGGCATGTATCGTCGGTACCATTGTGGCGTCCGTCATTCTTCCGATGTTCACACTCTATCAATCACTGGGCAGTGGTAGCATCGGTTGAAGTGAGCATCGACGTCGGCGGCGTAACCTCGCGCTGGCAGGCAGGCCGTTCACGTGAAGGGAGGGATGCCCGCTCCGGCACAGTGCTGGGGTGAGACGAATATGTGGATGGAGCATATGGGCGGCCTCCACCGCTGGTAAAAAAGCTGTATTCGCTGATGTGGTTAGCGTTGAAGGAGGAGACGACATGAAGGAACGTGTGGCAAGATGGCTCCGAGCCAAAGGGCGCAGCGCAGACGAGGGCATGACCCTGATTGAGTTGCTCGCGGTGATTGTGATTCTGGGCATCATCGTCGCCGTAGCGGTCCCGGTGGTGCTGAATTCCATCAACAATTCACGAATCAACACGACCAAGCAGAGCATGTCGGTCTTGGTGGAGGCGCTGAATCGGTACGCGGCGGAGAATAACGGGAATTATCCGTCGAGCCTCAACGACCTGGTTGGAAATTACATCCAGGCCGTTCCGAACGATGCCTGGGGCCAATCCTTCAATTATACCGTCAGTGGAAACTCGTTCAACTTGACAGATCCCGGACATAACATCACCTGGAACAGCAGCATGACCGCACCGTCCGGCCCGTGATGGACGGTTTGGCTCCATATGTGAGGGTCTAGGAGGTGACCTGATGCGCCCGCTGGGCAACGCAAAACGCGCCGTCGGCTTAGAATGGACGGGCCGCCACCTGCGCTGGGCGGCGGTAGAGGGCAGACCTGGAGACTGGCGGGTGACGGGGGTGGGGGCGTGTCCCCTGACCGTCGAAGACTGGGAGCGCGGCGTGCAGCGGGCCGAGGTCACCGCCTGGCTGACCGGCGTGGTGCGGGAGCATCGCCTGCGCGGAGCGCGCACGGTGCTGGGCGTGCCGCCAGAGCGCGTGCTCGTGCGCTATATGACGGTGCCGCGCTTGCCCGCGCAAGCGTTGAAGCAGGCGATGGAGCTTGAGATTGGCAACACGCTGCATGTGCCGTTCGAACACCCGGCGCTCGACGTGGTGCCTGTGGAGCCGCTGGGAATCGAGCAGGAGCGTGAAGACTCGCAGACGGCCTGCCTGGTGGTGACGGACCGCACACTGGTGGAAGGACTGGCCGGCATCGCCCATGCAGCCGGATTGCGGCCCATCGCTGCCGAGGTGGCGCCGCTGCCTCTATGGAGGCTGAGTGCGCCGGAGACGTCACAGCAAGATCTGGTGCTGTGGCTGTCGGTCGATGAGGGGGTCATCACGTCGAGTGTCTGTCTGGGCGAAGCCCTCTATTTCTTGCGTACCATCGCGGATGCGGAGAGGGTGCAGCTGACGGAAGCGGGAGCGGAATTTCTCGTCCATGATCTCGCGTATGAGGCGGAGCGCGTGGTGAATTTTTTCAATTTCACGCTGGCAGGGCGTGAGTACAGCTTGGGTCAGGTGTGGCTGCACGCTGTGCGCGGATCCGAGGCGTTTGCGGAGCAGATGGCGCAGAGGCTTCAGCGTCCCGTGCGGCTGGTGGAACCGGCGGGGCTGCGCTCCGGTTCGAAGCTGGAGCGGGCATGGTACAGTGCTGCAGGTCTGGCGTTACGGGGGCTTAGCACATCATGATGGAGATCAACCTGCTGCCTTCGACGAGTTACTGGAACCGGCCTGTCCGATCCGGCGCTTGGGTGTGGGCGCTGGCCCTCGCTGTCGTGGTTGCCGCCGCGCTGGTCGTGGGTTGGACGCAGCGCCAGAGCGCGGCTGCCGCGAGAGCGATGAGCCAAACGCTGGATGCGCAGGTTGGCAGCCTGCGCCTGGAGATTGCGCGTGTACAGGCTACGCCTTCGCAACCGGTGACCGCGGTGACCGATGTGGCGGATCTGGTGACGGATGTGCATGAGGTGCTGCCGGAGGGTGTCACCTTGTCCTCCATCGCTTGGTCGAACGGCCAGGTCACGCTGGCGGGCCAGGCGGATTCGCTGGCCCATCTGACAGCGTACCAGCGCGCACTCGGGAAGCTGCCGGAATGCACGTCGGTATGGGTGGACAGCGCCGCGCGCGGGCAATCCGGGTATCAATTTTCCATCCATATCCAGTGGAAGGCGGGGGTGTCCTGATGGCGCGCGAAACCGGACGGCGCTGGCTTTGGACCGGTGCGGGGCTTGTGGTGTGCGCAATCGCCGTCATTTGGGCGGTTGAGAACTACGCGGCAGCTCGCGCTGCGGCGGCCGACGTGCGTGCGAAACAGATGCAGCTGTCGGCTCTCGAGGCACAACTGGCGGCTGCAAAGGCGCGCGCGTCACACGCGTCGGCTTCGACAGGCCCGGTGCGGGCCCCCGCGCCGAAGACGCCGGACGAACCCGGGTTGTTGGACTTTCTGTCGAGTGTGGCGGCGACCTCTCACACCACCCTGGTTCAGGTGATGCTGTCGGAGAATGACGAGGCTCACAGTGTACATGTGACCATGCAGACCAGCTCGAGCTCCGAAGCCGACGTGCAGGGCTTTTTGCACGGCCTCGAGTACGGGTCGCGGCTCTTGAATCCGGCAGCACTGCAGGTCAGTGTCCAAAACCGCACGTGGAGTCTGAGCACCGAGTGGGATGCTCCATTTGGCCCGTGAGGGGGCGGTGTTGTCATGGGTCGATGGCCATCTCGGGCGACACAGCACGCATCACGGGCGGCGGGGCTCACGCTGGTAGAGGTTCTCGCTGCGGTGGTGATCTTGGCGGCTGTGATGCTTCCCCTGTTGAGCTTCGTGAGACAGGTGGAAGTTCAGTGGCGTAGGAACATGCAAACGGAAACGGCGATTGAATTGGCGCGTGAAACCATGGCCAACGCCATCAGTTCCGGTGCGACCAACGTTCCGCAATCGCAGGTCGTGACGACATCCACAGATGGTCGCACCAACACCACGTACACGATTCAGGTCAATACCACACCCCAGTGGAATCAGACCAACCTGACGCTGATGAGCGTCACAGTGTCGTGGAATTCGGTTGCGGTGCGCGGCGGACCGAGCCGCCAAATCGTTTCGTTGAATCAGTTGGTGGGACCATGAAGCGCAACTATTCGGATGACGGGCTCACGTTGGTCGAGGTGCTGGCGGCGCTCATGATAGCTTTGTTAGTGTGTGTACCTATGATAGCGATGTTTCAGGAACTGGGGCGCTCTTGGAAGGCGGTGACGGTCAGCGAGTCGCTCAACGCGGCGGCGGAGATGGCCGACGAAGCGCTGCAGCGGGAGTTTCAAAATCTGCAGGACGTCAGCTACGACTCTTCGGCACCTCCGAACCAGGCCGTCATCGGTCATGACATCTCCGGCGACACCATTTGGATTGGCGTCCAATCATCGGGATCTCAGTCGGTGCTGGTCATTAAGGACACAACGAGCGGCCAGACCGTCACGCTGCGCCCGGCGCAGGCGTCGTATACCGGTACCACGTTTAGCATCAACGGTCGGGTGGTCACCTGTTGGCTCGTTGTCACGTCGACTGTGGACAGTTCACGGCGGTTACAGAAGAACGCCACGTTTGTCATTCAGGGAGGCGTGTGACTCATGACGCCCAAACGGGAGCAAGGTGCTGCACTCGTCAGCGTCTTGCTATTCACCCTCGTGGCTGCGGTGATGTTCGCCGGTCTCATGACCGTCTCGATTTCCTCCACGCGGGCAGCGGCGGCCGAGGTTGCACAGACCCAGGCGATGGCGGATGCGAGGAGCGCGTTGATGGCCGCCTATCAACACCTCCTCCAGACCTGGCAAAGCGATGGGGGCAATCGGACGTTCACGACGACGGCCGATCTGCAGTCCGCCCTCAACCGGCTGAAAAGTGACATGGGTGTCGCATACACCGGTTATCCTGGAGTCTCCGTGAGCATCCAGTGGACCGACATCCAGGGCTCGGATAGTAGCGGTGGGCCTGTCGGAGAACAGATCACCTTCGTTGCCACAGCGCGCAGAGGAACCGTGACAGAGTCCATGCAGAGCACGACGGCGATTACCAGTACACCTGAAGCGTTTAACTACGCGCTCTACAGCACCGGAAACATGACGATTGATGGACCGGTGAAGATTGTGGGAAATGGTGCGGTCCAATCCAATCTCTATGTGAATGCCCAGCCGTGGGTGACGAACTACGACGCGAATTACGATGGGCGGCCGGGTTCGAGTTACCTCAAGGCAACGCTGCTTTGGGACGGCCTGTTGGACACTGTCCAATCGACCATGGGCGTGATCAATGTTGCTGAGTCTGCACTCGACGAACCTTCTGCGCGTCCGACCGTCAGTGGCGGAACCCTTTACGTAGGCCACTCCGTATACCAGTGGAGCAATTTCAGTGACGCGGGCACGCATTCTGGAAAATACACGACGCAAATGGGCAATACCGGAGCCTATTCCGGGCTTGCAACGGTAGGAACCTCTCAGCTGCCGTCGATGGTCGCAGGTGGGGTACAACTGTCGACCCAGCCCCCTGCCTTTTCAACGGATGTGATTGCCCTTGTCGAAACGATGAATCCCACCATGCTATCCGCAGCTAAGCAAGTAGCAGTGCACCAAGCCGGTTGGTCGGACAACTTGCCGAATACAGTTGGAGGGTACTATGCACCGACCGCTACCGGCGAATATGATGTCGCCCCTGGCACCACAACCACCGTAAGCAAGTCGACGTATATTGACGGAGATTTAAACGTTCCAGAGAGCTCTATCCTTAAGGTGAATGCTCCTCTGTTCGTAAACGGTGATCTCGTTGTGTCTGGAACGTTGGAAGCAAATGCAGCCATCTACGTCCGTCAGCGCACGTACTATGAACCCGTTGACGCGTTTCAGGACGGAGGAATCTGGTCGTGGTTCAATCCGGGCAAGGGCATGGCACCGCGGTTGCTCATATTCTCGGAAGGGTCGCTTTTTCTGTCCATGCATCCCGACCCTGTCGGTGATTTCTTTACGTTTTTGACGAGCGGGCAGGTATCTGCACCACAAAAGCCTCTGGTGATGCATGCATTTTTGATGAGCGGGGACACGGTGTATGTTGATGGGACACAGGCATGTTACGATATCAAAGGCGGCATCGCAGGAAAGAATGTCGTCCTGCTAACGATTCCTGGCGCCAAACAGCACTTGCAGATCGTTGGTACGGACGACTACGGAACGTCGATTGCTGGACTGCCCTTGGGTTGGCCTGTGTACAAGTGGGTAAGCGACGATTTCGGCGACACCACACCTCGCCTGACCATTGAGTACGATGGTAGCTACGCGACTCAGCCCTTGGCGGGAATGCCGCAGGTGCTCACGGTGACGGTTCAGCCGCTGTCTTCGCCTCAATGGATAGGCGGTACATGAGGTGGTTCGCACCCAAGGGATCTGGTGTCGAATTTGCGGGCCGGGACGCTTTCCGCTATACTGGTCACGAGCTTGGACTGGGTCGCACCTACCTTCTCTACGAAACGAGGTGGTGGAGTGCGTAGACCTGGTAAGGCGTTGTATGCATCAGCTGCGGCGGCTGTACTCCTGGCCGCGGGCCTGGCCGGTTTCCGCACCGGTTATAAAACGGTCACCGTGCAGGACGGCGCACAGCGCCGTGTGATGCGCGGCTGGTCGTGGGGGAATGTGCGGAGTTTCCTCGAGGCCGAGGGTGTTCGATGGGATGAACACGATAGGGTTCACCCGGACCCGAACACGCCGGTAGAGAGCGGGATGGTCATCGTGATCGAGCATCCTGCCGAGGTCACGCTGGTGGACGGGCCCAACGCGCAGCACGTGTATACGTTCGCCAAGACCTGGGGCGATGTGCTCCGAGAAAACCAAATCAAGCTGGGTCCGTACGATGCGGTACGCGGCGAGTTATCGCAACCCGTGCGAACGGGCGACGTCATCACCATCCTTCGCGCTCAGGTGAAGACCTCGACGCGCACTCAGGATATACCGTTTCAGACCCTACGTCGGCCAACATCCAACTTGTATGTAGGCCAGCAGCGCGTGCTGACGTACGGTGTGAAAGGGTCGCTGCAGATTCGAAGCATCGAGGTATGGCGTGGGGGTAAAGTGATTGCCCGCAAGGAAGAGCGCCATGTTGTCAAGCAGCCGGTGACACAGGTCGTGCTGTACGGCACCAAGCCGCGGCCGATGACCATCACCGCGCGTGACGGCTCCACCATGTTGGTGGCGCGCCGGCTAACCGTGGTGGCGACCGCCTACGCGGCTGGCGGGCGGACGGCCACGGGCGATCCGGCCCGGCCCGGCATCATCGCGGTGGATCCGCGCATCATACCGCTTGGCTCCCGCGTCTACATCCCGGGCCTGGGCGTGATGCGGGCCGACGATACCGGGAGGGCCATCGTGGGGAATCGGATCGACATCTGTATGCCCAATGAGGCCGCCGCAGAGCGGTGGGGCGTGCGGACCATCACCATTTACATCCTTGCGTCCTAGTCAGATTGGCGGCAACAGATCCAGCCGAATCGATGCGACGCGGTCCAAGCCAAGCCGGCAGGGTATCCTGCCGGCTCGCGTTTTTGTGTATCCCAGGCACCAAGCACGGAGTCGCCAGGCCCATCCCGGTCTACGCTTGTCCCTCGCGGCATAAGGATGGGGTAGAGAAGAAAATGCAACCGCGCCCTGGCGTGGGAGGCGCGTGGACAAGCGGATGACCGGGGGTGAGACGATGAGCGCACCGAAGCCATCCACAATTCGCAGAACCGCTGGCGAGGCGC
>JAIMAY010000022.1 GCA_023511725.1 Alicyclobacillus sp.
TCATGAACCGCCGTATGCGGACCCGCACGTACGGTGGTGTGAGAGGACGGGGGCTAGGCGCCCCCTCCTACTCGATTGCCCTGAGTTTGTTTCCACCGCCTACCCTACCCGTTACGCGCTGGAATTGGCGGATTTCGCCATCGCCATCCGCGGCTGGAACCAGAGTTGCGCCACCAAAGTTGGGATCAGCGCGCTCAGGATGACGACGGTGACCAACACGGTGTACTGAGCCTGTGAAATCAGGTGGTGCGAGAGGCCGTAAAGGGACGAGATGGTGCCGAACGTGAGCCCTGTGGCCATCAGCAGTGTCGTATAGTTCGCCTCACGCGCCGGGTAACCGAACGCGCTCGCCAACGGTCGCACGCCGATGATCTTGGTCGCCATTTTCACGAGGAAGAAGATGAGAATCAGGCCCAGCTGGGTCCACACTGCCGGCAGCAGCACATACAGTCCTGCCTTGATGAAATACAGCGGCGTGAGCAGCGTCATCGCAATGGCGCGGATCTGCTCCGGAATGCGCGGCGCCTCCTGGAATGCACCCGCCACCGCCAGACCCACCAGGTAAGCGGGAAGCACCGCCTCACTTTGCGCCAATTCCGCGAGACCCCCGAGGATGAACAGCACAAGCAACAGAAACTTGAGTTCCGCCGCCTGGGTCCTGCCCCCCCAATGGCGGTTTACCCAGCGCGTGAGCCATGGCATGAACACCATCGCCAGGATGGTGGCCGCAATGAATGGCAGCATCCAGCGGTTGAACCCGGAGAACAACAGGCCCAGGGCGAGAACGGTGCCAAGGTCCGTCACGAAACACGCGGCAAGGATGGCCTTGCCGATGTCCGTACGGTTGAGCCCTGTCTCCACCATGACGGCGTAGACCACCGCGACCGATGTCGTGGAAAGGGCGATGCCTGCAATTTTTGCGGCGGAGAATGACCAGCCCGCCACATAGTAGGCGTACGCCATGGCGCCGAGGAATGGCAGGAGGAAGGAGACGAAGCCGATGGCCACACTCACGCGCAGGTGTCGCCGAAGTGCGCCGGGGTCAATCTCCGCACCCGCGAGGAACGTGAGCACGACCGATCCGAAGCTGGCCAGCGCGTTGATCCAGTCTGTGGGGACGATGTGGAAGGCGTTGCCCGCCGCGACGCCCAGCAGGATCTCCACGAGGGCCGCCGCGATGCCGAAGCGCACGGAGAGGATGCCGCCGAGGAAGGCGAGGAGCATCCAGACAGATGCCGTCAACCACAGGTTGCTCATGGGATGTGTCCCTCCTGTGCCGCTGGCGCAGGAGGCGTGTCCGGCGCAGTCCTGGCGGCGGGGTCGCCCCTCGCGGGGCGAGTCGCAGCCCAGGAGCCCTCACCAAACGACGCAAAAAGACTCCTGCGCACAGCGAGATTCGTTGTACGCAGGAGTCATCAGCCGCGGTGCATGACGAACCGCCGGCGGTTGACGGTGGACTCCATCACCGGTGCATCTACGCCCAGAGCGTATCACAGGTGCGGAGGAAACACAATATGTTATGCGAAAATTCCTGGTAGCGTTACCTGTACGCGCGTCACATGCGATGGTATCACATGCCAACGCCCGCTTCGCGATGTATCAATCGTCGGCATGCAGCCATGCGTCGATGGCACTCCACGCCAGGGGCGTCTCCAGCCCCGCGTGCCATACGGCGACGCCCGTCACGCCGTCTTGGCTGGCCAACTGTAGTTTGGCGGCCAGGCTCGCCTCGTTTTCATAGTATACCTGATGCACATCCCCACCGGTGTCCGTGTAGGTGAAGTACGGGAATGCGTCTGCCGCGTTCCACGTCTCCGTGGACCTGGTACTTTGCATCAGGTGATCCACCGCACCGAGGCTCAGCGCACGCGCGGGGCCACCGCGTATTACGTCCCAATCGTAGCCGTACAATCCCAGTCCCAGCCGCACTTTGGACGCGGGCATTTGAGTGAGCGCGTACTCCAGGATGTTCTGGTCCCAGGACAGGGGGGCGATGGGTCCCGCGGATCCGCCCTGCCAACTGAAGTCGTAGGCCATGATGGGCACCTCGTCCGCCAGATTACCGATGGCCGCATAGTCGTAGGCGGCACTCCACGGCTCGGCGGTGGCACCCGTGCGGGCTGGCACCGTGATCGACAGCGACTTGCCGGCGGCGTGCAGGTCCGAGGAAAGGTCAGCCAGCAGCGCCAGGAACGCACTCCTATCGGACGGCGCCACGCTTTCAAAGTCGATGTCGATCCCGTCATACCCCTGTGCGCACAGCGCCAGCGCGCTTGCCCGGAACTGCGCCTGTGCGGCAGCATTGCTCACGAGTTGGTGGACCAGCGTGCCATCGAAGTTGCCCGTGTCCGGCCGGATGTTGGTAATGGTCGCGTAGAGCTTGACGTGATGGCTCCGCGCGTACTGCAACAGCGCGGCGGTGGCGCTCGTCAGGCCGGGCGTTGCGGAGATGGTTCCGCTTGCCGCCATCGCGTAGTGATCATCGTGGATCTCGGTGATATCCGGCTGCTTCTCCGCGGCCTGCATGGAGGAGGCATCCGTCACCCAGGCCATGACGGAGTGGCTGTCCGCGGGGCTCGTGGAGGTGCCGCTCTGCGCATCGATGCCCGAGGATGCGGCCGGGCCGGAGACATTCGTGGGTGGCGCGGATTCATTCGTCAACACGCTAAACTTCGCGGCCAGTGCCTGATTGAGAGCCAGCCACGTGCGCGGGCCGACGATGCCGTCCGGGTTGAGGGCGTGCTGCCTCTGGAACGCTTGGACGGTGATGCGGGTGGTGGTGCCGAACACACCGTCGATGGGGCCCACCGAGTAACCGGCGGCGTTGAGCCTCTGTTGGAGCAGCACGACTGGATAGCCGCTTTTGCCCTGATACAGCGTTGGATATTGCGCGGGCGGTGCCACCGTCACGCTGATGGGGGGTGGTGTGGTCATGGACCAGGTGGTGCCGTCCCAGGAGGAGCCGATCCCGACTCGCTGAAGCGCCATCATGATATTCCAAATAGGCATCCACGTCGTCGCGTTGTGCCACCGTGGATCCGGTAGAACGAGCTTGGGTAGTCGGCAGACGACAGTGCCGTTCAGACGGATGGCCCCAGGGCCGGAGGACTTCGCCATGTTGCTGAGGTCGATGGGCGTGCCCGGCGGCGCGGTGATGGACCACGTGGTACCATCCCACGTGCTCTGGTAACCAAGTTCCGCTATCACCGTCATGACGTAGGCGATAGGCATGTATGTGGTGCCACCTATCACGATGCCATAGGAGTTGAGGACCAATGTACCGTTGATGGTGATGCGCTTCGGCTGGACTTTGGGGGTGGCGGCCTGGACAGTGGAGGCCGCCGGTATAGCCAGCACGGTGCCAGCCAGGGTCAGACCGCTGAGGGCGGCTATGGCGAGGTGTTTTTTCAAGGGGCTATCTCCTCTCACCGAAATGCCTGATGTTCGCCTCCTTTATCGATGCTAGCGAATTGGCAACCAGTGTACAAAGGAAGATGTGGGCAGTTGTCCCGTCGTCTGGTGATGAAGTCGACCAGATCTCGGACACCTCCTAGTAATAACACTTTGGCAAGGATGCGGTGAAGCCACCCGCTTTCGGCCGCAAACGGTCATGCTCAGATCATGACATTGGGCCGCCGATGTCCAAAGACGGCGGCCGTTAAGATTTCACGTGGTTCATGGGATCCATTTACTGAATGGTGTGTAGTACAAAGCAACGTTGACCTTATGCCTTGCCTTACCACGCAACTTCCAATGCACCGTTGTTCCACCGGGACTCACAGACACCTCGGCACCCGCTTTCGATATCTCCAACGTTCCGGAGGGACGGGAGTAATTGATAACTCCGTTGTCTTTCCATTCTATAATTTTCAGGAATGGAAACAATTTGGCTCGTTCCTGCGAGATAGGCGCACTTCGACCTCTTCTTTCACCCATCTGAACGAAGTCCCGTAGCGGACGGTCCGTAGGAAACACAAATAGAAAGACACGGTGTATTCCCTTGGGACAAGTAACAAGACCCGCCATGTCTTTGCAGAGCAACTCCCATGCTAGCGGGTAGGTTCCACAGTACTTAACCATACCCTGGATTTTTTTGTCGGGTGATACGAAATCACACTTGCCCCAGGTATCACCGGTTACACGAGAGTGCTTTTCCTCCGTACTCATCCGACCCTGTACGGTCACTTCAAACTCCCGTGGGAGACAAGGGTGAAGATAATTTTTACAAAGGTCGTTCTCCGAAGTTGGGAGCACGTCACAGCGATTCAGTTTCCTAATCATCCTATCAACAGCAACAAGAAGTTGAAGAAAACTAATGAATGAGCACATTTCTACCATCTCCTTAAAAAGGTTTACACCTACAAATATGATGGTTTGGTTGATTTGATGAATGATTGAGTAGAAATTTATTCCCATATTTACTCTTTAATCCCCTCATTCATGGAACGCCCTCTTCTCTTCCGGACGAGAGGAAAGAGCCGCTAACAAGGAGACCCGCCAAAACGGGGATGACGCGAAAACCATGTGGTTTCCGAGATAGCTCACGGGGTCTTCAGCTGACATATATGAAGTGAAGTGACCGCGGGCAACCGAATAGTAACGGGTGGCGTAAGTTCCCCCGCGCTGTGCTGCGCATGTCCAGCCGGTGGCCGGCATAGGTGTGGAGCGAGGGAGGGAGTGCAAGGTGACGCACGAGGAGGCTTGGCGAGCGGTCAAGGAGGACCTCGAGGAACGCCTGCGCTGGGCGGAGCATATCCGGCGTATGATGGGACAGCAGTTCTCAGAACCGGCGGGTCAGGGCCAATGGGACGCCATTCGCTGGATGCTGCGGCGCATGGAACTGTACGAACGCTGGTTCATCGCCCACCCGGCAGATCCGCCCGCCCCAGACAGCCCCGATGTATGCCCCGTCACGGGGTATCCGTTCTTTCGCCTCATTCGCCATCCGGATGGCCGCTGGGTGCCGCTGTACGGTCACCGCTGGTTCTGTTTCACCCTGCCGCGGCCGGTGGGTAGCGCTGATGACGACTATGAGGCCGACTTCTTCGCCTACTACGACGGCGTGTGGGAGCCCATGGGCGTGCGCTTTCGGCGGAGTGAAGGCATTCGCTACGCGTTCGACCGGTACACATGGCTGAAGCGGCTGTCCGCCATAGGGACGCACATGCAAGAGGGGACCCAGACCTAACCAGCGCAGCGGCATTCGCGTCGGGGGCAACTCTGCACGCGGTTGCGCCGCATCGCGCATTCAACATGCGTATTCGGTGCAGGCTGCATTCGCCTTGGACCTTGCCAATCGGGCTGGGCTGTGCCACGATGCAGACAGCATGGCGCAGCGGTATGAGATGGCGCCTCAGGGATGGCGGAGGTCGTAGGCATGGGTGTGCCCGAACAGCCGGCAATGAGCGGCGCAGTGCGACAACACAGCGTGACGGAGGCAGCGGGGGCAGCCGGCCAAACGGCGTGGTTCACCTGGTTCGGCTGCCTGTGGGAACTGGTTTGCCTCGGGATGTTCGCGGTGGCGAACAGCATCCTCTGGCGAAGCGCGGTCTATGCCGTGGCGGCGTCGGTGTTCTTGGCGGGCAGCGTCCTTCTGTCGCCGGCGGTGGACACGCGGCGGCTGCAGCGGTTGCGGGATGGGGTGGTGTGGGTCGAGCTGGCAGCCGCCGGCGTGGCGTGTTTGGCCGCGGCGACGGATGGAGATATGGCTTCGCTCGCCCCTCTCGCACTCCTGCCCGTCACCATGCGTCTCGCCGCAGCGCGGGTGTCGGCGCCATCCGTGTTCGCCTGGACCCTCTGTGTCATCGCCGTGCTTGGCTGCCTGCTGCTGAATGCGCGGGTGGCGATGCACGCGGGACAGGCTTGGTGGCGAACGACCGATGCGCTCCCCATCCTCATCCTGCTGTTCGCCGCGCTGTGGTGGCGAGATCGGACGCGGGTTCGGCGCCTGCACGAGCAGCGGGCGCAGGATGCCGCGCGGTTCGTCGCTCAACAGCGCATGCTCGAACGCAGCCGCGAGCAGATCAGCGCCTACGCCGAGCAGGTGTACACCCTGGCGGCGGCGGAGGAGCGCAATCGCATTGCCGGGGAGATCCACGACACGGTGGCGCACCGGTTGTCGGCGCTGATTGTCCAGCTGCAGGTAGCGCGCCGGCTGACCGCTTCTGCCGAAGGCCATGACCACAGCGCGGCGCAGGAAGCCCTGCGTACCTGCGAGGACCTCGCGAGGGACGCCCTCGACGATGCGCGCCGCGCGGTGCGGGCCATGCGGACCCATTCGGGAGATGCCAGTGTCCAGGCGCTGCGCAGGCTGGCCCTCGAGTACGGGCGGCTTGCGGGAATGGAGGTTAACGTGCGAACGGAGGTGGACAGGCTGCCAACTCACCTGATGGGCCCGTTGCAACGAGCACTGCAAGAAGCGTTGACCAATGCGCATCGGCATGGCCGCGCCACGCGGGTGAAGATCGACCTCTGGCGGGAGGGACCCCAGGTCCGAATGCGCGTGGTGGACAACGGCCGGGGAGCAAGCCATCCTCGATTCGGGGTGGGGCTGGCGACGATGGCGGAGCGGGCGCAGGAGGCCGGCGGCGAGCTCCGCATCCGGACCGAGCCGGGGCGCGGCTTTGAGCTGGACATCCGTTTGCCCGTGTGGGGGGAGATACATGATCCGCGTGCTGATTGCCGATGACCAGCGCTTGATGCGGGAGGGGTTGCGCACGCTGTTGGCGCTCGAGCAGGACATCGAAGTTGCGGGTCTGGCGGCCGATGGCGTGGAGGCCGTTCAGATGGTGGCTGCGGGCGGAATTGACGTGGTGCTCATGGACATCCGCATGCCGAGCATGGATGGCATCGAGGCGGTGCGAGAGATTCGCCGCAGGGGGCTGCCGGTCCGCGTGCTGATGCTGACCACCTACGACGACCAGGCGGACATCGTTGCTGCCCTGCACGCGGGTGCATCGGGCTATCTGCTCAAGGACATGGCGGCGGAGGACATCGCGGAGGCCATCCGCACGGCACACGCGGGCGGTGCGGTGCTACCACCGCGCGTTGCGAGCGTGTACCTGGAGGCGATGCGCAGCGGCGATGGGGCCAGGGCTGGCCAGGCCGAGACGGGAGCCGCCGAGGGTGACAAGGTCCATCATCCGCGCGCCGCGGAGGTGACGGGCGGCGCCGAAGATTCCGGTGCACCGCTCGAGCCGCTGACGGAGCGGGAACAAGAGGTGCTGCGCTGTTTGGCGCGGGGTCTATCCAATCGGGAGATTGCGGAACGCCTCCACGTGACGGAGGGTACGGTGAAAAACCACGTCAGCAGCATCATCAACAAGCTGGGATTGCGCGACAGGACACAGGCTGCGCTGTATGCCGTTCGTCACGGCTATGACGCGTGACTTTCATCATGGTATCCCTTCCTCACAGCCACACAAAATCTCACCATCGGCACATGTCGTGCCATCCCGCCTCTGCTACGCTCAAACCGATCCCCGAATTGAAAACAATGGCGCGAAGGAGGCGGGATGGTGCTGGAAGCCCGTTCCCTCAGCAAATCATACGGCAACAAACGTGCGGTGGAGGATGTCAGTCTCACGGCGGAACCCGGTGATGCACTCGGCCTGCTTGGCCCGAACGGCGCCGGCAAATCGACCACCATCTTGATGCTGGTGGGATTGCTGGAACCGGACGAGGGAGACGTGTGGCTGGACGGTCGCAGCATCCGCCAGGATCCAAGGTACTTTCGGCAACACATCGGACTGGTGCCGCAGCGCATTGCCCTGTATGAACGTCTGACGGCAGAGGAGAATCTCCGCTTCTGGGGCCGGGTGTACGGGTTGACCGGTAAGGCGCTGGCGGCCCAGGTCGAATGGTGCCTCGAGCTGGCGGGGTTGACCGAGCATCGGCGGGAGCGGGTGGCGCATTTCTCCGCCGGCATGCAGCGGCGACTGAATGTGGCGGTGGGTCTCGTGCATCGTCCGAAACTCCTCATCATGGACGAGCCCACAGTGGGCATTGACCCTCAATCCCGCGGCCACATCTTGGACACGGTGCGCCGGCTCAACGCCGAGGGCATGACCGTCCTTTACACCAGCCACTACATGGAAGAGGTGGAGTATCTCTGTCGGCGCGTGGCGATTCTGGACCATGGCCAGGTCATCGCCTACGGCAGCATCGACGATGTGCGGCGGTTGGCGGGTGCGCTGTCCACCGTGCGCCTCACGCTGCCGGAGGTGCCAGAGGACGCGCTGGCGGCGCTGCGTCAGAACCTCACCCTGCGCAACGTCGTGGCTGACGGTAACACCGTGCTGTTTCAGACGCAGGAGGCCGGCCCCGCCATCGCGCGGGCGGTGCAGGTTTTGGCCGATCACGGCCTGCATCCGGCGCGCATCGACGTCGATGAGCCGAATCTGGAAGCGGCCTTCCTGCACCTGACGGGACGGAGGCTCCGTGATGGGGGTGAGGAGGCATGATCCGCGCGGCGTTGGCGTTGGTGTGGGTCCAACTGCTCCAGATGGCGCGCAGCCGGCGTGCCCTGTTCGCGTTGCTGGGATGGCCCGTGGCGCTGACCGCCGTTCTCAGCTTTGCGCTCGGCCCTGCCTTCGACGGGCAGTTGATCACGTCCGTGCGCGTGGCGCTGGTCAACCTGGACACCGGTTCCACCGGTGACGTCGTGGCGCAGTTTCTCCGTGACAGATCTGGTTTCACTGTCACGGCGGCCTCCAGCCAGGACGAAGCGCTGGCTGATGTGGCCAAGGGGAGCGCGGACGTGGCCGTGATCATCCCCGCGGACACCACGGAGCAGATCTCGCACGGCGGAAAAGCATCCGTGGAGGTGGACGCACCGCCGTCCAAATCGACCATGCAGTCGGTGGTGGCGGGCGTCATCCAGGGTCTGGGCACCGTGCTGCCGGTGCTGTCGGACGTTGCAGGTAAGGGTACAGCACCTCGAGGACTGGCCGAGGTCTCGTTTGTTTCCCAGTACAGCGGCGGGACAGCGCTGACGGCGAGTACGTATTACGCCATCGGCATGACCACGCTGTTCATGCTGACGCAGGCCATGAACCGAGCGGAGGCGATGGTTCGAGACCGGCGCAGCGATCGTTGGCAGCGTCTGTGCGCGGCGCCCCTTCCCGCCCTCTGGCGGACGGTGGCGTGGTTCGTTGCCAGCTATGTGCTGCTGTTCGCACAGGCCGTGGCGCTGTGGGTGGCGAGCACACTCCTGTTCGGCGCGAAACTGGGTACACCGGGCCTTACGTTGGCCCTGCTTGCGGGCTACGCGTTCGCGCTGACGGGATTGGCCGTCGCCGTTGGCTACGGCATTAACAATCCGGAAACCGTGGACGGGCTATCCATGGTGGGTGCCAACATCCTGGCGGCGCTTGGCGGCAGCTTCTACCCACTGTACAACTTTCCGCACTGGTTGCAGGTCCTGGGCCGCATTCTGCCCAATGGGCTGATGCTGCAGACCTGGGTGCAGACGGCGCTGTCGCCGGATCCCTCGGCATTGCGGCTGCCGCTCTGCGTGTTCGCTGCCATGGGCGTGGTATGCGTGCTGCTTTCGCTGGGTCAGCGCGCAGCGAGGAGGAATGCGGTATGATGGTGCTGGGTGGCATCCTGAGCGGCTTCCTGCGGGGGCTCGTGCGCAATCGCAGTAATCTTCTGTGGATGGTGCTGCTTCCTCTCGTGTTCCTGCTCGTGTTCATCGGGATTCCGGAGCGCAGCTTCCATGGGACATTGGTGGGTGTGGTGGACCAGGATCACACGCCGGTTTCCGGCGCCATTGCCCAGCAACTGGCCCGTCTCCCGGACACGCGCGTACAGGCGGTGAATGCCGGCGATGCACGCCACCTGCTGCAGACCTCCCAGGTCACCGTGATCCTGACGTTGCCACCGGGCATGACGCAGCGGGCACTGGCCGGTCAGCCCCTCCGCCTGGGTTGGGATGTGGCGCCCGATGCAGGGGCGGCGTCGGGGGCCGATTCGAGCCAGTTGGCACTGGATTTGCGCGCCTGGTTGACCGCGGGGGAGACCGCTGTCCGCGCTGCGACGCAGCAGCACACGACAGCAGCCGGCGGCCCTGCGGCGGAGCGCCTCCAGCAGGCATTCGTGCAGGGCATGGCCCGCGCCGCCGCGACGGGCACGGTGCTGCAGCCCATCACACGCCTCACCGTATCCGGTCAGGCACAGACCACGGATATCAGCGATGCGCAGCGAGCCGTCATAGGACTCGGACTCATGTTCATCGTGTTCACCGTCTTTGGCAGCACGGGACATCTGCTTCAGTTGTTTGCGAGCGGATCATGGGACCGTCTGTTGGCCAGTCCGACCCCGCGCTGGCTGCTCATCACCAGCTACGCGTTGTGTTTTTTCATCGTCGGTTGGCTGCAATACGCCATCCTCTACGCAGGAGCGCGCTGGCTGATTGGCGTGGCCGTCCCCCTTGGCGCGATGCAGGTGTTGATCCTCACCCTGTTCATCCTCGCCATCTGCGGCCTGGCGCTGTGCGTGAGTACCCTGGTGCGCAGCGTGGAGCTTCATATGGCGGCGGGATCGTTCATCGCCGTGGCGACCAGCATGCTCAGCGGCGCGTATTGGCCGGTGGACATCGAACCCGGTTGGATGCAGCACCTTGCGTGGTTCATGCCGCAGAGCTGGGCGCTCCAGGGCTTTCGCGCGGCGGCCGCCGGGCTGGGCTTCACGTCGGCCGTGTGGTTGTCTGTCGGTGTCCTCGCCGTGTTCGCCCTGGCTTTCTTCGCTGCCGGCGTGCTGCGCCTCTCGGTGAGCCGCACCCGTATCTGATCATGAGGAGGAAACCGTGTGTCCCAAGGTCATCTCGTGAGCGCTGTCGTCATCGTCGCCCTTATCGCCTGGAGCTTCTACCGGCGCGCGCGCCGCACGCTGCGCATGCAGCCTCTGCGCCAGCGTCCGCTGGTGATTCGAACCGTATTGTTGCTCGCGATTGCCGTCTTGATCATCGCTGCGACCTGGACGCATCCGCTCGATCTCGCCTTCGACGCCCTGGCCATCCTCTTGGGCGGCGTGTTGGCCTGGCTGGCCGCGCGCGGCACTCGCATCGAGGCGCTCCCGGCGGGGGGCTGGCAGTACCGGCCGAGTACCGGCATTGGCATTCTGGTGTTGGCGCTGCTTCTGGTTCGCGTGGGCTGGCGGCTGTGGTTCGCGGAGGAGATGCTCGGCCAGCTTCCCAACAGCACGGCGACCGCCGCGCCCGGAACGGTACCGGCGTCCACCAACCCCTACGCGTCCGATCCTGTGACGGCGGCGCTGCTGCTCATCTTCGTCGCCTACTATGCAGGCTATGCGCTGTGGCTGATGATGAAGGTGCGCCGGCTGGAGCGCGAGGCGATGCAACAGCCTGAGGGGTGACGCGCGCGCAATACCGGTGGCGGGACCCCTTGCCGGCCGCGCCGGGCCGTCGTACCCTGGACGCGAGAGGGTGGAACGGCCGAAGAAAGGGGACAGACGGGCGTGAAGCGATACATCCTCGCGGTGGACCAAGGAACGACCAGCTCGCGGGCGCTGCTGTTTGATCAGGGGGGCGGCGTGATCGGCGTCGCACAGAAGGAGTTTACGCAGTACTTTCCGCAGCCGGGCTGGGTGGAGCATGATCCATTGGAGATCTGGGGTTCGGTGCAGAGCGTGATGGCGGAGGTGCTGGCGACACACCGCGTGTCGGCGGCCGAGGTGGCGGCCATCGGCATCACCAATCAGCGTGAGACGACGGTGGTGTGGGAGCGAGACACGGGCCGGCCGGTGTACAATGCCATCGTCTGGCAGTCGCGCCAAACGGCAGAGCTGTGCGACGCGCTCCGCGCGGACGGCCATGAGGACATGGTGCGAGAGAAGACGGGGCTGCTGATAGACCCCTACTTCTCCGGGACCAAGGTCCGGTGGATCCTGGATCACGTGCCCGGCGCGAGGGAGCGGGCGGTGAGGGGAGAGCTTTTATTTGGAACCATCGACACCTGGCTGGTGTGGAACCTGACGGGCGGCCGGGTGCATGTGACGGACGTGACCAACGCCTCCCGCACCTTGCTGTACAACATTCACACGCTCACCTGGGACGACGATCTCCTTGCGTTGTTTGACGTCCCCCGCGCCATGCTGCCAGAGGTGCGGCCGTCGTCGGCGGTGTATGGGGAGACGGACCCGGCGCAGTTTTTCGGCGAGGCGGTGCCGGTGGCCGGCATGGCTGGGGACCAGCAGGCGGCGCTGTTCGGACAGGCGTGCTTTCGGGCGGGGATGGCGAAGAACACGTACGGGACGGGCTGCTTCATGCTGATGCAGACCGGGGAGCGCCCGGTCAAATCACGGCACGGCCTGCTCACCACCATCGCCTGGTCGGTGGGCGGGAAGGTGGAGTATGCGCTGGAGGGGAGCATTTTTGTGGCGGGATCGGCCGTGCAGTGGCTGCGCGACGGCCTGCAGATCCTGCGCACCGCCGCGGAGAGTGAGGTATACGCCACCCGGGTGGCATCGACCGACGGGGTGTACGTTGTGCCGGCGTTCGTGGGGCTGGGCGCGCCCTACTGGGACAGCGAGGCGCGTGGCGCCATCTTCGGGCTGACTCGCGGCACGCGGCGCGAGCACCTGGTGCGCGCGACGTTAGAATCGCTGGCCTACCAGACTCGGGACGTGCTGGCGGCGATGGAGGCGGATGCGGGGATCCGGTTGCAGACGCTACGGGTTGATGGCGGCGCCACGGCGAATGACTTCCTCATGCAGTTTCAGGCGGACATCCTCGGCGTCCGCGTGGAGCGGCCGCGGGTGCTCGAGACGACCGCGCTCGGCGCCGCTTACCTGGCGGGGCTGGCCACCGGCTTTTGGCGCGACAAGGCGGAGATTGAGCAGCACTGGCAGCGGGATCAGATGTTTGCGCCGGCCATGGATGACGCCCAGCGCGACGCCCTGTATAATGGATGGCAGAAAGCGGTACACGCGACGCGGCAGTTCCGCTGAAACTCGTGCGAGGCGGCGCTTCGGCAGCGGCGCCGGATGTACGATGGGCGGCATATGGGGACCACGGGCTTTCGGTGCGGCGAAAGCACCGTGGTCATTTTATTCCTTTAGGGAGGGTGATGCGGGTGCGGACGTGGGCCGCGGCGGACAGAACCCGCCTTTTCCGAGAGATGGCGGAGCAGCCGCTGGATGTGCTGGTGATTGGCGGGGGCATCACGGGCGCTGGCATCCTGCTCGACGCGACGGTGCGCGGGCTGCGCGCCGGGCTGGTGGAGATGCAGGACTTTGCCGCTGGCACATCCAATCGATCCACGAAGCTCGTCCACGGGGGTCTGCGCTACCTGAAACAGGGCGAGGTGCGACTGGTGGCGGAGGTGGGCCGCGAGCGGGCCATCGTGCACCGGCTCGGCCCGCACATCACGACGCCCGTCTGGATGCTGCTGCCCATCATCGAAGGCGGGACGTACGGCTGGTTCGCCACCTCCATCGGCGTCTGGCTGTACGACCGGCTGGCCGGCGTCCGCCGCGAAGAGCGGCGCAAGATGCTGCCGCGGGATGCGGCGCTCGCGCGTGAGCCGCTGTTGCGACGCGACGGACTGCGCGGCGCGGGCTGCTATGTGGAGTACCGCACGGACGACGCGCGCCTGACGCTGGAGGTGCTGCTCGCCGCGCTGGAGCGAGGGGCGAAGGCGGTGAACTACGCGCGCGCCGAGCGGTTGCTGTACGAGGACGGGCGCGTGGTGGGCGGGCGCGTCGTAGGCGCCCGCGTCCGCGACGTGCAGATCGGCGAGACCTACGAGGTGCGGGCGCGGTTCGTCGTCAACGCCGCCGGGCCGTGGGTGGATGAGGTGCGGGAGATGGACGGATCGAAAACCGGCAAGACCCTGCACCACACCAAAGGCGTGCACATTGTCGTCGATGGCGCGCGCTTTCCGCTCAAGAACGCAGTGTACTTCGATGTGCCGGACGGGCGGATGGTGTTTGCCATTCCGCGCGATGGCAAGACCTACATCGGTACGACGGACACGGACTACCATGGCGATCTCGCCCATCCCCGCATGACCATCGCCGACCGCGACTATCTGCTGGACTGCGTCCGCTTCATGTTCCCGTCCATTCAGCTCACGCCCGCCGACATCGAGTCGGCGTGGGCGGGGGTGCGGCCGCTGATCCACGAGGAGGGTCGCGGGCCGTCGGAGATCTCGCGGCGGGATGAGGTGTTCGTTTCTCCGACGGGGCTCATCAGCATTGCCGGCGGCAAGCTGACCGGCTACCGGAAGATGGCGGAGAAGGTGGTGGACCTGGTGGCCCGGCGCATGGCGGAGGAGACGGGTCGCGCGCTGCCACCGTGCAGTACCGACCGGGTACCGTACGCGGGCGGCCACGTGGGCGGCGCCGAGGGTTGGCCGGCGTATCGGAAAGCGCAGGTGGCCGAGGGCCGGGCGCTGGGGCTGGAGACGGCGGTGGCGGCGCGCATTGTCCAGCGCTACGGTTCCAACGCGCCCGAGGTGTGGGCGCTGCTGCCGGAGGCGCGCGAGCGGGCGGACGCGTACGGGTTGCCGGCGGACGTGCTGGCCGAGCTGCTGTACGGCCTGCGCCATGAGATGGTCGTACGACCGGCGGATTTCGTCGTGCGGCGGACCGGGATGCTGTACTTCGACATGCCGGCGCTGCGCCGTGTGCAGGGCGGCCTGCTGGCGGCGATGGCGGACGAACTGGGTTGGGACGCGGCTGAGCGCGAGGAAGCGGCACAGGAGCTGGCGCAGGCGGTGGAAGAGGCGACGGTGCCGCTCCCCGCGGAGCCGTGGCAGGCATCGACCCGCGCCGCGAACGTGCCCGATGTGCAGCCATCGCACGCGCAATAGCCGATGATGGGAGAGAAGGGGACTGGAGCATGCGCAAACGTTACCACTGCTGCGCCACCTGCGTGCACTTCCGCATTGCCCGGCAGGAGACGGGCGTCCGCGCCTGGTGCGCACGGCTCGGCTATGACACAAAGACGTTCTACCAATTCAACTGCTGGCAGCCACGAGCGGACATTGTGCGGCGGATGGAGAAAGAGGGTGAGCGGAGATGACGACGGTCCTGCTCGGGATTGTGGTGGTGCTGCAGTTGCTGGTGCTGGCCAGCCTCTGGATGTCGCGCGGCTCCAAGACCAGGCCGGGGGACGTGGAGGCGCTGCGTGATGCGCTGGTCAGCGCGCTCCGCGCCGAGGTGGACAAGCTGCGCGAGGCCCAGGCGCGCGAGGCACGCATGCTGCGCGAGGAGCTGACGGTGCAGACGACCCAGCTTGCGCGGGCATCGCAGCAGACACTGCTGCAGATGGGCGCGCAGCAGCGCGAGGGTCTGGATGTGTTTGCGAAGCAGATGGCGGCGCTTACGGAGGCGACGGAGCGCAGGTTGGAGCAACTGCGTTCGGTGGTGGAGCAGCGCCTGCACTTGCTGCAGGAGGACAACAACCGCAAGCTCGAGCAGATGCGGCAGACGGTGGATGAAAAACTGCACGCCACGCTCGAGCAGCGGCTGGCCGCGTCGTTCCGCCAGGTGAGCGAGCGGCTGGAGGCGGTGCACCAAGGGCTGGGCGAGATGCAGGCGCTGGCGAGCAGCGTCGGGGATCTGCGGCGCGTGCTCACCAACGTGAAGACGCGTGGCACGTTCGGCGAAGTGCAGCTGGAGCTTCTGCTGGAGCAACTCCTTACTCCGGATCAATATGAGAAAAACGTGGCGGTAAGGCCGGGATCAAGCGAGCGGGTCGAGTTCGCGGTCAAGCTGCCGGGGCGGGAGGAGGGCAGCGAGGCGGTGTACCTGCCCATCGACTGCAAGTTCCCGCTGGAAGACTACCAGCGCATGCTCGATGCGCAGGATGTGGCGGATCCGGCCGCCTTTCAGGAAGCATCCCGCGCACTCCAGATGCGCATCCGCAGCGAAGCCCGCAGCATCCGCGACAAGTACATCGCGCCGCCGCATACCACGGATTTTGCCATCCTCTACCTGCCCATCGAGGGGTTGTTTGCGGAGGTTCTGCGCGTCCCCGGCCTGACGGAGACGCTGCAGCAGGAATACCGTGTCGTCGTCGCCGGACCGACGACGCTCACCGCATTGCTCAACAGCCTGCAGATGGGCTTTCGGACGCTGGCCATCCAGCGCAGGTCCAGCGAGGTGTGGCAGCTCTTGGGCGCCATCAAAACGCAGTTTGGCGCGTTTGGCGAGTTGCTGCAGCGTACGCAGAAGAAGCTGCAGGAGGCCAGCCAATCGATTGAGAATGCGACCAAGAAATCGCGTACCATCGAGCGCCGGCTGCGAAAGGTGGAGGAGTTACCCGCCGATGAGGCGATACGGGTGTTGCCGGAGCTCGCCGCGGCAGAGGAGGATGAAGAATGAAGGACGGAAGGCCGCGGGCGAAGGATTTGGGGCGGGCGGAGGCCGTTCGGCGACGCAGGCCCCTGGTCTGGTGGGCGGCCGGCGCGCTGTTCACCCTTGCGGCAGCGGCATGGGGTGCGACGCGGCCTGCCCCCGACAGCCGTTTGGCGGGGTCCGTCTGGGTTGTGCCCACGCTGCGTAAGACCGTGACGTACAGCCTCGGCGAGTTTCGCCTCACCTGGGACGGTGCTCACGGCGCATGGCGCATCACTCATATGCGAACTGGGGACCACGAGGTCTTTGCGACGCCGGCAGGACAAGCTTTCCTGCTCGCGGCACGGGGTGGCATGACCGCGCCGGAGAACATCGGCTACTTTTACATTCGGCGCTGGACGGACATCGCGTACACCATCCAGACCGTGGACGATATCCGGGAAGAGGACGGCGCTTTGGTGGTCCGAGGTACGCTCAGAAGTGACCGAGGGGATGAGGCGGCTTACGAGTTGACCTGGCGCGCCGAGGCTGCGGATCGGCTGGCTTATGACGTGAAGGTGAGCTCCATGCAGGGACCGGCGCCGAATCGACTGTACCTGACCTTTGCCACGCAGCCAGGGGAACATTTCTACGGCTTTGGCGTACAGTTCTCCACGCTGGACATGAAGGGGCGACGACTCCCCATCCTCGTCCAGGAGCATGGCAATGGCCGCGGTATGCAGCCGCTGACGCTTCTGGCCGACATCACGCACGGCGGTGCGGGAGGGCACTGGTACAACACCTACGCGCCAGTGCCGTACATGCTGACCAGCACCATGCAGGCGCTGTTCAGCAAGAACAGTGAGTACCAAGTCTTCGACTTCACGGATCCGCGGGCAGGCGAGCTGGAGGTGGACGCCGACCACATCCAGGGCGACATCTTCGCAGGGACCACACCGGCGGCACTTACGCAGGCATACACGGCCGTGATCGGGCGCATGCAGCCCCTGCCGGCTTGGACCCAGCAGGGCTTCATCTTCGGTGCGGAGGGCGGGACGCAGACGGTCCTGTCGCACCTTCGCCAGCTGCTGGCTGCGCACGTGCCCATCACAGGACTTTGGATCCAGGACTGGGTGGGGCAGCGCCGCACCAGCTTCGGTGACCAACTCATCTGGAACTGGACGCTCAATCCAGACCAATACCCGGATTGGAATGCCTTCACGGCGCAGCTTCATGCACTCGGCATCCACCTGTTGGGGTATGTCAACCCCTTCCTCACGGATGTGAGCAGCTACCCGCGGCTGACCAACCTCTATGAGGAAGCGCTGCTCAAGGGTTACTTCGTCAAGGGGCCCGACGGTCGCCCCGTGGTCTTCCAGTATCCCAACTTCACCGCTTCGCTGATTGATCTCACGAATCCCTCTGCTCGGCAATGGCTGGAGCAGGTGATGCTGCAGGAGCTCGTGGGCAACGGCTTCGATGGCTGGATGGCAGATTTCGGCGAGGAGTTGCCGCTGAGCGTCACCACGGCCGATGGCTCCAGCGGTCTGACCCTGCACAACCTGTATCCTGTGTTGTGGGCCCAGGTCAACCGAGACGTGCTGCAGGCCGCCGGTCTGGCGGGAAAGGGCCTGGTCTTCATGCGATCCGGCTTTTCCCCCAGCCCGGGCGTCATTACGGACCTGTGGCTCGGTGATCAGCTGGAAAGCTGGGACCCGGACAACGGCCTGCCATCGGCGGTCACGGGGCTACTCAGCGCGGGGTTATCCGGCTTCACCATGGTCTCCAGCGATGTCGGGGGTTACACCAGCCTGACGCAGTTCCCGTTTCATTATGTTCGCGACGACGAGTTACTGATGCGCTGGATGGAACTGGATGCCTTCACGACGCTCTTTCGCAGCCATGAAGGCAATCAGCCGGACAAAAATGTGCAGGTCTACAGCAACCCCGACGTGATGGCCGAGCTCCGCCGCTGCGTCATTCTCTTCCGCGACCTGGCGCCTTACCGTGAGCAGCTGATGCAGCAGGCTGCAGCCACGGGTGTGCCGGTGGACAGGCCGATGTTCTTCGAGTATCCGGAGGATCCTGTGGCTTGGCAGGTGGCTGACCAGCAGTTCATGCTCGGCCCGGATGTCATCGTTGCGCCGGTGTTGGCACCGCACCAGACCAGCGTCAAGGTGTACCTGCCGGCGGGGGATTGGGTGCACCTGTGGAGCGGAAGGGTGTACCATGTGGCGCAGGGCGAGACCATCACGCTGCCGGCGCCCATCGGGCAGCCCGCGGTGTTGTACAGGGCGGGATCGACCGTGGCTACCCAGTTCCAGCAGGCGCTGGCCGACATCCGCCAAGCGGACGCCGGCCAGTAACTCGGGCCATGTCAGGTCGGCCACCACGCCGCGGCGCCGACTGCACCACAGGTCGCGCCTAGACGCGGGACACCGGCCCTGCATCGAAGACCCAAGACCTTGCTCAGTCGCGGCGGGCCGGGCCGTAGATGTCCGGGACCTGCAGCCCCGCTTGACGCATCAGCACGGACAGTTGGCCGCGGTGGTGGATCTCGTGCCGCACCAGGGTGTGGAGGATCTGCGCCACCGGCAATTCCATGCCGAACATGGCGCGCCGCTCTGTCAGGGTGGCGTCGGTGAGGTCGCGTTGCGCGGCCTCAGCGAGGGCCGCGCTCACTTGCCGGTACGCATCGGCGATGGCGCGGGCGGAGCTGGGGACGGACTTCGGATCTCCTGGGGAGTTCAGCCCCAGTCCGGCGGCGCTGGCCATCATCGGGATGACGGTGACGATGTGCCACGCCAGCTCACCGAGCGCCCTGTCCTTCGGGCTCACCCGCTGCGCCAGGGACGCGTCGGTGAGGTTGTCGAGGCACCGTTGCGTGATGCCGGACTCACGCTTCCAGTCGGAAACAAATGCCTGCACCGTGGGATACATGGCTTGTCCCTCCTTGGACTC
The DNA here is from genome assembly GCA_023511725.1 of Alicyclobacillus sp. Classification (GTDB taxonomy): domain Bacteria; phylum Bacillota; class Bacilli; order Alicyclobacillales; family Alicyclobacillaceae; genus JAIMAY01. The sequence goes on from JAIMAY010000022.1 coordinate 19,264, forward strand.
TGTTTGCTTTGACTTTCTTGAACGCGATGACGCTTGATCCAAGCCTTGATCAGCTGAGGTTCACCGCTGTCTCTAAGGCGAGTTCTATCATCTGCGTGAACGTTGTCTGCCGCTCCTGCGCGCTGGTGGCCTCGCCGGTGACGAGATGGTCGCTCACGGTGAGAATGGACAGCGCCTTCCGTCCGAACTTGGCAGCCAGCGTGTAGAGGGCCGCCGTCTCCATCTCCACCGCAATGACACCGAACGCCGCCAGGTCCTTGGTCACCTGCGGGTCATCGTTGTAGAACACGTCGGTGGTAAACACACTGCCGACTCGCACGGGGATCTGCTTGGCAATGGCCGTCTCGTACGCTTTGTGCAGCAGTTCGAAGTTCGCGGTCGGCGCATAGTCGATGTGGGGGAACCGGCCCCGGTTGAGCGAGGAGTCTGTACTGGCGCTCATGGCCAGGATCACGTCGCGCACGCGCACCTCCTCACGCATGGCGCCGCACGTCCCTACGCGGATCAACGTCTGGACGTTGTAGCTTTCCATCAACTCATGGGCGTAGATGGAGATGGATGGGACGCCCATGCCCGTCCCTTGCACCGATACGCGCCGGCCTTTGTATGTACCGGTGAAGCCAAGCATCCCGCGGACGCGGTTGTAGCACTCCGCGCCCTCGAGGAACGTTTCCGCAATGAACTGCGCCCGCAGCGGGTCACCCGGGAGCAGTACAATCTCAGCGATTTGGCCAGGATTGGCTTCGATGTGGATGCTCACCCTCGCCTTCCCTTCCTTTCCGCGCCCGGATCATCATGCCTGTCCGGGATCGGTATCAGTATAGATCAGGGGGCGAGGTTACCCAAACGACATGCCGAACCTGGGCGAGTTGCGTGTTCACGTGGATGTGTCGGAACAGGATTCGAGTATCGCTTGCACCGCTTTTTTGAGTTGTGGCAGATCCCGCTCAACAACGGACCACACCTCTTTGAGCCCAACTCGATCGTAATCGTGGATCAAGATGTCTCTAAAACCGGCAATGCGTCGCCACGGGACATCGGGGTAGCTTTTGCGGAGATCCTCTGACAGCTTTTTCACAGCCTCGCCGATGATCTCAAAGTTGCGTATCGTTGCATCCTGAATCAGTGGCGATTTCATGAACTCCTCATACCCACTTGAAGTGTAGGAGTTCACTCTGTCGATGGCGTCCAGGATGTCTTGCAAACGTGCCAGATCCGTTTTCCGTCTCGTCATAGGGGTCTGGCCTCTGCGAGAATCTCATCCCTCAACACGGGGTGCAGGCTTTCATCGGTCAGGAGATCAACCTTCAGACCCAACAGGTCCTCCAGGTCTTGCTTCATGGCAATCCTGTCAAGGAGGTTGGGGTTTTCAAATTCCACCAACAAGTCAAGGTCGCTGTTGGGATGTTCTTCGTTGCGACATTGGGATCCGAACACCCGCACATTTTTTGCACGGTACGTCGTCGCAATGCGCAAGATGTCCTCACGCTTCTGTTCGATTCGAAGGTCCATGTGCGCCCGCCCCTTTTCAGGATCCAGTATACATACAGGTATGCCCATCGGGCATCCCTTCCAACAATAAAAACCGCTCCTTCGTGTCTGGCTACACAGAAGAAGCGGTCTTTGGGCGGGGGAAAGTGGTTTCGCAGGACGGCTTTCACGCTTCCCCTTAACGAATCCCAAGCAACCCACGCGTATCACGGTTTGGTCGGAATGACAGGACTCGAACCTGCGACCTCACGGTCCCGAACCGTGCGCTCTACCAACCTGAGCTACATTCCGACGTTCGTGGTATGAGCCGACCCGTCGGCTCCGCCGTGTGACAGTGAGTAATATAGCACGCCTCACGCGCTGCGTCAACCGCATTTCCGGCTCACAAACTGTGGTAATCTGTGGGGGACTGCATCCGCTTCGGTTGCACGGCCGTGGGCGAGTGCTCTTCGGCCGAATGCCACCGTGGTATGGGTATCGATGTGGCTACGGGGAGGTGCGCCTTTGACGACGGCAATGCGCGGTACGTGGGTCGATATCACGCCCCTGCGGGTTTCCCCACCCTTTCGCCGCTTGTGGCTGGGCACGGGTATTTCCACATTGGGCGGCTACATGACCGATTTCGCCATCGTCCTTCAATTGTATACCATCACGCACAGCGCGCTGGCCGTCGGAGCTGCCGGGTTATTCAAAGGTGTGCCTTCCATGCTGTTCGTGCTGCTCGGCGGAAGTCTGGGGGACGCCGTCGACCGGCGGAAGCTGGTGCTGCTGGCCACCACCGGCCAGGCGCTCGTCTCCACAACCCTCGCTGTGCAGGCTGCGGCCGGCCTGAGGTCCGTTGCCGTGCTGTACACGCTGCTGGTCGTGCAGTCCCTGCTCGGCGCCATCAACGCGCCGGCGCGGCGGACGTTCCTGCCGCGCTTGCTGCCTGCTGAGCTTGTCCGATCCGGTGCCGCCCTCAACACCCTCTTCACCCGCGCGGCCGAGGTCACGGGGCCGGCGCTGGCGGGCTGGGTGGTGGCCTTGGCGGGCATCACCGCCTGCTACGCCGCGGACGCCGTGAGCTTTGGCGCCGCATTACTCGGCGTGTCGAGTTTGCCGCCGATGCCTCCCGAGGGTGGCGCGGGTGCTGGACCGAGCGCGCAATCTGCTCTCGCCGGCCTGCGCTATGTGGTGAGTCAACCCATGCTCGGTGGCGCCTTTCTGGTCGACCTTAGCGTCACCGTCTGCGGCGTCTCCACCGCGCTCTTTCCTGCCTTGAACGCCGCGTATTTCGGAGGGCAGCCCATCACGCTGGGGTGGCTGATGGGCGCCAGCGGCGTCGGCGGGCTGATCGTGCTGTTTGTATCCGGGTGGTTGTCTCGCATCCGGCGCGAGGGGATGGCGCTCATCCTGGCCGGCCTGGCGTGGGGCGGCTGCATGACGTGCGTCGGACTGAGCCGTAGCCTCGGTCTGACGGTGGTGCTGCTCGCGACCTGCGGTGCACTCGATTCCATCCTCGTCGTCATCCGATCCGCCCTCGTCCAGATCCATACCCCTGACGCCTTGCGTGGCCGCGTCAGCGCACTGGATTACCTGGTGGGTGCGGGTGGGCCACAACTGGGCAACGTGCGGGCTGGCCTGCTCGGCTCCTTGTTGCCGGCCGGCAGCGCCATGGCCATCAGCGGCCTGTGCACCATCGCGGCGCTGTGTGTCACGGCCTTGGCCCTGCCGGCATTTCGCCGCCACACCGCCCAGGCATCGGAGTGACGGTATAATGGAGACAGTCATGCCGTCCGGCAACGGAGGGCTGCAGAAAGGTGGACGGGCCATGCAGTCCATGACGGCCGAGCAAATTCTTGAGGGGCTCAACCCTGAGCAACGTCGCGCGGTCGAGACCACGGAAGGGCCGGTTTTGATCCTCGCCGGTGCGGGCAGCGGCAAGACCAACGTGTTGACGCGACGCGTGGCGTATCTGCTTGCCACGCGGCGGGCGGCGCCGTGGAACATTCTCGCCATCACGTTCACGAATAAGGCTGCGCGGGAGATGCGGGATCGGATCGAGCAGTGGGTCGGTCCCTTCGCGCACGACATCTGGGCCATGACGTTTCACGCACTGTGCGTGCGCATCCTCCGCCGCGACATCGCGCGGCTCGGCTACACGAGCGGCTTCACGGTGCTGGATGACGCGGACCAACTGGCCGTCGTTCGGCGCATCCTGCAGGACCTGAACATCGACAGTAAGCGCTATGATCCCCGCGCTGTCCTGGGTTCCATCAGCCAGGCGAAGAACATCCTGCGCTCGGCGGCCAAGGTGATGGATCTGGCGGGCGATCCGTTCCAAAAAGTTGTGGGCACCGTGTACTTGGAATACGAGAAGCGGCTGAAGCAGAACAATGCGCTGGACTTCGATGACCTCATCATGAAAACGGTGCAGCTGTTCCGCGAGGCGCCGGACGTGCTGGAGCACTACCACCGGCGGTTCCGCTATCTCCACGTCGACGAGTACCAGGATACCAACCATGCGCAGTATGTGCTCGTATCCATGTTGGCGCAGGGATCCCGCAACCTGTGCGTGGTCGGCGACTCGGACCAGTCCATCTACCGCTGGCGCGGGGCCGACATTCAAAACATTCTCCAGTTTGAACGCGATTATCCCGACGCAACGTTGATCCGGCTGGAGCAGAACTATCGCTCCACGCAGACCATCCTTGACATCGCCAACGAAGTGATCCGGCACAACACGCTGCGCCAGGACAAGCGCTTGTGGAGTGCGCTCGGCGCCGGTGAGAAGGCGCGCTTGTACGAGGCGCCCGACGACAGGACGGAGGCGGCCTACATCGCGCGCACCATCTCGGATTATGTGGAACGCGGGGGCCGTTACAGCGACTGTGCCGTGCTGTATCGGACCAACGCGCAGTCGCGCGTCATTGAAGAGGCGCTGCTCCAGTTCCAGATTCCCTACCGCATCTTCGGCGGGCTGCGTTTCTATGAGCGCAAGGAGATCAAAGATGTGCTCAGTTACCTGCGGGTCATCCTGAATCCCGCCGACGATGTCAGCCTGGAGCGCATCCTGAATGTGCCGCGCCGAGGCATTGGCGATACGTCGGTGGAGCGGCTGCAGGCGTGGGCGCAGCAGCACGGCACATCGCTGTATGAGGCCATCCTGCATGCCGAGGAGGCGGGCGTGACCGGGCGTGGGCGCAAGGCGCTGGCCGAGTTTGCCGAGGTGCTCCACCAGCTCATCCAGATGCAAACGTTCCTGCCCATCACGGACCTCACCGAAGAAGTCCTGGCCCGCACGGGCTACCGCGAGGCGCTCGAGGCGGAGCGGTCCATCGAGGCGGAGGCACGGCTGGAGAACCTGAACGAGTTCCTGTCGCTGACCGCCGAGTTCGACGCGCGCTGGACACCGCAGGAAGATGTCTCTCGCCTGGAGGCGTTCCTGACGGAGGTGGCGCTTGTCTCCGACGCCGACCTGAACAACGGGATGCCGTCCGCATCCCACGATGCGGACCAGGTGTCGCTGATGACCCTGCACAGCGCCAAGGGGCTGGAGTTTCCCGTGGTGTTTCTGGCGGGCCTGGATGAGGGCATCTTTCCGCACGCGCGCGCCCTGTACGACGACGAGGAGTTGGAGGAGGAACGGCGCCTTTGCTACGTCGGCATCACGCGCGCCATGCGCCGGCTGTATCTGACGCGCAGCCAGTTGCGGATGGTCTTCGGCGAGCACCGGACGTACACGCCGTCGCGGTTTCTGCAGGAGATGCCCGCGCATCTGATTGAGCCCGAGATGCCACCGGGATACGGATCGCACCACGGTGCCCAGCGCACGGGATGTGGTTACAGTGCCATGCAGAGCGGGGGATCCGGTTCCCCCAACACCATCACACCGGGTGCCCATCCGGCCTCTCGCCCCGCGCTCGGCCTCGTCGTGCCACACAATTTCGGCGCGGACCTGACGGTCAGCTATGCGCCGGGGGATAAGGTGGAGCACCGCAAGTGGGGCATTGGCGTGGTGCGCAGTGCGCACGGCAGCGGCGAGGACCTGGAGCTCGTCATCCAGTTCGCGCCGCCGGTGGGCGAGCGGCGGCTGGCGGCACGCTTTGCGCCCATCCGAAAGGTGAGCGCGGACGCCGGCCGGTGACGTGGCGTGAATGAGAGCGAAGACGAAGCCCCACCGAGGTGACGCTGGCCGGTAAGCCCCGGCGAGCGCGGAAAGAGGGAGGGTGGACCTGTGGCCGATGCGAAGCAGGAAGCGGCCCGCCGCATCGAGGAGTTGCGGCGTGACATTGAATACCACAACCGGCGCTATTACGTGCTGGATGATCCGGCCATCTCCGACGCCGAGTACGACGCGCTGATGCAGGAGTTGATGGCGCTCGAGGCGCAGTATCCGGATCTGGTGACGCCCGATTCACCGACGCAGCGGGTGGGGGGCGAGCCCGCGGCCGGGTTTGCCAAGGTGCGCCACGAGATCCCCATGCTGTCGCTGGCCAACGCGTACAGCGTCGAAGATCTGCGGGAGTTTGATCGGCGCGTGCGCGATGCGCTCGGCGATGAGGTGCGATACGTGTGTGAGCTCAAGATTGACGGCCTGGCCGTGTCGCTGCGCTACGAAAACGGTCTGCTCGTCCGCGGTGCCACACGCGGTGACGGCGAGATGGGAGAGGACATCACCGCCAACATCCGCACCATACGCAATGTGCCGCTGCGGCTGTCGCAGCCGGTGACCGGAGAGTTCCGTGGCGAGGCGTACATGCCCAAGACCGCGTTCGCCGCGCTGAACGCTCAGCGGGAAGCCGCAGGCGAGCCGCTGTTCGCGAATCCTCGCAATGCAGCGGCGGGATCACTGCGCCAGTTGGATCCGCGCATCGCGGCCTCGCGCCGGCTCGCCGTCTGGATCTACAACGTGGCGCAGGCGGACGGTGTCCAGCTCGGGTCTCATTCCGAAGCGCTCCGTTGGGCCGCGGAGTTGGGGCTGCCCGTCAATCCTGAGTACCGGGTGTGTGACCGGATCGACGAAGTGATGGCGTACATCGAATCGTGGGCGGAGCGCCGGCACGAATTGCCATACGCGACGGACGGCATGGTGATCAAGGTCGACAGCTTGGCGCAGCAGCAGCGCCTGGGCGCGACTGCCAAGAGTCCGCGCTGGGCCATCGCTTACAAGTACGCCGCGGAGGAAGCGGAAACCGTCCTGCGCGATATCGAGCTCAGCGTCGGTCGCACCGGTGCGGTCACACCGACGGCCGTGTTTGATCCGGTCTTCCTCGCGGGCACCACGGTCACCCGCGCCTCCCTGCACAACGAGGACTTGATCCGCGAGAAGGACATCCGCATCGGCGACACCATCGTCGTACGCAAAGCAGGCGACATCATCCCTGAGGTGGTCCGGTCATTGCCTGAGTACCGCAAGGGGGAGGAGCAGCCGTTTTCCATGCCGCGTGAGTGCCCGGCGTGCGGAGCACCCTTGGAGCGGCTTCCCGACGAGGCGGTGTGGCGCTGCGTGAACCCGCGCTGCCCCGCGCAGATCCGCGAGGGGCTGATCCACTTCTGCTCGCGTGACGCCATGAACATCGAAGGGCTGGGAGAACAGTGGATCGGCCAGTTGCTGGACCAGGGGCTGGTGCGCGACGCGGCGGATTTGTACCGGCTGCGCAAGGAGGACCTGCTGCCGCTCGAGCGGATGGGCGACAAACTGGCGCAGAATCTGCTCGATGCCATCGAGCGCAGCAAAGAGAACTCGCTGGAGCGCCTGCTCTTTGGCCTCGGTATCCGGCATGTCGGGGAGAAGGCGGCGCGGATTCTCGCCAGATCGTTTGGCACGATGGATCGCCTGATGGAGGCCCGTGTGGAAGAACTGACGGCCATCCGCGAGATTGGGCCGAAGATGGCGGACAGCATTGTGCGCTTCTTCCAGAACCCGGGGGCGAGGGCGCTGATAGAGCGCCTGCGTGAGGCCGGTGTGAACATGCGCTACCTGGGCCAGGAGACGGTGGCGACGGAAGGTTCGCCGTTTGCGGGCCGTACCTTCGTGCTGACGGGCACGTTGGCGCAGTTTGACCGGAAGACCGCTTCGGGGATGATTGAACGGCTCGGCGGCCAGGTGGCCGGCAGCGTGAGCCGGAACACAGACGTGGTGGTGGCGGGGGAAAAGGCGGGATCGAAGCTGGCGAAAGCGCAGCAACTCATCTCGTCCGGGCAGAAGCCGGACCTCCAGATTTGGGATGAGGCGACGTTCCTGGCGCAGCTCCGATCCGCCGGCATCGACGTCCCGGAAACGCTCGTCTGAAGCCCAGCTTACTCGGCGCGGCTGCGGCGCCGGGCAAACGGGGCGATTTCCCCGTCCGGCAGTCCGGCTCCTTGCCGTCCGCGCACGAATTCAGGCACGGTGTATTTCTCCTCCATGCGCGCGTGGAACCACGTGATGCGCGTGGAGATGCGGCCCAGCGCGAAGCCGGCAATGGCCAGCGCGGCGCAGGCAATCACCCATTCTTCGACGGACATGCTCATCGACCTCCATCTTTCCGGTGGACCTCACGAACGGTCTAAGGGATGCTTATGCACCGCGTGGCTCGTTCATGTGTATAAGCCCAGGCGGGTATGAAATAGCGGTGTCGGGCCAAAACTTCGATTAATGTGTACGAGGTACCGATGAAAGCATGGTTCACGGGGTGAAGGGACATTGTATCGGGGCTTTGCTATAATATCGTAGACCAGCGAAGCGGACCGAACCCCATGGTAGGCATGTACCATGAGGATGAGGAGGCCGGTTAGCGCATGCACCCGCATTCGTATGCAGCTTGGTATTACCTGCTCTGCGCCGGCGTGGCATTTGGCCTTGTCTATGGTTCTGTGCCATTCGTACGGCGTCTGGCGTTAAAGCTGGGTTTTGTGGACCGCCCAAATCAACGCAAAATCCATAAACAGCCCGTTCCCCTGCTCGGGGGCCTGTGCATCTATTTCGGTTTTCTCTTGACAGCCGGTATGTTCGGAATCGCGGGCAGCACCTTCTCAGGCATCGCGCTGGGCGGGCTGATCATCTTCATCATCGGTGTGATTGACGACTATTACAAGACGCGCGGTCGTGACCTCAAGGCTTGGCCAAAGTTCGTCATGCAGATCCTGGCCGCGGTGGTGCTGTACAGCTTCGGGATTTCCATCCCGGGTGTGAATCTGCCGTTCAGCCACACCTTCTACCCGTTCCCCACCTGGCTGTCCTGCGTGACGACGGTGCTGTGGGTGGTCGCGCTCACCAACATGTTGAATTTCCTCGACGGTGTCGATGGGCTCGCCGCCGGCATTGCAGCCATCTCGTCGGCGACGCTGTTCTGCATCGCCCTGATCAAGGGCCAGGACCAGATGGCTATCTTTTCCCTCGCCTTGACAGGTGCAGCGCTCGGCTTTTTGCGTCACAACTTCTACCCGGCGCGCATCTTCATGGGCGATGCGGGTTCCACGTTCCTCGGCTTCGTGCTGGCGGCCATCGCGGTGGACGGCGCCTTCAAGAGCGCCACGCTGGTCTCGCTGGTGGTGCCGGTGCTGGCCCTCGGTGTCCCCATCTTTGACACGCTGTGGGTGATCATCCGCCGGGTTCGTGAGAATCGTCCGGTGTACGTGGCGGATAAGGGGCATACCTTCCACATGCTGATGAAGTCGGGCCTTACGCAGATCCAGACGGTCGCGTTCCTGTATCTCGTCGGGATCTGCTTCTCGCTCGCATCGCTGGTGGTCCTCTTGGCGACTCATTCCTGACGCCACTTGGCAGCCAGGGAAGGGTCCCGTGCGGTGGCATCCGTGCCTGTCGGGTGTCGCCGCGGGGGACCCTTTTTCCATCCCGCCACGTTCAAGGTCGTACGCCTGAATATGTTATAATCCCCAACATGAGCCCATGGTGAAGCAGGAAGGTGATTCCGTTTGAAGATCACCCACGAGACGGTGCAGCATGTCGCCAAGCTGGCGCGGCTGGCCGTAAGTGAGGAGGAAGCGCGCCAACTCGCGCCGCAATTGGACGAGATCATTGGGTACGCGGAGCAACTTCAGGCAGTGGACCTGGAGGGCGTGGAGCCGACCAGCCACCCGCTGCCGTTGGTGAATGTGCTGCGCAAGGACGAACCGCGGCCGAGTCTGCCGCGTGAGGAGGTCCTGGCGGGGGCGCCGGATCACGACGGTGAACAGGTGCGCGTGCCCGCCGTGCTGGAGGGATACGGAGAATGAGCAGGTGGACGGTCAAGGAGACGCTTGCGTCCCTTCAGCGTCGAGAGTCAAAGCCGTCGGAGTGGACGAAGCGCGCGCTGGATCGGATTCGTGAGGCAGACCAACGGATTGGCGCGTTCCTGTCCGTGGATGAGGAGCGTGCCCTGACGGCCGCCAGGCAGATGGATGAAGTGTTCGAGGACGGCGGTGCACAGGCGCAAGGGGCGCTGTTCGGCGTGCCCTACGCGCTCAAGGACAACCTGTGCACCCGCGGTCTGCGAACGACGGCCGCCAGCCGAATTCTCGAGAATTACATACCGCCCTACTCCGCCACGGTCGCGGACAAGCTCGCTGCTGCGGGCGGCGTGTTGGTAGGCAAAACGAATCTGGACGAATTCGCGATGGGCTCGTCGACGGAGAACTCGGCGTTCCAGCTCACGCGCAATCCCTACCGGCTGGAGGCGGTCCCGGGCGGATCCAGCGGTGGGTCGGCGGCAGCGGTCGCTGCGGGTATGGTGCCGTTCTCGCTCGGCTCCGACACCGGGGGGTCCATCCGTCAGCCGGCCGCCTTCTGCGGTGTCGTCGGTCTGAAGCCGACGTACGGGCGCGTGTCGCGCTATGGGCTCATTGCCTTCGCGTCATCGCTGGACCAGATTGGTCCGTTCACGCAGACCGTCGAAGACGCGGCGTTGGTGATGAACATCATCAGCGGGCATGACCCGCTCGATTCCACGTCCGCGCCGGTGGAAGTGGAGGACTTCACCGCGGATCTGGCGAAGGGCCTGGCGGGATTGCGGATCGGCATCGTCCGTGACATTCCTCAGGAAGGGCTGGACTCCCAGGTTCGAGAGGCCGTGGAGAAGGCCGTGGAGGCGATGCGGGGCGCGGGCGCCGAGGTGGTGGAGGTGGAGCTGCCGCACAGCCAGTACGCGGTGGCGACCTACTACCTGATTGCACCCGCGGAGGCATCGTCCAACCTGGCGCGCTACGATGGCGTGCGCTACGGTCGCCGTGCGGACGCGGACACGCTGCTGGAGCTGTACGAGAGATCGCGCAGTGAAGGGTTTGGCCTCGAGGTCAAGCGGCGCATCATGATTGGCACGTTTGCGCTCTCGTCCGGGTACTACGATGCGTACTACCGCCGGGCGCAGCAGATGCGCACGTTGATCCGGGACGACTTCAACCGGGCCTTCGAGCGGTGTGACGTCATTGTCATGCCGACGACACCGACGCCGGCGTTCGACATCGGCGCCAAGACGGCGGACCCGCTGCAGATGTACCTGAACGACATCTACACCATTCCCGCCAACCTCGCCGGGTTGCCGGGAATCAGCGTGCCGTGCGGCATGTCGGCGGAGGGGTTGCCCATCGGCTTGCAGATGCTCGCCAAGGCGTTTGATGAGCGGACGTTGCTGCGGGCTGCACACGCGTACGAGCAAATCCGCGGCGACGTGATCCCGGCGCCGGTGCTGGAGGGATGAAGATGGACTTCGAGACGGTCATCGGGCTTGAGGTGCACGTCGAACTCAAGACGGACACGAAGATCTTCTGCGGCTGCCGGACCAACTTTGGTGCGCCGCCCAACACCAACGTCTGCCCGGTGTGCCTGGGTCTGCCCGGTACGCTGCCGGTGCTCAACGAGCGCGCGGTCGATCTCGCCCTCAAAGCGGCGATGGCCCTGAACTGCCGCATCAACCGCGAGGCGAAGTTTGACCGGAAGAACTACTTTTACCCCGACCTGCCGAAGGGCTACCAGATTTCGCAGTACGACCAGCCCATTGGCGAGGATGGGTACATCGAGATCGATCTCGGCGGCCAGCGCAAACGCATCGGCATCGTCCGCGTGCACCTGGAGGAAGACGCCGGCAAGTCGATGCACGCGCCGGATGGCACGCACACCCTGGTCGACTATAACCGCACGGGTGTGCCGCTGATTGAGATTGTCTCGAAGCCGGACATCCGCTCACCGGAGGAAGCGCGGCTCTACCTGGAAGCGCTCAAGAGCATCATGGAGTACTGCGACATCTCCGATTGTCGGATGGAGGAGGGGTCGCTGCGCTGCGACGCCAACATATCGCTGCGCCCGGTGGGCCAGGAGGCGTTCGGTCAGAAGACGGAGCTCAAGAACATGAACTCATTCCGCAACGTGCAGCGCGCGCTCGAGTACGAGGCGGATCGGCAGGCGCAGATCCTGCGTGCCGGTGGGACGATTGAGCAGGAGACGCGGCGCTTCGACGAGGCGACGCAGACGACCGTGTCCATGCGCTCCAAGGAGGAGGCGCACGACTACCGCTACTTCCCGGAGCCGGATTTGGTGCGCCTGCACATCGACGAGGCGTGGCTGGCGCGCATCCGCGCGACGCTGCCAGAGCTGCCGCTGCAAAAGCGAGACAGATACATCCGGGAGCTGGGTCTGCCCGAGTATGACGCGGGCGTGCTGACGGCGAACCGCGCGGTCGCGGAGTACTACGAACAGGTGGTCGCCGCGGGAGCGGATGCGAAGCAGGCCAGCAACTGGGTGATGAGCGATCTGCTCGGCTACCTCAACACGACAGGCCAGAGCATCGACGAGGCGAAGGTGCGGCCGGCGCAGTTAGCGGGTCTCATCGCCGAGGTGGGGAGTGGCCGCATCTCCATCAAGCAGGCGCGCGACGTGTTCAAGGCCATGTGCGAGACGGGCAAGGACGCGCCGGTGCTGATCAAGGAGATGGGCATGGAGCAAATCAGTGACGAGAGCGTGCTCATTCCCATTATTGAAGACGTGATTGCCAAGAATCCGAAGTCGGTGGAGGACTACCGCAACGGCAAGGAGAAGGCGCTCGGCGCCCTCGTCGGCCAGACGATGAAGGCGACGCAGGGCAAGGCCAACCCGGCGGTGGTCAACAAGCTGATCCTGGAGCGGATCCGTCCGTGACGGGCGATGGCGTCCGCCGCGGTGATGGAGCGGCGAGGGGCCGTCGCGCGGCGGGCGGTCGAGCGCGGCGCCCCACAGGTGCCGACGGGGTTCCCGTTCGACCGGGAGCCTCCTACACGGTGGAGGCGCTGCGCCTCAACGATGACGGCGAGGGTGTGGCGCAGGTGGGCGGCTTCACCGTGTTCGTGCCCGACCTGTTGCCGGGGGAGCGAGGCGAGGCCCTTGTCGCGCAGGTGGAGCGGCGTTTTGCACGCGCCCGCCTCGTGCGCCGCGATGCAGCCACCGCGTCCCCGCTGCGCACGGACCCCGCCTGCGCCGTCTTCGGCGCCTGCGGCGGCTGTCAACTTCAGCACCTGACCTATGCCGCGCAACTGGAACATAAGCGGACGGTGGTGGTGAGCGCGCTGCGGCGGATCGGACGGTTCCTGGAGGGAGAGGTTCCGGTCTTGCCCACACTGGGCATGACCCACCCCTGGCGTTACCGCAACCACGTGCAGGTCCCCTTGCGTTTTGAACACCAGGCCGGGCGCTATGAGCCCGGTTTCTTTGCTGCTGGGAGCCATGAGCTGGTGCAGACACGCCATTGTCAGCTCGCGCCGCTTGGGCTGGAGGCGTTGGTGCAAGACACCGTGGACGCACTCAACGATGCAACAGCGCGAGACCTTCCCGGCCTGACGCCCGGTCTCGTCCACCACCTCATCGTGCGGCAATCGTGGACCAACGGCGAGCAGATGCTGGTGTTCGCCGTGCGCCGCGCGGCGGAGGACGCACTGAAGGCGATGCTCCGGTCCGTGCTTGCAGGCCACCCCGCCCTCGTCAGCGTGGGGATGACGGTGCAGCCACGCCCTGTCGGCCCGCCCTGGGGGCCCGAGGTGGTGGTGTTATACGGGCGGGACCATCTCACGGAACAGGTGCTGGGGCTGCGCTTCCGCATCTCGCCCAGGTCCTTCTTTCAGGTCAACACCGCCCAAGCGGAGGTGCTGTACCGCACGGGGTTGGAGATGGCAGACCTGCGCCCGGACGACACCGTGCTGGACGCCTACTGCGGCACAGGCACCCTCACCTTGCTGGCGGCTGCGCGCGTGCCTCAAGGCCGCGCGCTGGGCGTGGAGGTGGTGGAGGCGGCCGTGATCGACGCGCGGCAGAATGCCGACGACAACGGCATCCGGAATGCAGATTTCGAGATAGGCGCGGTGGAGGACGTCTTGCCGCGTTACGTGGCGGAGGGTCGGCGAATCGACGTGGTGCTGCTCGATCCGCCCCGCAAAGGCTGCGACGCCGCGGTCCTCCGCGCCATCGCCGCCGCCCGCCCGCGGCAAGTGGTTTACGTCTCCTGCAATCCAGCGACGTTTGCGCGGGACGCCCGCATTTTGGTGGACGCCGGGTATCGGCTGGAGCGCGTACAGCCCGTCGACATGTTCCCGCAGACGGCGCATGTGGAGTGCGTTGCATCCATGGTTCTGCGTCGTCCGGGAGTCTCAACATGACCATTCTCCCTTCACTGCACGAGCAGATGACGCTGATTGAGGTCCTGCCACAGACTGTCGACGCGGGCGAGGTATTGGGAGCTGTCTTTTTCCATCGCTGTCATCAGGTCATTGTCATCGGGAAGGTGCTCGAAAAAGAGGTTCAGCCTCTCCTTGTCGTCTGCGTTGAGCTGCTGCGTGGCCTGTAGATGTCCGGCCATCTCCGAGAAAACCTGATATAATGCGAAGAAGCGCGCATCCTGTTTCGCCTCACTGTACTGCAGGTACTGGCCGGAGACCACGTAAAGCTTCGCGATGGCATCCTGGAGCAAGGACGAATCATGGGTTTGTTCGTACTTTGTGACATCGTCTGCCGCATCCTTCACCATGGCACTTTGGAAGGCAATCGGGCCTGCCTGGTGTTGTGATAAGCGGTCAGTCACGATGAGTGCCCCCAAGGCCATGTTGAGGGCGATGGACACTGCCAATCCAAGGTAGGCCCAGGTGCGTCGATGCATCGGTTATGCCCCCTTGCGGGCAGTGAGAGGTCATGACGGACGGTGATCTGGATATGATAGAGTTCCGTGATTTCGAGTCCTTCCCGCCTTCACCCTACGCAGAGGGGCTTCAGGCGCTGCATGCGCGCATTTTCGTGGGCCATAATCCAGCCATGATTGCAACCGAGTTGGCGAACAGGCCACGCTGTTTCGTCACCATTGCGCTCGAAGACGACGAGGTGGTCGGCTATAAAATTGGCTATGAAGAACGGCGGGACAGGTTCTACAGTTGGTTGGGCGGCGTTGCTCCGGAGTTCCGGCGCCACGGCATCGGCTCGGCGTTAATGATGCGGCAGCACGACTGGTGCCGGAGCCAAGGGTATCGCTTCATCCGCACGCACACGAAGAACAAGTGGCGCGACATGTTGATTCTCAACCTGCGCCATGGCTTCGACATCATCGGTACCTACACCGATAGCCGCGGCGAACCAAAGATCATTCTGGAGAAGAGGCTGTGAAACCGTCTGGCCCGCCCATCCGCGTATGTGCCCGGCATCGACGAGCCGAGGCGAGTAGAGGAGGAACCTCGCATGGCCGACGCACGGCCCGCGCCCAGCCCCAGGCAGCTGCGCCTTTGGGTGACCATCTTGGTGGCGGGGGCGGGGATCTCCAGCATTGGGGATTTCATCTACCTGGTCGCCATCAATGTGCTGGTGTTGGAGAGGACCCACTCGGTCACGGCCGTGGCGGGGCTGTGGGCCGTGTCGCGCGTGGCCGCGCTCGTGGTGGGGCCGTGGGCGGGTAGTGTGACTGACAGATACCCCCGCCGCGAACAACTCATCCTCATCGAGCTGTGTCGGGCGGCGCTGCTTGCGGTACTGCCCCTGCTTTCTAACGTCATCTTGATGTATGCTGATCTCTTTCTTCTTGGCGCCGCGACGGTGTTCTTTCAAAACGCCTCACTGCCGTACCGGACGGCACTGATTCCGGCGGATAAGCAGAAGCGTGTCAATGCACTGTCCAGCACGCTGCAGTTCAGCGCGTTCATCACAGGTCCTGCCATCGCCGGCGCGCTCATGGCCGCGGGTCACCTGGCGCTGCCACTGTGGCTCGACGCCGTGAGCTTCCTCGGATCGGCGTTGAGTTTCCTGCTCCTGCCCGGCGTGGCGGTGCCACAGACGGAGAGTCACGGCTCCTCCCTCTGGCGGGCGGTCCGCGATGATGCGCGGGCGGTGTGGGCCTTTCTTCGCGATCACGCCACCTTCCTCACCCTCTACATCCTCTTCGCCCTGATGATGCTGCTCGGCTCAACGGCCGATGCACAGGAGGTCGTGTTTGCGCAGGAGGCGCTGCACCTCGGGCAACTTGGCTACGGCATGATGGTGACGGCGGCGGGGGTGGGATTTGTGGCGGGATCAGTCCTGCTATCCCTGTGGGCCCACCGCCTGCCGACGCGCCTCTTGGTGGCGGCAGGGGCCGTACTTAACGCCGGGGGCTACTTGGTCTATGCATGCGCGCAGGGCTTTTGGTCTGCGGTGACGGGGCTGGTCATCCTCGGTATCTTCGGATCAGCGCTCAACGTGGGCTGGACGACGTACATGCAGCGCGTCGTGCCCGTCGCTTGGATGGGTCGCTTGAACAACGTCGTCGGTCCGCCGCAACAGGTGCTCACCATCGTGTTCATGCTGCTGGGCGGCGTGGTCAGCGGCTCTTTCGGGGTGCGCGCGCTGATGGTCAGCATGACCATCCTGATGACGCTGGCTTCCCTCGTCCTCGCGCTGCTCGTCAACAGCCGATCCGGCCGCACCCAGATGGCCGACGTCGACCTGCCGGCGGGCGGCGAGCATGTGGCGGGGTGACGGTGGCATGGTCCTATAAGACGTGTGACAGCGTCGCGAATGAAAGGTGCCGCCGCTACGTGTGTGCCGCCGGTGAAAGGTACTGCCGCTCTACCTGCGTCGCGGAACGCCGCTAAGCCTGGCTGGGTCCAAGAAAGGTCGCGAGCTTTTGGATAAGGAGGGCGCCCGCGTGAATTATCATCGTCCCATCTGATCACCTCAGGGCTCAGGCCCCGCATCGACCGAACATCATCGGCCCCCGACGGGGCCACTGAGGTGATCCGCAATTGCATAGACGAGATTGGAGTCGGTATCGTCCGTTCTTGTGGCTGACGGCGGGGACCGCGCTGTCGGTGCTGGGTGATCAAGCCGGCTGGATGGCCCTCCTGTGGTGGGTGATGTCGCGGCACCTAGCAACGGTGTGGATGGGCGCGCTTTCGCTGAGTTACGGCGTGGCGGGTGCTATCGGCGGGGTGGTGGCCGGCTGGTTGATGGACCGGTACGCCCCGCGGGCACTGATGCTGGTGGACGCCACCGTTCAGGGGCTGATCTTTCTAGTCATGACCCTCGCCGCCTGGGCGTGGCCGGCGCCGCCGTGGCTGCTCTGCATGCTGCTGTTTGTGGCGGGGCTGCTCAGTCCCGTGACCCCGGTCGGGGCCATGACGGTGCTTCCCGACATCGTCCCGGCGCATGCGCTGGTTCAGGCCAATGCTTGGGACGAGACGTTGTGGCAAGGGGCGCAGCTGGCGGGACCGCTGCTGGGAGGACTCCTGATCTCCACCGTCGGCGTACCGGGTGCACTGCTGTGGGATGTGTGCACGTTCGCTCTGTGCGCGTTCTGCCTGACGCACCTGCCGCGCGTGAAGCCTCGCTGTGACGTTGCGGAGTCAGCGGGTCGGGCGGCGGGCGTTGCGCCAGGTTCATGGGGCTGGAGGGCTGCACGCACTGTGGCTGTCCAGCTGGCGGACGGGCTTCGGGCGCTGTTGTCCGTCCGCATCATCGTGGTCATCACGCTGGCCGCCTTTGTCCTGAACCTGGCCTATGGCGGGCTGGAAGTGGCGCTGCCTCTGTTCGTGCATCACCGCCTCGGCCAGAGCGCCGCTGTACTCGGGATGCTCTGGTCCGCGAACGCTGCGGGCCTGCTGGCGTCCACGACCGTGATGGTTTTTGGGCGGATCGGGAACGGGCTTGTCGGAGAGCGCTGGTTGGCGCTCATGGTGGCCGGGATGGGCGCCGCCTTGGTGCCGCTGGCCTGGGTCAGCACCCCATGGCAGGTCGCCGTTTGCTTGGGGCTTGCAGGGCTGTGCTTCGGCCCCTACGCACCCCTCTGCCGATCCGTCATCCAGCGCGCACTCGCCGCGGACCTCCGCGGTCGCGTGCTGGGCCTTCGGGCGACAGTGCTCAGCCTTGCCGGCCCAATGGGTGGCTTCATCGCGGGCGAAGGGCTCCGGTGGATCACATCGCCGGTGTGGCTGAGTTGCACGGGGAGCTTGCTGGTTTGCCTCGGCGTCGGCATGCGGTGGTTGTGCCGCGTAACGTGGGTGGGGTAGGCGAGCCTGCAGGGAGAGATAAACCGGCGGTGGGCTCGCGGGGCGCGAGGGCGGCGGGTAGCGGAAGAAAGCTCCGCAATGGGCGCCGTGTCCCACGCGATCGCGCCGGATAGCGGAAGAAAGCGCCGCAATGGGCGCCGTGGCGGCCGGCGCGAAGGCTCCGGATAACGCAAGAGCGCCCCGCTACCGCCGGCGCAGCCGCCGCAGATGCAAGGCTTGCACGTATGGCCCACCGCCCTTCCGCTCCACGCGCCCGGCGTCGCTACGTCTACTTCACCACAAAGCCGACGCCGACGAGGATGATGGCGACGCCAATCCAGCGCCAGATGCTGACGTGCTCATGAAAGACGAGCATACCCACGAACACCGCCGCGACATACGCGAGGCTCTGCATGGGGTAGAGCAGGCTCAGGGGCAGCTTTGACAGCAGGTAGATCCATATGACGGTGGCAATCACGTACAAAGCCAGTCCGGCGATGACCCACGGCGAGAGCATGGCGAGCAGGATTTGGCCGACACTGTGAAGCGGTGTGCCCTGCGGGATGCCAATCTTCCACAGCGTTTGCCCAGTCACAAGAAGCGCTACGTTGACGAGTACCAGGAGATACAGGATCCAGTTCATTGATTTCGCCATAACCTCCCATCCGTAGATCGGGCCCCCTCTCGAAATAGGCCCGCCACACTCACCTGTCCTGTGGTTCCCGCTGCAGCACCAGCAGTTCGTACGTCTCTCGGTGGAGGCGGACGATGGTGTCCAGAATGACGCCGCAACCGAATGATCCCATCGCCAGCAGCACCAGGCCGACCGCCAATACGGCGCTGGGCAGGCGCCGGATGTAGTGCCAGTGGATGAATTCGTAGACGACGGGCAACCCCACTGCAATTCCGAGGATAAGCAGGACGAGGGCGGCCCACCCGAAGAACGCCATCGGCCGATAGCTCTTGAAGATGCTGAAGATGGTGACCAGAACGCGCCAGCCATCGCTGAATGTATCGAGTTTGGAGTGGCTTCCCTCCGGCCTGTCGCGGTAATCGATGGGCACTTCGACGATGGTGTACCGCTTGTCCAGCGCGTGCAGGGTCATCTCCGTCTCAATCTCGAAGCCTTCGCTGGCGATGGGAAAGTTCTTCACGAACCGCCGATTCATCACGCGGTAGCCCGTCATGATGTCGCGCAGGCCGGTGCTGAACAGCCGGTTGATCAGGCCGCGGACAAGACGGTTTCCCAGATCATGGAATGGGCGCTTATTCTGCTCGAAGTAGCTGCCATTGGACAGCCTGTCCCCGATGGCCATGTCCGCCTCACCACGCGCGACGGGCTCCAGCAGCCGATGAACCTGCTCCGCCGGGTAGGTGTCGTCACCGTCGACCAGCACGAACAGGTCCGCCTCCACTTCGCGGAACATGCGACGGACCACGTTACCTTTGCCTTGCCGCGTCTCGCGGCGGACGATGGCTCCAGCCTTCCGCGCGATGTCGTCGGTGCCATCGGTGGAATTGTTGTCGTAGACGTAGATGTCCGCGTCGGGCAGAGCCTGACGGAAGTCGCTCACCACCTTCGCGATGGTGAGGCTTTCGTTGTAACACGGGATCAGCACGGCGATTCGCATAGGGTTCCTCCATCTATAGGATCTTTGTGCCTCATTTACCCTCCATATTGTCGTCCAACATGTGCTGTGTGTTTCCCCTGCACAGTTTGGGGTAGAACAGGAGGAATGGCACCGTGAACGCGAATCCAAACTGATATCGGAAATCCGTGGCTGGCATGGACATGGCCAACGTCACGACGACGAAGATTGCGGGAAGATAGACCGCCAGGCCTCGTGACCCAAAGCGTCGGATGGACGCCACGAGGCTCAATATCAACAGGAAGAACGGGATGGCGCCCTTTACGAAATAGTTCTGCCAAGTGACCGCCATTTGTTGGAAGACCCAATCGATACGACTGCGCAGATCCGCAAAGCGGGAGTTGGTGTGGAGCGGTTCAAGCGTCCGTTGAATCCCTTCCGTAAACTCGGCGTAGGTAGGTAACGGCTGACTGGTATGGAAGGAGCGCAGTGTGCTCACGTAATGCATATAGGATTCTTTGATCATAATGGTCGGGTTCGCGGCATGGCTAGACGCCCGTATCCGGACGCTTAGAGCGTAGTCCTGCAGATTCAATGGTGTATCCAAATACGGGCGCATTTGCGACGGCGACGAGAATTGCCAGATTTCGGCTGTCTGATCCATGTAAGCCCGAATGAAGATACCAGGGTTCAGCACCAACAGGTGTGCCCAGTTTCGCAGGTATGCGGGGAAGTTATCCGTAATCACGGACGAGCGATACTGGGGATCCCACTTTATGGGATTCACCGTGTACGGGTTGTAGTCTTTGACCCAATGATCTGCTGGCAAAATGCGATTGAAGTAGGCTTTCAACTCCGGCGTAAAGGTGCCACCATACTTGTACGTGGCCGCGATTTGCTGGGTGGGAATCGCCAACGCCTCGTTCAGCGGGTTCCGAATGACATGATAGTACCTTAGAACAGGCCCGTTGAAGGCCAGAAATAACGCAAGGACCGACGCGGACACTGCCACGAGCCTCCAGCGGAGCTCCTTCAGGATCAGCGTGAGGACGACCAGCGATGCAAGGACGGTTTCCGGTCCGTTTTGGCGCATATTCATGACAAGGAAGCAAACGACAATCAGCAACAAAACATGGCGCCACGGAGACAACCACGACGGGTCGTGAACCATCTTCGCCACCATGGTCGTGAAAAACAGAATCAGTGCTGCAAACAGGATATCCTTCCACATCGTGATGGCCAAAATCCCAATTGCAGGATTGAGAGCATAGAAGAAATCCAGGGTCAAAACCAGCCACTGGGGCATCCCCATCGTCTGCAGGAATCGTAATGCGTAGGCAACGACACAGGCCATGACGATGATTTGCAGCACAATATAGGACGCTGGCGAGTTGTACAGCTTGGACGTAGCCTCAATGATCCACGTGTCGAGAATGGGATGCCAGTTGTTGTAGGGCGTAATGTGGTGAGCCTGCGCCCATTGCCAGAACGAATCGTACGTCATTTTGGCGGGGAAATAGGCGAAGAAGTACGGCATCCAACCGGCGATAGGAATCACCGCATAGAGTATGCCCCACCACCTTGCGCACGGCCGCGTGTTTCTCACCCACGGTTGGGTCAGTTCCTCAAGGGCAAGGTACACAGTGAACGATACCATGACACCGGCCGCCACGAACACAATGCCCGACATGATTCTCATGGTGCCAAGGGATTGACCATGTGAGCTGCAAAGCCAGGCGAACCCTATACATAGAGCGACAATCACTCTCGATGGGGCTAGACGAAGGTCTTGGTGCCTGTACAACAATCCAAAATGAGTCGCCGCGTAGCCAAGCAAGACCACAACCTGGCGAATGTGAATCGGCGGCTGGATATAGAACCGCGCCGTCAAGACCATCCCCACGATGGAAAGCAGACTTGTCATCACTGTCCTCGACGTCACGAACGCACAACACCTTCCCTTCCACGAATCGCGAACGATCCACCTGGTGACGACCTGAACGACGGTTCTCATCGGACATCAAGCCACGGGGACACATAGACGTGATACCACACCTACATGTAAAAGGCCAGGGATGAGGGGTGGCAACGCGTCCCAAGAAGAAAGTGGCATTCTTTATGCATGAATGCCCGCGTTTCTCCCGCGATGTGAATCTTGACAATTGACAGTGTGCTATTGCACGAGTACAATAGCAGCAATTTAATCTACAAAAATCAAAGATAACTACTCGGGATTCATGGTGTGATGTACCCCATCCCATGGTCCAAGGGAGGCGTGAGGGCATGAGCGAAGAGAAGGCGTGGTCCCTCGAAACCATCGCGGTACACGGTGGACAAACCGTCGACCCGGCGACGCTGTCGCGCGCAGTGCCACTGTACCAAACCACATCCTATGTGTTTCAGAGTCCGGACCACGCGGCGCGGCTGTTTGCGTTGCAGGAGTTCGGCAACATCTACACGCGTATCATGAACCCCACCACCGATGTGTTTGAGCAGCGGATGGCGCAGCTGGAGGGTGGCGTGGGGGCGCTGGCGGTGGCGTCGGGGCAAGCTGCCATCACGTACAGCATCCTCAACATCGCCGGCGCGGGAGACGAGATTGTCTCCGCCACAAGCCTCTACGGCGGCACGTACAATCTGTTTGCCATCACGCTGCCCAAGATTGGCATTCACGTGCGCTTCGTGGATCCCGCGGACCCCGAAAACTTCCGTGCCGCCATCACGGATAGGACCAAGGCGCTGTACGTGGAGACCATCGGCAATCCCAAGTGCGATGTGCCCGATCTTGCGGCCATCGCCGCCATTGCGCATGAACACGGCATTCCGCTCATTGTCGACAATACCTTCGCCACCCCGTACCTGTGCCGGCCGATAGACCACGGCGCGGACATCGTCGTTCACTCCGCCACCAAGTTCATCGGTGGGCATGGGACGTCGATTGGCGGCGTGATTGTCGATGGCGGTCGGTTTGACTGGCGCGCCAGCGGGCGCTTCCCCGGTCTCACGGCGCCGGATCCGAGCTATCACGGGGTCGTGTACACCGATGCCTTTGGCCCGGCGGCCTACATCCTCAAGGCGCGCGTTCAGCTCCTGCGCGACATCGGCGCCTCCTTGTCGCCGTTCAACGCCTGGCTGTTCTTGCAGGGGCTCGAAACCCTGCATCTGCGGATGGAGCGGCACAGTGAGAACGCCCTCGCTGTCGCGCGCTTCCTGGAGGCGCATCCGGCGGTAGAGACCGTCAGCTACCCTGGCCTCGAAAGCCATCCTTCGCACGCGTTGGCGCGGCGTTATCTGCCGAAGGGCCAGGGGGCGATTCTCACCTTCGAGGTGCGTGGTGGCGTCGAGGCGGGGCGGCGCGTGATCGAGCACGTGCGGCTGTTCTCTCACCTGGCCAACGTGGGCGATTCCAAGTCGCTGATCATCCACCCGGCCAGCACCACGCACCAGCAGCTGTCACCCGAGGAGCAGCGGGCCGCCGGTGTCACGCCGGGCATGGTACGCCTGTCGGTAGGCACAGAGAATATCCAGGATATCTTGGACGATCTCGATCAAGCCCTCCGCCACAGCCAAGCTTGACGGCTGAACCTTTGACGCAAGCGCAGTCCATACGAGGGCCGGGCGTGAAGCCCGGCCCGACGCATTCAGAGGCGGCCTGCGGATGCGTTTTCCGCGGGACTTGCCCCGCGGCCGGGCAAACGCCAGCTCATCCAGATCACAAGCAGACCCAGCACGGCCAGCACGGTGCCCAGCGCATGGAGGGACGGGGTGTCCAGGTGATTGCCGAAAAACAGGCCGAGCAGCACGCTGGAGAGGATGGTGCCCAGGTATCGTGACGTCTGGAACAGGCCGGACGCCGTGCCGATGATCTGCTTCGGCGTCACCCGAAACAACGCGGTCTGCAGGCCGACATTGTTGAAGCCGTTGCTCACCCCGAGCACGGCCAGGCAGATCACCAGCCACCACACCGGCGTACGTTCATGGATGGTCCAGAACAGGATGGATCCCGTGGTCATGCAGATCCCCGCCAAGAGCAGCGGCGGCCGCACCCCTGAACGAGCCACCCAGCGCCCGGTGATGGGCGCCATCACCACGCCGAAGCCCGCCACCGCCAGCATCAGCAGGCCGGTCTGTTGGCTGTTGAAGCCCCTCGCTTCCTGCAGGAACTGCGGCATACCGAAGAAGATGGAGTAGAAGATGATGTTCACCGTCACGAACTGTAGCAGCACCCAGGTGAGGCCGCGGTTGCGGCCGAACATGCGGAGATCGATGAACGGCGAGGCCGATCTCAGTTCCAACAGGATGAAGCCGGCGAGTGCCACGACGGCAAGCACCCCGGCGGCCCACTGCACGTTTCCCGTGAGCGAGAGCAGAAACAGCAGCCCGCACACAATCAGCGCTGAGAACAGGATGATGCCGGGAATGTCGATGCCGCGCAATAGCTCCCGAAAGCCGCCGCCGTGGGTCTGGCGCCGAGCGTGACGTGGCGGATCGGCCGGAAGCGTCCACAGCGCCAGCAGAAAACTGGCGATGACAAACGGGAAGTTGACCCAGAAGATGGCCGGCCAGTCGCCATAATGCACAAGAAACCCGCCGATGGACGGTCCGAACGCGGCGGCTCCGCTGGCGAACACCGACATCACGGCCAGTGCCTGCGACTGCCGCTCCGTAATATGGTTGCGCACGATGCCCATGCCCGCCGGATAGATGGCGCCGCTGCCGAATGATTGAATCAGGCGGAAGGCGATGAGCCAGCCGAAGCTGGGCGCGAACGATGCCGTGAACGATGAGACGGCGACGAGCACCAGGCCGACGAGAAAGATCTTCTTGCGGCCTACGAAGTCCGAGACCTTGCCCATCACCGGCTGCGCGATGGCGCTGGCCAGGTAGTAGGCGGAGATCAGCCACGAGGCTGTGGTGAAGCTGAGGTGAAAGACGTGCTCGAGCCGGCTGAGTGCCACGGCAATCATGGAGGAGTTGAGCGGGTTCAGGAGAACGCCTAAGGCGATGGTGACCAGCAGTGGGCCGCGCCGAACACGCGCGGACGGGCTGGGCGTGGCCTTCGCCGCCTGTTCCATCGGATCAGCCTCCCCGATGCGGTGTGGAAACACATGCCACGCCCATTGTACGCCGGGGTGGCGTGTTCGACCAAATGGCGGGATCGGCAGGAATCGGCACGATTCGGGGCGAAATGGACAGGGAGGAATGGACGCACAGCGCACCGCCGCGCGGCGGTCGTTCGGGGGAGCGGCAGCGTGAGGGCAAGGCAGCAGCAGTACGCGGAATGGGACCAGCAGCGCCGGGCCGAGGTGGTGCAGCAGCACCTGCCCATGGTCTATCGCTGGGCGCACTGGGTGCGGGGCAGCGTACCGGAGATGCCCATCGAACTGGGAGACCTGATCAGCGCGGGCGTGCTCGGGCTGTACCGTGCGTTGGATCGATATGAGGAAGGGCGGGGGGCGTCGTTCAGCACCTTCGCGCAGGCTTTTGTGCGGGGGGCGATGCTGGACGAGATCGCAAAACACCGGCAGATCCCGCGCGGCCTGCGGCGCAAACAGGCGCGGTTGAAACAGGCGCTGGAGAAACTGACCGCATCCCTGGGACGGGAGCCGACCGACGCAGAACTGGCCGATGAACTCGGCATCAGCGGGCGTGAGTTGGATCAGTGGTACGCGGAACTGCACTTTACCTCCGCCTTCTCGGTGGAGGAACTGGAAGCCGCGGGAGGCGTGGGGCTGGAGGATCCCGCACCATCCCATGACCCATCGGCGCTGCTTGACGCAAAGGGGCGCCGCACGGCGCTGGTCCAGGCACTGTCGCGGCTCACGCCGCGCGAGCAGCAGGTGTTGTGGGCGTACTACCAGGAGGAGTTGACGCTGAAGGAGATTGGGGAGATCCTCGGCGTCGGCGAATCGCAGGTGTCGCGCATCCGCGCGCGGGCTATCGCGAAGCTGCGCGAGTGGCTGAGCGAGTGGTCGTAGGGCCAGCGCTGCGCGATGCCCCACGGCCGCGTTTCACGGCCCGCTGAAGTAGTGGTGAAGCACCAGCGCGGCCGCACCCACGGCGATGGCGTCGCGGCCCAAGGCGGACAGGCGGATGGGCGTGGCGGAATAGCGGGCGACGAAGGAGCGGCTCTGCACTGTCTGCTCCACGGGACGCAGCAGCCAATCGCCGAACTGGCTGACGCGGTTGCCAATGACGACCATCGACGGGTTGAGCCCGTTGATCATGTTGGCGACGCCAATGCCGAGGTAGTAGCCAGCCGCCTGCACCGCGGATATGGCTGCGCTATCGTTTTGGTTGACCAGCGATAGGATCTCCGCCAAGCCCGCGTGACGCCCCGCCTCGCGCACATACAGCTGCTCGATGGCAGCCTCGGAGGCATACAACTCCAGACAGCCTGTGTTCCCACACGAACAGCGTGCGCCCGCGGTCTCCACCGTCATGTGCCCGAACTCGCCGGCCAGCCCGCGCCGGCCGCGCATCAGCTCACCGCCCACAATCACCCCTGTCCCGATGCCGATCCCGACACTCACATACACCAAATCGGAAACCTCTTTACCGCACCCGAACAGCTTTTCGCCGAGTGCGCCGGCGTTGGCCTCGTTGTCGACGAACACCGGCATCTGCAATTCATGCTCCAGCCGTTCCCGCAACGGCAGATCGCGCCAGTGCAGGTTGGGCGCGTTGATGACCGTTCCGGTGTTGTAGTCGACGAGCCCCGGAACCCCGACGCCGACACCGACGATGCCCAGTTGAGAGGCTGGCAAGGTGTCGGCCGCCTGGCGCACCAGGTCGATTACGAGCCGCAGATTGGCGTCGAGGGGGGCGCCGGGGTCCAACGGGGATTCGTAGGCATGATGGGCGCGTGCGGCGAGATCCGTGGCGAGGACGCGGATGTAGTTCACGCCCAGGTCCACGCCAATCACGTGTCCTGCATTCGCGTTGAACAGGAGCAGAACAGGTCGTCTGCCGACGCGCGCGTGGCCGTGGCCAATCTCCTGCACGAGATTATCTTGAATCAGTTCATCCACCAGCGCGGACACCGTGGCCTTGTTGAGACCCGTGATCTTCGCAATCTGCGTCCGCGAGATGGGAGACTGCGTACGGATCAGGTTCAATACGATGGAACGGTTGAGCGCCTTGATGAAAGCTTGATCTCCGGTTCGTGTCATCGTTCGCCTCGAAAGACCCCGTCATGGTTTGATTGGAAAACTAAAAGGAGCCGATTTCATTATCCCCCTCCCGTTCGCTTTCCGCAATCCCGTTCGTTGTCGTGGCCACACAAGACTATCAGAAATCATGCAAACTTACCTATTGCGCTTTTGAAAGCGTTATACTACACTGTCCTCAGAAACGTTTGTTGAAGCAATAAACCAATGACGAAATGTTTCGACGGTACCCAGTGAGCTGTTATGACGGCATGGGCATGAGAGGGGGCGGTGTGGTGGCGGCGACGGTGACGGCCGTGATCGGCATGGATATTGGCACATCGGCGGTGAAGACGGTGGCCGTCGCCCACGACGGGCGTGTGTTAGGTTCCGCATCGGTGGGCTACACCCTCTCGTCACCCCGCTCGGGATGGGCGGAGCAGGATCCGGAGGATTGGTGGCAGGCCACGGTGCAGGCGCTGCGAGACCTGGTGGAGCGGCTCGGCCGCGACGGGACGGTGCTCGATGTGGTGGGCATCGGCCTGACCGGACAAATGCACGGCCTTGTGCTGCTCGACGCCGATGGCGCGGTGATTCGTCCGTCCATCCTGTGGTGCGACGTGCGCACCGCGGCGGAAGCGGAGGCGCTGGAGCGCGAGATGGGGCGCGCGCAGATCATCCGGTGGACGGAAAATCCTCCGCTGCCTAACTTCACCCTCACCAAACTGCTGTGGGTCCGCAGGCACGAGCCGGAGGCTTACGCCCGCACCCACGTCATCCTCAACCCCAAGGACTACGTCCGCTACCGGCTGACCGGTGATCTGCACGCGGAGTACTCGGATGCTTCGGGGACGCTCCTGCTCGATGTGGCGCGGCGGCGCTGGTCCAGCGAGTTGTGCGACGCGGTGAAGGTCCCACAGGCCTGGCTTCCACCCCTGGCGGAGTCAACCGACGTGGTGGGGCGTCTGACGCCGGAAGCGGCGGCGGCCGTCGGGTTGCCTGCGGGCATCCCGGTGGTCGCGGGCGCGGGAGATCAGGCGGCGGGCGCGGTGGGGCTCGGCGTGCATCATCCCGGCGTGGTCTCGGTCATCTTCGGAACGTCCGGGGTGGTTCTCGCACCGACCGACGCACCGGTCCGAGACGAGGTGGGCTGTCTGCACACGTTCTGCCACGGCCTGCCCGACCGGTGGTTCGTGATGGGCGTGACGCAATCCGCAGGTGGCTCCCTGCAGTGGCTGCGGGACCAGGTGTTCCCAGCGGAGTCGTATGACAGCCTGATGGAGCGCGCCGCGGCGGTTCCCGCCGGTGCGGAGGGTCTGACGTTCCTTCCGTACCTGATGGGCGAGCGCACGCCGCACCTGGACCCGTACGCGCGCGGCGTGTGGCTGGGGATGGATTGGCGGCATGGGCCAGGTCATCTTGCCCGATCCGTGATCGAAGGCGTGTCCTTCAGCCTCTACGATTGCTGGCAAGTGATGGACCGGCTCGGGGTACCGGCTCAGGTGTTCCGCGCGTCCGGCGGGGGTGCTCGCAGCGCGTTGTGGATGCGCATCTTCGCCTCGGTTCTTCAGCACCCCGTGGAGGTTGTGCATGCCTCACACGGCCCCGCCTTTGGTGCCGCGGTGCTGGCGGCCATGGGCACGGGCATCCCGGTGGACGATGCCTGGTGGAATGCGGGCACCACGGTCGAGCCGGATCCGGCGTGGGCAGGGATGTACAGCCGGCGCCACCAACTGTACGCCGAGACCTACCGACGGTTGCGGGATCTGTTCCCGGCTTTGCTGGACCACGCGGAGTGACGAGAGAAGGAGGAAGACAGCATGGATAGATTGATTCCGAAACCGGAGGACCATTTCACGTTTGGCCTGTGGACGGTGGGCAATCGCGGTCGCGATCCGTTCGGCGTCGAGGTGCGCCCCGTACTTCCGCCGGTGCGGCTGGTGCAGCTGCTGTCGGAGGTTGGCGCGTACGGCGTCAACTTCCACGACAATGATCTGATTCCCATCGACGCGACTTTTCACGAGCGCGACGCCATCGTGGCCGAGTTCAAACAGGCGCTGAAGGACTACAACATGCGCGTGCCCATGGTCACCGTCAACCTCTTCACGGATCCAGCATTCCGCGACGGTGCCTTCACCTCGAATGTACGCGCTGTGCGCGAGTACGCGTTGCAGAAGACGATGGTCTCGATTGACCTTGCGGCGGAGCTCGGGGCAGAAGTGTTCGTCCTTTGGGGCGGCCGCGAGGGTACCGAGGTGGACGCTTCGAAGGACGCCCGCGATGTGCTCAAGCGGTACCGCGAATGCGTCGATTTCCTCTGCGAGTACGTGCTGGACCACAACTATGCGCTCAAGTTTGCGCTGGAGGCCAAGCCCAACGAGCCGCGTGGTGACCTGTTCCTGCCCACCACCGGCAGCATGCTGGCGTTCATCGAAACGCTGGCCCATCCCGAGATGGTCGGGGTGAACCCCGAGTTTGCCCATGAGACGATGGCGGGCCTCAATTTCTATCACCAGGTGGCACAGGCGCTGGAGGCCGGTAAGCTGTTCCACATCGACCTGAATGACCAGAAAATCGGCCGCTTTGACCAGGACCTGCGGTTTGCCTCGGAAAACTTCAAGACGGCGTTCTACCTCGTCAAGCTGCTGGAGGATGCGGGCTGGCAGGGGATGCGTCACTTCGACGCCCACGCCTACCGCACCGAGGACGAGGAGGGCGTGAAGGCGTTCGCTCGCGGATGCATCCGGAACTACCTCATCCTGCGCGAGAAGGCGCAGCGGTTCAATGAGGATCCGGAGATTCAAGCGATATTGCAACAACTCCGCGCGGAAGGAGGGGACGAACCGCTACTCTACTCGCCTGAGATGGCCGCGGCGCTCAAGCAGCGCAATTTTGACCGTGTCGCGCTCGGCGAGAAGGCCTATCCGTACGAGAAGCTGGACCAGTTGGTGGTAGATCTGTTGCTGGGTGTGCGGTGACGAGGTGGCGGGCTAAGCGCCCTGTGTTCAAGGTAGCGGCTTGAATCATGAATCCAGAATGTCAAGGGGGGTCCTTCGATGCAGCACAAGCTGCGGAAGACAGCGATGGCCGCCATCGTACTAGGCGGCTTGGTTGCCGGAGTGGCCGGCTGCGGCAGCAGCGGTCAGGCGGGTGGCAACACCGCCGCCGGCAACGGTACTGCCGCAGGTCAGACGAACATCACGGTGTGGGACATTCAGACGGGTGACCTGCAGAAGGTCATTCAGAGCATGGTGGATGATTTTAACCAATCCCACCCCAACATTCATGCCACCGTTCAGTTCTTTGAGAACGATCCGTACAAGCAGAAGTTGCAGGTGGCCATGGGGGCCCATAATCCCCCGGACATTTTCTTTGGCTGGGGCGGCGGCATCCTGAAATCCTACATTGATGCGGGCGACGTCGTGGATCTGACAGACGCGTTGAACAGCGATCCTCAGTGGAAGAATCGCTACTTGCCTTCCGTCATGAATGCCGTCACGTTTAACGGCCACATCTATGGCGTGCCCAACAACTATGTTCAGCCCGTCTTCTTCTTCTACAACAAGAAGATCTTTGATCAGTACGGGCTACAGCCGCCTAAGACATGGGATGATCTACTGCACTGCATCCAGGTTCTGAAGCAGCACAATGTGATCCCTATCGCTTTGGCGGGCAAAGACAAGTGGCCAGATCTGATGTACGAGGAGTACTTGGTGGACCGCATCGGCGGGCCGCAGGTCTTCGACAACATTGTGGCGGGCAAGCCCAATGCCTGGTCCGATCCGGCCGTCGTCCAGGCAAACCAGATGATCCAGCAACTCGTCGACATGGGTGCCTTTGAGCCCGGCTATGCCGGCGTGAGCTACGGCGACGGCTCGGCGACGGCTCTCGTGTACACGAACAAAGCCGCCATGCAGCTCATGGGTAGCTGGGACTTCTCGAGCGTGCTGACCAACGCCAAGTCCATGATCGACAACGGAGAACTTGGCTGGTTCCCCTTCCCGTCGGTGCCTGGTGGTAAGGGAGATCCCAACGATGTAGCCGGCAACCCGTCCAACTTCTATTCCATCTCCGGGGATTCTAAGAATAAGGACGCGGCTCTCACGTTCTTGAAGGACGCGGTGCTATCCGACAATACGGTGAAGCGGCTGATTGACCTCGGCCAGGTCCCACCGGTGCAGGGGATTGAGAGTCAGTTGCAGCAAGCCAAGTACGGGGACTACATGACATTCCAATACAACATGGTGAAGAATGCACCGCATTTCCAGCTTTCGTGGGACCAGGCGCTGCCGCCCACCGAGGCCCAGCAGCTGCTGACCGATCTGGACAAGGTGTTCCTGAAGCAAATGACGCCGCAGCAATTCTCCGCCGATATGAACAAGTACCTGCAGAAGCAGTGATCAAACGGTCGCGCCGGCGACCCCTCGCCATCCATCCCACCCGTTGCGGGGGTGGGATGGATTGGCCACAGGGAGTGAATCATTCGTGGAACGACG
Source organism: Alicyclobacillus sp. (assembly GCA_023511725.1). GTDB lineage: Bacteria > Bacillota > Bacilli > Alicyclobacillales > Alicyclobacillaceae > JAIMAY01. The sequence goes on from JAIMAY010000022.1 coordinate 50,410, forward strand.
CACGCCTTGGACACGCACGGTGATGATGCTACCCGCCCTGGTGTTCTTCGTCGCCTTCGTCATCATCCCGATGCTGATGGCGGTGTATTACAGCTTTCTGCGTTGGAATGGCATCGGCAAGCCCAAGTGGATAGGCGGATTGAACTGGGTCCAGATCTTCCACGACCCACAGGCGTTGCACGCCCTGCGGTTGACGGTGCTGGTCATGGTGCTGTCGTGGGTCATCCAAACGCCGCTCAGTCTGCTCATCGGGGTGTTTTTGGCAGGAAGAGAGAGATACAGAAATTTCTTTGGGATTCTCTACTTCACGCCGCTTTTGTTCTCGTCGGCGGCCATCGGTATCACCTGGTCCTACATCCTCAACCCGAACTTTGGTTTGGTGCTGAACATCATCAAGGCGCTTGGCTTTTCCGCGGACGCCGCAAACATCGTGGGCAATCCGCGATGGGCACTGTTGGCGGTCGCATGCGTGATCTCGTGGCAGTTCATCCCGTTCCATTCTCTTCTCTATCAATCGGGTGCTCGGCAGATTCCTGAAATGCTGTATGAGGCGGCGAAAATTGACGGGGCAGGTCCGTGGCGCACCTTCTTTGCCATCACCCTGCCTCAGTTGAAATACACCGTCATCACCTCCACCGTCCTGATCCTCACCGGCTCGTTGACGTACTTTGATCTGATTTACGTCTTGACCGGTGGCGGTCCGGGGGACGCGACCAATGTGCTGGCGATGGACATGTACAAGCAGGCGTTCATGAACCAAAACGTGGGTTATGGCAGCGTGCTGGCGGTGATCCTGGCCGTGGCCGGGGTGGTTCTGTCCATCATCACCCTGCGGTTGACGGGATACAACCGAATGGAAAGCCAGCTAGAAGGGATGTGAGCGCATGGCCCGCCGTGTTCGAAGCACAACAGCGGAGAAAGTTTGGCGATGGGTCGGGATTGTCGCGGGTGTCGTGTGGTTGGCCATCGCGTTCTATCCCATCCTCTACATTCTTCTCACAAGCATCCGGTCACAGCAGGGCTTCCTGATGGGCAATCCGTGGATCCCCACGCAGACACCGACCTTCGAGAACTACGGCACGGTGTGGAATGCGGGCTTCGCCCATTACTTCTTGAACAGCGTCATTGTGTCGGTGATCACGGTCGCCTTGATCCTTGCATGCGCATTGCCGTTTGCGTACGCGGTCGTGCGTACCCCGCGACGCTGGGTACGAACGTTGTTCAACGTCCTGCTCGTGGGGCTGGCGTTGCCGATTCAGGCCGCCATCATTCCCGTGTATATCCTGGTGTCGCGCTTTCATCTGTACGACACCCTTGCGGGGCTGATCCTGCCAGGGGTGGCCTTTGGTCTGCCGCTCACCGTGCTAATTCTTGTGAACTTCGTACGGGATATCCCAAAGGACCTGTACGAGGCGATGGCGTTGGAGGGTGCGGGTGACCGGGACGTATTGCTCCGCTTGGTGTTGCCCTTGTCCCGTCCTGCCCTGCTGTCGGTCGGGATCTACAACTTCGTCCAGTCGTGGAACAACTTCCTGTTCCCGCTCGTGCTGACGCAACAGGAGTCGGTCCGCGTGTTGCCGCTGGCATTAGTCAACTTCCAAGGCCAGTACACCATCAACGTACCGGTGATCATGGCGGCCGTCACCCTGTCAGCACTACCGCTGATCCTCGCCTATATCTTCGGACGGCGCTATCTCCTGCAGGGCATGCTGGTCGGGTTCAGCAA
>JAIMAY010000054.1 GCA_023511725.1 Alicyclobacillus sp.
TACGTATACACCTGGCCATTCACACCGGTGAGTTCATTCGCGGCGTCATACGTGTACGTGGTCGTTGTGCTCGAACCGTCTGGCGCGGTCACCGTTCGCTGCACAATGTTCCCCAGCGCATCGTACTGATACCCCACCTTGGTTCCGTCCGCGCGCACCTCCTGCGTCAGACGGCGGAGCGCATCGTACTGGTAGCTGGCCAGTACCTTGCCACTCGTCCCGTCGGTCACCTGGGTGAGGTTGCCGGCTGGATCATAGGTGTACCGATAGTCTGCCAGGACGCTTGAACCCTTCTGGAGACTCAGCTCCACAAGATGCAAATCCGCGTCATACCGGTATGTACCGGTGACTCCGTCACCGAGGATCACCGTGTCATACAGCCCCTGCTCACTGTAGCGATAGGTGCCGGCCTTCTGGCCTCCCACCGTGACTCCGGTGATTCGGTCTTGGCTATCGTACGTGTAGGATGTCGTGATGCTTGTCGATCCGACCGTCGCCGTCAGCGCCTGCAGCAGATCGTCCGCGTTGTAGCTGAACGACTGGCTGCCCACACTGTCCGTCTGGCTCGTTAAATTGTCGTTTGCATCGTAGCCATACGAGGTCGTCCGGTCTGCACTTTGCATCTGCTGCAGATTACCGTTCGCGTCATAGACAAACTGGTGGACCGTCGCACCGTCTACGGTGTCGGACAGCTTGCGACCGGCGTTGTCATAGGTGGCACCTACGGCATGGCCATCCGGAAGGGTGGTCTGTATCAGGTTGCCATCTGCATCGTATTGGTACTGGGTGACATGCCCTAACGCGTCCGTGTAGGACGTGAGCTGATCCAACCCGTCGTATGCGTACTTCTCGCTGGCGTACGTTGTGCTTCCGTCCGCAGATGTCTCCGTGATCTGCCGCACGTTCCCGTCGCCGTCGTACGTATATTGGACCTTCAGGTTCGCCTCCGACGAACTCTGAGAGAGCAACTGGTGATCCGCGTCGAAGGTCATCGTGAGCGTGTGGCCGTTCGGATCGGTGACGCTCGTCTCGTCCCCAAAGTCGTTCACCGTATATGTGGTGACGGCTCCGAGCGGATCCGTTTCCTGCGTCAGGTAGTTGCCCGAGCTGTCGTACCCGTACGTGGTGGTGTGCGGATCGATGGATAGACGCATCCCCACGGTCCACGTGTCACCGCCCGTACCCGATGCCACCATCACCTCCGGGATCAGGTACGCGGTGCCCGCCGGGACACTCCCGCCTGCCTTGAGCGTGGCCGTGACATACTGCCAGCCGAACGTCCCGCTGTACGGCTGGCTTTGTACAGCGCCGAGCACTTTAGACTTTGTCGAATCATAGCACTGCAGGGTGACGTAGGTGCTGCTCGTCTTGTAGCCTTTGATCAGCGCACTGACAACATAGGTCTGACCCGGCTTGTACGGAATGAACGCATTCGAATCGCTCGGATGAAGCCCAGACCAAGCACTGCTGCTGGGAACAATCTGTACGACCTGCGAAAACGGCCCGAACCCAGCATCCGAGGCGGTGCCCGTCTGGTTCTGATTCGTTGCATCCGCCGGGACCACGGACACGCTGCCAATGCCCACCCAGTCATGCATGGCATCCCCGGGATAGCTGAAATCCGCGTTGACGATTGCGTTATACTGCGGCGCCATCGCGTAGGGTACCAACGTCGCCGCGTCAAACACCACCGTGTCACCGCCCTGGGGTGAGGTGATGATGAGCGGCCGGAAGGATACTGTACCGGATGGAAACTCGCTCTTTTGTACCACGAGGGTGAGCTTGTACCAACCGCCCGGTTCCGGAATCACCGTGCCATTCGACTGGCCGATGTAGCTCCCGCTGGCATTGAAGTAGTTGATCTGTAGCCTGGTTCCCGCCGCGGCGGCGGCGCTGCTAGCCTTGGCGTAGACTTCGAACCCGATACCATCCCAGTCCGACGGCAGCCTTGCATCCGTCAACGAAATGGGGGTACTTGTCGGAAACAGATACACAACACCGCTGGCCCCCGAGACCGCCCAGGCATTTCCGCCTATGAGGGCGTCGGTGGACTGCGTGTCTGTATGACTGGCGCCCAGTTCGCTCCAACCCGCCGGCAGACCGTTGCTCCAGCTCTCAAAGCTGCTGTTCTCCAAGAGGTTGCTGGCAAATGTGTAGGGATACGCACCCTCGGCGACCATGCCGTTCTGCTTATAGGCGGCGTCTTGGACCTGATGGTCAGGCGTCAGCATCGTCGTCTGGTTATGGCTCTGGTCATATTGAAACTGGTACGCGCCACCCGACGGCAGCTTGACACTGGAAAGCTCGTGATCTACCTGACCAAATTGAGAGTTGCCATAGACCAGTTGCGTTCTGTTCTTCTTCGGATCTTGAACGGACACGAGCTGCCCGAATTCATCGTAGCTGGTGAGGGTTTGGTTTCCTTTGGGATCGGTTGCAGCCGTGACTTCGCCGAATTCGTTGTACTGGTACGTCCATGTGTACTTGAGTCCGGCCGGATCCAGGACTTTGTTCGTAGTCTGGTGGTCGACGTCATAGGACCATGTCGTCTGAATGCCGTTGGGGTCCGTGTATGTGACCAAGCTGCTCCCATAACTTAGGGATTCCATGTTGTTATCCGGCCCTGTGACCTTGACTACGCGCCCTTGCCCGTCGTAGGACAGCGTATACGTGCCCCCATTGGGTGTAGTCACGCTTGTCAACTGTCCATTGCTGTAGCCATACCGCGTCACCTGACCGTTCGGATCAGTCACGCTCGTCAGGTCATTGCTGCCGTCATAGCCGTAGATCCACGTTTCTGTGGAACTCCCGCTCTGAAACACGATGGATTGCACCAGCCCTGCCGCGTTGTACGTCAGAGTGGTAATGCGGCCGCTTGCATCGCGAAGGGTTTGCAGATGCCCGCCGCTGTCATAAGAGAGTGTGAGCCTGTTCCCGTTTGAATCTTGGATCGAGCTCAGCAGGTATTCCTGGGTCCCGTCCGATGCGGTATAAGCGGTCTGAAAAGCTTCCGTCGTGTAGTCATCCCGCTGCAGAGTGTACCCCGTGATGGCACCACTGCTGTTCTTGACGGCCGTGAGCGTCCACGAGGTCTCCCCGGGAGGGGACGCAAACGTCCCATCCGGCTGAGGCCAGAAGATGCTCTCATGACCATCCGGACCCACCACGTGCACCAGATTGCTCTGTATCGCGATGTGCTCCTGATAGCCCAAAAGCCATCCGTTTCCGAAAGCTCCAGCAGCGGTGCGCAGGTCCGAATTATACGTCCGTGTCACCGTGACCTGCGGACCAAAGCCTTGCGTGCTCAAATCTGTGTCTGTGAGTACAAAGTTTCCGGTGGCCCCGTTCGCCTCACCGACGCGCAGCGGCACCATGGTGGCACCTTCGCCCTCTTCTGCTACATCGGGCTGCATCGTCGGCGTAAACGGATCACTGACATCCGTCACCTGGCCATCCTTGGTGACTGCCGCAATCCGGAACCAGTAGTTGTGGTAACCGCCGTAGTTGCTTCCCCCGTTCGCCTTGTAGGCGTTCTGGTACACAGGTGCGGGATCCATACTTAGCTCGGTCCCCGCTCCATCATGGTGCAGTTGCCACCGACCCTGCTGAATCTCACTCGCGGTGGGCCAGATGCCCTTGCCTTTTGAAGTCCACTCCTGAACCGTGCCATTCCCGTTGATGGGTGACACCGCAAACGCTTCGTATTGATGACCATCCCAGATCTCCACGTCGTATTGCGCAGCGCCAGGTACCGGCTTCCACCACAGGTTCACGTATCCGTCCGCATTGTCATGGTGCGTGACCAACATGCCCCATGGGGCCGCTGGCGCCGCGTAGGTGATGTGGATATATGGCTGATTGCTGCTGTTCTCCACGGCGGCGAACTTGTGCCAATACGCCTGCCCGTTGCCATTCTCGCTGAGGAAGAATCCTTGCTCCGGCGTGTACTGATACGAACCGCCAGCCACCTGATCCGACCAGTCCTGAACCAATTTGGTAATGTCAAAGGACGCCCATTGTCCCCTGTACGTGGACGCCGAACTGATAGCCGATGAAAAGTAGGGCGGACGCGTGTTCCAGGTGATGCTGCTTGTACTCCAATTGCTCGAACTGTTTGCCCATAGCCAGGTTGGCTCCGCAGTCGAGGTGTAATAAGACCAGTCACAGTATGCGTTGAACGTCGCTGATTTGACAGTCAGTCCTAATAGTGGCAACTGAGATGCGGGAGGCAGTTTGAAGTAAGCCCAGTTGGTGCCGGTTGTGGAGTCATAATATCCAACCTTCACCACCTCGTCTCCCGTACTGGAGTTGTACAGCCCAGAGGTACCACTGTAATTTGTCGTCGGGTACGCACTCGACACGTACGCATCAGAGATCTGGGACTTTACGGTGAACGTAGGATCAATGTACACCGGGTACACACGGGCAGGATCCTCCAACCAGGACGGGTCGGCATCGACGATGAGGATGGTGTCCTTTCCTGAATTAACCAAGCTGTAGGTCACGTTGTTGGAAGAGGCCGGATCACCAGAGTGCGGGTCAACATTTGAGTCCTGCATGACGCCACGGGGCAGTGTGAAGACAACCTCACCCTCGGCATTCACAAACTGAACGGAGCCGTCCGACGCCAGCCGCGGTGTTACGCCAGAGGTGTTGATGCGAAAGGCGAAACGATGCATACCCGGTACGAATTGATTAAGCTTGATAACTTCCTTCACACCGACGCTCGTTACCACATCCTGATAAGTCACACCCGGAAACACACCTGGATAGACCACGCCTGTACCATTCTTCTGGGGCGCAACCGCCTGCGGGGCAGTGCCTTCCGCGCTCGTTACGAGATTGGAATTGGATATCCATTCCGTTTGGCCAACTGCCACCGGGGTCAAATCCACACGCATACCTTGATAGGAGATGGACTCACATCGCTCGTTCCCGATCTTGCTGAAATGCGCCTGAAAGTTGTTGCGTGACACATCCCAACCACCGCTCCCATCCGGGACGGGCGTCAGGTCTATCGGTTCTAGGTTACCATGCTCATCCACGTAGTTAACTGGGGAAAAGAATACATCTGCGGAGAGGGTGCCGTCCGGGTTGAGATACACCTTGCTGTTCAACGTTTCATACGCAGACAGCTCCACAGGCACCGGCATAGCCTGTTTGGCATACACGGAGTGATAAGCGAAAGGTGACAGAAGAGTGCCCAACAAAGACGTAAGCATACCGGAGGCGACCCAACGCGAGGAAGGATGGGGCATAAAACTAGTCACTCCTTATCGGACATCGAGGACGTGCAAAGCCAGGGTGGAAGATGAAATGGATGCCACGAGGTGGACGCTAAGTAAATTTTACGCATTAATCAGCACAGTGTAAATACGCAGATTGTACGCTCCATCCACGTCAGGAAGCCACTCACATCCCGATGCCAGAGTGGATCCCGCCTCACATCCATAACAGTTGAGGCTTTGAGTCCCACAAGTCAGGAGCTTGCAGTCTTGCTCCGCTCGCCGTTCGAATCTCACGCGCCGCCCCAAGCTGTCCCGACCATCGCGCGTGGCAGCGATGACTTCGTCGCAGACCCTACTCCCCCGCCCCCAGCGTCGCTTGGTACAGCGCCCGCCGCGGCAGGCCATACTCGCGCGCCACTTCGCGTACCGCCGCCGCATGCGCCTCCCCGGCTCCAACGCGCCGCCGCACTTCCGCCACCGCCGCTGCCCAAGCATCCTCGCGCTCGTCCACATGCCCGAGCGTGATGGATCCCGCCTCATGGGCCCTGCCCGCCTGAGCATGCCCCAGGGCGGCTTCGGCGGCATACCCGCCAGCGGCCTGCGCCTGTGACCGCGCGGGCCCGGGATCCACCACCAGCACAAATTCGCCGCGAACGTCCGCCTCCCGCGCCCATTCGGCCACCTCGAGAGCCGTGCCGCGGACAAACGTCTCGTGTCGCTTGGTGAGCTCCTTCGCCAAGGTGACGCGCGCCGTGGGGAGAACCTCCGCCAGGTCCGCGAGGGCGTCCCTCAGCCGATGCGGTGCCTCGTAGCACACAATGGTGCCGGGCCACGTGCGCCACTGCGAAAACAGCGCCTGCCGATCACGCCTCGCCCGCGGCAGAAACCCGGCGAACGTGAAGGGCTGCCCCGGCAGGCCGGCGGCCACCAGCGCCGCAAGCACCGCGCTTGGGCCCGGCACCGGGATGACCGGCACGCCCAGGGCGAGGGCGTGGGTGACGAGGCGGGCGCCGGGATCGGACACGAGGGGTGTGCCCGCATCCGACACCAGGGCCACGCGCCAGCCCTGCGCGAACCACGACTCTAAATCACGCAGCCGATCCGTCTCATTATGCTCGTGACAACTCACCAGCCGCGGCGGGTGGATGTCGTAGCGGGCCAGGAGCTTGCGCGTGTGGCGGGTGTCCTCGGCGGCCACCACGTCCGCCTCGCGCAGCACGGCGAGCAGGCGCTGCGACACATCCTCCAGGTTGCCGATGGGCGTGCTGCATACATACAGCCGCGGTCCGTCGTCGCGGGCAAAGCTCTCCTGGATGGTCAGCATGGCTGTCTCCTTCACAACAAGGGGGCAGCCGTACCGACTGCCCCCGCCTCTTCGACTGGAATGGTTGGTGCCACCCGCGTTGCGGGCGTTATGACCGAGCTTTGCGCATGAACGGCTGGCAGAACAGGCACTCGCCCTCCGTGCGCAGGCTGCCGAATTTGAGATTGCAGACGTGGAACCCCTCCTGATACAGCCGGACGAGGTTGTCTATCCCGCCCGTCGCCTGCACCAGCGCATCCTCCTCCTGCGGCACCGCGGAGCGCAGACGCTCATTCTCCTGCTGAAGGCGCTGATTCTCCTCAATCAGCTCGAGGATCTTCTGCTTGAGCGAGCCGAGCTCCTCATACAGCTCCCCAATCCGTTCCTCCAGATGTTCCACCTGCACGAACAAGGACTGCTTATCCATCAGACCACAGCACCCTGCTCCTGGTAGCTGTCATTCTCGAACTTCAAGCAGCACATGAGCCGTCCGCACAGACCGGAGATCTTGGTCGGGTTCAGGGAGAGGCTCTGATCCTTGGCCATCCGGATGGACACCGGATCAAACTCGCCCATCCACGTGCTGCAGCATAGCAGCCGGCCGCACGGCCCGATGCCCCCGAGCATCTTGGCCTCGTCCCGCACGCCTATCTGCCGCAGCTCAATGCGCACGCGAAACACCGCCGCCAGATCCCGAACCAACTCGCGGAAGTCCACGCGGCCCTCCGCGGTGAAGTAGAAGATCAGCTTGTTGCGGTCGAACGTGTACTCGGCGTCGACCAACTTCATCTCCAGCTTGTGGTGCGCCACCTTCTCGCGGAAGACCTTCATCGCTTCCCGCGCACGCCGCTTGTTCTCCTCCACCACATCGGCGTCCTGGGATTTGGCGATCCGGATCACCTGCTTGAGCGGCAGCACAACCTCGCTCTCGGTCACCGCCTTCTTGCCGATCACGACCTGCCCATACTCAATCCCCCGCGCCGTCTCCACAATCACGAAGTCGTTGCGTTCGATGGGCAGGTCACCAGGATCAAAGTAGTAGATCTTACCGGCGGGGCGAAACCGCACCCCCACCACGCTGTATTCCACGCACTTGCCCTCCCTTCCGGACAGAGCGCAAGAGGCTCAGGCCGGACCGGGCATCCTGGGAGAACACCCGGCGGACGCCAGGCGGAATCCTCAGGCGAAACGAGGCTCGTCCTTGCACGGCGAGGCGCATGCCCGCCGCATGCGGATGCACATCTGCGCGTAGTTGTACTGCGGCGCGACATGCGCCGTGAGACGGGATTTCGCGTCAAGGACCAGGTCTATCGCCTGGACCAACCCCTGCGTCGGCGCCTTCTGCGCCTGCTTGTGCAAATCGTCTGACCATGCTCTATGTTGGATGTGCTCCTCATCGCCAAGCCGCACATGGAGCACGTCACGCAACCAACTCGCCAACACATCCAGCGGCAACGCCGCCTCCGACGGTGCCAAGGCCAGCAGGGAATCCGCCAACTCCAGCGGATGCTCGCGACCTTCAAGCATCGTCTCCGTCCATTGTATCACTGCCGGCAAAAGCGCGGCAAATCCATCCTGTGCCTCCACAGTTGTCGCTGGTAGATCCGTTTGATACAAGAAACAGCGCGATCTCACTGTGGGCAGAACCCTGTTCGGATGCTCCGCCGTCAACAGCGCCAGAACGCCCGAAGGCGGCTCTTCCAGCGTCTTGAGCAAAAGATTGGCCACCAGCGGCGTCAACGCGTCGGCGCCCGCCAACACATACACCAGTCGCCCACCATGCGGCCGGTAGGCAATGGTGTGCAGCAGCTCCTTCACATGCTCCACCCGAATGTCGGCGCCCGCGACGTCCAGCGTAAGCACATCCGGATGTGTGCCCGCCGCAAACCACCGACACGCTGGACATTCGCCGCACGGCGCCGGCTCCCCCGTGCACAGCCACATGTTTGCCAAAAATTTCGTCATCTCTGCCGTCGCATGGGATGATCCACCCAGCAGCACCGCATGCGGCACCTGCCCGGCCTCCGCCAATTCCCACAGCCGACGCAGGTCCTCGGTCTGCCGGGGCCATTCTGAAAAAAGACGCACTCTGCGCACGAATGCCTCATTCCTTAGCGTATCGTCCATCTAGAACTGCTCAAACTGCGCCACGTCCAGCACGAACACCGTCGCCCCGCCCACCTGCACCGTGACGGGGTAGGATACGTAGGACTCCATCTGCGCGCCCATGGGCGTCGTCGGCGAGACCACCTGTTCACGGGATCTGCAACTTGTCCGAATCAGATCCAGCACCTCGTCCACCCTGTGGTCCTCGATGCCAATCATGAACGTGGTATTTCCTGCACGGAGAAACCCCCCGGTGCTGGCCAGTTTCGTCGCGCGGATGCCCGCTTTGACCAGATTCTGCGTCAACTTGGGGCTGTCCTTATCTTGAATCACCGCCAGGATCATCTTCATTCCACATCGCCCCCCTGATCCCGCTTGCTCAACCATTTCTGTACGTGCGCCCAGATCTCCTGCTCCAGCATCTCCGCCGGCCGGCTTGCCTCCAGACGGACCACCCTGTCCGGCTCCGCATCGGCGATGCGGAGGAATGCCATCCGCACACGCTGAAAATATTCATCGCTGCGCCGTTCGATTCTATCCGGGCCGCGTTTGTCCATGTCACGCGAAATCCTGTCCCTGCTCACCGCCACGGGTACATCGAAGAGGAACGTCAGATCCGGGGTCAGACCATCCGTCGCAAACCGGTTCACCGCAGCCACCGCCTCGACACCGAGCGCCAGCCCCGCCCCCTGGTAGGCGAGGCTCGCATCGACGTACCTGTCGCACAGCACCACCGCCCCCTCCGCCAGCGCCGGGCGGATCAC
>JAIMAY010000002.1 GCA_023511725.1 Alicyclobacillus sp.
CGGTCAGGGCTCACGCGCAGACTGTAGTACCCGCAGGTCCAAGATTGATTACTGGAAAGAAAATGCGTGGGCCCTGCCATTGTCGTCGCCATTCTTGACGCTTGGCTGGTGTTTCGGTTCCCACTTGATAAAGCCATCTCGTCCACTCTCTACGGGGCCATCCAGGGCATCTGGCCCATCGGTTGGATTGTGTTCACCGCCGTTTTTCTCTTCAAGATCACGGTGAAAACGGGCCGATTCGAGGTCATTAGGCAATCCATCTCCAATCTCACCGCGGACCGGCGTATTCAGGCACTGCTCATCGCCTTCTCCTTCGGTGCCTTCCTGGAAGGTACCGCCGGTTTCGGTACACCGGTCGCCGTGGCTGGTGCGATGCTGGCAGGTCTTGGTTTCAATCCGATGTACGCCGCAGGCATCTGCTTGCTGGCCAACACCGCCCCGGTAGCGTTCGGAGCGGTGGGTATCCCCATCACGGCCATGGCCACCGCCACGCAAACGGATGCTCTGCCTATCAGCCAGATGGTGGGACGCATCCTCCCCATCATGTCGCTCATTGTACCCTTCTGGCTGATGGTGGTGATGTCTGGCTGGCGCGGCATGCGCGAGGTGTGGCCGGCCACCCTGGTCACGGGTGCATCGTTCGCCATCACGCAACTGCTCGTCTCCAACTTTGTGGGGCCTGAGCTGCCGGACATTCTGGCGGCGCTCGTGTCCATCGTCTGCACGGTCCTCTTTCTGCGCGTGTGGAAGCCTCGCCGTGTGTGGCGCTTCGAGGGGGAGGAGATGACGGGCGCGCATGAAAGCGCCGCCACCGTCGAAGCAGGCGGCCCGCAGCTACGAGCTAGCGAAGTTTTCAAAGCCTGGCTCCCCTATCTGATTCTCACGGTGCTGATCATTCTCTGGGCGCTGCCCGCCGTGAAAAACGTGCTGGGCAACGCCACCGTCAGCTTCCCGTGGCCTGATCTCAACAAGCAGGTGGCCAGCGCGCCGCCCATCTCCTCCACTGTCAAACCGATGGCGGTCAGCTATAAGTTTGACATTCTCGCAGCGACAGGCACATCGATCCTAATCAGCTGCATCTTGGCGGGGATCGTGTGTCGTCAGTCGGTGCGGGACTGGTTCGCGACGCTAGGTGAGACCTTCATGGAATTGCGCTACCCACTGCTCACCATCATGTGCGTCGTCGGCTTCGGCCAGTTGTTCAACTACTCTGGCATGTCCGCGACCATCGCACTGGCCCTGGCCACCACCGGCAGAGTGTTTGCGTTCTTCGCGCCACTGTTGGGCTGGCTTGGGGTATTTCTCACCGGTAGCGATACCTCGTCCAATCTCCTGTTCGGCGGCTTGCAGAAACTCACGGCGCAACAGCTTCACATCAGCCCCATCCTGACCATGGGTGCCAACTCCGCCGGAGGCGTAATGGGCAAGATGATCTCGCCGCAGTCCATCGCCGTGGGCACGTCGGCGACAGGACTTGTCGGCCGCGAGGGCGAACTCTACCGATTCACGCTCAAACACAGCGTCGCTTTGGTACTGTGCATCTGCATCGTCACGGCGGTGTACGCCTACGTGTTTCCAGGCGCCATCCCGCACTGAACCCACGGTCGGGATGACTGCGAGCGACAACGGCTGGCTGAATCGGCCGGCCCTTCTCGCTGTTCTATAATCCAGAACAGTATTTCACATCTCACAACGAGATGTTAATATAGTGCTGAACATACCACCCTGCAGGGGTGGGAGAGGAGGCTTCACTGTGAGCGGAACCACGGGTGCGTTTGTCTGTCCGCCGGGTGTCGAGGTGCGCGGCACCTATCTTCCTGCATACGCCGAGATCCTGACACCTGAAGCGCTCGCGTTTGTGGCGGAACTGGAGCGGCGGTTCGGAGCCCGGCGCCGGGCTCTGCTCGATGCGCGCAAGGAGCGCCAGGCGCGCATCGACGCCGGAGAACTGCCGGATTTTCTGAAAGAGACGCGGGAGATCCGGGAAAGCGACTGGACCATTGGAAGCATTCCGGACGACCTCCGGGATCGGCGTGTGGAGATCACCGGCCCTTCCGGAGACCGCAAGATGGTGATCAACGCCCTCAACTCAGGCGCCAAGACGTACATGGCCGACTTCGAGGATGCCAATTCTCCGACGTGGGCCAACACCGTGGGCGGTCAGATCAATCTGCGCGACGCCATCCGCCGGACCATCGAGTACGTCAGCCCGGAAGGCAGGCAGTACCGTCTGAATGAGAAGACGGCAACCCTGATTGTCCGGCCGCGCGGCTGGCACCTGGAGGAAAAACATGTCCTGGTCGACGGACGTCCGATGTCCGGTGCCCTCTTCGACTTCGGCCTGTACTTCTTCCATAACGCACATGAGCTGATCCGACGTGGATCCGGTCCTTATTTCTACCTCCCGAAAATGGAGAGTCATCTCGAGGCGCGGCTGTGGAATGATGTGTTCGTGTTTGCACAGGACAAACTCGGCGTGCCTCACGGTACCATCAAGGCCACCGTGCTGATTGAAACCATCCTTGCCACCTTTGAGATGGACGAGATCCTGTACGAGCTTCGGGATCATATCGTCGGGCTCAACTGCGGACGGTGGGACTATATCTTCAGCTACATCAAGAAGTTCCGTAACCATCCGCATGTGATCCTGCCGGATAGGGCGCAGGTGACAATGACCGTCCCGTTCATGCGCGCGTACACACTGCTCACCATCCGCACCTGTCACCGCCGCGGCGCCTACGCCATCGGCGGCATGGCGGCACAGATCCCCATCAAGAACGATCCAAGGGCCAACGAGGAAGCGCTCGCCAAAGTGCGCGCGGACAAGGAACGCGAGGCGCGCGACGGCCACGATGGCACCTGGGTAGCGCATCCCGGCTTGGTGCCGGTGGCGATGGAGGTGTTCGACGCCATCATGCCGACGCCCCATCAACTGCACGTCAAGCGCGACGACGTCCAAGTGACGGCGGCGGACCTGCTGCAGGTTCCGGAGGGCGCCATCACGGAAGCGGGGCTGCGCACCAACGTCAGCGTGGGTCTTCAGTACATCGAGGCATGGCTGCGCGGTTCCGGCGCGGTGCCCATTTTCAATCTGATGGAAGATGCCGCAACGGCGGAGATCTCGCGCGCACAGGTATGGCAGTGGATCCGCCACCCCAAGGGGGTGCTGGATGACGGCCGGAAGGTGACGGCTGAGTTGTTCCTCCAGACCGTCGATGAGGAGTTGGAGAAGATTCGTCAGTCGGTGGGTGACGAGGTGTTCCGAAACGGCAAGTTCGACTTGGCGAAGGAGTTGTTTGTCAAGATCACGACCGATGATGACTTCGTCGAGTTCTTGACCATCCCTGGATATGAATACCTCGATTGACGTAAGCGAGATTGGACGAAGCCCCGCCCCTCTACGGCGGGGCTTTGCCCATGCCTGGCTCCGCGCGCTGGCTCAACGCGACGCCTGCAGATCCCGCACCGCTGACGCGATACGCTCCAGCGCCTCCTTCAACAGTGCGCGCGGCATCCCGATGTTCGCCCGCATGAAGCCTTCCCCGCCCGGGCCGAAGATCCGGCCTTCATTGAACGCAACCTTCGCCTTGCGCAGGAAGAAATCATCCAACGCCTGATCCGGCAAGCCCAGCGAGCGGCAATCCAGCCACACCAGATAGGTGCCTTCCGGCTCGACCATCCGAATGCCCGTAAGCTCAGCCAGCCGCTGCCGCATCTCCGCCAGGTTGCCTTCGAGATACTTCAGCAAGGCGTCCAACCATGCCCCACCGTGACGGTACGCCGCCTCCGCGGCGACCGCACCGAACGGATTCAGGGAGCCGACGGACCAGCGTCCCATCACCTGTTGATACAGCCTGCGCCGATGCGTATCTGGAATCAGCACCATCGCCGTGTTCAGCCCGGCGAGGTTGAAGGTCTTGCTCGGCGCAACGCAGGTGGCCGAGTTCTCCGCAAAGCGGGCGTCGAGCGATGCGAATGGGCGATGGCGGTGGCCTGGATAGACGAGATCACCGTGGATCTCGTCGGCAATCACGAACACCCCTCGCTCCAGGCACAGTTGCCCCAATCGCCGCAGTTCCTCCTCGGTCCAGACGCGACCGACGGGGTTGTGCGGACTGCACAGGATCATCAGGCGGACGGTGCCGTCGAGTTTGCGGTCGAGATCGTCAAAATCCATTTCATACCGCCCATCGCGTTCCACCAGCGGGTTGTACACGACCTCCCGCCCATTTTGGCGGATCACGCGCTCGAACGGAAAATATACCGGCGGCTGAATCAGCACGCGGTCGCCCGGCTGCGTGTACGCCTCAATCAGCATGGCGAGCGCCGGCACCACTCCGGGCGCGTGGCAGATCCAATCGGGGTCGGCGGTCCATTGATGCCGCTGCGCCAACCAGTTCTTCAGCGCCTCGCGGTAACTGTCCGTCATCACCGTGTAACCATACACACCGTGATCCACCCGGCGGCGCAGCGCCTCGACCACCTCCGGCGGCGAGGCGAAATCCATGTCGGCCACCCACATGGGCAGCACGTCGTCCACGCCGAAACGCTGCTTGAGTCCATCCCACTTGGAGCACGCAGTACCGCGCCGCTCAATGAGCGTATCAAAGTCGTACATCGTCACCTCTGCCCCTCCCCATCGTCCAAGCCCATCATACGCCTGCCGACGAGGGGGCTCAAGCTTGCCTGGCGGAAGACGCCTTTGCAACAACAAGAACGGCGGCGATCCCGCCTGTCATGACGAGATCGCCGCCGAATCCGACCAGGGCTCACAGGCTCACGCGCTCAGCTCTTCCGACGCGTCACGCAGCACCTTGGCCTCTTTCACGCTCAGCCCGCTGCGCACACCCCAGAAGTAGAACACCAGCGACGACACGGCCACCACGACCATGTCCGGACCATACGGCAGCACGTTCGAACCACCGAACTTGCTGCTGCCCAGGTACGACACCAGCGCCATCCACAGCAGATACACAATCAGCCACAGGCCGGACCGCAGATGTCGACGGCACACGTACCAGCCCTTGCGCGACTGATAGTAGAAGTAGGTGGGCAGGCCGATGATCATCACCAGGATGACCTCGCCCGTCAGCGGCCACTTCGCCCAGTACAGGATGAGAGAGGCGAAGACGAACGCGATGGGCGCAATGACGGACATCCCCTTGATCTTCAGCGGCCGCTCGATGCCGTCCCCCATGCGGCGGAACACCATCACGGCAATCGGACCGGTGACATACGAGATCAGCGTGGCCACCGAGATGACGCCCGAGAGCTCGCCCCAGCCGCGGAACAACAGCATGAACACGAAGGCCACCGCTAGGTTGAGCCACATCGCCGCACGCGGCACACCAAACACGGGATGAATCCGGCCAAACACCTGCGGGAAGTAGCCGTTGCGCTCCATCCCGTACAGCATGCGCGCCGTCGTAGCGGTGTAGGTGATGCCCGTCCCCGACGGGGAGACGAACGCATCCAGGAACAGGATGATAGCCAGCCAGTTCAATCCCCAGGCCAACGCCAGGTCAGCGAACGGCGAGGTCAGGTTGATGCCGCTCCAACCATGCCCCACCATGTCCGGACGAACAGCGCCGATGAACGCCGTCTGCAGCAACAGGTAGATGACGCCGGCAATCAGCACCGAGCCAATCACCGCCACCGGCACCGCACGCTGCGGATTGCGCGCCTCACCGGCCAGGTTCACCGGGCTCTGGAAGCCGTTGAATGCGAAGATGACACCCGACGTGGCGACAGCGGTGAGCACGCTCGCCCAACCGTTCGGAGCAAAGCCGCCGTACTGCGTGAAGTTCCCAGAATGGAAACCGGCGACAATCAGCCCAATCACGGTCAGCGCCGGAACGACAAATTTGAACACGGTGATCAGGTTGTTCGCCCGGGCGAACAGCTTTACGGTCCAGTAGTTCAGCAGGAAGTAGATGATGACCAGCACCGCGGCCAGTGCCAAACCGGGCGGTGTCAGGGTCTTATCCACGTAGAGATGATGCGTCCACTGAGCCCATGACCACGGCCACGAGCTCATGTACTGGATGGAAGCCTCGGCCTCAATCGGAATCACGGACACAATCGCAATCCAGTTCGCCCAACCGGACAAAAAGCCGACGAACGAACCGTGCGAGTAGTGCGCGTAACGGACCATGCCTCCAGATTGCGGGAACATGGCACCGAGTTCGGCGTAGGTGAGTCCAATCAGGATAATCACAGCCATACCCAGTACCCACGCCAAGAGCGCAGCCGGGCCGGCCACTTTGGCGGCTTTCCAAGAACCGAACAGCCACCCGGAGCCGATGATGGAACCCAGGCCGGCCATTGTCAAAGCGAACACGCCTAAATCACGGCGCATCCCCTTCTCCACGCCAACCCCTCCTTTGTAACTTTGTGGATCTTCAAACCAGTGCGTGGAATGGTGGATGAATTCACAACAAGTCTACAATTTACATGCTCTATGAACGCGTTTACAAGTGACATTATAACTAGGGTGTGAACAAATATAGAATGAAAAATATGGGTTATGCACGGTCATCCGTCCCGCCAAGCGCGCCTGTGCGCGAGGGCGCGCGGGCCACACCGGCGGCACACTTGCAATTCCCTCGCTACAGGAAGATGATAGAAGAGGGACGCCGCCTCGGATGCGGGCCCATCACGACGGGGGTGAAACAATGGCGAAGAAGGTACTCATTCTCGGCGGCGACGCCGTCGAGGCACTCGAGATTTACTATCCTTACTATCGCCTGCTGGAAGCGGGCGTGGACGCCGTGATTGCGGCACCGTCCGTAAAAGCCCTCAACACCGTGGTGCATGACTTCACGGGCTGGGACACGTACACAGAGAAACCCGGCTATCTGATTCAATCGCACGTGGCCTTCAAGGATGTCCATCCCGAGGAATTCGACGGCCTCATCATCCCCGGTGGCCGTGCACCAGAGTACATCCGGCTGGATCCTGCGGTGCCGGGCATCGTGCGCCACTTCTTCGTGACCAACAAACCAGTGGGTGCCATCTGCCATGCGGTGCAGGTCCTCGAGGTGGTGCGCGACGTGCTGCAGGGCCGGTCGCTGACAGCCTACCAAGCCTGCCGTCCGTCGGTGGAGGGCATGGGCTGCCGCTACGTCACGGAGACGCTGCATGTGGACGGAAACCTGGTCTCGGGACACGCTTGGCCGGACCTACCGGGATTCATGCGCGAGTTTCTGCACCTGCTCGGGGTGTGACGCACGTGAAGGGGCGGCTCTCCAGCCGCCCCGTTTTGCGTATCAGATGGACATGCGGCGAACGTTGAATGCCTCGCGCAGCAGATGCCAGTTCTGCGGGAATGAGTTACCCAGCACCCAATAGCTTACCCCTCGCAGGCCAAAGTCGTACACGAGCTGGAACTTCGCCGCCACGCTCATGGCGTCCTCGAACCACACGATGTGACGTTCGCCGCGTTCCGAATACTCGAAGTAAGGCGAGGCGGCGCGTGCGTCCCACTGGATGGGTACCTGTTTCTGCAGGGCGAGGTTTTGGGCGCTGTTATTGCTGATGCCTGACGCTCGGCGGCCAGTCGGATACGGCAGCGGCCAGTCATAACCATACAGCGCAATGCCCATCAGGATTTTTTCCGCCGGTACCTGACTCGTGGCATAGCGGAGCACGGCCCGCACCTGATCCAACGGCGCGATGGCCATGGGGGGACCGCCCACCCATCCCCACTCATACGTCATCAGCATCAAAAAATCGACCAGTTGCCCCAGCGTTCGGTAATCGAATGCGCCCATCCACGTTCCCTGCGGCATATCGGAGGTTTTCGGCCCCATCGCAATGGAGATGGAGTAACCGGCAGGACGGACCCGCTCACCCAGCTCTCGAATGAACTGGTTGTAAAGAAAGCGGTCACCGGGCCGCATATGCTCGAAGTCGACGTTGACACCCGCGAAGCCGCGAGCGCGGAGCATGTCGAGGATGTTGCTGATCAGGCGCTCGCGCAGGGATCGGTTGGATAGAAGCGTGTGCGCCAACTCCGTGTTGAAGCGGTTGCCGTCGAAGTTGGTGACGGTCATAAGCGGCTGGATCCCCTGGCGGCGGGCCTGCTCCCGAGCCATCCGATCATCGCGCGGCGGCTGCAGCGACCCGTCGGCCCGGGCCTGGTAGCTGAAGATGCACAGGTAGGTCAGATCGCGCACCGTCTGCACGATGTTGGCATCCTCGGTCCCACCGGCAGGGATGAGATAGCCGTTGACCTCTATCGTCCGCTTCGAGCTCACCACCGCCGGCAGCAGAATCGTCCGGCCGGGCGTGAGCGCGGCGGTCGCAGTCTCTCCCAGCCACGATTCCAGCATCCGCCGGCCAAGGCCGAGGCGGGCGCTCAGACTGTCGAGGGTATCCCCGGAGCGGACCGTATAAGATTGCGCAAGGTAAGTTTGGCGGGTTTCCACGAGCAGGTGCAGACCGGGCACGAGCACGTTGGGGTTTTCAAGCTCATTGAGTCGAAGCAGTTCGCGCGTGTCCGTCCCGTACTGCGCTGCGATATCTCTGAGGGTTTCGCCTCGCGACACGGTATGAATCCACATGGCTGCGCCTCCCGACACACGACGCACGGGCATTCGCCGTGCTTTCTCATCGCTGTCAGGATATGCGCGGAGGGCAGCAGCCGTCCGGAAGACATTCCCACAGCCACCCACCGCTTCACCGGGATGCGGATGACCTCACAAAGATGACAGCCGTACCGTCTGAATACACCTGCTTCCAGTCGGGGGACGTGGACAGATACGTGGTCAACGGCCGACCAGGGGGATAAAGCACGACCTGGAAATCATACTGCCGCAGCAGATCCGGCGCATCGTAGTACATGTCCTCTATCGCAAGGTAGTCGCTAAACACTGATCCCTGCAGGAAGATGTCCGTGCGACCGTCCACGAAGGTCGGAATGCCCTTGTAGATGAGATACCCTCCCCAGCTGTACAGGTTGAACACGCGGTTGGTCAGATGATGGGACTCCATGTACTGCACAGCAGCCACCGGATACGCACCGGCGGACAGATGCACATCGAAAGGCCGGGGCACGCTCCACATGGACGAGGTGAACCACAGCAGAAAAGCCAACCAACCCACGCCGTCCACGGTGCGCAACAAGCGAGAGGGAAAGTTGAGCGTCCAGAACCACCGCGGAATCGCCCACGCCACCAGCGGCACCGCGCTGATGGCGGCATACGGGACGAAGCGTTGATACACCAGCGACACGACGAGCGTACCACCGAAATAGAGCACCTCTCGCATCGGCAGCGGACCGCGCGCGGCGACGCTGATCAAGAGCACCACCGCGATGAAGGGCAGGACCGAATGCTGAAAGTAGGCATTGTGGAAGTCCGGCGAATGCCACTCGACGATGTTATTGACCATGAGCGGATTCGTCGAGAGCAGCGCGTACATGATGGCTCGGTACCCGTTCGGGTTGACGAGGGCGGCCAGTGTTCCGGCCACCGCGGCGATGATCAGGCGCACCCGTGCGCCCCGTGGTAACGGGATCCGCTGCAAGCGGCCGATGGATGGGACGAAACTGAGGACCACCTCCAGTAGTAACATGGCGATCCCGATGCTCACCGACGCGTGCGCGTTGGACCACAGGCACATCAGCGGCGGCACCCACCACAGGATGCTGAGCCTGCCATCGCGCACGGCCTGCAGAATGTAAAGGAACACGGCGAACATCGCGTAGGAAATGATCTGCGGCCGGATGACCCAAAAGTCCAGGCTGACGACGGCCATGCCGCATGCGAGCAGCGCCGCCAGGACTCGGTTCCCGCGCGTGATGCGCACCGCGGTGCCATAGAGGGCGAGAATGGCCAGCAACTGGGCCAAGACCGGCATCAACCACGCGCCGAAATAGCCCCATGCACGCACGAGCAGCGCCAGCACCAATTCGAACAGCCACTCCTGCGTTACCCACAGGTGGCCGTTCATCGTCCACGAAAACGGATCCGTCGTTGGCACTACGTGATGGCTGAGGATATACTTGCCCGTGGCCAGGTGCCACGGTGTGTCGGGATCAGTGATCAACTGCTGGCTGAAGAACACGCCGAAGGAGAGGATCCACACGCCGATGATGAGAACGTCCAGCTGCTGCAAGCGTCTCAGCCTGTCTTTCATCATTCACTCACCTCGTCCGACAGGCTGAGATACAGTTGGGCGCGCGCCACGGCGAGGTACGGCGCGGACAGCAGCGCGCCCACGGCTGCCAGCAGCGCCGACCACCAACTGTCAGGTGCCACGGATCCCACCGCCGCGCACACCCACTGAATGGCAGCCGCCGTGACCGTGGACAGGATCAGAAAACCGAGCACGTACAACGCCGCGCCACGCGTGAGACGCCAGGATCTGGCGAGCGCTCGGAAGGGGCCGCCCCGTTCCATCACGGCGACCATCAGCGTCTGCGACAGGCGCAGGCTCAACCAGCACCATGCCACCGCGCCGACGATGCCGATTACGATGGTCACCGTGATGGTCAACGCGGTGGGAGCGCCGATATGCGGAAGCTCGCCCGCGACCAAAGCCATCACGCCGCCCACGATGGCACCCGCAGCGCTGAGCAGAATGATCTGTAACACGAGCACCAGGATGGCGACGCCTAACCGCCGCAGTGCGCCTGGAAACGCCTCGCCGATGCTCGCAGGCCGACCGTGCCGCCAGACGTTTCGGCAGATGCGGCCGATGGTGCCCTTGAGCAGCGGGTCCACCAGAAATGCCTGCACCAAAACCCAGATGCCCCAGGCAAGAAACACGTGCCAGGAGGAACGCAGCACGTTCATCGCCGCATTGGCATCCTGCACCTGCTGGAGCTGTAGCATGACATCTCGCAAAGGCATCACGGAGAACAGCATTTCGGCCAACAGAAACGGGACCAGGACCAACCCCGTCGCCGCGGCCAATGAAGGCAGATACAATCGCAGATAGAGAAAGGTGGATCGATATAAAGCAAGAATGCCGGGCCGCGATCCGGACCGGATCGCAGAGGAACGACCAAACGGACGCTTCACGTGAGATCCCCTTTGCTCGCAAACTCGGGCGCGCTGGCCCGGCCATGTCCATCATACCACGACCGGGCCGTGACGCTCATGGCGCGTTGTGATGCGCCCCATTGGCCTTCGCCGGCGGAACCACGACGAGGTACCCTTCCATCGGCCCCTTGTGGGTGGCATCGGCGTGCTCGCTACAGATGAGCCGGAAGATGCCGGGCTTGTCGGCGCGGAACTGGAGGCGTACCGTCTCGCCCTTGCGAACCACCGTGTGCAGGCCGTAGCCCTCGAGTTCCACCGGATGATCATGCCCGCGAACGCCGCGGATCACCAGGGTGACGTCATCGCCTTGGTTGACCACATAGACGGCCGGATCAAAGCGGTACACCTCCACATCGGAACCGTCAGGCATGGTCGCCTCCACCTCATCCGTGATCACCTGGTAGGTGACCGGCTGGGCGAAGGCCCGGCCCATCCACGCCAGCGGCATCACCATCGGCAGTACGAGCAGCGCCAACCAGCGAATGCGTCCCGTACGCATAGCCTCACCTCGGATGCGAGAGTGTCTTTGGTGTAGTTTTCCACTCCGCCTCCGATTCATACTCGGTGCCGGATTTGGCCCAGAGATCCGCGTACAGCCCATTCAACGCCAGGAGTTCGTCGTGGGTCCCCTGCTCGACAATGTGTCCGTGATCCAGCACAAAGATCTGGTCCGCGTCGCGGATGGTGGCCAGCCGATGGGCAATCACCAGCGTCGTCCTTTCCCGGGCCACCGCCCGCAGCCCGCGCTGCACCCAGGCCTCCGTGCGGCTGTCCAGATTCGCCGTCGCCTCGTCCAGGATCAGCACGCGCGGATTGAGCGCGACGACGCGCGCAAACGCCAGCAACTGCCGCTCGCCCATCGACAGATTAGCGCCTTTGCCGTGCAGGAATGTATCGTACCCGTCGGGAAGCCGCTCGATGAACTCCGCCGCACCGACCACCTCTGCCGCCTTGCGGACCTCGGCATCGGAGATCTCGGATCGAAACATGCGGATGTTGTCCGCAATGGTACCACTGAAAAGGTTCACATCCTGCTGCACCCAGCCAACAAAACGGTGCAGATCCGCCTGACGGAGCTGACGGATGTCGACCCCGTCGAGGAGGATGCGGCCGGCATCGGGATCGTAAAACCGCAGGAGAAGACTCATCAGCGAACTCTTGCCGGCGCCTGTCGCGCCGACAAAGCCGACGAACCAACCCGGCTTCACCTCGAAGGACACGTCGTGCAGCACCGGCTGGCCCGGCCGGTAGCCGAAGGAGACACGCTCAAACCGGATATGACCGCGCACCTGACCGGCGGTAAGCTCGATGGGTTGTGCCGGATCTGTGATCTCCGGCGCCTGCTGGAACACACGGCTGATCCTGTCCGCCGATACGATGGACGACTGTAAGGTGTTCCACTGCTGTGTCAGCGCGTTGATGGGACCAAAGAACTGGCGGATGTAGCTGATGAACGCGTACAGCGTACCAAACGCCATGGCGTGGTGCAGCACCGCCAGTCCCCCGGCCCAGGCCACGGCAGCGACGGCGGCGTTGCCGAGCATCTCAAAACTGCGGTTGAACAACACCGACACGCCGTACTCAATCACGCTCGCCCCGCGGTGGGTATCCGCCAGTTCTCGAAACGCTTCCGCCTGCCGCGCCTCCTGCTGGAAGATCTGGATGATGCGCATACCGGCCAGGTTTTCCGCAAGAAAGGCGACGATGTTGGACAACCGTGTGCGCGTGGTCTGGTACGCCCGGCGCAGCGTGCGGCGGAACAGCACCGCCACCAGCGCAATCACGGGCAGGATCACCATGCACTCCGCGGCCACTCTGACATCGAGCTCGAACATGGCGATGATGATCATCACCACCGAGAGCCCGTCGCGGATCATGCTGAGAAAGAACTGGGTGAAGAACTGGTTCACCGTCTCCGTGTCGTTGGCGATATGCGTCACGAGACGGCCCGTCGCGTTGTGATCAAAATACCGCATCCCCTGGCGCTCGATGTGGGTGAACAAATCAATGCGGATGCGCCGGATGATCTGTTGGCCTGCCGACTGCAGCAGCATGATCTGCGAATAGTTGGCCGCGAGCCCCGCCACGACGATACCCACGTAGAGCAGGCTGAGAAACAGAAGATGACCCGGATGACCACCGCCCGCCAGGTCCCGGTCGATGGCGAGTTTGACCAGATACGGTTGCAGGACGGTGCTGCCATTGAAGATGAGCACCAGCAGCACGACGCCGACAAAGTGCCAGAGGTACGGCCGCGCATAGGGGATCAGCCGCATCAGGCTTCTGAACTCCCCGCCCTCGGTGCGTCCAGGATCCGCCTTCATCCGGCCACCTCCCCCTCTCCCGTCTGCTGCCGTGCATACATCTCCGCGTACAGACCTCCGGCCGCCACCAGCTCCTCGTGCGTGCCGCGTTCCACCACGCGTCCGCGTTCGAGCACGATGATCACATCGGCATGGCGCACCGCGGAGAGGCGGTGGGCGATGATCAGCGTCGTCTTTCCTTGCCGCAATTCGCGTAGCCGAGCGATGATGCGCTTCTCCGTGTTCATGTCCACCGCCGACAGGCTGTCGTCGAGCACGAGGATGGGCGCATCCTTCAGCAGTGCCCGGGCGATGGCCAGGCGTTGGCGTTGGCCGCCGGAGAGGGTCACACCGCGCTCGCCCACGATGGTGTCCATACCCTCGGGAAACCGCCGGATATCTCCCAGCACCGCAGCGTCCTCCGCCGCACGTTCCAACGCGGGCATCGTGGCATCCGCTCGACCGAAGCGGAGGTTGTCGGCGATACTCGCCGAAAACAAAAATCCGTCCTGTGGCACGTAGGCGATGGCGCCGCGCAGCGTGGCCAGGCTCAGGTCGCGAACGTCGATGCCGTCGATGCGGACGGTGCCCGGCGGCGGATCAAACACGCGCGGCAGCAGGCTGACCAGCGTCGTTTTCCCGGCACCCGTTCGGCCGACGATCCCCACGGTCTGACCCGCCCGCACGTGCAGGTGGATGTCCTCCAGCACCGGCACCGCTCCGTCGGGATACGTGTAGGATGGCAGGTCGATCTCGATCTCCCCCCGCACCCTCTCCAACACCACGGGATGCGGCGGATCTTGAATCTCCGGCACCTCCGCCAGCAGCGCGGACAGACGCGCGAGCGAGGCGGACGCACGTTGAAAGTTGTTGATGACGAAGCCAATCTGCTGCAATGGAGTCGTGAGCATGGTGAGATAAAGCGTGAAGGCGACAAACGCCCCCAGCGGGATCTGGTGCCGCATGGCGAGGGTACCGCCGTACAGCAGGGCAACGAAAAAGCTGAGCGAGGACATCAGCGGAATGGTGGACTGAAAGAGGGCACTGCGTCGGTACAACCCCACCTGACGCCGGACGATCTCGTTCACACGCTCCGTGAAGCGGCGCTCTTCCACCGGCTCGCTGCCGGACGCCTTCACGAGCCGGATGGCCGTGAGGCTCTCCTCAGCCAGGTCCGCCATGTCGGACAGCGCCTCCTGCACACGACGGGAAGCCTGGCGCACACGGGGGCCAAGCCACACCACAAACACCGGGATGAAGGCGATGGGGATCATGCTCACCAGCGTGAGCTTCACACTCACGGTGCGGAACGTCATCACGAGCGTGGACAGCAGGAGAAACACCGCATTCGTGAGGATATTCACACCGCCGCCGAGCGCTTCCCGAACCGCCTGCACGTCCGTCATGGCGTGATTGAGAAGATCCCCGATGCTGCGGTGGCGGAAGTACGCGGTCGACAGCTGCTCCCAATGAGCAAACAGACGCCGGCGCAACTGATACTCGAAGTCGCGCGACAGCCGCCCATTGCGGTATTGCCCGATGCCGTACAGCACAACGTTGAGCACGCCGACGGCGAGCAACTCCAGCGCGAAGCGGCCGACGCCGCCCGCCGTCAGCCGCCCCGCCTCAAGCGCATCGGTAAAAGCGCCAAGCAGATGAGGAAATTGCACCAAGACAATCTCCGAAGCGATGATGCAAAGCATCGAGAACAGGTATGACCAGCGATGTGCCCACAGGAACTGCCGGAGCAGACGGCGTGGATTGTCCGTAACCCCTCTCCCCTTCGCTTGCCGGAACCGTCCATCCGACGTTTCGTGTCTAGGAATACACGCGTCACCTATAGTTTAGCAGATGAACGGGCGTCACCGCGCCTGGTGGCCCAGGCGTTCCATCATCTTCCGCCGATCCTCCTCATAACCCGGCTTGCCGAGCAGTGCGAACATGTTGCGCTTGTATGCCTCCACCCCCGGTTGGTCAAACGGGTTGACTCCCGCCAACAGGCCGCTCATGGCCACCGCTCGTTCGAAGAAGTAGAACAGCTCGCCGAGCGACCGCTCGCTCCTGTCCGCGACGCGCACCAACAGGTTGGGCACGCCGCCATCCGCATGCGCCACGTGGGTGGCCAGTCGCGCCTGATCGTTGATCCACGCGATGGATCGTCCCGCGAGATATTCCAGCCCGTCGTCCACGCCCGGATCCGACGGCAGGGTCACATCCTCACCCGGATCGTCCACGTGCACCACCGTCTCAAACAGGTGCCGGTACCCCTCCTGGATGAACTGCCCCAGCGAATGCAGGTCGGTGGTGAACGCCGCGGAGGCTGGGTAGATGCCCTTCCCGTCCTTGCCCTCGCTTTCACCGAACAACTGCTTCCACCATTCTGCAAACATGCGCAGGGACGGCTCGTAGGTCACCAGGATTTCCACGGTCTTGCCCTTGCGGTACAAGGCCTGGCGGATGGCCGCGTACCGATACGCCGGGTTCTCCCTGAGCTCCGGGCGCGCCAGCGCCTGCTCCTGGCTGGCGGCGCCTTCAAGCAGGGCTCGGATGTCGATCCCGGCCACCGCAAGCGGCAGAAGTCCGACCGGCGTCAGCACCGAGAAACGCCCGCCGACGTCGTCGGGGATGACGAAGCTCAGGTACCCTTCCTCGTCGGCCAATTTGCGCAGTGCTCCACGCTGCCGGTCGGTGGTGACGATGATCCGACGACGCACCGTCTCGGCGTCCATCTTCTGGGCGAGCCAATGCCGCAGCACGCGGAAGGCCACCGCCGGTTCCGTGGTGGTGCCGGACTTGGAGACGACATTCAGCGCTACGCGCTGACCCTCCAGGACGCGCATGAGATCCGCGAGGGCAGGCCCGCTCAAATCGTTGCCTGCGAAATACACCGCCGGACCGCCGCGCTGCTCCCGGCTGCGCAGGTGCCAATACGGGGAGCGACAGAACTCCAGCGCCGCACGTGCACCGAGGTAGGATCCGCCGATGCCGATGACAATCAGCGCGTCGATCTCGTCCCGCAGCGACGCCGCAGTCTCTAACAACGGATCCAGCCCTTCAGCGAGGGTCTGACTCGGCAGGTGAATCCAACCGCGAAAGTCGGCGCCGGGGACCCGTCCTTGTTCCAACGCCTCGTGTAGCGCGATGATCTGGGTCTCCAACTGCTGCCACTCATGGTCAGCCACGGCCTGGGTCACAAAGCGGGTGTCCAAACTGAGCAAGCCACTCTCCTCCTTTGCATCACTCCACCCCCAGATGCTGTGAGCGGCGGAGTCTCCTGGCGAATGATGGGGATGTTCGGAAGAAAACGCCACTGACTAGCATAGTCTGCGAAAACGTCAAACACAATTCCGTCTATAATGAAGGCAGATGCAAGGACGAGGGGGTTGGCCATCACGAGCCACGGTATGCGGGACAGGGCGCAGCGTCAGCAGCGGATCGTGGCCCTTCTCAAGGGTGCGCAAGAGCCTGTGACGGGCAGTGACCTGGCGCGGTGGGTCGGGGTCACGCGGCAGGTCGTGGTGCACGACGTCGCGGTGTTGCGAGCCGCCGGCGCCCCCATCCTATCCACGCCCCGTGGGTATCTGTGGCAGCCGGCGGAATGGAACGGGTTCACCGCCGTGCTCGCCGTGCGGCACCCGCCCGAACTGACCGAGACAGAACTCAACATCCTGGTGGATCATGGGATCCATGTGCAGGACGTGATCGTAGAACACCCTATCTATGGCGAATTGCGAGGAACCCTCCGACTCGCCTCGCGCCGGGATGTCCAACTGTTCTTGGATCAGGTGCGCTCGTCGGGGGCGGCGCTGCTGTCCAACCTCACCGGCGGCTACCACATGCATACCGTCACCGCGCCCGACGACACGCGGCTCGCGGAAGCCGTGCGGGCACTCCAACAGCATGGCATCGAGGTGTTTGACGACTAGGCCGGATGCCACACCGTCGTCTCTGAGTATGCTTTGGGTTACTCCCGACAGAACCACACCAGTTCCGGCGGCGCTGACCCCTAGGGCAGACGAACCCCGCCGACGACGGCGTACGCCACGATGCACACCGCGGCCACTGCCAGCGCAGGAACGAGTTTCGCGCGAGCGTAGGCCATGACGGGCAGTCGCATGACCGTCGCCATGGCCACGGTGTTGTCACTGAGCGGAGATGCGAATCCCCCAAATGTGCCGCTGGCGAACACGGCCCCCGCAATCAGCGCCAGTGACGCACCCGTCGATGCAGCCAGCGAGAACCCCAGCGGCATCAGCATGCCCCACGTGCCGAACGAGGAGCCGATGACGTAGGAGATCAAGCAGCCAAACAGGAACAACGCCGGCGCGAGCAGAGACGGTGGAATCAGGTGCCCCAAGACGCGCTGGGTGAACGGGACGAAGCCGAGATCGGCCGAGACGGCGGAAACGGCCCAGACCAGGATGAGTAGAACAATGACGCTCATCATCTCGTTCCCACCGGCCATGAAGCCGTACAGGGTCCGGGCCAGCGGTTGGCGATGCAAGGCGTACCAGATGAAGCTGAGGCCGATGGTGATCCATACGGCGTTCAGCATTGCGCGCGCTGCATCCGCACGGACAAACGCCTGCCAAACACTGACCGCGGGGCCACGTCCGTCCCACCAGGTGAGAAACAGTGTCAGCGCGAGCAGCAGCACCAGAGGAAAGACCAGGTGGCGAAGGCGCGGGCGCACACCTTCCGCCACCAAGTCCAGCGGATCCGGGAAATCCGCGTCGGAATTGGGCTTGCTCTGGCCATCGCTGGCTGCATCCGACGTCATCCTCGAACCCGCGTCTGGGGACGCGACGCTGCGGCGGTGCTCACGCGCCAACGCAGGAACGAGTTCGCGAGCGGTCTCCCACTGGGCGAGCTGCGCCGCCATGTGCAGCCGCTGCCGTCGAGACAGGCGCTCGCCCGCTTCCCCTGCCGCACCTTCCGCCGGCAACTCCGGCTCCGGCTCTGCACGGTGCCGCCAGGTGATCCACAGTCCGAACCCCAGCATGGCGAGGGAAAAGAAGTTCAACGGAAGGCTTCGCAGCAGTAGGTGATAGGCGTACGCCGGCTGAGCCTGATGCCGGCCCACACCACCGAGCAGTCCCACCATGTAGCCGACAAACACCGTCCCAGTAGGAATCAGGGCAATCAGGGGTGTGGATGTGATGTCGATGATCAGAGCCACGGTCTGACGCTTCGCTCGCAGTCGGTCAAACACCTGCTTCATCACGGGCCCCATGGTGACAATGCGGAAATCGGGCGCCATGAATGTGAACAGCGAGGATGCCCAGGTCACCCACAGCGCCGCCCGCTGCGACCTCACCCGCTCGGTCATCCACTGCGCGAAGCCAGCCACGCCACCGGTCACCCGCACCAAGCCGACAAACGCACCAAATCCGTAGAGGAACAGGATCAACCGAAGATTGTCCGCCTGCGCGGTTTCCTTCAGTACGTACTGAACCGCAGCACTGACACTGGACAGCGGCCCAGGATGCAACAGCCACGCACCGACAAGCAGGCCCACCGCCAGCCCCGGCAGCACCTGGCGCGTCCACAGGGCAAGGGGAATCACGACGAGAAACGGTACCAACGACCACGCACTTCCGTACAAAGCAAAAACCCCCTTCGCCAGGCAGCATCTTCTAAGATGCCACCTGAGAAGGGGTATCATACAGCGATGGATCCCGACGGTTCACTCGTAGCGCAGTGCGTGGATAGGGGACAACCGTGACGCCCTCACGGCTGGGTAGATGCCAAACACCAGCCCCACCACGACCGCCACGACAAAAGCTATCCACACAGCATCGACGTTTAGGGTGACGGCCGTCCCCGTCACGCGGCCATAGATGGTGGCACCCACCCATCCAAACAGGATGCCTATGACGCCGCCAATCAGACCCACAAGCCCGCTCTCAATCAGGAACTGTCTCAAGATGGCGCCGCGGGTCGCACCAAGTGCCTTGCGCAACCCAATCTCCCGGGTCCGCTCGGTCACCGATACGAGCATGATGTTCATGATCCCAATGCCACCCACCAGCAGCGAAATCCCGGCAATCCCACCCAGGAAGCTCTGCAGTGCCTGCGTCACCCCCTGTAGGGTGCTGAGGATGGTGGCCTGGTTCGTGATCACGAAGTCATCCGACTCCCCGAAGCTCAGCCCGTGCTGGCGCCGCAGCGTCAACTCGACATCGGTCTGTGCCTGCTGCATCTGGTCCGCACTCACCGCGGACACGTAGATGGTGCTCGGGTTGCTGGACCCCGTGAAGCGGCGCTGCAGTGTGGAGAGGGGGACGATGAGCCTATCGTCATTCACCGTCGTCCCACCCTGAGACGCCAATTCACCGATGATCTGGAACGAAATCCCGTTGATCCAAACCGTTCTACCGACGGGATTCGCGTTGCCGAAGATATTCTCTGCGGCCGTCGTGCCAATCACGGCCACGTTGGCCGCATTCTGCTCCTCTACCAGATTGAATGGCCTGCCGGCGCTGAGTTCCAGGTTGCGCACATCGAACAGATCTGGTGTGCTCCCCTCCAACGTCGTCTGATAGTTGGTGTCGCCGTACACCACCTGCGCCCGCGTCGTCTGATCCGGTGCCACCGCCGACACATCGGATAACTGCTGCAATGCGGTCACATCACTCATGGTGAGCGACTGCGCGGAACCTAGCCCCTGACTGATGCCACCTTGCGTTACCTGCCCGGGCGTGACCACCAGAAGGTTTGTGCCCAGCCCCTCAATGCGCTGCGTGACGCTGGCGGTGGTCGCGTTGCCGACGCTCATCAGAGCGACCACCGCACCCACGCCAATGATCACGCCCAGCAGCGTGAGGAACGTGCGCAGCGGGTTTTGTGCAAAACTGCGCAACGCTGTCTGTGTCGTCTTCAGCAGATTCATCGCGCCACCTCCGCCAGTTCGGCGCGAAGCGGATGCTCGTTGATCTCCTCGCCCACAATCCTGCCGTCCGCGAACCGGATCACGCGCCGGGCGTGTTGCGCCACATAAGGCTCATGCGTCACGATCACGACCGTCACGCCCTCATCATTCAACGATTGAAACAACGCGAGAATCTCCTCGGTCGAACGGCTGTCGAGATTGCCCGTGGGCTCATCCGCCAACAGCAGGGCGGGCCGGGTGACGATGGCCCGCGCGATAGCCACGCGCTGCTGTTGACCACCGGAGAGTTGGTTCGGGTGATGGTATCCCTTCGCCTCTGGATCCAAGCCGACGCGTCGCAGCGCCTCCATCGCTCGCTGGCGCTGCTCCGCCGCCCGTACACCGGCGTACATCAGGGGCAGCGCCACGTTTTCCCACGCCGCAGTCCGAGGCAGCAGGTGAAAGCTCTGAAACACGAAGCCAACCTTCTGATTGCGGAGTCGAGCGAGTTCCCGGTCGGAGAGATGACTGGCCTGGACACCGTCGATCCACACCTCGCCGCTCGAGGGCACATCAAGCAGTCCCATCAGGTGCATCATGGTCGACTTGCCCGAACCCGAGGGTCCGGTGATGGCCACAAATTCGCCCGGCTCCACCGTCAGCGATACATCCCGGACGGCATAGAACGGTTCACCCGCGGTCTCATACCATTTGCTGACGCGCTCCAGGCGCAGGATGGCCATCACTGTCCACCTCCGCGCGATCCGCTGTATCCCCCGGTGCCGGTACCGCGATAGCCGCCCGTACCAGTACCACCAAAGGCGCCCCCGAACCCGGCGCCACCGAAACCGCCGACACCGCCAAAGGCACCAAAGCCCTGGCGCGTCGTGCTCCCGGACGTTGACGTTGTCGACGACACCGTCTGGGTCACGACGGCCACCTGCTCACCCTCGGTCAAGCCGGATTTGATTTCCACCGTGTTGTTGCCGTACACGCCGACGGTGACCGGTTGGAAACGCAGTCCGGCCGGGATGTTCATGCGGCGGAAGCGCGCCGCGTAAGCGCTCGAAGAACCACCGTACGCGTCGCTGCCCGATGAGCTTCCCGTTCCGTTGCCAGATCCCGTGCCGCTGGACGACACGAACACGCCCGTCTGGCCGCCGAACTGCGTGATGGCCGCGACGGGAAGGGTCAGGACGTTATCCGCCTCCGCCACGGTGGCCGTGACCGACACGCTGGCGCCCGGCAAGAGCTTCACGCTGCTGTCCGATGGCGGATTTACGTCCACCACCACCGGATAGGTGGTGACACCGCTCTGCGTTTGCGGCAGGTAGCCCACCGATTCAATCTTGCCCGTGAGCGTCGGACCGCCCGTCGACAGGGAGATCACGCAGGACTGGCCGGTCTTCAGCGATGTCACATCTGCCTGAGCAACACTGGCCTGGACCTCAAAATCGTCGGGATTCAGATTGGCGATGATGGCGATCTCGGACCCACCGCCGGACCCACTGGATACACTGCTGCGCGTCGAACTTCCCGAGGATGTGGTTTCCGATGAGCTCGACGCAGTGCTGTATGGCTGTACCACATCCAGCACAGTGCCGGAGATGGGGCTTGTCACGGTGCAGGCGGCAATCTCTTGCTCAATCTGGTCCACCTGTGCCTGCGCTTGCTCCACACCCGCCTGCGCCTGGGCGACCACGTTAGGATCAGGCGCCTGCGTGCTGCTCCTCCCCGATCCCGACTGGACCGTGACCGGTTCCTCCGCCTGCGCCAGCTTTGCCTGAGCCTGCGCTAACTGCGCCTTTGCGGCTTCAAGCTGCGTCTCCAGCGATGAAGTATCCAACTGCGCGATGGTCTGACCAGCCTTCACATTGTCTCCAACCTTGACGTCGACGGACGTCACTGTACCATTCGCCGTCAAAGTTACCTCCTGCTTCGGTTGCAGCGTGCCAGAAAAGCTGACGGTTTGCGCGACCGTGCCTCGCTGCACCGTCACCCATCGAATCTGCAACTGCGCTGTGGAAGCATGATTGGTTTGACGCGCCAGCACGGCATAGGCAGCCGCACCACCTATCACGACGACCACCGCCGCGATGGCCACCGGTTTCACCCAACGCCGCCGCCTGCGGAGCGCTGGGGTCGCTTGCACTGGTTCCGTATTCATCGGTTCCGTGTTCATGGGCTCCATGTTCACCCTCCCATTGGCTGCACCGTCTCTGTCTAACATCGCCGAGTCTACCCCGGCTCCTTTGAAATCGGATTGAAAAAGAAAGACAGGCCGCCGCCTGAGCGGCCAGCCTGTCCAGCACTTGAGCGCGATTACAGGTGCAAAGATTCACTGGCGTTCCAGCGTGCGCACCGCGTGTACCACTTCTGCGGGCGTTCGCAGCGGTGTCTCCCCGACCTCCGGGACCACGGCGGCCCTATCCGGCACATACCACAACGCTGTCATCCCCACACCGCGCGCGCCACAAATATCTGCATCCCAGTTATCACCAATCATCACCGCAGCTGCCGGTTGCACCCGCAAAGCCTCGCAGGCAGCGAGAAACACCTCTGCATGCGGTTTGGCACGACCCACGCGTTCGCTGACGATCACGGCCTCCTCCGCAAAAAACGCATCCAATCCGGCGGCCCTCAACTTGCGCCATTGCAGGTCCGGTGCTCCGTTCGTGATGATGCCGAAGCTCCATTCATCCCGCAACGTCTCTAGCATGAAGGCGGTACCCGGAAATGCGTGCACGGTCTCGTCAAAGACGGCGTCGTACGCCGCCTGAAAGGCGTCCGCCTCTGCCGTGCTCCGCTCGACGCCGTAATCCCGCCAGGCCCTCAGAAAGCGTTCCCGGCGGAGTTCATCCATGGTGAGTACGCGGTCATCGTAGAGTGGCCAGAGCGCCTCATGATGATGGAGGAAGCGCTCGATGAAGTCACCCGGCACTCCGTCACCATACAACCGGCTGACGGTCAACGCCAGCGCCTCCTGGTACTGGCGACGCGTATCGACAAGGGTATGGTCAAGGTCAAAGAACAGGACACGGTGCTGTCTCACGATGCGTCCCCCTGTGTTCCGCTCGAGATCCCCGTCCAATCCACGTGCACCTGGCGCTGCACGATGCTCCCACCTTGATGCAGGTCCAACGTCACCGTGTTCGACGACGGATCATAGGTGGCGTCCGCCAATGTCAGCTCGCGGCCCGTCGATGGATCACGCCAATGAACCGACAGCATGGTGCCGCCATCCAGTGCGTGATACATTTTGAGCCATGTCAGCACATCCGACGCCAACGCGCTATCGGCGGGCCGCTGCCGGACAAGAAGGACGCAGAAGTCCGCCTCAAACCCAGAGGCGTCCGACGTGATCTCGACCTGGCCGATATGCTCCTGGGTCACGTAGGCACTGAACTCTGAGCTGCCGGTGGCGCGAATGGTGAGCGCCTGCCGGACCATCCACGAGGCACCGGCACCGATGGCGAGGACCAGACAGAGCGCTGCCAGGAAGAGGAGGCGATGTCGTCGCAGGCGTGTTGGATCCTGACGCGGAGGTGTGATCTCCATGAACGGCTCTCCTCCTCTGTCCGTTGTCCATCGTGACAGTCGCACGCATGGCACATTGCAAAAGGCGGTACAGCAATGGCTGTACCGCCCGGTGGATCAGGTTCACCGTTCGAAGCTCGGGTCAAACGCATCGCGCAGACCGTCGCCGATGAAGTTGATGCAGAGAATGGTCAGTGAGATCAGACCCGCCGGCGGAATCCAAGCCCACGGCTTGAACTGAAGCGTAAAGATGTCCTGCGCACCGTTGAGGATGTTACCCCAGGACGGTTGCGGCGGCTGCACGCCAAACCCGATGACCGCCAATGCAGCCTCCAGCGCAATCAGATTCGCCATCGTCAGCGTGGCGTTCACCACCAGCGGTCCCATGATGTTCGGCACCATGTGCTTGAAGATGATGCGCCACGTGCTAGCGCCCACCATCTTGGCGCTCAATACATAGTCAGCTTCGCGTAGGTTGAGAAACAGACCGCGTATAAAGCGGGTCATACCCGGCCACGCTGTCAGCGCAATCACGAGGATCAACAGCCACAGCGATGACGTGTTCAGAATCGCCATGAGCACGATGATCAGCAGCAGCGTTGGGAAGTTCATCATGAAGTCGACAAGCCGCATGACCACAGCGTCGACCCACTTCCCGTAATACCCCGCGAGGCCGCCAAGAACCAAGCTGATGATCAGCAGGCTCGCCGTCCCGAGGAAGCCGACCAACAGGTCCGCTCGGCCGCCCCATAGGTCACGCGCAAAGTAATCCGTGCCGTTGGAATCCGTGCCGAGCGGATGGAGAGCCGACGGCGGCGAATCCGTATTGGCCAAGTCCTGAAGCGTCGGACTGGCGTGCGTGATGAACGGCGCGAATACAGCCGATAGGATAATCAGCAGTAGGATGATCAGGCTTGCCACGGCGGCGCGGTTGTGCAGAAAGCGTTCCAGCGCGAGCCGAGTGGGGCTCTTGCTTACCCGCCCCTTGTTCGCCTGCTCAGCCTCGGGTGCGACCGGCGACGGTTGTTGCATCGCTGGAGCCATCGACATCAGGGTTCACCTCCTCGCTCAGTTGTACCGGATCCGAGGATCCACGACAGCGTATAGAATGTCCGCAATCAGATTGCCCAACAGCACGCATACCGCAAACAACACCGTGGTCGCCATGATCACCGTGTAGTCGCGGTTGTTCACCGAGGTGATGGTGAGATAACCCATCCCCTGGTACTGGAACAACCCTTCCAGAATGATGGCACCGCCCGCAAACGAACCGATGTCGAAGCCGAACTGGGTCACCAGCGGAATCATGGCGTTTCGAAATACGTGCTTCGTGAACACCCGGCCTTCCGACAGACCCTTCGCATAGGCCGTGCGCGTGAAGTCCTTGCGGATCACTTCCAGCATGGCGCCGCGCGTGTAGCGGGTGTACACCGCCATGTTGGCGATGGCAATGGACAATGCCGGAAGCAACGCGTGATACAAGTGATCTATGAACGTCCCGGCCAGTGGACCTGTGCCCGTCGCACCCTGAGCCGGGAAAATTTGCAGATTGATGGCGAACACGTATATCAGCAGCAACGCGAGAATGTAGTAGGGCACCGAGTACAGCACAAACGAGATGGTCGATGCCGTGTAGTCAAACTTAGAGTATGGATGCCGCGCTTGATACAGACCAATCGGAATACCGAACAGCAGAGTCAGGACCTCGGCCACCACCGCCAACAGCAGCGTGTTGGCCAAAGCAGGGCCAATCAGGTCAATCACAGGCTCGTGGAAGTTGAAGCTGAATCCCCAGTTTCCAACGACGAAATGTTCAAGCCAATGCACGTACTGCAACCACAGTGGATCATTGAGACCGTTGATTTCACGCAGGTGTTCTTTCAGTTGCTCGATGTCCCGAATGCTCGGGTTGATCATCGCGTCGATGGCATTCCCGGGCGCTGCATGCATCATCAGGAACGTGAACACCGTGATAGCAAACAGCATCGGGATCATGCCGAGCAACCGGCGTACGATGTAGGTGCCCACATGACTCCTCCTCATCCAGCCCCGGGACGGATCACCTGTCGGCGATCCGTCCGGTGCCGAGTATGCGCCGCTCTTAAGCGGTCGCGCGCTGCCGCATCACTGCGGGGAAACCCACCACTGGAACATATTGATGTACGGACCAAACTGCTGCATCGATGTCAGAACATCGTCCTGCGGGATATGAACCCGCTTGTTGACCGCCACGATGTCTGGACGCGAGTACAGGATCATGGCCGGCCACTGCTGATTGAAGTACTTCTGCCATTCGATCAGCGCCTGCTTACGCACGTTCTGATCAAACGCGGCGACGTCATACGTCTTCTTGATCAACTGTTCGTTGGTCGGATCGTTCCAGTCCTGCAGGTTGTTGGCGTTCGGGTACGTCCACCCGTTGCCGCGCGGATCTGGATCGGTACTCAGACCCCAAGCCATGATCCACAGGTAAATCTGATGCGACTGGTTCATCTGTTGCTGTAGCTGCTGATCATTCGTGGTCAGCACCTTCTTCAGCAACGCGTTGAAATCCATCGGCGGATCCAACTTCACCTTCAGGCCGACCGCCTGCAGATCCTGCGCGATGGCCTCCGCCTCAGAAGCACGGTCTGGATTGTTAGACGGATAATCCAGGACGAACTGCGCCTCCTGATGCGTGACTGGATCGATGCGCCAGCCATTGGCATCCTTCTTCCAGCCCGCCTCATCCAGCAACTGGTTGGCTTTGTTCGGATCGTAGTTGTAGTTAATCAACTCGGAATCCGGCGCGGCCGCCCAGCTGCCCTTGGGAATCGGGCTGTTCAGGATCTGGCCCAGGCCCTTGTAGATACCCTGCAGCATCTGCTGTCGATTGATGGCATACGCGATGGCCTGACGCACGCGCACATCCTGCAATTCCTTCTGCCACAACTTCCAACCCAGGTACTCGTATCCGAACTCCGGCTCGGCCACGGCGTTGACGTTGTTGAGCGCTTTGAGATTCTGGAAGTCACGGGCCTTCAACCCGTTCAGATACATGTCCAGTTGGCCGCTGGACAGAAGACCCGGCGCCACATCCGGTGTCACTGTCTTCCAGATGACGGTCTGAATGTGTGGCTTGCCCGCCCAGTAATTCGGATTGGCCTGCATCTCGACGGAGTCCGTCGTGACCTTCGTGAACTTGTAGGGACCGGACACCACCGTGGGCATCTTGTCATAATCGGAGGTCAGCCAGTCCTTCATCGGGATGTTCTGCAGCACGTGCTTGGGAATCGGCTGCAGGGTGGCGATGCTGTACCACAGCGCCGCCGCGTCCGCCGTCTTAAAGGTGATGCTGAATTTCTTGTCGCTGATCTTGTGGAAGCCACCCGTATCAGCGAACGACTTCGCTTTACCCGCGAGGATTTCGTCCGAACCCTTCACCGGATCGACCAGCGATTCGTATTGACCCTGGAGGTCGTTCGTGTACGTCGGAGACGCCAGGTAGTCCATGGTGAACAGGACGTCATCCGAGGTGATGGGCTGGCCGTCCGACCAGTTGGCGTCGCTGCGCAACGTGATGGTCACCGTCTTCTTATCGGGCGACCACTGATAGGACTGCGCCAACCAAGGCACGAAGTTCAGGTTTTTGTCGATGTTGAACAGGGAGTCGAAGGCCTCCATGGTAATGTTCGCCGTATAGAGGCTCGAATCCATGAACGGGATGAACTGCTGATTGAACTTCTGCCACTGGCCGATGGTGAGCGTGCCCCCGTCCACCGGCTTGGTGTTGTCGGCCGTGCCAGCGGCAGTGTTGTTTGCTCCACCCGCGGCACCGCATCCAGCCGCGAGCGCCGTCAGCGACGCGGCGAGTGCCATGGCAGCCAGATTGCGCTTGCGAAACTTCGTCACGAAAAGACCCCCTCTGTCTGATTGAGACTCTCGTCTCTATCCTTCAACATCCCGGTGCGCGGCATTCATGACGCGCGGATCAGTACAGATGGCAGGCCACCAAATGACCCGGCGCCACCTCCCGCATGACGGGACGCTGAACGCGACACTCATCCATCGCCTTCGGGCAGCGGGTGTGGAACGGACACCCCTTGGGCGGATTGGCTGGGCTTGGCACATCGCCCTGCAGGATGATTCGTTCACGGCGGCCTTGCCGTTTCGGCTCGGGTGCCGCCGACAGGAGCGCCTCAGTGTATGGGTGGCGCGGGTTCGCATAGAGAGATTTCTTATCCGCGAGCTCCACCATGTGACCG
Source organism: Alicyclobacillus sp. (assembly GCA_023511725.1). Classification (GTDB taxonomy): domain Bacteria; phylum Bacillota; class Bacilli; order Alicyclobacillales; family Alicyclobacillaceae; genus JAIMAY01. Next base: position 28,004 of record JAIMAY010000002.1, read on the forward strand.
AGGTACATCACGCCCACCCGGTCGCTGATGTGGCGAACCACCGCCAGATTATGCGAGATGAACATGTAGGACAGGTTGAACTGCTTCTTCAGGTCCATCAGCAGATTCAGGATCTGCGACTGGATGGACACGTCCAACGCCGACACCGCTTCGTCCGCCACAATCAGTTTCGGATGCAGCGCCAAGGCGCGCGCGATTCCGATGCGCTGACGCTGACCGCCCGAGAATTCGTGCGGATAGCGCAGCCTGTCGTCGGGACGTAGCCCCACCGTCTTCAGCAGCTCAACCACGCGCTCGACCGCTTCCTTCTTCGAGCACACCTTGTTGACGATGAGCGGCTCGGCGATGATGTCCTGAACCGCCATCTTCGGGTTGAGGGACGCATACGGGTCCTGGAATACCATTTGGAACTTGGGCCGAATGGCGCGTAGAGCGCGTCCCTGCAGATGGGTGATATCCTGCCCATCAAAGATAATCTGACCCTCCGTCGGGTCCAGCACGCGCATGATCATGCGGCCCGTGGTCGACTTACCGCAACCCGACTCACCCACAATGCCGAGCGTTTCACCCTCGCGCACTGTGAAGGACACACCATCCACCGCTTTGACGTACCCGACAGTGCGCCGGAGCAGGCCGGCCGTGATGGGAAAGTACTTCTTGAGATCTCTTACTTCAAGCAGGTTCTCACTCATTCAGGACCCCTCACACGACGTCGCAACGGACGAAGTGACCGGGTTTCACCTCCCGCAGCTCCGGCATCTTCTCAAAGCAGCTCGGCTGGGCCAGCGGACAACGGCTCGCGAACCGGCACCCCTCCGGGAAGGCGGCCGCATCCGGCACCGTGCCGGGAATGGAGTAAAGGACCTCCTTCTCCTCGTCCAGCGTCGGGATGGACGCCATCAACCCCTGCGTATACGGATGCAGCGGCTCCGCGAACAATTCATCCGCATTGACGCTCTCGACAACCTGCCCCGCGTACATCACCACGACGTGGTCCGCCATTTCCGCGACCACACCCAGGTCGTGGGTGATCAGGATGATGGCCGTATTGAAATCCTCCCGCAGCTGCCGCATCAACTCCAGCACCTGCGCCTGAATCGTCACGTCCAGCGCCGTGGTGGGCTCGTCCGCAATCAGCAGTTTCGGCTCGCACACCATGGCCATGGCAATCATCACGCGCTGCCGCAGGCCGCCGGAGAGTTGGTGAGGATATTCATGCACAATCTGCTCGGCGCGCGGCACACCAACGCGCTTCAGCATCTCGATGGCCTTCGCAAGCGCTTGGCGCTTGTTCATGTTGCGATGGCGGACCAGAACCTCGGTGATCTGGTCACCGATGGTGAGCACCGGGTTCAGCGCCGTCATCGGCTCCTGGAAGATCATCGAGATCTCGTTGCCGCGCACATCCGTCATGGCCTTTTCGCTCAACTTCAGGAGATCCCGGCCCTGGAACACAATCTGACCGTCCACAATCTTGCCCTTGGGCTTGGGGACAAGGCGCATGATGGACAGTGAGGTCATGCTTTTCCCGCAGCCCGATTCACCCACGATACAAACGACCTGCCGAGGGTAAACCTCGAGGTCGATGCCGTCCACGGCTCGAACCGTCGAATCCCTGCTGATGAAGTACGTTTTCAGATTCTGGATGGCCAACAGCGGCTCTGCCACAGTACAACCCCCTCATCCCTGCCGGCCATGGGCGCCGACCGTCGATCCGGCCGCATCCCACAACGCATCGGGCAGCACCCTTCCTTATTTTTCCGAAAAAGTGCTTACATTTCGAAAGATGTTATAATATACGAGCATGTCCGCCGTCCATTGTATCGTCAGCGGATCGGCCTTGTAAAGTCCCTAAAACATTTTTCAATAGATCAGCCAGACTGTCCTGGCACCTGTCGAACAGCGGCTGCGCCATATTTATCCGACGAGATTCGACACCGCGGATCCATCACCGCTCGTGTCGTCTATGATTGTAAGAAACTTCTTGACAACAAACAATCGGGAATGTGTGGATCTTATGTCGCCTCGTTCGTCTCGGCCCAGCGGCTGTACATCAGAAACAGAAGGATGGGCACAATCATAAACACGCTGCACGCAGTCCAGAGCAGGTGCACATCTCCGCGGTCATACAACCAGCCGCCCAGCACCGGGCCGACCATTCTGCCAAACGTGGCACCGGCGCCGGTGAGCCCCTGCACCAGACCTCGGCGCTCCGACGGGCTCACGCGGGCCATGGCGGCCGGCACCGCAGGCCACGCCCACACCTCGCCGATGGTGAGCAGCACCATCCCGCTGATGAACGCGATGTACCGATGAGACAGACTCACCACGATATAAGCGGCCCCAATCAGCACCGCACCCAGGGTCATGTGCACCGACAACCGCGGCAAACGCCTGGCGCCCAAGGCGACCAAGGGTTGCAAGGCAAAGATCAGGAGGCCATTGAGGGTCCACAGCCAGCTGTACGCCCGCAGCGGATAACCCAGACTCTGCATGAACACAGACACATTGGCCTGCCACTGCACATACACCATCCAGCAACCGACAAAGCCCAACCACACCGCCAGAATGGTTCCCCACGGGAGCCTGATGTCGTGTGCCGCAGTGTGATGCCTCGCCGACGCGCGCACATGACCACGCCAGCCCGACGTGCGGCTCAGCGCCGCATAGGCCAACACCATGCACACCACGGTGCTCAGCCCCACGCCGAGAAACACTGCGCGATACGACCATGCGGCGACGATGCCCCCCAGCGCGGTCCCGACGGCCACACCGAGATTGTTGGCGACGTAGATAAAGTTAAAGGCACGCCGACCACCTTCGGGCCAGATCACGGAGACCAGCGCATTGAAGACAGGAAACGGCATCGACGACGCCAAGCCGAATACCCCCATGACCGCAATGTACACGGCAGGTTTCATCCACGCCGCGGCGGCCAGCATCGCCCCCGCAGCAATCAGGGTGCTCAACGCGAGCGTGCGCAGGGGGCCGAGGTGATCAAACATCCATCCCGCGACAAGGCTGCCCACGAAACCCGCACCCGAATACAGCATGAGGATAAGGCCTGCGGTGGTCATGGGCAGCCCCAACTGAGTGTGCACGTAGATGGCATTGATGGGCCACAGCAGGGACAACCCCGCCAGATTTACCACGCCCGCCGCTGCAATGCCCCACATGGCGTGCGGGATGGCCGCCCTGCTCGCGTCAAGGTGGTACGAAGCCGGCTCGGAAATACGTATCCCTCCTCGCGCGAGGGCGGCGATCACGGTGGCGTGATCGCCGCGTCACGGCATCACGTGCAGACGTACGGGGCCTGGGCCCACCTCACCAATGACGGTCGCCTCCCGCTCACCCGCATCCCGCAGCGCCCGCACCAATACCTCCGCCTCCACCGCCGGCACCGCCAACAAGAGTCCACCGGAGGTGATGCTGTCGGCCAGCAGGGTGCGGACCGTTTCCGCCACCGCGTCGTCGTACGTCGTCCATGGCGCCACGTGCTGCGTGTTGCGCCTCGTACCGCCTGGGATGGCGCCCAGCTCCACCATCCGCCGAGCGGCGGCGAGCATGGGCACGGCATGCGCCTCTATCGTCAGCGAAACCCCGGAACCGCGCGCCATCTCCAGCGCGTGCCCCAGCAGCCCAAAACCTGTGACGTCCGTGCAGGCGTGCACCGTGAAGCGCCTGGCGGTTTCCGCCGCGGTGCGGTTCAGATGCGCCATCACGCGCGTCACCTCGCTGATCTCGTCCTCCGTCGCCAGCCCACGCTTGATGCCGGTTGTGATCACCCCGGCGCCTAGCGGCTTCGTGAGGATCAGCGCGTCCCCCGGCTGCGCCCCGGTGTTGCGCCACACCTCGTCAGGATGCGCGACACCCGTGATCGCCAGCCCGTACTTGGGATCCCCGTCATCGATGGAATGCCCCCCGACGAGAACGGCGCCCGCCTCGCGCACCTTGTCCGCGCCACCCTCGAGGATGGCGGCGAGCCACGCCTTGGGGAGCTTGCTGATGGGGAACCCCACGATGTTCAGGGCCGTGACCGGCGTGGCCCCCATCGCGTAGATGTCGCTCAGCGCATTGGCCGCGGCAATCTGCCCAAAGGCGTAGGGGTCATCCACCACCGGTGTGAAGTAGTCCACGGTTTGGACGATGGCAAGGTCGTCCCGCAGCACGTACACACCCGCATCATCCATCGTCTCCATGCTCACGCGCAACTGCGGGTGCGAGAAGGTGAGATGAACCGACGCCAACACATCCGATAGGTCTCCCGGACCTATCTTGCACCCTCACCCCGCCTTATCGGTCCACTGCGTCAAACGCGGCAGCGTCTCCAACCATATCACCCCCGCCTCCTGAGCGACCCGCTCATGTTCCCTTTCCACTGTACCGCCCGTTCAATTGTGTTTCAATGTGCCCACGCTACCGTTACAATGGGTGATGACCATGGACGACCGGGACGCCTCGCAAAGGGGTGAAAACGTGCGGATATTGATTGTGGAGGACGAGGTGCGGCTCGCCTCCGCATTGAAGCAACTGCTCACAGAACACCTATACGCCGTCGATGTCGCGCACGACGGGGAGACGGGATTAGATCTGGCGTTGACGGGCAGCTACGATGCCCTTGTGCTCGATATCATGCTGCCACGGCTCGACGGCCTTGCCATCGTCAAAGAGGTTCGTCGCGCCGGCATCGACGTGCCGATTCTGCTGCTCACCGCGAAGGATACGGTGGATGACCGGGTGACCGGCCTCGATGCGGGGGCGGACGACTATCTGGTCAAGCCGTTCGCGAACAAGGAGTTGCTGGCGCGGCTTCGGGCGCTCACGCGTCGAACCGGAAGCCTGGCGGGCACCGAGGTGATGGAGGTGGGCCCGTTTTCTCTCGATCTTGCGCAGCGCACGGTGAGCAAACGGGGCGAGCCGCTCACGCTTACCATGAAGGAGTTTCAGCTCCTGGAGTTGCTGCTTCGCAATCACGGTAAGGTGTTGTCCAAAGAGGTGATCTTGGACCGCGTGTGGGGGCCGGACGCCGCGGTGGTCGGTAATGCGGTGGAGAACTACGTCCACTTTCTGCGCAGGAAGATTGACGATCCCGGCCGGCCGTCCTTCATCGAGACGGTGCGCGGTGTCGGCTATGTCCTGCGCGTACCGGACGAAACGCAGGCGAAGCCATGACCGTGGGGCGTCCCCAACTCAGCATGTTTCAGCGGGTTCGCCTGCGGCTCACGGGTTTGACCGTGGCCATCTTCCTCATCCTCTACGCAGCGTCGTCCATCGCGGTGTATGCCATCGTGCGGCATGTGGTGATGGGCGGGATTGACGCACGGCTCGAGCCGGTGGCCCGGTACATCGTGCAGCATCCGACGGATGAGGCCGGCATCATCGCCCACATCCCTCGTCAGCCCGCCGGCCATGGCGCGGGTATGGTGTACATCCTGGTGCACACACCCACGGCCGAACTCACGAACGCGCCCGCTGACCTCCTGCCCATCCTGCGCAGCTGGGCACCTCCGGCAGGCGCGGACATGGCGCACAGCGTCCATGCCATCCCGGCGGGAGATCTCTACCGTGTCCTGGCGATGTCGATCCCGGGCGCCGCCCCACAGACGGACACCACGGGCGCGTGGGTGATTGCGGCCACCGACGCGGATAGGGAACTGCATGTGCTGGAGGGTTTGCGCCACGTGCTCTGGATGGTCGGGGTGGGCGGTGGACTGCTGGCCGCCGTCGCCGGCTTCTACCTTGCCGAACGCGCCCTGCGGCCGATTCGCAAGGCGTGGCAGCAGCAGTTGGAATTCGTCGCCAACGCATCGCACGAGTTACGAACACCACTGGCCGTGATCCGCTCCAACCTGGATATTGTGTTGGAACATCCCGAGCAGACGGTTCTCGCCAACCTCGAATGGATCAACAACGCCCACAGTGAAACGCGGCGCTTGACCAAACTGGTCAGTGATTTGCTCACGCTAGCGCGCACCGATTCCGAGCAGATGCCTGTCGCGCGTGAACCGGTGGACCTTACGGGGCTGCTGCAGCACATCGAGGAACTCTTTGAGGTGATTGCCGCCGACCGCAACCTCACGTTGATCAGCCAGATTGAACCGGACCTGCACGTACAGGGTGACCGGGACAGGTTGCATCAACTCTTCGTCATCCTGCTCGACAACGCGTGTAAGTTCACGCCGGCCGGAGGACGGATAGAAATCCGGGCGCAAGGTCGCAAGCCCGGTGTACTCGTGGAGGTCAGCGACACAGGCATCGGTATTGCGGAGCAGGACCTGCCGCGCGTGTTTGAACGCTTTTACCGGGCGGACAAGGCGCGCGCTCGGGACACCGAGGGCGGTGCCGGGTTGGGTTTGTCTATCGCGCGCTGGATTGTCGACGCCCATCACGGGCGGATCTGGATCACGAGCCGCCCTGGCGAAGGCACGACGGTGCATGTTCAACTGCCACCCACCACCGTAAGGTGAGTTACGCACGGACGACCCGGACGCCTTGCGATGTCAACCATGCCGTCAGATGCTCCGCGTACCTCTCGCCGGCCATACGAGCAGCTTCCGCCGCGTCGGTGCCACGCCATGGGCCCGCGGACAGTTCGTCAAGCGTCACGGCCAGGGCCGGATCCACGCGGTACGACTGACCGGACAACATGTAAAACCGGTTGATCCACCCGCTCATGGTGGCCATGTCGGCAGTGACCGTGATACACGCGTGAACCAGGACATAGCCGGGATGACGTGAAGACAGGCCAGCCAAGCCCCCGCGCCAAGCCTGCGCCGTGCCGACCAACTTGCGCCCAGACACAAGAACGTTGTACGTACCATCGCAATAGCTGCCGGGAAGCGCACCGGTACCGGCCATCAACCCGAGCGTCTGCAGCCAGTCGACCATCGGACCGCAAAGCAGACGATAGAATGTGTCGGTGGTTGCCCTTGCTCTCGGGCGTGGAAAGATGTAGGAGACATGCAGAACGCCATCGCCTTGCGGGACGGCCGTGCCTCCGGTGTCGCGAACGACCACGCTCAGGCCTTCCTCCATCAGCTGGCGGCGCGCCGCTTCACCGGCCGGGTGAGCCACGTCCTTGCGGCTGACACCGATGCCCGGCGCATGCGCGGCGCGCCACAAACGGATCAGGGGTGGGCACGTTCCTGCCCCCACCATCCTGCCCCATTCCGCATCCCAATCCACATTGCGCTGCGGCTCGTCCAGGGCTTCGAGCCAGCGAATCTCCAGGGCGTCCGGCAACCACCGGACATCCTCCATCGTGACCATCGTATCCCCTCCGGCGTGCCCGCTGGGCACGGACTGCCGGAGTCATTGTATCACTCCGCGAGTGGATCCGTCGCGGAGGTGAAACGCGGCCCCCAATAGTAGGGGTCCGACAGATTGCTGATGGTGACCCCTTTCGAGGACGTTGCCGAAATAAACTGGCCGTTGCCGATGTAGATGCCGACGTGCGAATACGGCTGGCCCGTGGTGTTGAAGAAAACCAGGTCCGCCGGCTGCAGTTGTGACGCCGACACCGTCTGGCCCACGCTGTGCTGCTGTGCCGCCGTGCGCGGCAGGGAAATACCGAAATGCTGGTACACCGTCATCACAAATCCTGAGCAGTCAAAACCCGTGCTGGCAGACGTACCGCCATAGTGGTATGGTACACCCTGGAACTGCTTCGCGTAGGAGATGATCTGTTCACGAAGCACCGTCTGCGGCGGTACCAGGGTGAGCACCTCACCCGGATAGATGAGGTTTGGATTGGTGATGTGGTTCCAAGAGATCAGGTCATTGAGGGAGACATGATAGGCTTGCGAGATCTTCCAGAGCGTATCCCCTGACCTCACCGTGTAGGATGACGGCGCAGCCGATGCAGACACAGCACTGCACATGAGCGCGCCCGACACCCCCAGGCCGGCGATGAATCCTGCAAGACGACGGATAGGCTGATGCGACAAAGGCTACCATCCCTTCTGCGTCCTACGGGGTTAGCTGACGGGTTCGGGACGAAGGGCATCCCTACGCGCACGGTGCGCGATTCACCCCAAGGCGTGGTTCCCCCGCTCTCGCGATTCGGACGTCGTAGTAGTTTGAGCGTGGATGGAAATGGAGGGCGCAGGCGCAGCAGGAACGAAACATGCACCCCTGTAGGGTCCAGTCTATGAGGCGAAATGATAGGTTACAAGGCGAGATAGATGGAAGGGTTGCCAGCGCCCAAACATAGATGGAAATCCGTGTGTGAAGCCTGAGAGGGGCCGCGTGCGCATGGACGTCATGCGCACGCGAAGGATCACCGCTCGACCATCACCAACTCCGCGAGGAGCCCTGGATCCACGTTTCCGCCGCTCAGCACGCACACCAGCGGACCCGTGCCGGGCGCGCGATGATTCCAGGCCGCAGCCGCGGCCACCGCACCACTGGGTTCCACCACCAGTTTGGCCAGGACCGCGAGATGTCGCACGGCCACGCGAATCTCCGCCTCGGACACCGTCAGCACACCGCTGACGTGGCGACGCACGATGGGAAACGTGAACTCGCCCGGATGGCTGGTGCGGAGGCCGTCCGCGATGGTGGTCGTCTCGCCGATGTCGACCACGTGGCCCGCGGCCAATGAGCGGCGCGTATCATCCGCAATCTCCGGCTCCACCGCATACACATCCGCCTGCGGCCGCAGCGACTTGACGGCGAGGGCAATCCCGCTGGTGAGCCCGCCCCCGCCGATGGGCACCAACACCGTCTCCACCTCCGGCAGTTGGCGAATGATCTCCAGCCCGACCGTACCCTGGCCGGCGACAATGTCGGGATCGTCATAAGGTGGTACATACAGCCATCCCCGCTCTTCGGCCACCTGGCGCGCTCGTTCGATCCGCTCCGCCGAGGTGGTACCGCAGCGCATCACCTCCGCACCGAGGCCGCGAATGGCCGCCTCTTTCACCGCCACCACCGTCTCCGGCACCACGACAAGGCACGGCACGCCATGATGACGCGCAGCGTACGCCACCGCCTGCCCGTGATTGCCCGATGAGGCCGTCACGACCCCGCGCAGTTCACCGCGTTCCGCCGCAGCCCGCAGTTTGTTGAACGCACCTCGCAGCTTGAACGCGCCGGTGCGTTGCAGGTTTTCGCACTTGAAATAGACCGGGCGGCCGATCCGCTCTGACCACGCCGGTGCCGGCAGCAACGGGGTCACCTCTGCCGCCTCGCGGATGCGCCGATCAGCGCGGCGGATGTCATCCAGCGCTACGGCGTCTGCCTCGGTCGCTGCCGATGGGCCCCCCTGCACTGGGTCTCCCATAGGACTCGCCTCCCCTACCTCTTTGCCTCCCAGATACACCTTGACACCACCGCTGACCTCGGATCAAGTTCACCCGGCGGGCGCTTGGTTGCTCGGCTCGGCGATCCGCGGCAGAAACGCCGCGAACCGCTCGGCGCTGGCGGGCATGGGACCCTCACGGCGCACAACCAGCGTGATCACCCGGGACCCCAGGTCATCTCGCGCCGCGATGCGTGCCAGCCGGTGGGCGGCCACATCATCCTGCACGCAGGAGCGGGGCAGGATGGACAGACCCACGCCTGTCTGGACGAGGCGGCTGGCACTCTCCAGGCTATCGGTTTCCGCCGCCACCGCGTGATCCAGGCCGCCCAGCCAACGGTCGACGATGGTCCGGAGCCCAGAGCCCCGCTGCATCAGCACCAGCGGGTGGCGCACCACCTCCTCCACCGACACGGGCGGCCCGTCCGCGAGCGGGTGATCCGGCGGCGCCACCAACCACAGGTCGTCGCGAAACAGCGGATGCGCCTCCACCGCCTCAGCCCACGTGGGATCCACCGTGGTGACGATGCCGAGGTCCACCTCGCGCTGCACCAGCGCATGCAGGACCTGCAAGGAGGATCCGGTGCGCAGCCGGAACTGCACGCGGGGGTGCAGCGTCCGGTAGGCCGCCACCAGCGGCGGCAGCAGGTAGATGGACGGGGTCAGGCCGGCGCCAACGTAGATGGTGCCGGCCTCTGGATCACGCAGGCTGTCGAGTTCGTCGGCCATCTTACGCTCGAGATCCAGCACCCGCCGCGCGTATTGATACACCAGTTCCCCAGCCCGGTTGAGCACCAACCGACGGCCGGTGCGCTCGAACAGGCGCATGCCCACCTGCTGCTCGAGCTGCTGAATGCGCCTGGTCAGCGTCGGTTGCGTCACATGAAGCGTCTCCGCAGCGTGCACCAGCGTCTCACTCTCGACGACCTGGACAAAGGTGCTCAGCAACGACTCGTTCATCCGTCCGCCCTCCGTCTCGTTTTGCTCGATATGCAGACGGCGTATCACAGGTATTCAACAAACCAATTTTACTCATATAGAGGAGTCGCGTACACTGGAACCGTCAGCATCAAGCGAGGAGGCGCTGCGCGAGTGATTCACGCGGTGGTCGGAGCCCAGTACGGTGACGAAGGCAAGGGCAAGATGGTCGACTATTTCGCAGGTCAGGCGGACATGGTCATCCGCTACCAGGGTGGCGGCAACGCCGGACACACGATAGTGAATGAGTACGGGAAATTTGCATTGCACCTGGTGCCCTCGGGGATCTTTCACGAAGGGACGATGTGCGTCATTGGCACGGGGGTGGTCGTGCATCCGATGAATCTGGTGCGCGAGCTGAAGATGCTCCGGGACGCGGGGATTCCCGCGCAGAACCTGGTGATCTCCGAGCGCGCGCACCTTGTGCTGCCCTACCACATCTGGCAGGATGAGTACGAGGAGCAGATCCGGTCGCGCAAGGTGGGCACCACGAAGCAGGGCATTGGGCCGGCGTACCAGGACAAGGCCGGCCGGTTCGGCTTGCAGATTGGCGAGATGCGCGACGTTCAGCATTTTCGCGAACGGCTGACGGCAGCGTGGGAGCTGAAGCTGCGCAAGATGCCCGGCCTGGCAGAGGTGGCCGGCTCCTTCGACGAGATGTGGGACGAGTTGATGGCCGCCCGCGAGGTGTTGCTCCCCCTCGTGCAGGACACATTGCCGCTCATCCGCGACGCCGTGCGCGGCGGCAAGCACGTGCTGCTCGAGGGCCAGTTGGGCGTCATGCGCGATCTCGACTGGGGCGTGTACCCGTTCGTCACCTCGTCCAATCCCATCGCCGGCGCGGTGGCGGTGGGGGCCGGCGTACCGCCGACGGCCATCGGGCGGATCACCGGCATCACCAAAGCTTACACGACGGCCGTCGGCGAAGGGCCGTTTCCCACGCAGCTGGAGGACGAGATCGGCCGCTGGTTGCAGGAGAAAGGCGGCGAGTACGGTGCCACCACCGGACGTCCGCGCGCCTGCGGCTGGCTGGATGCGGCAGCGCTCCGGTACGGCGCATGGTTGAACGGCTACACCGAACTGGCGCTGATGAAGCTCGATGTGCTCAGCGGCCTGTCGGAAGTGCGGATCTGCACCGGCTACGAGTTGAACGGACAGCAGCACGCATGGCCGCTACCCGCCTGGCAGTACGAGCATGTGACGCCCATCTACGAGACGCTGCCCGGTTGGCGTGAGGACATCTCCGATTGCCGCCACTTTGACGACCTGCCCGAAAACGCCCGGCGGTTCGTGGAGCGCGTGGAGGCGCTGACCGAGGTGAAAATCCGCTACATTTCGGTCGGCCCACGCCGCGAGCAGACCATCGAGAGGACGTGACGAGGCTATGACGACGTTCTGCGAGACACTCCGGCTCGACGCCGATCATTTGTGGCGACAGAGCTTTGAGCACCCGTTCGTTCGCGGTATCGCCGATGGCAGCCTGCCAGTCCAGCGGTTCGCACACTACGTGCTGAATGATTCCTACTACCTCAGCGTGTTCGCCAAAGTGCAGTCGCTGGCGGCGGCCAAAGCGCCAGATCTGGCGACGGCGGGTCGTCTCGCCCACCATGCGGCGATGACGGCTGAGGCCGAGCACCAGTTGCATGAGACATTTTTTGGGATGCTGGGCGTCCAGCGGGGGCCCGATTTCGTACCAGCGCCGGCTGCCTACCGCTACGCCACGCACCTGCTGGCCGTCGCGGCGGAAGGTGATTTCGGCGAGATTCTGGCCGCCATCCTGCCCTGCTACTGGCTCTACTGGGAAATCGGCGAGCGCCTGAAGGATGCACAGCCGAACCATCCCATCTACGACAAGTGGATCCGGACGTACGGCGACGAGTGGTACGGGGAACTGGTGAGGGAGCAAATCGAACGTCTGAACGCGTGCGCCGACACCTCCGACGACGCGGCGCGCACTCGCATGCGCCGCCATTTCCTGATCTCGAGCCAGTACGAGTTGGAGTTTTGGAATATCGGCTGGACACTGGAAGGATGGCCGTTCGATGCCTGAACCGATGGCGGTGCGTTCCGGGATCGACATGCGCCAACTGGGTTTGGTGAGCGTGATCTGCGCCGCCATTCTGTGGGGCGTCTCCGGGACCGTGGCACAGCGCTTGTTTCAAGCCGGTTGGTTCACCCCCAGCGCCCTAGTGGGCTTGCGCATGACGGTGGCCGGACTCCTGTTGCTCGCCGGTGCTGGCGTTGGCCGGCGCGGTCAGGTCTGGGCCGTGTGGGCATCGCGGGATGACGCCCTGCGCCTGCTGCTGTTTGCCGTGGCCGGGCTGTTCGGAGTGCAGTACACCTATTTCGCCGCCATTCACGCTGGCAACGCCGCCGCAGCCACCTTTCTGCAGTATGTGGGACCTGTGCTGATTGCCCTGTGGTCAGCGCTTAGCGCACGCCGCTGGCCCGGGCGCCGCATCGGCGCCGCGGTGGCGCTGGCCATTGCGGGAAGCTTCCTTCTCACTACGGGCGGCCGGCCTGGCCACCTGGACATTCCCCTTGCCGGTGTGCTCTGGGGGCTGGCCTCCGCCGTCACGATGGCCTTCTACACCGTCTATCCGGCGCCACTGCTCCGGCGCTACGACTCGGCCGTGATCACAGGTTGGGCGATGCTGATGGGCGGGCTGTGCGCCGGATGCCTGCGGCCGTGGCGCGGCGTTCACACGGCACTCCCGCAGGCATGGCTGTGGGCCCTGTTCGTCGTTGTGCTCGGTACACTGGTCCCGTTCTGGTTGTACCTGATGAGTCTGCGTTGGATCACGCCCACTGAAACGGGACTCACCGCATGCCTGGAACCTCTCTCGGCCGCACTGGCGTCGGTCCTTTGGCTGCATCTGCCCGTGACGGCCGGTCTCGTTGCCGGCGGGGCCTGCATCCTCGCCACCTTGGTGCTGCTGGCACGGCCGAGCACGGATGGGAGTGGGCCGGGCGGCGCCGCCCCGTGACGGGATGGCGCCCCCCATCAGCGGCCGAAACCGATGCAGCGGCGCCTCACGCCAGGTCGCGCAATCGAGCGATGATGGCGTCGGTCACCTCCGCGGTGGTCGCGCGTCCACCCAGATCAGGCGTCTTGATGCCTGCCAGCAGCGTCTCCTCGATGGCGATCAGCAATCGCTCGCCCAGCTCCGCCTCACCGATGAAGTCGAGCATCATCTTCCCCGTCCAAATCTGACCAATCGGGTTGGCGATGCCCTTGCCGGCAATGTCCGGCGCGGACCCGTGCACGGGTTCAAACATGGAGGGGTAGCGCCGCTCCGGATTGATGTTGGCCGCCGGCGCCATGCCGATGCTGCCCATCACCGCAGCGCCCAGGTCGGTCAAGATGTCGCCGAACAGGTTGGAGCCCACCACCACGTCGAACTCCCACGGCTTGAGCACAAACTGCGCGGCCAGCGCATCCACGTGCATGATCTGTAGGGCCACGTCGGGATACGATGCGGCCATCTCGCGGCAGATCTGGTCCCAGAACGGCATCGAATGAATGATGCCATTGGACTTGGTGGCCGCCGTCAGGCGACGCCGGGGCCAGGTGCGAGCGAGATCGAACGCGTAGCGCAGGATACGTTCGACCGCCATGCGCGAGAAGTAATTCACCTGCACGGCCGTCTCGAACGCCGTACCGTCGTGGATGCGGCCGCCCATGTTGGAGTACTCGCCTTCGCTGTTCTCGCGGACCACCACGAAGTTGATGTCCCGCGCCCGCTCATCGCGCAGCGGCGAGTCGACACCGCGCAGCGTACGCACGGGACGCAGATTCACGTACTGTTGAAAGCCGCGCCGGATGGGAATGAGCATGCCCCACAGGGACACGTGGTCCGGCACGGTTGGAAAGCCACACGCACCAAGAAAGATCAGTTCAAACGCGGACAGCGTGTCGAGCGCGTCCTTGGGCATCATCTCACCGTGCTCCAGGTAATACTCGCAGCTCCACGGAAACGATTGGTATTCAAACTTCAGGCCGCCGTGTACCTCGGCGACGGCGTCCAGCACCCGTACCGCCGCGGGCACGACCTCTTTGCCAATCCCGTCCCCCGGGACCAGCGCGACAGACACCTTGCGCATTCCAGCCACCCTCCTGCCGGCGCCTGTGCACCGTGTTTTCCTCGCCCGATGATACCACTGTGCTACAATAGGGCCAAGTTGGAAGCGCTTCGCCAATTCGTGGCGGCCAAGGGGGCGAGCACATGCAGGTGGCTTTGGTGGGATGCGGACGCGTGGCCACCAGCCTCGCCTTGGCGCTGCTGCGCCGGAAGGATGAGACCTGGCGGCCCACCGCATTTTTTGTGCGCGATCCCGCCTCTCCCCGCGCGCATGAGGCCGCCGCGGCCACGGGGCTGCAAGTTCAGCCGCTGGCGCGTGCAGCCGCGCGCGTGGACAGCGAAACGCTGCTGCTGATTGCCGTCGCCGACCGGGCGATTGCCGATGTGGCGGCAGCGCTGGCTGCACAGGGCGTACACCCCGCCGGCGCCGCCCACACCGCCGGCAGTATGGGAAAAGAGGCGCTGGCCGCACTGGCCGCCAGCGGCGTGCCCACGGGTTCCATCCATCCCCTGCAGACCGTAGCGCAGCCGGACCCCGACGTGTTCACCGGCGCGTGGTGCTGCGTGGACGGCGATGCGGCGCTGCGCCTTGTGCTCGAGGCGCTGGCCTCGGCGTTGGGGATGCAGCCGTTCAGCGTCCCGGCCGATGCGAGACCTCGTTACCACGCCGCTGCGGTGCTGGCCTCCAACGCCCTCGTCGCGCTGGCGGCCGCTGCGGCCGAGGCGATGCCGCTGTCCGACGGCCTTTCACCGCTTCTACCGCTGATGCGGCGCACGCTGGCCAACCTGGAACATATGGGCTTGCCCAACGCCCTCACAGGACCTGTCGAGCGCGGCGACCTGACCACCATCCGTCGCCATCTCGAAGCCTTGAGGGATCTTCGCAGTGCAGCCCGGGCGTACCGCGCGCTCGCGGACGTCACGGTCAATGTCGCGCTGCGAAAGGGCACGCTCGACGCGGACCAGGCCACTGCGCTGCGCACACTACTGGGAGCCCATGCTCCCGGAGACGGAGGAGACCCAGATGGCAAAGCGGATCACGACACGCAAACTCGTGCAGATGAAACAGGCCGGTGAACGCATTGCGATGATCACGGCGTACGACTACCCGATAGCGCGTCTGCTGGATGAGGCCGGGGTGCACATGCTGCTGGTCGGCGACTCGCTGGGGATGGTGGTGCAGGGTCATGACAGCACCATTCCGGTCACGCTGGATCACATGGTGTATCATGCCAGCCTCGTCAGCCGGGCCGCCGAACGGGCGCTGGTCGTCGCAGATCTGCCGTTTTTGACGTATCAGGTGTCGGCGGAGCAGGCGCTCCAGAGCGCCGCACGCCTGATGCAAGAGGGGGGCGCGCACGCGGTGAAGCTGGAGGGCGGGGGTGAGATGGCCCACACCGTGCGCCGCTTGGTGGATAGCGGGATCCCGGTGATGGGCCACCTGGGCCTCACACCGCAGTCCGTTCACGCCCTCGGCGGTTTCACGGTGCAGGGCCGCACACGGAACGCCGCGGAGCGCCTGCTCGCCGATGCCATGGCGCTGGAAGAGGCGGGCGCGTTCAGCCTGGTGCTGGAGATGGTGCCGGCCGAAGTGGCGGGACTCATCCGGCGCAAGCTGACCATCCCCGTCATCGGCATTGGCGCGGGACCCGACTGTGACGGTCAGGTGCTGGTGTTCCACGACATGATGGGTCTCACCAGCGGCTACATCCCACGCCACAACAAGGTGTATGCGCAACTCGCGGACGTGATCCGTCAGGCCGCAGCCGCATACTGCACGGAGGTGGCCGAAGGCACGTTCCCCGGCGACGGGCAGACCATCCGGCTCAAACCCGAAGAGCGCGAGGCACTGCGCGACCTGCTCGAGGAGGCGCCGGCGACACCCGCGCGCTGAAGCACTGCGAACGATCCGGGATGCCGTGCGCGCATGCACATCCGGTTTACTGAACCATCACCCGTGCCCAGCCCCGGCCCTGCGGATCACTCTCCCCCAGCTTCGGCCCGAGGGGCCGGGACTGGCGTCGCGCCGGTTCGGCCAGATGCCCGCGCGCAGGCGGGTTGTCAGGTGTCGAGATCGCGCGGATGCACGCGCTGCGCCCAACTGGCCAACCACAATGCCAACAGCAGATAGGCGATGAGCGACACCCACGGCGGCGCAATGGCCGTCTGCGGCAGCGGCACCTTGGCGCTGACCAGAATGGCAATCAGGATGCCGATCAACGACTCGCCGGCAATCAGACCGGAGGCGATGAGCACGCCGCGCTCGCCGATGGCACGCCGACGCGCCGGCTCTCCGCGGCTGCCAAGGCGCTGCACCAGCCAGCGCACGATGCCGCCGAGAAAGATGGCCAGGCTGATGTGCACGGGCAGGTACACGCCGACGGCGAACGGAAGCGCCTCCATCCCGAGCAATTCCACCACCACCGCCAGCGCCGCACCGATGAAGATCAGGTCCCAGGGCATGCTGGCGTTCATAATCCCCTCCACAATCATCTTCATCAGCACAGCCTTCGGCGCCGGCAACGCCTCCGAACCAAAGCCGTATGCATGGTTGAGCAACAACAGCACCCAGCCGATGGTCAGCGCCGAGGCAAACGTGCCAATGAGCATCGCTGTCTGCTGGCGACGCGGCGTCGCCCCGACCAGAAAACCTGTCTTCAGATCCTGCGAAATGTCGCCCGCAACCGCAAGCATGGTACAGACGATGGCGCCCACAATCAGGGACGCCGTCATGCCCGGCATGCCCGTGTAACCGGCGGCCCGGTAAGCGAAGGCGACCAACAACAGGGTGGCGATGGTCATCCCGGAGACCGGGTCCGACGAGGAACCCACGATGCCGACAATGCGTGATGACACCGTCACGAACAAGAAACCGACGATGGCGACGCCGAGAGCACCGATGATCCCCACGTGGAGCTGCGGCAAAAAGGCGATCAACAGCAGGATCATGATGGCCAGCGGGATGGTCAGCGTCCGCGGCAGGTCGCGATCCGTGCGCAGCCCGAGGCCTCCACCCAGCCCGCCGCGAACACCGCTGGCCGTGGCCGCCAGTGTGCGATACAGCATGGGCAGGGCGCGGGCCAGACTGATCAGCCCTCCCATCGCCACCGCACCAGCGCCGATGTAGCGCACGTACTGGTCCCAGATGTCGGAGGCGTCCATGCCGGAGATGGGTGACGAGGCAGGCGGAACCACGCCATGGCCGAAATAGGCAATCATTGGGATCAGCACCAGCCACGCCAAGACACCACCGGCCGCCATCCACCCGGCAATGCGCGGCCCAATCACAAACCCGACGCCGAGCAGCGACGGAAGCGTGTCGATGCCGATGAGACCCTGGCGAAAACCGGCCACGCGCGTGGAGATCTCCGACGGGAACCACTGCAGGCCGTCCTCGAGAAACTTGAACAACGCGCCGATCCCGAGTCCCCCAAAGACCAGTCGCGCCTTGCGGCCCCCCTCCTCACCGGCCATCAGCACGCGAGCGCAGGCCGTGCCCTCCGGGTACGGCAGAACGCCGTGCTCGCGGACAATCAGCAGGCGGCGGAGCGGGATCATGAACAGCACACCCAGGAACCCGCCCGTCAGCACCATCAGCGTGATGGTGTACATGCGCGGATCCTGATGCCACAGGAACAGCGCCGGAATCGTGAAGATGGCCCCCGATGCCAGCGCCTCTCCCGCCGTCGTCATGGTCTGCACGATGTTGTTTTCGAGAATGGAGTTCCTCCGGAGCAGCCCCCGGATGATGGCCATCGAGATCACCGAGGCCGGGATGGACGCGCTGATGGTCATGCCAATCAGCAGGCCCAGATAGGCGTTGGCCGCGCCGAACACCACGGCCAGAAGGATGCCGATCACGACCGCCAACACCGTCAACTCACGCGGCGACTCCTCCGGCGGAACAAACGGCCGAAAGCTTTCCTCCTCTTGCTGCGGACGCGTATCCGCCACAAACATCCCTCCCGTTCCAAAACACACCGTGCATGCGTAGTGTGTACCAAGGACCAGCCGTGCAACCGCCCGCAGGCCGAACCGGCGCGAGGGACGCCCTGAGACATCTTACCAAACCATGTGGTCGGAATTTTCTCATTCATGAAGCTCTATCGTGGCTGTCCTCGGGTTCGCTAGCTTCACAAGTTCGATATAATGAATACAAAGAGGATGGGCGCCGCTGTGCGGTTGGCCGGAAGGAGGCCGACGGATGTCCGTCGTGATAGCAGAAGACCTCAAACGCATCCTGTCGCCGCAGCAAGTTTCCACCAGTCCGTCGGTGCTGGAACAGCATAGCCACGATGAGTCGTATCACACGCCCGTGCTACCGGACGTCGTGGTGTTTCCGGAGTCGACAGAGGACGTTGTGCGCGTCGTGCGGTACGCGGCGGAGCACAACATCGCCATCGTCCCGTTCGGCATGGGAAGTGCGCTGGAAGGCCATGTGGTGCCGCTGCGCCGTGGCATCAGCCTGGATATGACGAGGATGAACCGGATCCTCGAGATCCGCCCTGACGATTTTTTGGTGCGCGTGCAGCCGGGCGTCACGCGCGTTCAACTGAACGAGGCGCTGGGCCGGTACGGACTCATGTTCCCGGTGGATCCCGGCGCCGACGCCAGCCTGGGCGGCATGGCCGCAACCAACGCCAGCGGGACGCGCGCGGTGCGGTATGGCGCCATGCGCGACAACGTCCGGGCACTGGAGGTCGTGCTGCCGAGCGGTGAGGTGATCCGGACCGGATCGCTCGCCGTCAAGTCGTCCTCCGGCTACAACCTCACCGGCCTGTTCGTGGGGTCTGAAGGGACACTCGGCGTGATCACCGAACTGTGGCTACGCGTGTACGGCATCCCGGAGCACAGCGTGGCCATCCGCGCCCAGTTCCCGGACATCCAGGCATGCGTGAACACGTCCACGCAGATCATCGCGGCGGGGATTCCTGTCACGCGCGTGGAGTTGGTGGAAGCGCCCTACATCGAGGCCGTCAACCGCTACAAGGGGACTGATTTCCCCGTGGTGCCGACGCTGTTCATCGAGTTGTCGGGCACGCGCGACAGTGTCGAGGCGGAGCTGCGGTGGGTGCGCGAAATCGCAGAGGACAACGGCTGCACCGGCCTCGTCGCCACGAGCGATGAGGCGGAGCGAAACCGCCTGTGGGAGGCGCGCCACCATGCGGCATATGCGATGATGCACCAGCACCGCGGGGCGGGTCATATGTCGACGGACGTGTGCGTGCCGCTGTCGAAGCTGCCGGAGGCGGTGCTCCATGCCCGCCGGACGATGGACGAGGAAGGCGCACTGGGTGCCATCATCGGCCATGTCGGTGACGGCAACTTTCACGCGACACTCGTCATTCGCCCTGACGTACCAGGGGACATGG
Source organism: Alicyclobacillus sp. (assembly GCA_023511725.1). Taxonomy (GTDB): domain Bacteria; phylum Bacillota; class Bacilli; order Alicyclobacillales; family Alicyclobacillaceae; genus JAIMAY01. The sequence goes on from JAIMAY010000002.1 coordinate 47,737, forward strand.
AGCGTGCGGAGAGAGTGAACGAACAGATTGTTCGTCATGCCCTCGCCCTCGGCGGCACCTGTACGGGTGAGCATGGGGTCGGGATCGGCAAGCGCAAGTATCAGGCGCTGGAGCACGGCGCAGCGCTGGGGCTGATGCAGGCCATCAAGCGCCTGGTGGACCCAAGGGGGATCATGAACCCCGGCAAGTTGGTGGATCCGGATGCATAAGTTTGCGAGTGCATACTCTGCACGAGGAAGGACCGCCTATGACAAGAGTTGTCATCCCGAAGATCGGCGACTGGGTATCCTTCTATTCAGGGGCTGACGGACGCATTGTCACAGGCTACATCACGGATGTGTCGATGGTCACCCGCACCTGTTTGGTGACCGTCCCGGCGACCGAGAAGCAGCACACGGTGCTGCTCGAAGAGGTGGTGGTGGAAACGCCGGAGCTGCAGGGCGACGACCTGCGCGCGCTGATTGACCTGGCGCTTGACCTCCACGATGAGGGTTGGTTCCGGGAACTCACCGAAACCATGAAGTCCAGTTGCGAAAAAGGAGCCATGCCATGAGCCGTGATCCTGTGGCCTCCCCGTCTGAACGCAACGTCGCGGATAGCCGTCCCCGCGTCCAGCATGACGCATGGGACGGCGAAGCCGTGATCATCCTGCGCGCGGGCGGCGATGAGGCTTACCTTGCGCCGCGCCTGGGCGGGCAGCTGTACGCACTGCGCCACGCCCAAACCGTGGATCTGCTGTATTCACCTGCCTCTCCCCAGGAGCTCCGCATCCGACCGTTCCATGTGGGCACGCCGGTGCTGTTCCCGCCCGGACGCGTGGCGGGGGGCGAGTTTGTCTGGGGTGGACGTACGTACCGCTGGCCGCGCAATGACGGTGGCACCCACCACCTGCACGGTTTTGTCTACGACGCGGCGTGGGACGTGTCCTACACGGACACCGAGGATGCCGCGCGCGTCGAATTGGTGCTGGACGCTGCGCCGGAACATCCCGCCGCCAAGGCATTCGGTCACCCGTTCCGGCTGACTCTGGACTATGAACTTCGGGCGGGGAGTCTTCGCTGCCGACTGATGGTGCATAACCCGGGCCAAGATCCGTTCCCCCTCGCTGCAGGCTTTCATCCCTACTTTTGCGCGGGGCCGGACACCGTGGTGACCGTCCCTGCCGCGGCACAGTGGCAACTGGATCAACTCATCCCCACCGGCGGACGGGAGGCGACGCCGCGCTGTGCGCAGCTCAGATCAGGCGTTCAGGCGCAAACCTTGGCACTCGACGATGTGTTCAGTGCGCTGCCGGATGAGGACGGTATGGTGCGGTGCCACATCGCGCACCCGGACATCGGGCTGACCCTAGAGATGTCTTGGGCTGCCGCCGATTTCCCGTTTCTCGTGTTGTTTTCCGGCGAGACGGGATCCCCTTTTTTCAGTATCGAGCCTTACAGTTGGGTGCCCAATGCCCCAAACCTTTCACTGCCACCTACAGAAACTGGGATGGCGGCGCTTGCTCCTGGCGAGCAGCGGACCTACGCGTGGCAACTCCACTGGACAGCGTTGGAACGCACCTGATGATACGGCCGCCGGGCACCCGGCGGCCGCTTTCTATCAGCTCTCCAGTTCGAAATCTCCCGCCGACAACGTGTGCGTCGTATAATCCAGGGTGAATGGTTCCCGATGGACAAGCGGATTTCCTGCCCACGAATGGGCCAATCCCCCTCTCGACGGAGACAGGAGGCGTGATGCCATGCCAGCTTCCCCTGAGGCGCGCCGTGCCGCCCTTGAAGCGCGGTTTCCCGAATGGCCCCGACGCACACTTGCAGCGCATTTCTCCGCGGCAGCGGAGACGTTCGCCGAACGTCCGCTGCTCGTGAGCCCGACCGGGAGCTTCACCTATCGCCAGGTTGTCCACGAGGCCCGGCGGTGCGCCAAAGCCTTGCTCGCGCTGGGCGTTCGGCGGCGAGATCATGTCGCCGTGCTTATCGCCAACGAACCGGAGTACGTGTTTGTCAAACTCGCCATCGCGATGATAGGCGCGGTGGCCGTTCCGCTCAACACGTTGCTGCGAGAGGACGAGCTGGACTACATGCTGCGCCAGTCCGACAGCCGCTGGCTGATCATGGTACAAACGGCAGGCGGCAATGATCATCAGCTCGCGGTGGAACGGATCCGCGCCGTGCCCACGCGCGACGGACTGGACCTGCAACTGCGCGACGTGGTATGCATCCCGAACGCGGATCGGCCTGTGCCATCCCACATGACGCGATGGGATGTGTTCCTCGCTAAGGCTGCCGACATCACGGACGATGCCTTGGATGCCGCCATCCGCGCCAGCGAGTATCCGGATGAGGTGTCCGACATCATCTACACGTCCGGCACCACCGGCAAGCCCAAGGGTGTGATGCTCACCCACGATATGCTGTTGCGCTGCGCGTACAGTTCCGCGCTGAGCCGGGCGTTTGAGGATGGACGCCGGATCTTCACGGCACTCCCCATGTACCACGTGTTCGCCTACGTGGAGGGTCTGCTGGCCGGGTCGTTCGTGGGCGGCTGCGTGATCACGCAACCCTCGTTCGCGCCTCGACAGGCGCTGGAATTGATCAGCACACACCGAGCGCATGATGTGCTGTGCGTGCCGTCCATGCTGGTGGCGCTGCTCAATCACCCCGAACTCAGCAGCTTTGATCTCTCCAGCCTGTACGCGCTGATGTGCGCCGCCGCGCCGGCGCCGGTGCCGGTGTGGGAGCGCGCGGTGCGCGAGTTGGGGGTGACCGAGATCTGCACCGGATACGGCGGTACGGAAGCCACAGCCGCCACCGTGCATACTGAAATTGGGGATCCCATCGAGATCGTCGCGACCAAGGTGGGCCGCATCAAGCCAGGGGGTGCCAGCGGCCTGCCCGAGTTCGGCGGAGCCAATACGCAGTACAAAGTGGTCGATCCCGACACCGGTGAGGAGCTTCCCCCCGGCAGCGTGGGCGAGCTGGTGGTACGCGGCAACTTCGTCACGCGCGGTTATTACAAGAAACCGCTGGAGACCGCAGCCGTCATGGATATGGATGGCTGGCTGCGCACGGGGGACATCGGAAGGATCGACGAGCATGGTTATCTGGAGTTCCTCGGACGCAGCAAGGAAATGTACAAGGTGTCCGGGGAAAACGTCTCGCCGAAAGAGGTCGAGGATGTGCTCACGCGCCACCCCGCCGTAGGCCAGGCGTACGTGGTGGGCGTGGAGGACCCGGTGACGACCGAGATTGGCGCAGCGTTCGTGGAACTCAAGGCCGGCGCCAGCACCTCGCGGCGCGAGTTGATCCGGTGGTGCGCGGAACGTTTGGCGAAGTTCAAGGTGCCGCGCTACGTGTGGTTTGTGGAGCCAGGGCAGTGGCCCATGACCGGAACCGGCAAGATCCAGAAGTTCGTGTTGCAGCAAATGGCGCGTGAACGACTGCAAAACGCGGAGACGGCCGCAGCCGACGAATAACCGGCAGGCTCGACCGGCACCGCCCGTGTGACAACCTCGCCACCCCACCACAGCCCCCGCGCTCCCCTCCGGAGCAGGGGGCTGCAGCATGAATCCCAAGACCTCGCTACCGCCGTGCGGAAGACCCTTCCGCGTGAATCACGGCAGCAGGCCGATGGAGACGTACTTGACCTCAAGGAACTCCTCCATGCCGTACCGGCCACCCTCGCGTCCCAGGCCGCTCTCCTTGAAGCCGCCGAACGGCGCCTGCGCCACCGAGGGCAGCCCATCGTTGACGCCCACGATACCGTACTCGAGCCGCTCCATCACGCGCGTGGCGCGCGACAGGTCGCGCGTGAACATGTAGGCCGCCAGGCCGTAGCGCGTACGGTTGGCCAGCTCGATGGCCTCCTCCTCCGTGTCAAACACCCGCACCGGCGCCACGGGTCCAAACGTCTCCTCCCGCATGACGAGCATATCATCGCGTACGTCGGCCAGCACCGTTGGCGCATAGAACCGCGCCCCCTGCTGCGTCAGCCGCGTGCCGCCGGTGACGATGCGCGCACCCTTGCTGACCGCGTCCGACACATGCCGCTCCACCTTGGCGACGGCCTGCTCATCGATGAGGGGCCCAATCTGCACGCCCTCCTCCGTACCTCGGCCGACGCGCAGTGCCTGCACCCGCTCGGCGAGCACCCGCGTGAACTCGTCGGCAATGCCGCGCTGGACGTACAGTCGGTTGGCGCACACGCATGTCTGCCCCGCATTGCGGAACTTGCTGGCCATCACCTCGCGCACCGCCGCGTCGACGTCAGCGTCGTCAAAGATCAGAAATGGCGCCTGTCCGCCGAGTTCCAAACTCACGCGCTTGACGGTGTCCGCAGCTTGCCGCATCAGGAGTTTACCTACCTCGGTCGAACCGGTGAACGTGATCTTGCGCACCCGTTCGTCCTCCAGCCAGACCTTGGCGATGGCGGCGGGGTCGCTACTCGTCACCAGGTTCATCACACCTGGGGGCATGCCCGCCTCCAGCGCCAGCTCCGCCAGCAGCCCGGCCGTCAGAGGCGTCTGCTCGGCCGGCTTGATCACCACCGTGCAGCCGGCGGCGATGGCCGGAGCGACCTTGCGCGTGATCATGGCCGCCGGAAAGTTCCACGGCGTGATGGCCGCCACCACGCCGACGGGTTGCTTCAGCACCAGCAGCCGCTTGTGCGGATGCGATGCCGGGATGGTCTCGCCGTACACCCGCTTCGCTTCCTCGCCGAACCACTGCACGAAGTCAGCCGCATACTCCACTTCCCCGCGGGCCTCGGCGAGCGGTTTCCCCTGTTCCCGCGTCATGCATTCGGCGATCTCGTCCGCATGCGCCATCATCAGGTCGTACCAGCGGAACAGGATGCGCGCGCGCTCCTTCGCCGTCTTCGCCGCCCATACCGGAAACGCCTCGGTCGCCGCGGCCACCGCCGCCGCCGCATCCGCCGGTGATGCGTCCGCCACCTCGCCCACCGTCTCGCCGGTGGCAGGATCATCCACCGTGAACGTACGGCCGCCTTCCGCCTGACGCCACTCGCCGCCAATCAGCAGGTCATACCTTCGCATGCGCAGTTCCCCCCTGCACCCGGCACCCACTGCCGGGACGACTCCACACCTTCAATCTAGCACAACGACGGCCTGCCCGCGTCATGGCGAACAGGCCGCCTGCGTCTGGTCATCCAGCGTCTCCTCAAGCTCGGCACCAGTCGATGAACTTGTCGATCACGCCATCGATGAACGCCACCGTAGCCTCATCATTCAACTGTCCAGCCGCATCGAACTTCTGATCCCCGAACGTGATCAGGATCTCATTGCCGCCCGGCGGGAACAGCCGCGCGCCCACGCCGGGGCTGGCGAGTACCTCGCGCAGATGAAGCTGCGCGCGGATGGTGCCCATCATGCCGTTGGACACCCCCGCGATGAGCGCCGGTTTGCCGTTCATCACCTTTTCCACGCGGGACAGCCAGTCGATGGCATTCTTCAGCACGCCAGGGATAGACCAGTTGTATTCCGGCGTGACGATGAGCACCGCGTCCGCATCCTTTACCTTGCGCTTGAACTCGCGCACCACAGGCGGCGGATCCAGTTCCTGGTCCGTGTTGTAGAAAGGCAAATCGCCGATGGGCAGGATCTCCATCTCGAGCTTGTCGTGGTAGCGGGCCTGCATCCAGCGCGCCAGCTTCATGTTGAGCGAGTCGCGGCGCAGGCTGCCCACCAGGGTGGCCAAGCGCAAGGTCACCTCACCATGCCTCCTCTGCTCGGGTTTCTCGCGTCGGCCTTCAGGCCGCTTTCACGGCCTGCAGATCAATGTGGATCTGGACCTCGTCACTGACCAAGACGCCGCCGGTCTCCAGCGCAACGTTCCAGGTCAGACCGAAGTCCTTGCGGTTCACCTTGCCCGTCACCGTGAATCCGACGCGCTGGTTGCCCCACGGATCCTTGCCACCACCGCCGTACACCACGTGGAGCGTGACGGGCTTAGTCACGCCGCGGATGGTGAGATCTCCCGTCATGTCGTATTCCCCATCCCCGGTGCGCACAATCCGGGTCGCCTTGAATGTCATCTGCGGATAGTGCTCCGCGTCAAAGAAATCGGCGGAACGCAGGTGATTGTCCCGGTCCTCGTTGCGCGTGTCCACGCTCGCCACATCCACCGTGAACTCAATCTCCGCTGTCGTCAGGTCCTCTGGGTCGGCCACAATGTTGGCGTCGAACTTATGAAACGCCCCCCGCACGGTCGCAATCATCATGTGACGCACCGTGAAGTCGACGTTGCTGTGCGTCGCGTCCAGCACCCATTTCTCCTTGGCCATACCGGCGCCTCCATCCTTTCGTAACATCACTTACTAGTAAAATTAAAGTCGATACCGCAAGTATAGAGAAGGTGACGGGCATTGTCAACGGGTTGAACCCGCGTCCGGCTTCAGGCCGGCGCGCTCCAGTTTTCTCAGCAGCGTCGAATGACTCAAGCCGAGGGCGCGAGCAGCAGCACGCACGCTCGGATGCACGGCCAGCGCCCGCGTCAGCAGCGACCGCTCGGCCTCGGCCATCGCCTCTGCGTAGGTGGGGAGGGTGGCGGGATCGGCCGTTACAGCGACCCCAGCATCCTGGCGGCCTGCCCGCGCGTGAGTGGCTTCGGCGTTGTTTCCGGCCATCGCGTGGCGATGCAGAACCCTCTCCACATCCCGCGCCGTGATCACCCCGGCTTCAGCCATGACGCACAGCGCCTCCGTCGCGTTGCGCAACTCGCGCACGTTGCCGGGCCAAGGGTGGCTTACCAGGAGCGGTGCCGCATCAGCCGCCAGGCGCACGTTCAAGCCCATGCTTTCCGAGAACTCCTCGACGAAAGTGTGGCAGAGCGGCAGGATATCTTCACGCCGCTCACGCAGCGGAGGTACGCGCAGATGAACCACGCTGAGCCGATAATACAGGTCCTCGCGAAACCTGCCGGTGCGCACCATCTCCCACAGGTCACGGTTGGTGCTGGCGAGAATGCGCACATCCACCGACTTGGACCAACTGCCCCCGATGCGGCGGATTTCCCGATCCTGCAGCACGCGCAGCAGCTTGGCCTGCAGCGACGGCGACAACTCCCCCACCTCGTCGAGCAGCAGCGTGCCGCCATTGGCCAGTTCAAACAGACCGGGATGGCCTTCGCGTTTGGCGCCGGTGAAGGCGCCTCGCTCATATCCGAAGAGTTCGGATTCAAACAGCGTCTCTGGAATAGAGGCGCAGTTGACCTTGATGAACGGCAGTGTCCGCCGCGGACTGTGGTGATGGATGTGGTCCGCCACCACCTCCTTGCCCACGCCGGTCTCGCCCTCTATCAGCACGGTGGTCGGAAACGCGGCCACCCGCTCCGCCAACAACAAGACCTCTCGCATCGCGGCGCTGACCGCCACTGGTTCCACAGCGCACCACCCCATCGGTTCACTTGTGAACCATCGGTCCAAGTATCCCATGAATCCGTGGATTTGCATAGACCCAGGAGTTCAAAATCCTGTGTCCACCGAAGGGCGCCGTGCCGTAGCGACGGGCCGGAGCCGCGATGAGCGGACCCTGGCACGATTTTTGCGTAAGCGACGTGGATGGGCCCCAGCGCCCCATCGAACTTGCAAAAGGGGGTGACGCCATGACATCGACCACCACGGCCGCCGATGCTCGCGCGTGGCTGGAGCACGTGCACGCGATGATCCGGGAACACCAGATTCGCACCGTTCGCGTCTGCGCGCAGGACCTCACAAATGTCGCTCGCGCCCGTTATGTGTCCACCCGCCACTTCCTCGAGCAGTTGGAGGGCGGACACCTGACCTTTCCCTCGGCGCTGTTCGGGTTCACCACGTCGGCCGACGTGCTGCCCGGGCCGGATGGCGTGTCGTTCGACGGGGGGTTTCCCAGCTGGCAGCTGGTGCCCGACCTTCGCACGTTTTCTGTGCTGCCGTACGCGCCGGGGGTTGCACGCGTGATCGCCGACGTGTACGCGGGCGACGACGCGCCCCTCGCCTACGCGCCGCGCGAAGTGTTGCGGCGAGTCTTGGCCCGCCTGGCACATCACGGCCTGCGCGTGCAGGGATCCTTCGAGTACGAGTTCTATCTGTTTCGCGCGGAGGACGGATCGCCAGCCTGGATGGGCCGTCAGTGCTTCGCCGAGACGCGGCAGGCGGAGGTCGAACCGGTGCTGCTCGCCATCCTGCAGGCGCTGCAGGAGCTGGGTGCCGGCCCGGAGGTGGCGAACACGGAATACGGGCCCGGTCAATTCGAGGTGTCCAACGCGCCGTTCTGGGACATCGAGATTGCGGATATGGCGTTCTACTACCGCACCAGCATCCGCGAGGTGGCCGCGCAGCACGGTTATCGGGCGACGTTCATGAGCAAGCCGCTGGCGAATGGCAGCGGAAGCGGTGCACATCTGCACCACAGCCTGTTTGACGAGGAGGGCCGCAACGTCTTCTTTGACCCGGCGGCTCCCGATGGACTTTCCGCTCTGTGCCGCAGTTTTATCGCCGGGCAACTGGCGCATGCGGGAGCCATTACCGCGGTCTGCTGCGGCACGGTCAATGCGTACAAACGCCTGGTTCCGCACGCCTTTGCGCCAACGCGTGCCGTGTGGGGCCATGAACATCGCAGCGCGATGGTCCGGGTACCCCATGCGCGGGGCGTACACACGCGGCTGGAAAACCGCATTCCCGGGGCCGATGCGGACCCCTACCTCAGCCTCGCCGTGATCCTCGCGGCCGGATTGGACGGCGTGGAGCGAGGTCTGGTCCCCCCGCCACCTGTCGCGCGCGATCCGGAAGCGGACGACGAGGCGCCCGCCCTGCCCCGGACGATGGAGCAGGGGCTGCGCGTACTCGAGGAGGACCATTGGCTGCGCGAGACGCTCGGCGATACCACCATCGAGCGCCTGTACGCTCTGCGGCAGGCGGAGTACGCGCAGTTCCTTCAGCACATCACGGACTGGGAGAAGCAAACCTACGCACAGCTCTGGTGAGCACAGAAAGGAGGCGAAACCATGGCACAGCCGACATGGGTGAACGGCGATACGTCGTCGCTCGAGCAGTACGGTTACAAGCAGGAACTCAAGCGCTCCTTGTCGTTCTGGGACCTTGTCGTGTACGGCCTGATCTTCATGGTGCCGATTGCTCCGATGGGCATCTACGGGCAGGTCGTACAGACGGCCAACGGTATGGTGGTCTTCGCGTATTTCATCGGCCTGGTTGGCATGATCTTCACCGCCTACAGCTACGCGCGAATGTCCGAGGCATTCCCCATCGCCGGGTCCGCATACGCCTATGTGCAGCGCGGTTGGAACCCGTACATCGGCTTTTTCGCGGGATGGATGATCCTGCTCGACTACATCCTCGTCCCGGCGCTGTTGTACCTGGTCTCCGCGTCATGGTTGACCCAGCTCATCCCCAGCGTCCCCGTGTGGGGGTGGATCATCGTGTTTGTGGCCATCAACACCGTGATCAATGTGCTCGGTATCCAGCTCACCAACCGCGCCAACTGGGTGATCCTGGTGTTGGAACTGATCACGTTCGTCCTGTTCTGCATCATGGCCATCGCCTACGTCGCCCGGGGCGCGGATCACACCGCGTTCACGACGGCGCCCATCTACAACCCGCAGGGTTTCAGCTGGAGCATGGTCGGTGCGGCGACCTCCATCGCCGTGCTCAGTTTCCTTGGATTTGACGGCATCAGCACGCTGGCCGAGGAGGCTCGGGGCGGCCGTCGCGTCGTCGGCCGCGCTACGGTGACGGCGCTGATTGTGGTGGCGGTGCTGTTCATGCTGCTCACCTATCTGGCGGCGTGTGCCTATCCCGACTTTCAACACTTCCCCGACGCCGACGTCGCGTTCTACTTCGTGGCGGAGCGTGTCGGTGGCACGTGGCTGAAGGTGCTCTGTCTGGTGGCGACCGTGATCGCGTGGGGTATTGCCAACGCGCTCGCCGCGCAGGCGGCCATTTCGCGCCTGTTGTTCAGCATGGGCCGCGACAAGGTGCTGCCGGGTTTCCTGGCCAAGGTGCACCCGCGCTACCGCACACCGTACACCTCCACTTTGATTGTGGCCGTCATCTCCATCCTCGTCAGCGTCGCCTCGTCCATCGGGACGCTCAGTTCGCTGGTCAACTTCGGTGCGCTGACCACATTCCTGCTGCTCAACCTGACAGTGGTGATCTACCATTATTTCAAACGCCGGAGCGGCCGCTGGTGGGCACACCTGGTGATGCCGCTGCTGGGGTTCGCGGTGCTGCTGTATGTGTGGTTGAATTTCGACAAGCTGACCATGCGGCTGGGGCTGGCCTGGGCGATTGTCGGACTGATTGTGCTCGCCATCGCCACCCGCGGCTTCAGAAGACCGCCGCAGCCGCTTCAATTTGAACCGTAAGGAGGAGATGCGGATGTCCGTGCAGCTGGAAAACCGGCATCTGATCTACGCCATGGCGCCCGACAATCCGCCGGCACTTCGCGTGCAGGCGGGAAGCACCATCGAGGTCCACACCTGCGATTGCTTTGAGGATCAGATTCAGAGCGAAACCCAGGACTTTGGCACGCTCGACTGGGAGCGGATCAACCCGGCCACGGGCCCCATCTACGTGGAAGGCGCCGAACCAGGTGACCTGCTGGTGGTGCACATCCGGGAGATCCGGCTGCGCGACCGAGGTGTGATGACCACAGGCCCGGGGCTCGGGGTGTTCGGCGATGAGCTGGTGCAGAACGTTATCCGCATCGTGCCCGTGGTGGATGGCCATGCGGTGCTGAACGACCGCGTGCGCGTGCCGCTGCGGCCGATGATTGGGGTCATTGGCACCGCACCGGCCGAGGGCCGTGTACCATGCGGAACCCCAGGGGATCACGGCGGCAACATGGACTGCACCCGCATCACGACGGGCGCCCGGTTGATCCTGCCCGTCAACGTACCCGGCGCTCTGTTCGCGCTGGGCGATCTTCACGCGGCCATGGGAGACGGGGAGGTGGCCGTATGTGGGGTCGAGATCGGCGGTACGGTCACCGTCAGCCTCCATGTGCTGAAGGGGCGCGATTGGCCGGCGCCCATGCTCGTCAACGACGAGGCGGTGATGACCATCGCCTCCGCACCTCTGCTCGACGACGCCGCGACACTGGCGGCGAAGCGCATGGTATCGTGGTTGGAACGCGAATGCGGTCTCGGCAAAGCGGACGCGGCTTTCCTGCTCTCTGCAGCGGGACAACTTCGCATCTGCCAAGTGGTGGATCCGCTCAAGACCGCTCGCATGGAGGTTCCGCGCGGCATCGTCGAGGCTCTCGGCTTTTCGTTCCCCTATTAACCTGCGGCGGCCGATCCGGCCGGTCGGCCGCGAGAGGAGGATCCCAGTTGGCCGTTCAGCGTCTGTATCTGCTTCCCGCCGGGCATTGTCTGGTCGACCAAAGCGCGCTCGACACGCGCCGGGCGCCCGGTCGGTTGGTGGACCTCCCCATTTGGGCGTATCTGATAGAAACCACGGACGGACCGGTGTTGGTGGACACGGGCATGCCCAAGGTGTGCGCCACCGACCCGGAGGGATACTTCCGGGGCACGGACGATGAAAACCTCATCGTGCCGCGCATGCGTGAGGACGACGCCATCACTGCGGTGCTCGCCCGCTGCGGATATACGCCGGCGGATCTGGTATGCGTCATCAGCTCCCATTGGCATTTCGATCACGCCGGTGGAAACGCAGAGTTCCCCGACACACCCATCCTGGTGCAACGCGCGGAACACGATGCCGCCATGGCGGGCAACGGGTACCCGGCGGAGTGCCGTATTCCGGGCCTCCGTTACAAGCTGCTCGACGGTGATGCGGAACCGCTGCCCGGTATTCAGTTGCTGTACACGCCGGGCCATTCCCCGGGGCACCAGAGCCTTCTGATCCGTCTTCCGGAAGGGCCGCCGGTGTTGCTCACGGTGGATGCCAGCTACACCCGCGAGAACTTCGAGAACGGTGTTCCGTTCGCCGGGGTGGATGAGAATCTCATGCGCGCAAGCGTCGAGCGCCTGCGCGGAATCGCGCAGGAGACGGGCGCACGCATCTTTTTCGGGCATGACCCAGCTCAGGGTACCACATGGCCCGTGTTCCCAACGCCCGTTTGATGGTACAATGACTATCAACGTTCCCGCATCTTCGACGAGATCTGTCAGAAAGGCGGGCCGTGGGGCCCGCCTTTCTTGGGTATGTCGAAGCTGGGGAGCGTTTACACATTCCGCGTGGGAAAGGTGGGTTTTCATGTTCTGTCCGCAATGCGGAGCAGCGAATCCTGACACCGCACAGTATTGCCAGTCTTGTGGAACTGCCCTCGACACCGCAGCAGGACTGGCCACCGCCGGGTTGCACGACGCACCGATTGGCGACGTCCGAGTCCGATACGGGGGATTCTGGATCCGATTCGCAGCCTATTTCATCGACGGCATCCTTCTGGGCGTCGTATCCTGGATTCTTGTCCTGCTGCTTGGGAAAACGGCGGCGGACCTGGTGGGTGTTGTCCTTGGCTGGCTTTATTTTGCGGGCATGGAGAGTTCATCGAAGCAAGCCACGCTTGGTAAGATGGCCTGCGGGCTCCGCGTCACCACCGAGGAGGGCCGGCGCATCAGCTTTGGTCGAGCCACGGGGCGTTACTTCGCCAAGATCATCTCCAGCCTGATTCTGTGCATTGGCTACATGATGGCCGGGTGGACCAAGCGGAAGCAGGCATTGCACGACATGATTGCTTCCACACTCGTCATCCGTGCCCGGTGATGGCTTGATCAGGTGATGGTGGATGTGTCCGGTGGGATCGATGGATGAATTTCGTTGTCCGGCGTGTCACCGCCCTGTTACGGCGTCGATGAGCTTCTGCGTACACTGCGGGCAGAAGCTGCGCGCCACTTCGGAACCCCACGTGGGTCCCACTCAGCCACCGCTGATGGTGATAGCAGGACACGGCGCAACGCACCCGCGCGGGACGCTTCGGTACGCGGGCTTTTGGCGAAGATTCGCAGCGTACCTCATCGATACCGTGATCCTTGGCATTCTTCAATTCATTTTCGAAATGGGTACCTTTGCCGCCGTCGTCGCGGCCTTTGCCCGCCAGAACCCAAATTTCTGGAGCAGTTTCTCCGGTGCGCTTGCATCCGACACGGAGCTGCAGGATGCGACGGCACTGGCGGCGTTCATCACCCTTTCGGTGGCATGGACGGCCGTGGGCATCATCGGCCCGTGGATCTATTACGCGGTGTTCGAAAGCTCACCATGGCAAGCGACGCTCGGAAAGCGGGCGCTCGGCATCCGCGTGTGCGATATGGAAGGCCGACGCCTTAGTTTCGGCCGGGCCACGGGCCGTTATTTCGCGAAGATCATCTCGGCGCTGGTGCTCTGGATCGGCTATCTGATGGCGGGCTGGACGAAGCGCAAGCAGGCATTGCACGACATGATTGCCGAGTGTCTCGTCGTGGTCGATGACAAGCGATGAAAGGGTGGATGCGCGCCACGGTCGTGGCAATCGGTGATTTGCGTAAGGCACGGGCGGCGGCCACGACGGCCGCCGCCCGTGTATCTGATACACTGGGTTGACACCCTTCATATAGCTCAGGTGTCCGTTCCGTCGTCCCGTCGCATACGCCAGCGTCGGGCCGCCTCCACAAATCGCCGCGCCACCTCCGGTTGCGACGGGAAGTAAAGGTGCGTGTAACCCGCCACGGTGTTGCCTATCACCGCACCTTCCTGCCATGCCCCGTGTAAACCGCGCACCTCGTAAGCGGGCGTCTGCGATTCGAGCCACTCCACCGTCGAATAATGGAACTCGTGTCCACGCAGACGCATCCCAGCCGGACCTATCACGTTGTCCACGTGCAGCGCGATGTCCCGATAACCCAGGGCCGCCAGCCTCTCCTGCATCCGCACGCGTGCGGGGAGCACGCCCGCCATGGCGTGCTCCACACCCGACCTGTCCGTGATGGATTGCGTCAGCACCATGAAACCACCACATTCCGCCAGCACTGGATGCCCTTCTGCACAGATGCGGTGAAGGTCCTTCAGGAATCGGGTATTCCTTGTGAGGTCCACAGCAAATTCCTCGGGAAATCCACCCCCGATGTACAATGCATCCGCCTCATCCGGAATGGTCTCGCCCGCCAGCGGGCTGAAGAACACCAGTTGTGCGCCATAGGCCTCCAGAAGATCTAAGTTCTCCTGGTAATAGAAATGAAAAGCTGCGTCGCGCGCCACTGCGATGGTGCAATGTAGCTGCCCGGTCCTACGTGGAAAGATGCGTACGGCCGGTGACGGCGGCGGAGACGCCATGGCCATTCTTATGAACAGGTCGAGATCCAACCTCTCTTCCGCAAGACAGGCCAACCGTTCAAACAAGGGACCGAGTTCTCCGCGCTCGAGCGACGGGACGAGACCGAGATGGCGTTCCGGAAGACGGACCTCCGGGTCCCTGGGCACGCCGCCCAAGACAGGGACACCACAAGCGGATTCCACCGCCTCCCGCACGAGCGCCAGGTGCCCGCTGCTGGCAATGCCATTGGCGATGACACCCTCCACCCGCACATCCGGCGCCATTCTCAGGTATCCGAGCACCAGCGCTGCTGCGCTGCGCGCTAAACCGGACACGTCCGCCACCAGCACCACCGGCGCATCCAACAGACGCGCGATGTCGACCGTGCTACCTTCGTCGGACGCCGCCGAGCGGCCGTCGTACATGCCCATCACGCCTTCGATGACGGAGATGTCGGCATCGCGGCTGGCCCGCTCAAACACCTCGCGGACGATGTCGGGCGAACCCATCCAACTGTCAAGGTTGCGGGATGGACGGCCGGTGACCGCCCTGTGATAGGTCGGATCGATATAATCCGGCCCCACTTTAAAGCCCTGCACGCGCAGGCCGCGTCTCCGCAGGGCCGCCATCACGGCAAGCGTCACTGTGGTCTTGCCGACGCCGCTGTGCGTCCCGGCGATGACGATACGCGGCCGACACGCACGCCATGTACCTCCGTCCACAGGCTCACCCCGTTCCATCGGCCGAGTCAGGTACCGGTACCCATCCGCACCACCGAGCGCCGTCCATCGGTCGCGGAGGCTTCCCGGTCCTTGCTGCCCGCGAACCGCTGCGCTTGCACCGCGTCCATCAGGTTCGCAAACAGTTGCGCGGTAGTCACCACGCCCACCCCACCGGGCACCGGCGTCGCAGCGCGCACCCGCTGCGCGGCCTCCGGCGTCACGTCGCCAGCAATCCCGCCGCCCGGCAACGGGTGGATGCCCACGTCGACGAGGGCGAGATGGCGATGCACCATGTCCGGCGTGATAAGCCCACGACAACCTGCAGCGATGATGCCGATCTCGCCCCGCCGCAAATGCTGCCCGACATCACGGGTGGCCGCGTGGCACACATGCACCGTAGCCTCCGCCTGGAGCAGCAGGTCCAGCAGCGGACGACCCACGGTACGCCCACAGCCGACCAGTACCACCTCGCGGCCGCGCAGGAGCTCGCCGTAATACTCGAGTAACCGCATCACCGCCAGGGGTGTCGCCGGAATGTGAGGACCCGTCTCGGCCCACGGCACCACCGTTCGGCGCAACCCGTCCACGTCTTTCACAGGTGGGATGGCCTGAATCACCGCGGCGACATCGACGCTCGGCGGCAGAGGCAGTTCCACCAGGATGCCATGCACCCGCGGGTCTTCGCCCAGCGCCCGAACCCTGCGCAGCCAGGTCTCGGTACCGGCGGTTTCAGGGAGGGTGTGAACCTCCACACGAATCCCCAGCTCGATACCACGCTTCTGCTTCGCCTTGGCGTACGTCCGAGCAGCACCCCGGCCCTCCGCCAGCACCACGGCCAGCGTCGGCATGACACCCTCGGCATGGTAACACGAAGCCTGGCGCCGCACATCCTCCAACAGCGACTCCGCCACCGGTTTGCCCGCCCACCAAACGGTCATCTCGTGGGTCACCTCTTGTCGGATTCCGCAGCGACGACCCGGTGGCTTGTGCCAGAAACGACACGGCCGCCTGGGTCAACGTCTGCGATGCCCAGGCGGCCGGCAATTTTCCTTACGACCGCACTCCCCTGTGGTGCTCCACTTTGTCCGCCAGTCATGCGGTCGCTATCCGATTGTGTCCAGAAAGCAGGATAACACCCGTGCTTCCCAGCGTCAAGGGGATCCCTTGCCAACACGTCACACCTGCACGGTCACTGCCTCTTCCCCTCTCGACCACTCGCGCCAGTGGCCGCTTACCGGATCAATACTTGCCAGGCGCAACCACCCGCCGGCCACCTTGCGGCGAAAAGCGGGATCCCTTTCCAGCAGGCGCTCGATCACGCCATCCGGCGCCTCCACCACCACCCACAGGCGCAGGGGTGCATGCTGGAGGGTGCGGTCATCCGCCGCAACGGACTGCCATGGGAGGCCGGCGAGCAGGTCGCTCCCGTTGCCCTGCATGACGCCGATGCCGCACGTCACCGTCTGCGTCGTCTTGCTGCCGCTACCGTACACGTCAGGCGATACGGTCGACGCGTAGTATTGCAAATTGATCCACTGGGCGACCGTCACCGGGCCCGCAACGATGGCGGCGAGTCTGTCTCCGTCCGGATCCAGCCGCCAGTCGTAGCTGTGCAGGAACACACGGCCATCCCAGGCGTGACCCTGGGTGAGCTGGCGGCGCCCGACGACGAACGCGAAATTGCCCGCCAGCCCCCACTCCGGCCTCACCTCGCTCCAATCCCCGGCCCTCCGCAGCGCTGCTTCCTCCGCCGACGCGCGAGGCCAAGGATCAGGCAATTCCCGCAGCCGCTCGGCCGTCGTCTCGCGCTGCACCTCGTGGAGCGCCTGCCTCAGCATCAACCACGCGGTCTGCGCGCGCGACGGCAACGGCGGTACGTCCAGCCACTCCAGCGTATCCGTCGTCGTGATGTGCTCCGCGGCGACAAACACCGTGTCCTCGGGGATCTCGATATCATATTCGGCCGCCAGACGGGTGCGCACGTCCTTGCGGTTGCAGATGGCGGCAAACACCCGCGCATTCCAGCGTCCGGCCGCGCCTCCGCAGGCACCGCAGTCCAGCGAAGCGGCGTGCGCGTTGTTGGCACTCCGGCTTTCGTGACCGCAGACCACCACGAGCGGCGCAAACGACGTGAGTCCGATGCTCCGTAGCAACCCGCCGGCGATGTCGACCATCTCGCTGACGGTGAAGCCCAGCGGTAATACGCCGTTCTCGACCTCGGCCTCGGGCGACGCCGTCCGTTCGATCACGGCCTCTGTTCCGCGCGGCCGCTCCAACGCGTTCGCCGCTTGATGCAGGACGTACCCCGCGCTGCCAGGCGCCAGGGTGCGCGCGATGGCGTACAACCCCAGCCACGGCCCGGACAACTCCGGTAAGGCGAGTGCGGCGACGACATGCTGCTTCACCTTTTTGAACACATCCCCGGGCAGCCGCAGGGCGTTGCGGCGCGAGCGCTGCCGCGCCAACGCCGGTTGCGGCAACACCTCCTGCACCTCGACCACCGGTGTGACGATGGCCGGGCAGGACGGATGCGCGTAGGGGCTGTCGAGATCACGCGTGCGCATCGGCAGGTTGTAAAAGCCCGCGCAACCGTAGGTTTCAAACGGTCCGGCGGCCTCAATCCGCCTGCGGAAGCGTTCGGATCGGACGTCGATGCAAAACAACAACTGCGCGATGGGTGCATCCAGCGATGGCCACCGTCCGCTGGTCATCCGTTCGCGGAGCACTTCACCATAGCTGTCCTCCCATGCCTCGAGCCACACCTGCCATCGCCCCGCCCGCAGGAACTGGTGCAACGCAGCCAGGGTCTGTCGCCGCAGCGCCCTGGGAAGCGTCTCCCAGCGAGCTGGCGTCATCTGTGCATGCTGTACGAGGGCGGACAGCAGCGGTACCACGGCCTCCGCGTGATGCACCGGGTCCACAGCGGCAAACGCCCGCCGCTCTCCGTTCAGGATGCGCTCGAGCGAGATGCGGAGTGCCAGATAGTCGACGACGAAGCCGAGTTCATCCCCCGCCTCGTGTCCCTCCCAGCGCAGCAGCCCAACCCACCCTGGCAGCGCCGCCAGGTGCGCCCGGAGATAGTCCACCGCTGCATCGCGCGGTACGCCCAAGTGCCCCAAACCTTCGCGCACCGCCAAGGCCGGGTCCTCGGGCAGTGGGCCCATCCGCCGCCGCTCGCGGCGGGTGAGTCCGGGATCGGCGGAAGCCAGTCGACGCCACGCCCCGTACAATCCGGCATCGCGCCCGGGCAGCCGCCAGGCCGCCTGACCGCGGTCCAGGAACAGCTTGCACCAACGAATGGTGAGCAGGGTCAGCCGGCGAGCGAGGTCCGGCGACGCGTCGGTGACCAGTCGAACCGGTGGATACGCGCTGGGCGCCTCTCCGCGAGCCACCGTCCGTTCCGCCCACTGACGGACCTCCGGTGCCGCATCGCCGCAGGGCAGCTCTTCCACCATCAGCAGGTCGCGGCACAAGCGCCCCAGCTGAGGTCGCAGCGAGCTTGGCAGATGCGCCTCCATCCACGCTCGCAGGCGGCGCTCCAGGTGCTGCGGGTGGATGTCGCCGTGCTCGAGGGCGGATCGGAAAACGGTCAGCGAAGGGTACAGACGCGTCCCCTGCAGGTCCTGCAGCATGCCCATGGCGTCCTCAAACCGGATGTGCTCCAGCGCCGGCCACGGGTGACGGGCGATGAAGATAGGTAGCGGCCACTGCAGTGCCACCACATCCAACGCCTCTCGAACCCAATCGCGCACATCCTCTGAGGATGTAGCGCGACGCGTGGCGCGTTCGTCGGGTATGCGGATGCTCATCGCAGGACCGCCTCCTTTGCGTAGTGTGCGAGAGAGCGCGGATGGGGCTCCATGGCGTCGGGTCGCGGATCACCGATGTGCACCAACCCCAAGTAGAGGCGCACCGCCCAGCGGGACGAGGGAGCCATGGACACCGCCAACCACACCAAGGCGAGGATGGCCAACAGACCCGCGGCCACGAGCCCCCAGCCTGGGACGCCCGGGACATTCGGCCAGCCCAGCAGCCTGAGCAGTCCAGCGTCCACGCCCATTCGCACCACTTCTGCGACCCCCGCCGCCACCAACACGCTGATCAGGCCCGCCCAGCGCCCTTCGCGGACACCGCGCACCTGGCGCACGGTGATGGCCAACCCCGCGCCGAGCATCAGGGCGCTCATGGCGCGCACCGGCTCCTGCGGCACGGCCCACCAATAGAGCAGCGCGAACACCGCACCGGCCAGCCATGGCCACGGCGCCACCCGATTCTCCGTCGCGCCCGGCGCGCCCAGCACCTGGGCCGGACGGGGAAGGGCGAAGCCGGATCGGAGGAACAGCGTCGCTTTGAACACGCCATGCAAAATCAGATGCACAATGGCCGCATCGTACGCGCCGATGGCACACTGCATGAGCATCAGGCCCATCTGCGCCATGGTGGACGCCACCAGCTGCCGTTTGTAATCCACCTGCACCAACAGCACGCCGGTTCCGAGGGCAACACTGATCCACGCGAAGACCAGCAGCAGCGCGTGCGGGACCGGCCCCGCCGCGCCGAGCACAGGCGCCCAGCGCGTGAGCAGCAGCCCCCCCGCATTCACCAGCCCCGCGTGCATGATGGCGGAGACCGGTGTCGGTGTTACGGCCGATTCCAACAGCCATCGCCCGAACGGCCAGCCGCCCGCCTGCGCCAACGCGGCCACCACGAGCAATACGCTGATGCCCATCCGGTCGGCCGCCGGCAGCATCTGCACGCGCGCCATCGCCGTCGCCGCGTCCGCCGTGCCGGTCGCCAGCCCGCACCAGCATGCGGCTGCGATGACCGCGGCGACGCTGAATGCCAGCCGTCTCGCCGTAAGAGCCGCCACCGCTCGTACCGGCTGACTTTCCCGGGCGAGCGCGATGAGCAACAGAAGGCCGACATCCATCGCAGTCCACGCCACGGCCTCGAGCCACAGCGTCCGGCTCATCCACACCATGCTCGCCGCGAGCGTGGTCCACGTGATGCCGCCGAAATACGCACCGTAGCGGTGGTCGCCATGCAGATAGCGCACGGAAAAGCGTTGGACGATGTATCCCAGCGCCGCGACGTACAGCCCCATCGCCAAGCCGAGGCCGTCGCTGCGCCACGGCCCCATCGATACTGCCGATCTGTGGACGACGAGCGCCCACAATGCCGACAGCACGGGCAGAAGCAGTGCACGCACATGCCAGCGGACCCACCTGTCGGGCCTACGCGTGCACACCATGATCAGTCCCGTAATCCCTACGACGGCCCACGTCCCCAGCCATACACCAAGCGTGAGCACCTGCACCTGCTGCGTGGTCATTGCTGTCTCCTCTCCCTACGTCTTACCCCAGCGGGCCGCCGGGCAACAAAAAACGGCGCGGTCCCGCGATTCCACGGCTGATCCTTGATCAGCTGGAAACCGCAAGGTCCACGCCGGTCTTCCATCCACCGCTCACCGATGGATTGGACACCCAAGCATCTGATCCTGGACTCGGTTGCCGCTCCTCTCCGCTCCTCACGGCAAGGTCCGGCCTCCGAATCCTCGAGCCCTGCATTGTCACCTTATGTGAGGCGATCCGCCCTTACTCCCCGGATGACAACTTCTTCTCGAGATCATCATACAACCGAAACACCATGACCCGCTCACCGGTTCGCGTGCTCAGGTCGGTGAAGAAGCTCTTGACCTCTTCGCCCGTGATCCGGCGGATGATCTCTTTCAAATCCTCCACCCCGGATTCGACGAGGCTGGTCCGCGTTCGTTTCACAGAGAGCATGCCCTCGTGCGTCTCGCACAGCGCATACTCCGCCGATGACAGGATACCATGCAGCGAGACGATGATCATATCGCGCAGGATGTCTGTCTTAACTGAGACCGAGCCGCGTCCGAGGTAGTCCTTCTCCCACTTCGTCAGAGCGTTGCTGATCTCCGCCTCGATGCAGCCCTTGGTCTTCGCCACTACCGCGTTCTCCCCTCCGGCCGCGAACGCCGCCCCGGCCTCGTTGCACATCAAGTCTCATTGTAACGAGTTTTGCCGCGTTGGGGCAAGAGTTGTGAAGCCCCAGGGGATCTGTGCTCGGGGCGACAGCCTCGCGAGGGCGGCGCTCAGAGCGACTTGGCCATCCGGACGTGTTCGATGCCGGCGTCCAGGAACACCTCGTCGCTCACACGCGTATAGCCGAGTCGGCGGTAGAAGCCTTCGGCATGCAGCTGCGCGTCCAGCACGGCACGGCGTTTGCCGCGCTCGCGGATGGCCTGTTCGGCGGCCGCCATCACCTGCGCGCCGAAGCCCCGCCCGCGCTGATGGCGCAGCACAGCCACGCGCTGCACTTTGCCGGCATCGTCACTGTACGGAATGAGGCGAGCGGTGGCCAGCGCCGTCCCATCGTCCGCCCGAAGGAGCAGGTGCACGGGCCACACCTCGCCGGCCGGCGGAAGCCTATCCCATTCGTCCAGCTCCTCTTCAGGAGCCACGTTCTGCTCACGGATGAACACCGCCTCGCGGATAGCCAGACAGGCGCGCAGATCATCCTCCGTTCTGACGATGGTGACCACCCGTCCGTCTCCTTTCCCTGTCCTGCATCACGTGAACGCGTCGGACGTTCACTGGCCCTTCATTTGCCGCGTCGCGTCAACTGGGCAATCTGGTCCCACATCTCTGGCGTCAGCCGCCGGAGGTCGCTGAACTCTCCGGCGCCCTGCAACCACTCACCACCGTCGATGGTCACGACCTCACCGTTGATGTACGCGGCGTAATCCGAGATCAGGTAGGCCGCCAGATTCGCCAGTTCCTCTTTTTCCCCGACCCGGCCAAGCGGGATCCGTTCCACCATATGGTTCGACAGTTCCGGTGTCGGCGCCAGGCGCGACCAAGCCCCCTCCGTCGGGAAAGGACCCGGAGCAATGGCGACTTGGCGAATGCCGTACCGCCCCCACTCGACAGCAAGAGAGCGGGTCAGCGCCAACACGCCAGCCTTGCTCACCGCCGAGGGCACGACATACGCGGAGCCCGTCCAGGCGTAGGTGGTCACGATGTTGAGCATCGTACCCTTCTGCCCGGCTGCAATCCAGCGCTTGCCGAGTTCCAGCGTGCAGTACACGGTGCCATGGAGCACGATGCCCATGACGGCGTCGAATGCTCGGTGGGACAGGCGCTCCGTGGGGCTGATGAAATTCCCCGCAGCGTTGTTGACCAGCACGTCAATCCGTCCAAAGTGGCCCATGGTGGCATCCATCAATTGCCGGACCGCCTCAGGATCCCTCACATCGCAGGGATGCCAGAACACCTCGCCGATTTCGCTCATCTCCGCCGCCGCCTGCTCCAGCACCTCCGCGCGGCGGCCGCAGATGGCAAGCCTTGCGCCGAGTTCCAGGAATCGCTCCCCCATCGCTCGGCCGAGGCCCGTGCCTCCGCCCGTGATGAGCACCACCTTGTCCTTGAGCAACCCGGGTTGAAACACCCGTCTCTCCCCTTTCCGCCCGCACCTTTGGTCTTCGGTTCGGATGTGTCCGAATCGAAAGAAGGCAGGCTTCCTCGCCTGCCTTCAGCTTACCGTGTTGGACGGGTTTTGGAAAGCCGGCCCGCGCCTCCGCGCGAAAGGAGCCCCAGCAGGGCGCATAAGCCGGTTTTTCCGCCTAATGCAGCGCGATAGCGGCCCCTTGCGAGGCGGATAAGCCGGTTTTTCCGCCTTATGCAGCGCGATCGCGGCTCCGGCGGCGCGGATAAGCCGGTTTTTCCGCCTTATGCAGCGCGATCGCGGCTCCGGCAGGGCGGATAAGCCGGTTTTTCCGCCTTATGCACCGCGATCGCGGCTCCGGCGGCGCGGATAAGCCGGTTTTTCAGCCTTATGCAGCGCGATCGCGGCTCTGGCGGCGCGGATAAGCCGGTTTTTCTGCCTTATGTGGCGCGATCGCGGCCCCGGCGAGGCGAATAAGCCGGTTTTCCCGCCTTATTGTGGCGGCCAGGCGGCCTCGGCGAAGCGAATAGGCGGGTTTTTCCGCCTTATGCGGTGCGATCGCGGCTCCGGCGGCGCGGATAAGCTGGTTTTTCCGCCTTATGCAGCTGATTGGAGATACGAGCCAAGCCACAGATCCTTCAAAGGTTCGTGCCGTTCTGCGTGGCGTCCGTACCAGGTCCTCCCCCGTTCCAAGTCCCGTTGTTGCCCCATGGATGCCCCGTGAAATTCCCCGTCCAATTGCCTGTTTGATTACCGCCCCAGTGTCCGCGACCCGCCGGCGGGGCGGGTAGCCCTTTCCGCGACAGCAGGGTGGGGAGCATCTGCTTGAATCGAGACAGCATCTGCTGCCCCTGATCCGATGTGATGCGCCCGCTCTGCACCATCTGGTTGATCCTGGACTGCTCGTCAGCCACCAGCGCGTTCTCCAGCGTCTGTTCGGATACACCCTGCTTTTTCGCAACGTCCAGGATGGATTCACCGCTCTGCAGGTCCTGCTGCAGCGTGCTGACTGAAATCTTCAGCACGTTCGCCACGGTCTGGAGGTTGACGCCGCCGAACATTCCTCTTCCGGCAAAGCGAGCGGCGCCCGCCGCCGCATTGCTGCCAGCCGCGGGTGTGGTACCGCCGGAAGCGCTGGAGACCGCACCGCAACCCGCCAACACAGCGGCGACTCCGAGCGCAGCCCACAGGCCGCATAAGCGCGTGGCACGACGCATCGTGCCGTTCCCCCCTTGGATTCCAGCTATTCGCTCGGATTATGACGTGCCATCCTTGAAATTGGATTGAGACGAGCCAAACCCCGTTTTCCATCTCCTGTGCTTGCCCAGGTCTGCTACAATGAGGGGAAGAAGGCACACACCGTCCGAGACGAGGTGGAGCATCGGTGAACATTCACGTTCTGGGCTACTGGGGCGCCTACCCCGAAGCGGGAGAAGCGACCACGGGCCTGCTCGTGCAAACGGATACGGCCAACGTGCTCGTGGACTGCGGATCCGGTGTATTATCACAACTGTTCAAAGTGTGCCAATTTCGAGACCTCACTGCAGTCATCATCACGCATCACCATCACGATCACGCCGCGGACCTCGGCGTCCTCAGCTATACCGCCCTCATCCATCGCCAGATGGGTACGCGCAAGGAAAAGCTGCCGGTGTACATGCCCAGCGGATCCCCGGTCGAGCAGGCGTTGGAACGCGAACCGCTGATACAGTTGCAGCGGATCACGGATACGAGCCGGATCGACATCGGTGGAATCGACATCACCTTCGCGCGAACGCAGCACCCGGTCTACTGCCTCGCGGTGCGCATGACGTACAAGGGACGGACGTTCGTGTTCTCAGCCGACTCGTCACTGTGCCCGAACCTGACACAGATTGCGCGAGACGCTGACCTGTTCCTGTGCGAAGCCAACATGTACGACGGCCAGGAGGACACCGCCAAACATGCCGGGCACCTCACGGCCGGCCAGGCGGGTGCGCTCGCGCGCGAAGCGGGTGTCAAGAAACTCGCACTCACGCATTATCCTCATCATGGGAACCTCGACGATCTAATCCGGCAGGCGTCCGCCGCCTTCCACGGCCCTGTCGAACGCGTGCACACGCTGAAGATACTTCAGGTCTGAGACGAACATCCTCCGGCGGTCCGCGGCGCCCGGCTCGTGCGTGGTGAGTCGTGGTACAATCGAGGGTGGAGGGGATGAGCGTTGTCGAGTGACAGTCCTGGCGGTACAGCCGCCGAGTTTGATCACTTGGTTCACTTTGTCCCAGATCCGGAGACAGCGCGGATGGCGTTTGAGACGCTCGGGATCCACACCGTCGCCGGCGGACGGCATGTGGAGTGGGGCACCTATAACACGCTCGCCTATTTTGACCTGGCGTACATCGAATGGCTGGGCGTTGAGGATGCCGTCAAGGCGCGTGAATTCGCACTGGGCCAGCAGGCCATGGCACTGCTGCCGCGCGGCGGCGGGGCAGCGCGGTTCGCCGTTCGCGTCCGCGACATCGAGGCGCGTGCGGCGCGCTGGCAAGCCGCCGGCCTGTCGTTCGTCGGGCCCATGCCGGGGCGGCGGATGCGGCCGGACGGGAGCGTGATCGAATGGTCGCTCCTCTTTCCGCTGCACGAGGACTGGATGCGGCTCCCAGTGCCGTTCGCCATCCAGTGGCAACAGGATGATGAGACGCGCAGAAAGGACCTGCTGGACCGCGGCGCATTGTCCGCAGCCCCGGAAGGACAGTGGGCACTGCGCAGACTGATTGGCATGGTGAGGCAACCATCCGAGACGGTGGCGCGGTGGCTGGCGTATTACCCGGAGTGGCGCGTGGACAGCGACGGGCAGGATACGGTGGTGCACGCCGGTCAGATAGACGTCGTCCTGCGACCGCTCCTGCAATCGGAGGAGCCGGAACGCTTCACGCAGGTCATCCTGAGGCCGCTGCTGCAGGGCGCGGCCGAGACCGCCGTCAAGGAGGTACGCCACCAGCATCTGTCACTGACGGTGGACGGCGCCATGTGAAGGGGTGGAAATGGCAGCGGAACTCCAGCGCATCGTGGAACGGTTCCAGCCGGATTCCGCTGCCTCCATCTCGAAAGCACTCACATCGACAGGACGGTGAGTCGGGTCCCATCACACCAGTACGGGTCCGGTACCCCGATGGCCGCTACTTCCGACACGCCCTCGAACTGATAGATGACCTCCTCCACTTCGCGACTGGCCACATTGATGCCGCCGGTCTTGATCATGTCCTTCTTCCGATCGTGTACAGGATCTGGGCCACATCCGCACCATCCACGGGGTAATCCGGTCCGGCCCCCGCGGCGCAGAACGTTTCATCGCGGTAAGCGTCGGCCAGGGTGCGCCAACCATCCGCCACCTCGTCCTCGCTGGGCGCCTCCACGTCGATCAGCCAGCGCACCTTCAAGTCCAAGGGCCGCCCTTCGTCTGCCAACTGGGCCAATGCTGCCTCAGCCACGCCGCGCAGCGATGGCGCCACCAACAGCGCGGCAGCTTCTATATGGCCAAGGATGTGCGCCACCTCACCCGGGGTCCGCATGTAATTCATGGGCACCCAACTGGCTCCCACGCGCAGCGCTGCGTAGTAGCCGATGACGCCATCCAGGTTGTTCTTCGCCAACACCGCCACCCTATCGGCTCGGCCTTGGCTTGGGCACTATTACACTAAGCCCTTGAGGATTCAGGTTAGTTAGTTGGCGCCCAGGCTGGATGCCGACAACAAAACTGAACCCCCCTTCGCTCCAGCCGCCGACAGTGCACGTTAAGCCCGTTGTGACCCACTGCAGGACCTTCAGCTTGTCTCGCTGGAGGTTCGTCATCAGCACCTGCCCAACTTGCTCAATCAATTCGCTTCCAACGGGCGTGTCTGCCTCGCTGAATACACTCGATGACGCCTTGCCGACTTAATTCGTTGAGCACTCTCGTAATCAGCGGGCGACTGATGCCAGGGCACAACTCTGCTACGTCTGCAATGCTAAAGTCAGCAACGAAACCTTCCACCACCTGGATGATTCGTTCTTTCTTCCAACCTCGCCGTTGCGATGCTTCCACATCGCCCACCCGTTGTTCAAAGCGATGATAGGCCTCCAAGAGCATGATTAAAAAATATTCGAACCACGCAACGAGGTCATGGTTTCCTTCATGCCAACCCTGAGATGAACGATATAGCGTGTCGTAGTATTGCTCCTTCGTGTCTTCGATCACTCGCTCCAAGCTAATGTAGCGGCCCACAATATAGCCGCTCTGGTACAGTAACAGAAGCGTGAGCAGCCGTGCCATTCGCCCGTTGCCATCTGCAAACGGATGGATGCACAAAAAATCCAGCACGAATGCCGCGATTAACAAAACGTCCGGCCACTCATTTCGCTCTCTTGCACGTCGAAACAAGGCGCATAAGTTATCAATGGCAGCAGGTGTTTGCCAAGCGGGGACCGCTTGAAACCGAATACGCCGCACTCCGTCCGAAGTGATTTCCTCGATGTAATTGTCATTGATTTTCCATTGCCCGCCCGCTCCCGTGTATTTCATCAAATCCCGATGCAACTGAAGGATAAGGCTGGGCGTAAGCCGCATATGTTCGTGATGCTCATGAATCGTCTTCAGCACATCACGATACCCTGCAATCTCCGCTTCTGAACGGGTTTGCGGCTCTGTGGCGTGGCGCATAAGCGAATCGAACCTGCGCGTGGAAACAACAATCCCTTCGATACGGTTGGACGACTCCGTGCTCTGAATGACCGCGTGCTCTCGCAACGTGTCCAGTACCTGAGGAATCTGACGTTGATACAGTGCTTGTTTCCCGCGATATTCGGCAATTTGGTTCGTTAACGACAGAATACTCTTTGTAACAGGCCATTGAGATATGACGCTCGGTTCAAAGGACCGCAAAGATATCACTTCCGCTCAAAACTATATAAATTAGGATCTACATTATAACATTATTTCAGGGACAAAATACACGATTCCTAGTCCTGAACCCACCTTCCAAGCGCCAGGTGGTATGGAATGGGTACTGGATGTCAAAGCTCGACGGAATAACGCTTGTTCCTTGCGCCTAGAACATCGCGTTATGATTCTTGAAGCAGGCCGATTGACACGAAAAAAGAAACCGCGCCCATGCGCGGTTTTCGACTCACACCCCCGGCCACGCCTTCGGCGCGCGAGTCAGCGGCTCACAGCCATCGTCGGTGACGACCACGCAGTCCTCGATGCGCACCCCAAAATCTCCCTCCAGGTAGATGCCCGGCTCAATCGAAAATACCATACCCGCCTCCACGCGCTCCTCGCTCCCCGCGCTTACGTCCGGCGCCTCATGGATATCGATGCCGAGGCCGTGACCCGTCCGGTGCGTGAAGTACGGCCCGTAACCTGCGGCTTCTATCACTTCGCGGGCGGCCCGGTCGATCTCGCCCAATGCCACGCCGGGCCTCACCGCCCGGAGCGCCGCTTCCTGAGCGGCGAGCACCACGTTGTACACCTCCCGCACCCTATCCGGCGGATGGCCCAGGATAAAGGTGCGCGTGACATCCGAACAGTAGCGCTGCCAGCGTCCACCCATATCGATGATCACGACATCATCCTCGGCCAACACATGATCCCCCGGTTCATGGTGCGGCCGCGCGCCGTTGGGACCCGCGGCAATGATGGGCGGGAACGACTGTTCCGCCACGCCCTCGGCGCGCCACATCCCCACCAACGCTTCCGCCACCTCACGCTCGCTCAGCCCCGGCTGCAGCCACGCCCGCAGCCGGGCCAGCACCTGGTCCGTCCTCCGCCCAATTTCGCGCATCCGCTCAATCTCTGCCGCATCTTTGATCCTGCGCAGCCGGCCCAGCACCTCCTTACCCGTGCGCCAGGCCAAGCCGGGCGCCGTCTCCCAGAGCGGCACCAGGTGTCGCGCGGGAAACTCGTCATCCACAGCCACCGTTCCACGTTTCGGTAGCACGGACGCCAGCCGCTCGGCGGCGGGCTCACCGTCGCGCACCGTGACGGTCTGCACCCGTACGCTCGCCACATCCGCTGTGTGCATCTGCGGTACGAGCAGTACCGGATCGCCCAGCTTCGGGATCACCAAGGCCAGCAGCCGCTCGTGCGGCTCCAGCCACACGCCCGTGAAGTAGAAGACATTGGCCGGCGATGCGGCCAACACCGCGTCCACACCCTGCGCCTCCAACAGCTGCTGCGCACGCCTCCAACGCTGCTGATGAATCTCGTCCATGCTGGGAACCTCCTCGCTGTCCATTCTCCTCCAGTCTACCGCATCGGCAGCATGTGGAGGACAGTTCCTCTCGCTGGTGCGGTTGTTGTACAATTCTGACACACGACAATAGCGAGGGAGGTTCGTCATGACACGCGCGGGCTTTGCGTTTTCGTACCCCATTCGCGTTCGTTACCACGAGATCGACGGGCAGAAGCTGGTGTACCACTCCATCTATCTGAACTACATCGACGTGGCGGTGACGGAGTACTTCCGGTCCCTGGGCATTGAGATTCTGGCCGATCCGCCCGAGTTCGACTTCGCCCTCGCCAAAACGACCGTCGAGTTCCGGCATCCGGCGCGCCTCGACGACCTGCTGGAGGTGTGCGTGCGCCCTGTCGGCGTGGGGACCAAAAGCTTCACCATGCACTATGAGATCTATCGACAGTCGGATGACCAGCTCATCTGCATCGCCGATACCGTCTATGTGAGTTACGATGCACACGCGGGGAAAGCGGTGGAGGTCCCTGACAAAGTGCGGGGCTACTTGCAAGCGTTTTCATAACAGGGCGAAAACCGCGCCACCGCCGGAGGCTGAGTCACGGCGATGACGCGTGCCGCGGAAGGAACTTATAAATTATGTACGCAGGTGGTCTCTGAAGTACCACCCGGTTGTCTGAGAGGATAACAAACTTCCGGGGATGTTGCAAGGTCAGAAAAAGGAAATCGATTGCGTTGATGAAATTCAACCGTTCGCCGTGATCCAGGTTCCGAAAGCGACGGGCACCACCTGGCCGCCGACCCGCACGCGCAACCCACCCTGGTGCGTGGTGTCGACCGCGATGGACAACTGCGACGGCCTGCCTATCTCATATCCCTGCTCCACCACGGCACGCACGGGACCTTCCCCCAGCACGCGGTGCTTCGCGACGTAGGCGGCCAGACAGCCGCACGCGCTGCCCGTCGCCGGGTCCTCCGGCACGCCGACGCTGTCGACAAACACCCGCGCATGCAGGTGATGCGCAGGCTCGAGCGCGCCACACGCGAAGGCGAGCACCCCCGTGGCGCCCGTACGCGCCGCCACATCGACCTGAAGCGCCCGGTCCATGCGGCGGAGATCCAGGTTCTGCACAGTCTCCACCGTCTGCACCGGCACAATCAGAAACGGTAACCCCGTCGACACCACCTGCGCGGACAGGTCCGCGCGCAGGTCACCTTCCGCGACGCCGAGCACCTGTGCGACCGTCGCGGGATCGACCGTATCGCCGAACGTCGGGACGGGCTGCGTCATCCACCACGCGCCGGCGGCATCCTGCTGCACGGGCACGGAACCGACACCGAGCGCCAGGGTGACCTCCGGCCCTGCGCCGTAGACCTGGCAGATCACGGCGGCCGTCCCCAGCGTGGGGTGGCCAGCGAACGGCAACTCCTTCTCCGGCGTGAAGATGCGCACGGGCCACGCCCCCGCCACGGGTTCGGTCGAGCACACGAAGGTGGTTTCGGAGAAATGGATCTCCCGCGCGATGGCCTGCATTTCATCGGCTGTCAGATCCCCGGCTTCCAATACCACCGCCAACGGGTTGCCCGCATAGCGGCGGTCTGTGAAGACATCCACAATGTGGAATGGACGCAAATCACGAAACCTCCCTCGCCGTACTGCGAAAATCTTCAGCGAGCCGTGCCGGCTTTATCGCTCACCGCGGCCGCTTCTCGGCCGCCACCGCCTGCCTCATCCTCAAAGTACTCCTTGCCCTTCAGCCGAACTTCGGGCAGCAGCCAAGTGCCCAAAAAGGTCAGGATGGCAAACGCCAAACCGAGCAGGAACATGGTGTGCGTGGCCTGCGTCAAGGAGAGCTTGAGCCCCGCAATGAACTGCTGGTACAGCTGTTCACCCGCCGGCCCGAACGACGTGAACGCCGCATGAATCTGCTCCTGCGCCTGGCGCGTGATGAGCGACTGCGGATTCAGCTTGGCGAGCGCAGAGCCTTGCGCCCCCTGCAGGGCAGCCGGCAGATTGGCCTTGAGCGCTGAAGCAAAGCGGTGGTTCATCACCGTACCGAAGATGGGCGCGGCCACCACCCCTCCCAGCGAGTTCACGAACTGCTGCGTGCTGTTGACCGTACCCATCATGCGATACGGGAAGGCGTTCTGCACCGCCACGTTGGCCAGCGGCATCAGCCCGCCGATGCCGAGCCCCAGCACCACCATGTCCGCCGACACCACCCAGTAGGATGTGTCCACGTGGAGTTGCGTCAGCAGCACGGATCCGAGGATGATGACCAGACCGCAACCGTTGGCCAGGCGCAGGTAGCGGCCCGTGCGGCTCATCCACTGACCGGTCACGATGCTGCCGATGATGAAGCTGAACATCATCGGTGTCATCAGGTAACCGCTGTTCTGCGGATTCAGGCCGATCACGCCCTGCACGTACAGCGGCAAAAACATCAGGCTGCTGAACATGGTCATGGACACGAACAACGCCAGCACCAGCGAAACGACGAACACCCGGTTTTTGAAGAGGGAGGGGGTGAGGACGGGATCGGCCGCACGCGACTCATACCAGAAGAAGACCACGAGCAGCACCGCGCCACCCGCAAACCACGCCCACAGCACGGGGTCCGACCAGGCGTAGCGGCTGCCCGCCCAGGTGAAGGCGAGCAGGATGGGCATCAGGCCGGCAATCAGGAGCAGCGTACCCCACCAGTCCACCTTCGCCTCGTGGGGCAAACGCACCCTCGGCAGCGCGAAGATGACGCCCAGAATGGCGAGCGCCGCCACGGGCAGATTGATGTAGAACACCCAGCGCCACGACCAGTGCGTGGTGATGAAGCCACCGATGGCGGGACCCAGGATGCTGGAGAGGCCGAACAGCGCACCCATGGCACCCATCCAGCGCCCCCGCTCCTTGGGATCAAAGATATCCCCGATGGTGGCCCGCGGCATGCTCATCATGGCCCCTGCGCCAATGCCCTGAAATGCCCGCGCCAGAACGAGTTGCAGCATGGTCTGCGCCATGCCGGAGATGGCCGAACCGATGGCAAAGACAATGAGGCCGAACAGATAGAACGGCCGCCGCCCAAAGACGTCGGACAACTTGCCGTAGATGGGAACGGTGACGGCCGACGCCAGCATGTATGCGCTGAACACCCAGGTGTAGAGAGAGAACCCATGCAGGTCAGCAATCACGGTCGGCATCGCCGTCGAGACCACCGTCTGATCCAGCGATGCAAACAGCATGGTCAGCATCACCGTGGCAAGCGCCCACCAGCGCCGGCGACCTGTGATTCGATTCGTCGTCTGCAGCAAACGCGTCACGCATCCTTTCGCGTTTTCACATCGCCTCCATCTTACGCGCACTTATTTTAGCTGTCAAATGACTTAAACTGTTAATGGTATCTCCGCAAGGCGAACCTCCCGGCCGGTTTCCGCCGACTTGTACAGCGCGGCCAAGGTGCGCATCACCAACAGCCCATGCTCCGCGTCTGCGCCGGAGTCGTCGTTGCGCCTCACCCTGTCGAGAAACGCGCGCAGCATCCGCACCCGGTCACCCTCGTCCGCGGCCGGGGGTGTGAGCGGAATGTCCACCAGGTGGCCGTGCCACTCCGTGCGCCAGTGACCCCCGCGCGTGGAGAGCTGTACGCCGCCTTCCGCGCCGAGCAACTCCACCTTCGGCTGATTGTCCGTCTCCAGATGCCCCGCCCAACTCGCCTGCAGCTCGATGGTGGACCCGTGCTCAAGCCGGATCAGCGCCACAGCGAAGTCCTCCACATCGAACACCCCGTCCCAATCCGGCGTCCCCCAACCGCCAATGCCTTTGCGACGCGGGCCGAGTTCCGCGTAGGTCGCCGCCGATACCGCCACGGGCTGCGGCCAGCCGAGAAGGTGGAGGGTGAGGTCCAGCATGTGGACGCCTAGATCCATCACGGGCCCGCCCCCAGCCTCCGCCCGCCGCGTGAACCATGATCCCCAGCCGGGGATACCCTTGCGCCGCAGCCAAGCCGCGTGGGCGTGATAGACGCGGCCGAGGGCACCCTGCTCCATCAATCGAACGGCCTCCAGCGTCGGCCATGTCCAGCGCATCTGATGCGCCATCATGAGCGGCCGTTTCGCACTCCGCTGTGCCTCGACAATCCGGGCTGCCTGCGCGACGTTGTACGCCATCGGCTTTTCCAACAACACGGCTTTCCCAGCACTGAGCGCCGCCACCGCCGCGTCTGCGTGCCAGCGGTTAGGCAACGCGACAATGACGGCGTCCACCTCTGAATCCCGCACCAAGTCGTCCGTGCTGTCATACACGCGCCGAATCTGGTGCGTGGCCGCGCGCGCATGAGCCGCCTCAAGATTCACATCCGCGATGGCCACTACCTCGGCGTCCCCTGCGAGCGCGTGCAGGGTCTGCAGATGCAGTTCCGCGATGCTGCCCGCCCCGATGATGCCGATACCAACTCTGCTGTCCTGGGCCACCCTATGTCCCCTCTTTTCTGTTGTATTTCCGCAGGTAGTCAAGACTCATCCGGATGGCCTCCATCGGCGGCCGTCGACACACGTCCTGCTCCACCATCCACCACATCACGCCGGTCTCGGTGATGAGCGGCAGCCACACGTCCCACGGCAGCACGCCCTGTCCCACCTCGGCGAAGAAGCGCTCGTCATCCGCCGTCATATCCTTCAGGTGTACCAGCGGCAGGCGACCCGCCAAGCGCCGGATCCAGCCGGGTACGTCCTCACCCGCGTAGGCCGCCCAGTACAGGTCCAGCTCAAAACCCACCAACACCGGGTCCGTCTCCGCCACAAGGATGTCCATGCCGGTGCCACCCTCCGGAAGCGGCTCGAACTCGAACGCGTGGTTGTGGTACACGAGGCGCAGTCCCGCATCCCAGCAGCGGGCGCCGAGCGTGTTCAGCCACGCGCCCAGCCGGCGCCAATCCTCCGAGTTTCGGCGAACCTCCGGAGGCACCCAGGGTACCACGAGATAGGTGGCGCCGAGTTCCGCCACCGTGGCCACCGCGGCGGCCTCGTCCGCAAGGAGCGCGTCCCACCGCACGTGGATGGACGGGATGAGGGCGCCGCAGGCCTCGGCGGCAGCCCGCACCTCGGCCGGCGTACAGCGGCCGAGCCCGGCAGGCTCTACCGCGTCATAGCCGAGATGGCGCACGGTCTGAACCAGCCAGGCCACATCGTCCGTAACGTCGCGCAGCGTGTATAGTTGCACCCCCAAACGCGGCGCCGTCATGCCCACCACATCCGCGGCATCGGTTCCCGGAAGATCACCCGCTGCAAAAGCTCCACTGCTTTGCGGAAGCCTTCCCCAGGTGAAGCCAGCGGGTCTTCGTGCTCGATGCTCAGCACCCCGTCGTATCCCACCGTGCGCAGTGTGCTGACGATGGCCCGCCAGCGCTCCTCCGGCATGCCGTAGCCGACGCTGCGGAACGTCCACGAACGCTCGGGCACGTTGGCGTACGGCTTGGTGTCAAGCACCCCGTTCACCCGCACATTGGCGGGATCGAGGTACACATCCTTCGCGTGGAAGTGGAACAGCGCCTCGTGCCGCGCCAGATGGCGAATGGCCTCCACGGGGTCAATGCCCTGCCAGAGCAGGTGGCTGGGATCAAAGTTGGCGCCAATCTCCGGCCCCACCGCCTCTCTCAGCCGTAACAGGGTCTCGGGATTGTACACCATGAACCCGGGATGCATCTCGAACGCGATGTGGCGAACACCGTGCTGTTGCGCGAACACGGCTTCGCGCCGCCAGTAGGGAATCAGCTGCGTGTTCCATTGCCATTCGAGCAGCCGCGCATACTCGGGAGGCCAGGTGCAGGTGACCCAGTTGGGGTACTTGGCGTCCTCCGAGTCGCCCGGGCAACCCGAGAACACGTTGATGCAGTCCACACCCAGGCGCTCCGCGAGCAAAACCGTCTTGCGCCAGGTCTCATGCGACTGCGTGGCAAAACCCTTGTCGGGATGCAGGGGATTGCCGTGACAACTGAGCGCCGAGATGATTAAGCCGCGGTCTGCCAGCGCCTTCTGAAACGCCTGCAGTTTCGCCTCATCCTCCAAGAGGATGTCGGGATCACAGTGGGCGGGGCCGGGATAGTTGCCCGTGCCCAGTTCCACCGCGTCCAGGCCATGCGCCTTCACCACGTCGAGCATCTGCTCGAACGGCAGGTCCTGAAACAACACCGTAAACACGCCAATCTTCATTGAACCCACGCCCTCCCCTACAGGTTGTCGTCGTCGATAGCCACCCACGCGGCGCGCTCGTGGCTGAGGCGAACCGCATCAAGGATGCGCTGCATGCGGTGCCCGTCGTCAAAGGTGGCGAAGCCGTAGGGTCGGACGGCATCCCCGCGGGCACCGTCACGCACCGCGGAGTAGAAAGCCATCAGCAGGTTCTTGAGCCCGTCCGGCCAGCCCTGGTTGTGCCCCCCTGGATAGTGCAGTGCTGACCGGGCTGCGTCCGACACGAGCGCAGGGTCCGCCAGCAGCACTTCATTGGGTTTGTCGCGATACCCGAGCCACAGCCGCTCCGACTCCTCCTGCGACCACTCGGCCGCCGCTCGGCTTCCATCCAGCGCCACCACCAGCCGGTTCTTGCGCCCGGCGCTCACCTGCGACACGGTGACGCTGCCGATGGCACCCCCGTCAAAGCGCAACAGCAACGTCGCCGCATCCTCGCTCTCCACGCGAACAGGCTCACCGGCCGCATCGGCGGCCGACGTGAAGGTCTCCCGGCTACCCGCGGCGGGCCGCCGGCGAACCGGGAGGAGCGTGGCGAGATCTGCAAACACGCGCGTCACCCGCTGCCCGCTGATGAACTGGACCGTGTCGAGCCAGTGCGATCCGATGTCCGCCACCGCCCGCAGCGGCCCGCCGAGGGCGGGATCGACACGCCAGTTGTAATCCGTCTCCCATAGCAGCCAATCCTGGAGGTAGTGCCCCCGGATTATCCGGACCTCCCCCAGGTCTCCCCGCAGCACGCGCTGACGGAGCTCCTGCACCATGGCGTAGTGGCGATAGTTGAAGCAGACGCCATGCACCACCCCCGCTTCGCGCGCCAACTGCAGCAACTGCCCCGTTTCCGCCGAGGAGATGCCCAGCGGTTTCTCGGAGAGCAGGTGCTTGCCCGCCCGCAGCACATCGCGGTTCATGGGGAAGTGCAGATGGTTGGGCGTGCAGTTGTGAACGACATCCACGTCTGCATCCGCCAAGAGTTGGTGGTAATCCCCGTACGCCCGCGGGATGCCGTACCTGTCCGCCACGGCCCGCGCCTTCTCCTCACTGGAGCCCACCACCGCCACCACGTCAGCCAGCCCTGTGCGCAGAGCCGCCTCGATGTGCGCCGGCCCAACGAAACCGGTTCCGATGATGCCGACACGCAGTTTGGCCATCATCCCTCTCCTTTCCAAGTCACATCGACGCCACGGATGCGGTCTCAGCCCATATCCGACATCTCGTCCGCCGCATCGGCGCGCGGAGGCGCCACGGTCCCTCGGTCCATCCACTCATGCGGCAGCACCACGCGTAGCCTCGGCACGTCGCGACCCTCGACGAGATCCAGCAACAGCGACATGGCGCGCCGGCCAATCTCTGCCTTCGGCTGCCGTACTGTCGTCAGTTCTGGCGTCACCCATGTGGAGGCCGGGATGTCGTCAAAACCCACGACGGAGACGTCCGCTGGGACGTGCAGACCGTGATCCTGCAACCACTTCATGCAGCCCAGCGCCATCTCATCGTTGGAGCAAAACAGCGCCGTCGGCGGCGGTCCATAGGCGAACAGCGTGGCCGCCGCCGCGTAGCCGGACGCAAAGGTCCAGTCGCCGCGGGCGATGAGCCGGTCTTCCGGCGTGATGCCGGCCGCGCGCAGCGCTTCCAGGTACCCCTGCAGCCGATCCCGGCTCAACACCACCTCCATCGGCCCGGTCACGCACGCAATGCGCCGATGGCCTGCCGCAATCAGGCGTTCCACCGCGTCGCGCGCCGCTGCCCGGTTGTCGATGGCCACGGTGGGCACCTCATCCGCATCCACGTACTCACAAGCCATCACCAGCGGTACGCGCGGCTTGCGTCGCTGCAGCACGGATCGCGGCAGTCTCGCCGTCGCCAGGATCACACCGTCCACGAACCGCTCGTCCGTCAACCCGAGAAGTTCCTGCTCACGCTCGACCGAGTTGCCGGTGTTGCCGAGCAGCACATGAAAGCCTCGCTCTGCGGCGGCTTCTTCCAAGCCTTTCACGATTTCTGAGAAGAACGGGTTGGTGATGTCCGGCAGGATCACCACCACGAGCTTCGACGCACTTCTGCGCAAGCTGCGCGCCAGACGGTTGGGGTGATACTGCAGATCCTCGATGGCCTGCAGCACACGTTGCCGCGTCTCTGTGGACACGTGAGGGTACCCGGCGAGCACCCGCGAAACCGTTGCCGTTGACACCCGCGCTCTTCTTGCCACGTCGCTCATGCGAATGGAGCCGCTGTCGCCTCTGTACTGCAACCACGTCACCGCCTTGAGAAAAATGCATGAGTGGCTTGCCCTGTGGGATCATTCCGCCTCTCACGCCTCTCTACGCTGCAGAAGCACGGCCGCGATGATGATGGCTCCCTTGACAAAGCCCTGAAGGTACGGAGAAACATTCAGCAGGTTGATCAAGTTATTCAGGATCTCCATGATCAGGACGCCCACAAAGGTGCCTGCGATGCTGCCCTTACCACCGGCGAGCCTTGTACCTCCAATCACGACGGCCGCAATCGAGTCCAATTCGTAGTTGATGCCCGAGCTCGATGACGAAATGGAATCCAATCGCGATGACTCAATCACGGCGGCCAGTCCCGTCAAGGTGCCGCACACGACATAGGTCCACACCTTAATACGGTCCACGCGGATGCCGGACAGTCGCGCGGCACGCTCGTTGCTGCCTATCGCGTAGACGTACCGCCCAAACCGCGTCCAATGGAGGACCAGAAACATGACGACCGTAGCAATCACAAAGATGTACGTTGGATAGGAAAGGCCAAACAAGGAACCCATTCCTATATTACTGTAGGATTCAATGTTGCCGCTCACCGTTCCCCCTTGGGCCATGTACAAAATTACCGACCGCGCCATCGCCATGGTTGCAAGAGTGGCGATAAACGGCGTAATCCGAGCCTTTGCGACCAGCAATCCATTGATGGCACCGGCCACAAGGCCACCTGCAAGTGTTGCGAGGATAGCGACGAGTCCGCTCCCACTAGCGTTGAGGCACATCAGGCCCACGGCTCCCACCAAGGCCAAGACGGATCCGACGGAGAGGTCCAAGCCTCCGGCCAGAATGACCACCGTTTGTCCCAAAGCGATGATGCCAGTGATGGCTACCTGGGACAAAATATTTAAGAGATTTCCCTGGGTCAGGAAGTTCGGGCTCAGTATACTTGCCGCAACGAAAATGACCACGAAGGCCACCACAACACTGTACTTACTCCACAACGTCCGGATCATCTGGCTTCACCTTGACCCTCCTGTGCCCCGGTTGCGTACAACATCAGCAGTTCCTCTGACGCATCTCCTGCGCTCACCTCAGCGACAACCGCACCTTTGAACATCACAACAATTCTGTCGCAGATGCGCAGAGCCTCCTGCATGTCAGGCGTCAGAACGATCACTGCTCGGTGGTCGTCTGCAAACCGGCGGACAATGGTATAAATATCTTGCTTGGCAGCCACGTCAACACCTTGCGTGGGGTTGTCCAGGATGAGCAGATCCACATCGGCCATCAGCCAACGAGCCAGCAATGATTTTTGCTGATTACCTCCGCTGAGGCTTCGGATGGCGCCCGACGGAGACGCGGCCTTGATGTTCAGGTCCTGCTGGTATCGCATGAACTCGGATCGTTCCTTGCCCAAGTGGATGAACCCTGCGCGGCTGAGCCGGTGCAATGTGGAAATGGTCGTGTTGTGCAGCACGCTTCTTTCAGGAAAAATACCGTTGACCTGACGATCCCGCGGGACATACCCGACGCCGCGGTACGCCGCTTCCACCGGAGCACGAGGCCGAAACTCCTTACCGCGGAGCAGACATTCTCCACTCCACCCACGGCGCTGCCCGAAGAGACACTCGAACAGTTCCTCATATCCCGCCCCCAGCAAGCCAGTGAAACCGAGGATCTCCCCTTCGCGAAGCGTAAAAGAAACGTTTCTGAAATGAGGTTCGCATGTCACTTTGATGGCCTGCAATATCGGCTCATCGCGGTTCGCCACTGATTCGCGAGGGTTGCGTTGCGACACTTCTCCCATTTCACGGCCAATCATAGCCCGCACAAGACGCTTTTCATCGACATCTGAAATCTCGCCGTCAGCGGCAACCATCCCGTCACGGAGGACCGTGTAGCGGTTGCACATGTTCACGACTTCCTGAAGTCGATGCGATATGAAGATAATGCCCACGCCTTGCCCGCTGAGCGTCTTGATCAACTCTGCCAATCTCTCCGTCTCTCGCACGGTAAGAGACGTAGTCGGTTCGTCCAGGATCAGGATTTTGGCGTTCTGCCTTACGGCTCGAGCTATCTCCACCACTTGCCTCAGCGGCGCATCCAGGTCCCGCACGGGCGTGCGAGGGGGCACAGACACGCCAAGCCGTTCAAGTACCTCTGTGGTGTCGCGCACCATTTTTGAGTAATCGATGACTCGTCCGAACTTCTGTGGCTCCTCGCCCAAAAAAATGTTCTCCGCGACCGTTAAATCTTCTGCCAACATCGCCTCCTGGTGCACGAAAGCAATCCCTAAGGAGCGTGCGTGTCTCGGACTGTAAATTTGGACAGGTCTCCCATTCAGAAGAATCTCTCCGGTGTCGGGAGGTAGGACTCCACCCAAGATGTTCATGAGGGTGGTTTTGCCGGCTCCATTTTCACCTAGAAGAGCACGTACTTCCCCCGCTTCCAGCGTCAAATCGACGCCGCGCAGGACGGGCACACCATGAAAAGATTTGTGGATGGATCTCATGGTGAGTAGGGCCAACTCTCGTCACCTCAGCCCTTCAGGTCGTCGGCCGCGACCATGGGTCGCGGCCGTGCCAGGTTGATCCAAGAAATGTGGTTGATCAAAGAAATGTGTATGGATTAGTAGTTGGCATTGGGATCATAGTATTGATCCACATTGCTGCTGTCCACCTGAGTGGGCGGTATGACCTTATCCTTTTGTTGGGGTTTCTGTCCGGATGCAATCGCGATGGCTTCATCCACCGCCTGCTTGACCATCAACGGGCTGTAGGTAAAGGTGGCCAGCGTGATGCCGGGATAGCTGCCGTTCTTGATGGCCGCGTAGAAATTCTTGTCACCGCCAGTGCCGGTGACGAACTTGATATCCGTGCGATGAGCCTGCTGAATGGCCTTCAGGACACCCAGCGACATCTCATCGTCCTCGCTGTATACGGCATCAATATGGGAGTGCGCCTGGAGGATGTTTTGCATCACGTTGTAGGCGTTTTGCTCCGTGAAATTCCCGCTCTGGTTCGCAAGAACATGGATGTTGGGGTAGTTCTTGATGACATTCATGAACCCTTGGGTGCGGGCATTCGTCACGTCGCCAGGCACACCTGAAATGATCACGACATCACCCTTGCCACCGAGCTCCTGCGCTAGCCATTGGGCCGCTTTTTCGCCAATGGCCGTGTTATCCCCCGTTACAATTTCCGTGTAGTTGTCGTTCGCGATACCCCTGTCGAATAGCACGAGTGGAATGCCTGCATTCATGATTTGTCCGGCTTCAGGGGTCAACGCATTGGTATCGATGGGATCCATGACGATCACGTTCACATGCTTCGACACCAGATCCTGCAACCCATTCACTTGATCATTGGGATTGGAAGCCGTCGTCAACGTGAAGTTGACCCCTTTGGCGCGGGCCTCATCCTGGGCATCTGCAATCACCGCTGCCATCCACCCGTGATCAGCCGCGGGAAAGGACAGACCGATTGTGATTTGCTTGCTGCCGCTGGTCCCTCCCGTTGCTGTATTACTGCTATTCGCTGTCGTGTTGGTTGAACCGCAACCAACCACGGCGAGCGCGGCAACCAGGCCGAGTGCTCCAACAAGCGCCGCACGTTTCATCCACCAGAACCCCCTTTAAATGGTGAAAATGGTGACTACCAAAGTCCTGAGACCCCAGTCCATGCCAGTCCGCCTGCAAACACCCCCTTTGCAATCGATTACAAAACCGCTTACAATGCTCCTCTCGCTGCTTCGACGCATATTGTAATTCTACTTGACCCAGTATGTCTATACTGTAATTTGCGTGAGACCGCAGAAATCTGAACGACATCTACCGCAAGTCCATGCGCGCCGCACAACAGGCACTTGAAACATCGCGGCGGCGCGCACAGCACTGTGATGAGCCTCACCCCCTCACTTGCTCATACGCGTGCGCGACGCGCAGCACCACGTCATCCTCGCCACGACGGCCGACCAGCATCATGCCCACGGGCAGGCCTTCGGACACACCGCAGGGCACGCTGATGGCCGGATGACCCGTCAGGTCGAACGGCGCGGTGTTGTTAATCATCTCCAGTGCCCGCATCACCCGCTCCGGGCGGCTGGCGCCAGGTCCGGGAAGCGGCGTGGCCTTCATGGGCGTCGTCGGGAGCACCAGGACGTCGTAGCGTGAGAGGACCTCGTCATAAGCGGCAGTGAGCGCACGCACCAGGTTCTGCGCCTTGCCGTACAGACCGCCAGGCACCTGTTGACGCACGGCCACGGCGCCGAGGATCACCAGCTTGACCGTGTCGGTCAGCCGGTTCGCGCGGGTCTTGAGCCCTTCGGCGTAGGCGAGGGCGAGATCGGTCGGATAGTAGCCCTTCCAGCCGGTCCCGAGACCCAGTCCGTCAATCATCCGGTCCAGTGTACCCTCGCTGCCGATCACGTTCCAGATATGCACCCCGTCGCGATGCAGCGGCACACTTACGTCCTCCACCACCGCACCGGCGCGTGCCAGCTGGTGGGCTGCTGTGCGCACTGCCTCGTCCACGTCGGCCTCGGATCGGCCCTCCCAAGCAAAGCCTTCCCGAAGAATGCCCACGCGCAGCCCTCGGATCCCCTGCTCCAGCGCCGCTGTGTACGCTTTCGCCTGGAGGGCGTCGCTCTGTCTTGGATCGAACCCGTCCGGTCCCGCAATGACCTCGAGCAGAAGCGCAACGTCGCGTACCGTACGGGCGATAGGACCGGTGTGGTCCAGCGTCTGCTCGATGGGGAAGATGCCGGTGTACGGCACCAACCCATACGTGGGCTTGAGTCCCGTTACGCCACACCAACTGCTGGGGATGCGGATGGACCCGCCCTGGTCCCCGCCGACGGCCATATCGGCTTCCCCGGTTGCCACCAGCACAGCGCATCCGCTGGAAGACCCGCCAGCCGCTCGCTCGGGGTTGTGCGGATTGCGCACCGGCCCCGTGTCGGATGTGAAGCTGCTGCCGGAGAAGCAGAGATGCTCGCACACGGCCTTGCCGATGATTTCTCCGCCCGCGTCGAGGATGCGCCGAACAACCGTGGCATCCGTTTGCGGCACATATCCTTCCAACACCGCCGTGCCGTTCATCATCGGCACGCCGGCCAAGCTGATGTTATCCTTGAGCACAACCTTTTTCCCGGCCAACTTGCCCTCGTGGCGGGTGCGAATCGAGGTGCGCCAATACCATGCGCCCAGTGGGTTCTCCTCGGGCGTCGGCGCTCGTCCCGCTGGCCGATCCGGCTCCGCCCGCAACTCGGCAGGCACCTCGTCCGGCAATTCCGCCACCCGCTGATAGGAGTACAGCGACGCTCCGAGCAACCACCGAAACTCCTCGACATCCTGGGGGCTCAGGCCGAGGCGATAGCGCTCCGCAATGTCGAGCAGTTCCGACGAAGAAGGCATGTCCCAATTCACATCCGATCCCTCCGTTTCGTAGAACGTGGACCCCGGGTTCTGTCTCCCCGGGGCCCTGTCACTCACGCAAGCGGCGCTTACGGCGCATTCACCAGCTGCTGGATGAGACTGTTCGCCTTCGGGCTGCCGATGCCGGTCACCAGGTCGTAGCCTGCGCTTGCGCTGTAACCATTGCTCCCGGTGGTGACGTCATGATAGTTGTTCACATAGCCGCTGCTGCCCGTGGTGCCCGCGATGTTGTACAGATCCGCGTTCAGGCTGGCGTTGGACAGCGGCGTTGACCGTTCCTCGTCCGCCAGGGCAACCAGCGCGGCCCAGCACGGCGCACCGACGCTCGTGCCGCCAATCACGAACCAGCCCTTCTGCCCCTGGTAGTTGGTGCTGTCATACACGGCCACACCGGTGTTGGGGTCCGCATCCCAGGCTACGTCCGGAATGCCGCGCTGACTCCCGACCACACCCGTCCAGTTGCTCTGATAGGATGGTCGCGCCTCGTACGCGCTCGTCCCGCCACCCGAATCCGTCCAGGCGGATTCGCTGTTATACGTGCCATTCGAGTTGAGCGTCAACGACGTTCCACCGACGGACAGCACGTACGGCGAAGCCGCCGGCCACTCTGCACCGGCACCACTGTCACCCGCCGACGCCGTGTACACCACGCCCGCATGCTGGAAGTGGCTATCATAGCTGGTCTCAGAAGAAAATTCGGAGCCACCCCAGCTGTTGGACACCACCTGCGCGCCGTGGGAAGTGGCGTAGTCGATGGCCGTGACCAGATCCGAGATCGACGCGGATTTCGCCACCACCAACAGAATCTTGGCACCCGGCGCAATGGCGTGCGCCCACTCCACATCCAGTGAGGTCTCGAGTGCCCAACCGCTGTCACTGCGGCTGGGTTTGCCGGACGGATAGGCGATGGTCAGACTGGCCGCCGGCAGTCCGAACTGATTGTCGAACACCTGCAGGTCGTTGGCGATGGTCGGGCTTCCGTACGCGTCGACGATGGCAATGGTCTGACCCGCTCCCGTAAAGCTGACCTGCGTCAATCCGTACGCGGTCCGAATCTGGGAGGGCGAGTAACCACTCTGATACGTGGACGTCGCGTTCCCCTTGAGATGAACCGGCGGCCGTGCCAATGCGCCGACCACCTGCGTAGCAGGTTTTGCCGTGGCCGGCACCGTAGCCGCCACCACGCCGAGACTCGCTGTCAACGTCACCGCTGCACCCGTCATCCATACAGCCTTCCGCACACTCACACCACCCTCGTAAAGGTTCACAGAGCGATGATATGAGGATGGCGCCCGACGCATGCCGGGGGATGAGGGCAGTGGCCGGTCCTTGACCTTCGGTCACGCCCGCTGAGGATGCCCTCACCAAGCTCGTCGAGTGGAAGATCACTGCGCCACGTACCCACCGTCGATGACGACGGCCTGTCCGGTCACGCCCCGCGCCATGTCGGAAGCCAGGAACACGGCGTAATTCGCCACCTCCGACGGATCCAACAGGCGCCGCTGCGGTACCAGCGGGAACAGCACCTCCTCCAGCACCTTCTCCACCGGCACGCCGCGCGTCTGGGCGAGCTGCCCCATCTGACCGCGCACCAGCGGCGTATCCACATATCCTGGACACAGCGCATTGACTGTGATGTCATACGTGGCCGTCTCCAGGGCCGCCACTTTGGTCAAACCAATCAGCCCGTGCTTCGCCGCGTTGTACGCAGCTTTTCCCGCGAAACCAATCAGTCCGTTGATGGATGCGATGTTGATGATGCGGCCAAACCCCTGCCGCTTCATTACCGGCAGCACCCGCTTCATGCTCAGGAAGGGACCAGTCAACATAAGGTCCACCATCTGTCGAAACTTCTCCGTCGGGAACTCCTCAATCAGAGCCACATGCTGCATGCCGGCGTTGTTGACCACAATGTCGATCCGTCCGTGGCGTTGCTCGACGTGATCAAACAGCTTTCCCAGGTCCGCCTCCGACGAAGCGTCCG
Organism: Alicyclobacillus sp.; assembly: GCA_023511725.1. GTDB lineage: Bacteria > Bacillota > Bacilli > Alicyclobacillales > Alicyclobacillaceae > JAIMAY01. The sequence continues at coordinate 92,272 of JAIMAY010000002.1, forward strand.
CTGCGAAGGGTTCCACCTTAAATCTACCTTCACACTCAGTCACCCTCCTCGATGTTGTTCGCAGACAGTAGACTGTATAACCGCAGCGACAGCACCCCGTAGAGGTTGTCATAGGTCTCCCAATACGCTTCCGCCTCGGCCGGCAACCCCCGCGTCCACAGCACTTGAGCGCTCGACGCCCTTCCGTCTCGGCAAGCGCTTGCACCGTGATCGTCAAAGCCAAGGACTTGTACAAAGACATGGTATCACGACAAACGTTGACTTTTCACAAAATCTATTGAATCGTATTGCCATAGTGGTAGCAGAGGACATGTGCGACAAGTGCGTGGGCAGCGAACAGAGGAGGGATGACGATGAAATTCCAAGGTAAGGTGGCCGTTGTGACGGGCGCCGGCTCCGGGATGGGGCGCGAGATCGCGAAACTCTTCGCATCACAAGGGGCCCGTGTGGTGGCAGCCGATGTGATGGAAGACCGGCTCCGCGAGGTGGAGACGGAGATTCAGCAGGCCGGTGGGACGGTCCGAACCGTACTGTGCGACGTGGCCAAGGAAGAAGATATCCGGCGTATGATCAGTACCGCCACGGAAGCCTTTGGAACACTGGACATCCTGGTGAACAACGCGGGCATCATGGACCGGATGACGACCGTGGCCGATGTGACCGACGAGCTCTGGGAGCGGGTATTCGCCGTCAACGTCACGGGTCCAATGCGCGCGATTCGCAGGGCGATTCCCATCATGGTGGAGAAGGGGCGCGGTGTGATCATCAATGTGGCGTCTGTGGGCGGACTGTTTGGATCGAGGGCCGGCGTGGCATACACGGCATCAAAGCACGCCGTGATTGGCCTTACGCGCAACGTCGGCTTTCAGTACGCGCAGCTCGGCATCCGCTGCAACGCCATCGCGCCTGGCGGCGTCGAAACGAACATTATGGCCGGCGCTGCGGCGATGGACATGAACGATCTCGGTGTACAACGCACGATGATTGGCATGGCGCTGAATCCGCGCGTGGGCAAACCGGACGAGATTGCGCGCATCGCACTGTTCCTGGCGTCGGACGACTCGAGCATGATCAACGGCGCTGTGATTGTTGCGGATGCCGGTTGGACCGCGTACTGATGCGTTCATCCGCCGCTGGGCTGGACGGGCTGGTCCGGCCCCTGCTTCCCCGTGTGCTTCTTACTCCCTGTACGCATGTGCGCTTGGAGAGTTCCCTATGACTGAATTATCGTGTATTATGGAGTATGAACAAAGATATTTTTCAGTTTTCTGGGACGGTGTCATTGAGTCGCGCTGAAGGCCGGTGACCTAGACCCATGGGCGAAGAATGGCGATGCTCTCCCATGGGACACATTTCCGAGCGTCCCTCAGCCTTGGGCGAGGGTGCCGTGAGAGGGGAGACCTGTGGTGAGATCCCTCATCGCCGGACTGATTGTCGCCGTCCTCCTGTTCGCCGCTTCTTTGATGATGCATGACCCGTATCTGTCGTACTGGGGCAATGGCATGGTCGCGCTGGCCTGCTTGGGTCTCAGCGCCATCGTTGTGGGTGCACTGATCAGCGGGGATAGAGTTCGCGCAGGGTACCGCAACGAGACGCAGGAAGGGCAGGACGAGCGAATGTCATGGGCGACCAAGCTATTCTTGTTTGGCCTTCCGAACCTTGTTTGCCTGCTCTTCATGCTCACCATGACGCAGTGAATGAAAGGGCTTTCATAGAGTTGATGGGGTGTCACCTTCCGCTGCCGACTTGCTGATCGTGAATGTACCGAGCATCTCTCAGCGCGAATCTGTGGTGCTCGTCCGTCCCCCTCCGGCGAGATCGGAGGGGGATTTTGTTGGGATCTGCCCGGTCATCGTCACGGCCTGAGTTCCACGATCTGCTGATACGTACCCCGATTGGAAACCTCGACATCCCCGGGTTGCGCCGCGGAGAATGACAAACCAGGCGTAGTTGGGCGCTAAACCTGTCAGCAAGCCAAGTTCCCACCACCTTGAAGGTAAGCGCTTTCCCACGACAACACATGCATATGTTCTTAAAATTCAATTTCATACGATATCGTATATGGTTTAAGATATACTGTCAAGTAGGTCCGCGGGTCGAATCGTCACACACTGAACATAAACAGAAAGTCCCCGGGGTCTAACCCCGAGGACTTCGATACTCATGGTGTCGAGAGCGGGACTTGAACCCGCACGGGTTTCCCCACACGCCCCTCAAACGTGCGCGTCTGCCAATTCCGCCATCTCGACACGATCACGCTATCCTTTTGGTGTCGGCGTACCATCCCGAATCGAAGTGAGCGTCCAATTGAGCCGACATCGAGCATTATACCGGCGTTTGCACTGCCTGTCAACACATCTAGCGTTGGTACAACCTGGTCGCGCCTGCCGGTGCAGCTGATCAGGCGCGGTGCCATGCCGGATCGGCGCCATAGATGCGCTTGTACAGGTCATAGTTGTAGAAGACGCGATCCACGAAGTGACGCGTCTCCCCGACCGGAATGGACTGCAGCGTTTCCAGCCTGCCGTCCCACAACCCGTTCTGCAGCCAGTCCTGCACGCGCTGCGGCCCCGCGTTGTAGGCAGCAATGGCCGCCACGACGTTCCCGTTAAACCGATTCACCAGGTAGCGCAGATAGAGACATCCCAACTGAATGTTGACCTCCGGCTGCGCGAGCTGCGCGTTGTTCAGCACCATCGGCCGGCCGTTTCTCGCGGCAATCCAACGCGCCGTATCCGGCATGAGCTGCATCAATCCAACCGCACCCGCGTGCGACACGTCTTCGGAGCGAAACTGGCTCTCCACCCGGATCACGCTGGCGACGAGAAGCGGGTCCAGCTGCGCCCCTCGCGCCGACGTTTGAATCAGCGACTGATATTCGATGGGATACATCCAACGCCAAAAGGTGTTGGAGGTGATGATGAAGATGACGCAGATCAGCAGCACCAGGCTGATCAGCACCCGACGGTTGAGTATCAGGATGCGCCACCGCGGCTCGCCCGGGCGCGCAGGGTCTGCCATAGCTGTTCCACCTGCTTCCTCGTCTCTTCTATCGTACCCCGGTTGTCGATCACGTAATCCGCACGCCGCCTCTTCTCCTCCATCGGCATCTGGGCGCGGATGCGGGCGTCGGCTTCCTCCGCCGACAGGTGATTGCGTCTCATCAGCCTCTGGCGTTGCGTCTGCTCATCCACATACACCACGATCGTTGCATCACACACGCGCCACATGCCACCCTCAAACAACAGCGGCACGTCCCACACCACAGGCAGGTCCGGGTGTGCGGCCAGCGCCTCCTCCGTTTCCCGCCACATTCCCTCGCGGATACGTGGGTGGGTGATGGCGTTCAACCGGTTCCGTGCGGAGGCGTCGTGGAACACGATGCTGCCGAGCCTGGCGCGATCCAACGTACCGTCCGGCTGGAGCACATCCGCGCCAAACGTCTTCACTATCTCCGCCAATGCGGGCTGACCCGGCTCCACGACGCGCCGCGCCCACAAATCCGCATCGACCACGGTGGCCCCTAGCTCGCGCAGCATGGCGCTCACCGTACTCTTTCCACTGGCGATCCCGCCCGTCAATCCGATGATCACACCCTCGCCCCCCGTTGACCTGCACGTCTGGACCGCCGTGGTTGTGGCTGACAGCGCGGGCAGACGTGCGTGCCGCGTCCTGCCACACGCAGCTTCTCAATCGCGGTCCCGCACCGGCGACATGGCTCGCCCTCGCGCCCGTACACATGCAGCGCCATTTGAAAGCCGCCGTGCCTCCCGTAACCATTCACATAACTTCGCACCGAGGAACCGCCGGCCGCAATCGCGCGCGTGAGCACATCGCGGATAGCCGCGAGCAGCGCCTCGGCCTGAGCGGGACGAAGCCGATGGGCCGGCGTCGCAGGGTGGATACCCACCAGAAACAGCGCCTCGTCGACATAGATATTGCCGAGGCCGGCGATGCATGTCTGGTCCAGCAGCACCGCTTTGATGGGCGCCGTGCGGTGGTGGAAACGGCGGCGGAAGGCGCCGTGGTCCAGGGCCGGATCGAACGGCTCCGGGCCCAGTTCGGCAAGACCCTTGGGTAACTCGCCGCCCGGAGGCACCAGGTCCATCGTCCCGAACTGGCGCACGTCCCGGTAACGGAGTTCTTCGCCTCCGTCGAGGTGGAACACCACGTGCGTGTGTGGGGCTTCAGGCTCGCCCGCGCGCACGAGGCGATACTGTCCCTCCATGCGCAGATGCGAGACGAGTGTGTATGGCGGAATCTCAAACAAGAGGTATTTGCCGCGCCGGCCCACGCCCTGAATTCGGTGGCCGGCCAGCAAGGCCTCAAACACGCGCGGGTCTGGCGGCGTGCGGACAATCCTCGCAAGCCGCACCTCCACGCGATCAATGGTGCGTCCCACCACCAGGGCCTCGAGGTCCCGCCTCACATTTTCGACCTCTGGCAACTCCGGCAAATCCGCGGTCCCTCCTCGTAGGCGCCATGGCTGACAGGTCGATGGATCCTACTTCGCGTCGTACCAGGTGCGACCGACGTGAACGTCGACCTGTAACGGCACGCTCAACGCCACGGCATTCTCCATGTTCTCTCGGACCAACTGCTCAAGCGCCTCCGCCTCCGTCTGCGGACACTCGAAGATCAGTTCATCGTGCACCTGGAGCAACATGCGTGCCTCGAGACCGGCCTTCCTCAACGCTTCGTCGATCCGCACCATCGCCAACTTGATGATGTCCGCCGCCGTGCCCTGGATGGGCGTGTTCATCGCCGTCCGCTCCGCGAAGCTGCGCAGATTGTAGTTCTTGCTGTGGATGTCCTTGAGATACCGGCGACGGTTGAGCAGCGTCGTCACATACCCCTGCCGTCTCGCCGTCTCCACAATCTCTTTCATATAGCGAGCCACACCTGGAAACTTCTCAAAGTAGTCCTGGATGAATTTGGCCGCCTGCGCCCGGGGAATGTTCAGGTTCTGCGCCAAACCATAGTCGCTGATGCCGTAGACAATACCGAAGTTCACAGCCTTCGCCTGTCTGCGCATCAGGGGTGTGACCTCCTCCGGCGCCACCTCGAACACATCCGCGGCGGTGCGGGTGTGGATGTCCATGCCTTCGCGGAATGCCTGGATCAGCGCTTCATCTCCGGACAGGTGCGCCAACACGCGCAGTTCAATCTGCGAGTAGTCAGCCGAGAGGATGACCCAGTCTTCATACGTGGCCTCAAACGCCTGCCGAAGCCTGCGCCCTTCTTCCATGCGAATGGGGATGTTCTGCAGATTCGGCTCACTGCTGGAAAGTCGGCCCGTGGCCGTCAGCGCCTGGTGAAAGCGGGTGTGCACACGTCCCGTCTCCGGCCGGATCACCTTGAGCAGTCCCTCCACGTAGGTGGAGAGCAGTTTCCCGACCTGGCGGTAGTCCAGGATCTTCTGGACGATCTCGTGAAACGGCGCCAGCTTCTCCAACACGTCGGCACTGGTCGAGTACCCCGTCTTTGTTTTCTTCTGCGCAGGCAGTCCGAGCTTGTCAAACAGGATTTCACCCAACTGCTTGGGCGAATTGATGTTGAACTCGGTTCCGGCGAGGTCATAGATCTCGCGCGTGAGTTGCTCCAACTGCGCCTCGAGCTCGTGGCCAATCTCCCGCAGCCGATCTGCGTTGACGTAAAAACCAAGGATCTCCATCCGCGCCAGCACAAACGCGAGGGGCATTTCGACGCGCGTGAACAGATCATCCAGCTCCTGCGCGCCGAGCGCCTGCCGGAGCGCCTTATGCAGCGGCGGGAGAGCGGCGGCGAGGCGGCCGAGGGAGAGGGCGGGATCGGCTGCGTCCGATGTCTCCGGCAGCCTGACATGCAGCTCTCGCTCCACCAGCTCGGACAGCTTCAGTTCACCATCCGACGGGTTGAGAAGATATCCTGCAAGCATCAGATCCACCCAGCTACCGTCCCAGGTGAGCCGCTGTCCGTAGCCATCCAAAGCCACCGCCAGCGCCTTGACATCGAATGTGCACTTCTCCCTGTCACACTGCCACAAAGGCGCCAGATCCGAGACGGTCAACGCCTCGCCGAAGGAGATGTAATACGCCTTGTCCTTGTCGGCGACGGCCATGCCCGTCAGTCGCCCGGTCTGGTAATCCCCGTCGGCGATATGCGGCAGGATGCCCACCGGATCCCCGAGGTCTTCGAGCACGCGTTGCCAACCTTCCCGCGTGTCGATCCGCACCACCTCGCGCTCCAGCAGAGGGTGCGCCGCTGGATTTTCCGCCCCCTCGGGGGCGGTCGCCGAGGCCGCATCGGCGTCATGGATGGTGCCTTCTGCCGGCGCGACGCGTGACAGCAGGGATCGGAACCCCAGCGTTTGAAAGACGCGGCGGACCTGGGCGGGGTCATAGCCGGGGTAGGCCAAATCGTCGAGCGTGACGTCCAGCGGGGCATCGCGGCGAATGGTGGCCAGCCGCTTGCTCAGCAGCGCATCTTCCCGATGCGCCGACAGCCGCTCCCGCAGCTTGGCGCCGGAGACCTCGTCGATGTGTTCCAGCACCGCCTCCACGCTCGGGAACTGTTGAAGCAGCTTGATGGCTGTTTTCTCGCCAACGCCCGGGACGCCCGGGATGTTGTCGGAGGCGTCGCCCATGAGACCCTTGAGGTCGATGATCTGCGCCGGCGTGATGCCGAATCGAGCCTGCACAGCGGCGGGATCAAACCTTTCGACCTCGGTGATGCCTTTGCGCGTGAGCAGCGCGTGGACGTTGTCGGATACGAGCTGCAGGAGGTCCTTGTCACCGGAGACAATCACGGTCTCAATGCCCGCGGCGTCGGAAAGGCGCGCGATGGTGCCGATGATGTCATCCGCCTCGTACTCCGGCAGCTGCAGCACGGGGATGCGAAACGCATGAAGCACCTCGTGCACCAGCGGGAACTGCTCCGACAGTTCCCCCGGCGTCTCCTGCCGCGTCCCTTTGTATGCCTCGTACAGCCCATGGCGAAACGTGGTCTTGCCCGCGTCGAACGCCACGGCGATGTGCGTGGGCTGTTCGTCCTCCAACAGTTTCAGCAGCATCATCGTAAAGCCGTAAACCGCGTTTGTGAAGTGCCCGTCCGCATTCTGCAGCGGCGGCAGTGCAAAAAAAGCGCGGTAGGTGATGCTGTTGCCGTCGACCAGGACAAGCTTGTCCGCCCGCTTCGCCATAGGCCACCCCTCATCCAGTTTGATCGCCGTCCATTGTAGCATACCGGCGCCGTTCCCGGCGGGCACCGCATCCCATACATGTGGTCATGATCAGCGGTCGTCACCGCATGAGGGACACCGCATGGATGCCATGCCATGGAGGGACATGTCATGTGGATAGCTGTTACCGCCGCCGTGTGCGCGGGCCTGGCCGTTCTGGCGGGAACACGGTTGGTGTTGGCGCAGCCCCCCGGGGTCTGGGGCGGAGCGCCGTCGGCGCGTTTGGCGGCCGTGACCGGCATGGGAACCGGGGCCTTTCTCGCCGCGGTGTGCGGGGACCGGCTGCCCGATGCACTATCCGAGGCCAGCGCGTGGTGGCTGTTGGGAGGCGTCGTCTTCATGTGGATCCTCGGCCTTGCGGTGGATGCGGGCTTTCAAAGGACGGCGATGAGCGCCGACGAGACCGCACCGGCGTCGGGACTGCAATTATCCCGCGCCGCAGCGTGGGTGCTGGTGGTCGGACTGTGCGCGCACACCTTGATGGAAGGTGGCGCGCTGGCGCTCGCCGCACATGAGGGGACGGATCACGCCCTCGCGCTGGGTCTCGCGCTCGCCGTCCACAAGTTTCCGGAGGGCATCCTGTGGGGTATGGCCATCACTGCCGCGTTTCCCCAGACGCGCGCCGCACTCCCGCGCTGGATGTGGTTTCCCGCCGCGTGGACGCTTGTCGGTCTCGCTGTCGGGATGGGGATTGCGGATTGGGCGGAAGCCGCATGGTCCGCACGTGCCATGGCGGCAACCAGCGGCGCCATGCTCTACATCGCCTTGGCCGAATTGGTTCCCTCGACACGTGAGTTGGCACAGACGCGGCCAGCCGCGACGTGGCTGGGCGCGGCCGGTGGACTGGCGTTCATGACGGTGCTGCTCCTCGTCATCCAGGTCCTTGGCGGAGATTGATCCTTCAACCCGAGGACAACACCTGCTGCCAGACACTGAGTGTATGCTCGCCGTACAACATGCGAAGTTGGCCGTCTGCGGCGTAGACCAGCGTCGGGTACCCGTTGGGCACCCACGCACGCGAACTCGGGTCTACCGCGTAGTAGATGGTGAGACCCGCCAGGTGAAGGGCCTGCTCCTCCTGGCGGGTCAGAGAAACGGCTTGCTCCACCGAGGTGCCAGGAACGAAACCCATACTGACCACCACAGGCAACCGGGCGAGGCGATCCCGGTTCTGAACAAGGAGTTGCAGGGTGCGCTGACAGTGCGGGCACCAGTAGGCCACGAACAGAATCGGTGTGCGCCGCGCGTCGAGCTCAACCTTGTGACCGGACGCATCCAGAACGTGAAGCGCCCCGTAGATGTTCGTGGCCGCAGGTATGGGATCCACCGTGTTGTCGGGTGTCACCCGTTGCTCGGCCGTTTTTACACTGAAGGGAGGATTCTGGAGTGGTCTGCTCACGCTGAACCCGCACGCGGTGCACAGCAGGGCCGCGAGTATCGTCACACCCCACACCCTGCACGCCGCGATGCTGCGCTGTACGCCTGGCAAGCTGTCTCCCCCTTCAGAGCACTCTACCGTGATCTGCGTTGCTGCTCAAGGTTCGGACCCCGGCGCGTATTCACGTACGATGTTATCGCTAGCGACGGCGCAATCCCAGCACCAGCGCGACGACGGAGACGACCAGGGACACTACCGAAATGCCGAGGGCCCAGTGGCGTTCCCCGGCCCCTGCCGCAGGAGTGGCTGACACCTGGGCGGTGGTGGCGTTCGCGGGCGCACCCGTCGCATTGGACAGCGGCTGCGCCGCCAGCACATGGGTGATGGAGTGGGGCGTGTCACTGTTCGGATCGCCCGTCCAGGTCACGATGCTGCCGTCCGCATAGTACTGGAACGCATTCCAGGCCAGATCTGTCGGGGACCCCGGATTCTTGGCGATGAACGCGAACTGCATGAACTGCCCGGGCGCAATACCGCCACCCGTCGCCGCCCAGGTCACACGGTCAATGCGGCCGGATGCGTCCTTGTGCTCTGACACCGTCCACCCCGGCGTCGGCTGATAATCCTCAAACGTGGCACCGCTGGGGATCTCCAGCACAATCTTCGTGGTGGGCACTGTTTTTTCGGTCGGCACCCGCATGGTGTAGAGTTCGTAGGCGTTCACCGTCGACTGCTGCGGCCAGACCGTGACGTGTGCGCTCGCTGCCAACGCGCCGAGGCTGAGTGTGGTTCCCGCCGCGGCGGCCGCCAGCGTCCAGCGCACGGCGTGCTTCCATGGCAACATTCACATAACCCCCCTTGATGCCCTTCCCAAAGGATTCGCTCCGATCATGCTCACCATGACCCGGGTGTCAGGCGCCCGGTTCTCCGACGTGGATCTCCACGTCGGCGTTCAGTTGCTGAAAATCTGCCGTCAATGCCTGAAGCTGCACGTCCCAGCGCCCAGCCATGGTCAAGTAGAGTCCGGTGGCCTCGTACACGCCGGGTGACACCTGCGGCAGCCGCACCGTCACTGTGCCCATGTCCATGTCCAAAGATCGCATCGTCAAAGTGACCTGCTGCAGATCAGTGACCGGCCGACCGTTCGCATCCTCCACCTGCACCGTGAAGTGGTTACTGCCGGCGATGTTGGGCGTGATGGACAGCGTGAACTCGTCCTGGCCCAAGGACCGCGCCACATGCACCGGGCCCGGGTTGGCCTGCGCGGGCGGCAGGTTGGTCAGGAGAGCCGTGACGATGAACACGGCGATGCCGACGAGCCACTCCGCCACCAGCGTGCCCCGGATGCCGCGCGGTGAGCGCCCTTGCTCGAGTTCCGCCGCCTGCCCCGGCGCTGCGGCGAGTTGTGCGCGAAGCGCGTGGTACAGGGCAAAGCCGAGCATCACCGCGAACAACGCCAGTTTCACCAACAGCGTGCGGCCATAGGTGGTATGCGTCAGCGCATACACCGTCGGGATCTGCAGAAGGGCCGCGAAAACACCCGTCACGCCGATCACGCCCACGGCCGCCAGCCCTACCGGCGTGAAGCGCCGTAGGACCTCCCAGACCTGGTTCCCCGCCTCGTCATCCGCACCTCGCAGCAGGCGCCACACCACGTGGACCAGCGCCAGCAGACCGCCGACCCACGTGCCGGCAGCCAGCATGTGGAGGACATCCAAAGTGACGGCCAAGACCGGGACGTCGGTGGCCGCAGCATGGGCAGTGAGCGCCTTCGTGACCACCACACCCGCTATCAGGAGCAGGGCGAGCACATGCGCCGTCGTTTTCGGCAGCATCCGCCGCCAGCCAAACACATTGGCGAGCACCGCGGTGAGCAGAAGCTGCACGAACCAGAGGACACCGAATGTGGTGCCGAGCAACACACGCATCTGTGCAGGGTTGAGGGCGGCCGTCCAGGGAACGCCGAGATCGACATGCACCTGCAAGGGCAAGGAAGTGAGCACAGCGACGAGCAGGAGGGCCCAAAGCAGCCAAATCACGCGACCCTCGCGCCCATGCCACTGCTCCCGCACGGGAGCAGGCAGCACCCACGCGGTCAGCACGAGATAGCCGAACAGTCCCAGCGTGCCCACGTACAGCGCTGTCCGCTGGAGGATGGCCACGGGACCGGGTACATAACTTTGCAACACGGGGTTGGCATGCACCATGCCCGCGGGCGCCTGACCGACCTGGAACGGGATGACACCGCTGACCGGATGGCCGTCCGCCGAGATGACGTGCCACGTGGCCGTGTACAGACCGTCCGGCAGGTTGGGGCGGAGGGAGACCTCGAGCAGGCGTGGATCCGCCGGATCGACGTGGGCGTTGCCCTGATCCACCCGCTGACCGCTCGAGCCGGCAACCGTCAGCGTGTCGAGCGGGGAGGCGATGGGTTCGTCGAACCACACCTGCACCTCGGACGGCGCGCTGCGCAGCACCTGGCCCGGTGCGGGTGAGGACTTCACGACATAGGCGTGTGCCCACGCGATCACGGTGCTCAGCCAAAGGATGACCGTGGCCGCCACGGCCATGCGGCCGATCCGCGCCCCTGTCCGCATGTTCGACCCCTCACTCCCGCATGTCCTCGCCCTCAGTATAGCCCTCCCCGCGTCAGAACCCAGGCGCAGCGCAGGCTTGAGGTGTGACAAACCCCTAAAAATCGAAACGGGCACCGCCCGCCGAACGCGGGCGATACCCGTCTTCGCCAAACCCTCGACTGGAAAGCGCGTCACTTGCCCAGGGCAACTTTGGTCGTACGCCGCACCGACTCCGCGGACTTGTCGAGCGCCGCCTTCTCTTCCGGCAGCAGTTCAATCTCGACAATCCTCTCGATGCCCTGTCCACCGAGGATGGTCGGTACACCCAGGCAGAGGTCGGTGTAACCGAACTCCCCTTCCAGATAGGCGATTGCCGGGAGCAGGCGCCGCTTGTCCTTGAGAATGGCCTCCGCCATCTCCACCAACGATGCGGCGGGCGCATAGTAAGCGCTGCCGTTGCCCAGCAGGTTGACAATTTCGCCACCGCCATTGCGCGTCCGCTGCACGATGGCATCAATCCGATCCTTCGGCAGCAACCGCTCCAGCGGAATCCCGCCGACGTACGAGTAGCGCACGAGCGGCACCATATCGTCCCCATGCACGCCGAGCACGAAGCCGGACACATCCTCGACGGAGACGCTGAGCTCTTCCGCCACAAAGGTGCGGAAGCGCGCGGTGTCGAGCACGCCGGCCTGACCGATGACGCGGTGCTTCGGGAAACCGGACACCTTGTAGGCCACATGCGTCATGGCGTCGACCGGGTTGCTCAGGATGATGAGGATGGCGTTCGGCGAGAACTTCGCCACCTGCTCGGTGACGGAGCGAACAATGCCCGCATTGGTCGTGACGAGGTCATCGCGGCTCATGCCGGGCTTGCGCGCGACACCCGCCGTGATGATGACCAGATCCGAGTTGGCCGTGTCCTCGTAGCTGGAGGTGCCGATGATGTGCACATCCTTGCCGACCACCGGCATGGCCTCCAGCATGTCCAGCGCCTTACCCTTGGTCGGGTCCTCCAGCTGCGGGATGTCGAGCAGCACCACATCGCCGAGTTCCTTCAGACCGAGCATGAAGGCCGTGGTCGCACCTGTGAAACCGGCGCCGATGACCGAGATCTTCTTGCGCTTGATCACGTCGGGTCCCTCCCCCAGATTTTCACAGATTGCGGATGATGGCATCGGCAAACTCGGAGGTCTTGACCTCGGTCGCACCTTCCATCAACCGGGCGAAATCGTAGGTGACAATCTTCTGCTCAATCGTGGTCTCCATCGCACGGATGATGGCGTCCGCAGCTTCCTGCCACCCCATGTACTCGAACATCATCACGCCGGACAGAATGACCGATCCGGGGTTCACCTTGTCCAGGTTTGCGTATTTCGGCGCCGTACCGTGCGTAGCCTCGAACACCGCGTGACCCGTCACATAGTTGATGTTGGCACCGGGCGCGATGCCGATGCCGCCGACCTGCGCCGCCAAGGCGTCGGAGATGTAGTCGCCGTTCAGGTTCATGGTGGCTATCACGTCATACTCCGCCGGCCGCGTCAGCACCTGTTGCAGGAACGCGTCGGCAATGACGTCCTTGATGATCACCTTACCCTCCTGCTGCGCCTTGCGCTGCGCTTCATCGGCCGCAGCCTGCCCCTGCTCCGCCTTGATGCGGTCGTACTGGGCCCAGGTGAAGACCTTGTCGCTGAACTCGCGCTCCGCGAGCTCGTAGCCCCAGTTCTTAAACGCACCCTCGGTGAACTTCATGATGTTGCCCTTGTGGACAAGCGTCACCGACTTACGGCCGTGCCGCAGCGCGTACTCGATGGCCGCACGCACCAAGCGCTCGGTCCCCTCGCGCGAAACCGGCTTGATCCCGATGCCCGACGTCTGCGGGAAGCGGATCTTATGTACGCCCATCTCCTTTTCCAGGAACTCGATGACCTTGCGCGCCTCGGGTGACTCCGCGGGCCACTCAATACCGGCGTAGATGTCCTCGGAGTTTTCCCGGAAAATCACCATATCCACGAGTTCAGGATGCTTGACCGGAGACGGCACACCGCGGAAGTAGCGGACGGGCCGCTGGCAGACATACAAGTCGAGTTCCTGCCGCAGCGCGACGTTGAGGCTTCGGATACCGCCGCCGACCGGCGTCGTCAAAGGACCTTTGATGCTCACCAGATACTCGCTGAGGATCTCGAGCGTCTTCGGGGGAAGCCACTCGCCGAACAGGTTGTATGCCTTTTCACCGGCGTACACTTCATACCAGGCGATGCGGCGCTTACCGCCGTACACCTTTTCCACCGCGGCATCGAACACGCGGACCGACGCTCGCCAAATGTCGGGCCCGGTGCCGTCGCCCTCGATGAACGGAATGATAGGATGGTCCGGCACCTGCAGACGGCCGTTTTGAATGGTGATCTTCTCACCGTCGGCAGGGGGAGTCCAGTGCTCAGTCTGCGCCATCTTTCGGGCCTCCTTCTGCTGGGCATCGGCTGCCTTGACACCATGGATCATGATACTGCAACGTAGAAACTAGCTCAAGAAACCAACCCTTTCCTTCACCTTGGCGATAGTCGGCGCAGCCAGTGCTGACGCCTTTTCCGCGCCCTCGCGCAGCACCCTGTCCAGATCAGGTGAATTCATCCATTCGTGATAGCGTTGCTGGATGGGACGCAGTGCTTCCACGACAACCTCCGCCAGCGCCTTCTTGAAGGTGCCGTAACCCGCGTCGTGATACTCCTTCTCCAAGTCCTCGATGGACCGACCCGAGAACAAGGAAAAGATGGTGAGCAGATTCGAGATGGCGGGCTTACGCTCCGGGTCATAGCGCACCTCGCGCTCCGAGTCGGTGACGGCGCGCATGATCTTGCGGCGGATGACGTCGGGATCGTCCAGCATAGAGATGTACGCGCCCTCGCTGGCATCGCTCTTGCTCATCTTTTTCGAGGGATCCTCAAGGCTCATGATGCGCCCGCCAACCTTCGGGATCATCGGTTCCGGGATGACGAAGGTCTCGCCGAAGCGGCTGTTGAAACGCTCCGCCACATCCCGCGTCAGCTCCAGGTGCTGTTTCTGATCCTCACCCACCGGCACCAGGTCCGCCTGGTAGAGCAGAATGTCGGCCGCCATCAGCGCGGGATACGTGAACAACCCGGCCGTGACCACCTCGTGCCGACTGGCCTTGTCCTTGAACTGGGTCATACGGCTGAGTTCGCCGTAGTAAGCGATGCACTGGAGGATCCAGCCCAACTCCGCGTGGGCGGGCACGTGCGACTGCACGAACAGGACGGATTTCTTGGGATCAATCCCCGCCGCCAGGTATAGCGCCGCCAGGCTGCGGCTGTTGTGGCGCAGTTCCTGCGGATCCTGCGGAACCGTGATGGCGTGCAGATCCACGATGCAGAACAGGCAATCCGCCTCATCCTGCAGCTCGACAAAGTGCTTCATCGCCCCCAGATAGTTGCCGATAGTCAGCGTGCCGCTCGGTTGAATCCCGCTTAAAACACGTTTCATCTCAGATGGCCTCCTTCCGCCATGCGAACCGTGGAATAAAAAAATCCGCCCCATCAGCGATGGGACGGAGGGTCCGCGGTGCCACCCATGTTCAGGCACACACCGTGCCTGCACTCTCTGCCGCCCGAGATGCGGCATGCCCGGTAAGGGGGGCGCCCCATCCGCCTACCCCGCCACAGGCGGATCAGCGGACGCGCTCCAGGGCCCATTCCGCACGTCGCACTCGCCGGGTTTCCACCCTCCCCGGCTCTCTGGGGAGCCGTCGCGTGCGTACTCTTCCCCTTCGTCGCGTTTCTCCATGCGACGGCGCATGCACCGTCGCCGAACGTTGAAAGTCTTGCTCCATTATAGCGGCTTCGCTCCGGCCACTGCAAATGCAAAGCGCCGCCCTCTGTACGAAGGTGCGGCGCCACCTTGCCTGAACGGTCTCACCGCCGGCGCAGCAACTCACCGAGCTGCAGCAACCGGTGCAGCGCGATAAACAGAGCCGCCAGGTAGTACCAGATGAGGACCAGCACATGCGTCGGGTCCGCACGCGTCAGCAGCGCCAACAAGAGCAGCGGCAACAGATCCAGCAACACGGGCCGGGTGATGCACTCCGCCAGCTCGCCCATGGCCTTGGAGCCGCGCAGTCCTCGGATCAGATGCGCGAGGATGGTCAGACCGACGAGGATCATGACAATCCACAACGCGACCTTCATACCCAGGCTCGCCAGGATGATGCTCATGACCAAGACCCCCTTGTCCAGTGATGAACGATGAGTTCACTGGTACGCTACGCGACGCTGGGGGTGCTTGGCACGGCATCCGCGTGGCGGGCTGGTGTCCGGGGATGCCACAACGCCGCGCTCGGCACGCGCGATGGTGTCACAATACCTGCGCGCGACCGCTGTACACCAGTCCTCGCAGCGGATCCACCGTGATCACAGCGCCGTCCTGGATCCGCGCCAGCGCGCCCTGTGCTCCGACAATCACGGGCTTCCCCAGACTGAGCCCCACCACCGCCGCGTGCGACGTGAGGCCGCCTTCCTCCGTGATGATGGCCGCTGCGCGCTCCATGGCAGGCACCACGTCCCTGTCGGTGGTGGTCGTCACCAGGATGTCGCCGGGCCGTACGCGCGACACAAGATCCTCGACGCGAGTCGAGACGACCGCCGTTCCGCTGACGGCGCGCTGACCGATGCCCTGACCCTGCACCAGCACATCGCCGATAGTGTGCACCTTCACCAGGTTGGTGGTGCCGCGCTGACCGACGGGTACGCCCGCGACGATGAGGACGAGATCGCCCCGCTTCACCAAGCCGCTCTCGAGTGCCCCCTGCACCGCCGCCTCCAGCAAAGCGTCGGTGTCGGTCACGTCCGGAATGACCACCGGGTACACGCCCCAACTGACCGTCAGTCGGCGCGCCACGCGTTCATCCGGCGTGGCGGCGATGATCCCCGTGGCCGGACGGTGCTTCGAGATCATGCGCGCCGTGTGGCCGGACGCCGTCGCGGCGATGATGGCCGACGGTCCTAGATCCGCCGCCATGGTCTGCACCGCGTGACCAATCACGTCCGTCACCGTCTTCTCCACAAGCGTCGCGCGTCGGTCCGGTACCTCGTGCGCCTGCAGCGCCTGCTCAGCCCGCTCCGCGATGCGCGCCATCGTCCGCACAGCTTCGAGTGGGTATTTGCCGGCCGCCGTTTCCCCGCTGAGCATGATGGCATCCGTTCCGTCGAAGATGGCGTTCGCCACATCCGATGCCTCCGCGCGCGTCGGCCGCGGGTTGCGCTGCATGGAATCCAGCATCTGCGTGGCGGTGATCACCGGCTTGCCCGCGCGGTTGCACAGCATGATCATGCGCTTTTGCGCCAGGGGCACGTCTTCGGTAGCAATTTCGACCCCCAAATCCCCCCGCGCCACCATCAGGCCGTCGGCAACTTCGATGATCTCCTCCAGCCGGTCGAGCGCTTCCTGGGTCTCGATCTTGGCGATGATATCCGCCTCATACCCGGCCTCCTCGAGCAACCGCCGGACTTCCAGCACGTCCGCCGCCTTGCGCACGAACGAGGCGGCGATGAAGTCCACCCCCTGCTCAATCCCGAACCGGATATCGGCGACGTCTTTCTCCGTGATGCCAGGGATGCGCAGCGTCACACCCGGTACGTTGATGCCCTTGCGGTCCTTGAGGACCCCACCGTTGGTCACGCGGCAGATGATGTCCTGCCCTTCCACGCGCTCGACCACCAGTCCAATCAGCCCGTCATCGATGCGGATAGGCGCACCGGGATGCACATCCTCCACCAGGCCGGGGTACGAGATGGAGATCCGCTCGGCCGTTCCCACCTCCAGCGGCTCGGCGGTCAGGCGGATGATCTGGCCCTCCGCCAATTCGACCTGCCCGCCTTCGACACGTCCGGTCCGGATCTTCGGTCCCTTGATGTCGAGCATGATGCCGACGTGCTTGCCGACGTCCGCCGCCGCCGCCCGGATGCGCTCGATGCGAGTGCGGTGCTCGTCGTAGGTGCCGTGCGAAAAGTTCAGCCGCGCCACATCCATGCCGGCCCGGATGATCTCGCGCAACATCTCCGGGGATTCGCTCGCCGGTCCAATCGTGCACACAATCTTGGTCCGTCTCATGCCTTCATCTCCCGTCCATTGCTCACTGTCAAGCCCTCAGATGGACAGCATGTCCGCCAAATCGTACAG
This sequence comes from Alicyclobacillus sp., assembly GCA_023511725.1. Taxonomy (GTDB): domain Bacteria; phylum Bacillota; class Bacilli; order Alicyclobacillales; family Alicyclobacillaceae; genus JAIMAY01. The sequence goes on from JAIMAY010000002.1 coordinate 109,637, forward strand.
GCGCAAATCCGGCTGGCGCGGCGTGGTGAACACCGCGTCGAAATCGGGGGCATGCAGCGTGCCGTGCAGCGTCGCCACCATTTTGCCGGTCTCCCCTGCGCGCAGGCGCTCCACCGCATAGGCGCCGAGTTGACTGGCCAGTACCCGGTCTCGGGCGGTCGGCGCCCCGCCGCGCTGAATGTGTCCCAGAACGGTCACGCGCACCTCGAAGCCGGTATGCTCGGTCAAATATTTGCCGATCTCGATCCCCGACGCCGCACCCTCCGCCACCAGGATGATGGAGTGCTTTTTGCCGCGCGCCACACCGCGCTCCAATTTGGCGACGATGTCCTCCATTCGATACGGCTGCTCGGGAATCAGGATGGATTCCGCGCCACCCGCCAGGCCCGCCAGCAGAGCGATATCCCCGGCGTGTCGGCCCATGACCTCCACCACGTACGTGCGGTCATGGGACGTGGCGGTGTCTCGGATTTTGTCAATCGCCTCGATGGCCGTGTTAATGGCTGTATCAAAGCCGATGGTCTGATCACACAACGGAATATCGTTGTCGATGGTTCCGGGGATGCCAATGGTCGGCATGCCCAGCCGGTGCAGCGCCTGCGCACCGCGGAAGGAACCATCACCGCCAATCACAATCAAGCCCTCGATGCCATGCCGCCGCAGGATCTCCAGACCTTGCTGCTGGCCCTCCGCGGACTTGAACGCCTCGCACCGCGCCGTGTATAGGATGGTGCCACCGCGTTGGATAATATCCGCTACGGAACCGATGTTGAGCGGCTCGAGCTCTTCGTTCAACAAGCCGCTGTAACCACGCCGGATGCCGACAACCTCCATCCCATGATAGATGGCGGTTCGGACCACCGCACGGATGGCCGCGTTCATCCCCGGCGCATCACCGCCGCTGGTGAGCACTCCAATCTTCCGCATGCCTTGCACCCCCGTCCGGTCCTTGACACCCCGGTTTGCTTGACGCATTTTGTCCCGTCGGGACCAACGACGTCCCACAAATACAAAAGATGCCGGCGTCATCGCCGGCAGCGCCTTCAGCGGGCGCACTCCGGCGGATCACGCCTCCACAAACACACCCATCTTCCTGTATTTATCGTACCGCCTTGCCAGCCGTTCATCAACGGAGAGCGCCGACAGTTCCTCGAGTGCGCTCACCAGCTTGCCGCGCACCGTCCGAATCATCGCCGCCGGATCCTTTTGCGCACCCCCGCGCGGCTCCCGGATCAGTTCGTCCGCGATGCCGAGCGCAACGAGGTCCGGCGCGGTGATCCGCATCGTCTCCGCGGCCCGTGGCGCCTGCGCGCTGTCGCGCCACAGAATCGCTGCCGCGGATTCGGGAGCAATCACAGAATACCAGGCGTACTCCAGCACGTAGATCCTGTCCGTCACACCCAGTCCCAGCGCGCCCCCGCTGCCACCCTCGCCGGTGACAAAACACACCGTCGGCACGCGCAGTCCCGCCATTTCCATGAGGTTGCGCGCAATCGCTTCACTCTGACCGCGCTCCTCCCCGGATGCGCCCGGATAGGCGCCCGCGGTATCAATGAACAACGCCACCGGCCGGCCAAACTTCTCCGCCTGCTTCATCAGCCGCAGCGCCTTTCGGTAGCCCTCCGGATGCGCCATGCCGAAGTTGCGGTGGATGTTGTCCTTGGTGTCCTTGCCCTTCTGCGTACCAATCAGCGTGATGGGCCGGCCATCCACCAGGCCGATGCCGCCGACTACGGCAGGATCATCCCGGAAATTGCGGTCCCCGTGCAGTTCCACGAACTCCTCGCAGATCCCACGGATATAGTCCAGCGTCGTCGGTCGTCCCGGTTGACGCGCCAATTGCACGCGCTGCCACGGCGTCAGATTGGCGTAGATGCTCTCGGTGAGCTCCTCCAGCCGAGCCTCGAGCTTTTGGATCTCATCCGACAGGTCCACGCCGCTCTCGCTGGTGAAGCGGCGCAGTTCCTCAATCTTCGCCCTCAGCTCGACGATGGGGCGTTCAAACTCCAGTTCACCGGCCATCCGCCCACCCCCGTCCGCTGTGCACGCGCAGGATCAGGGACAGCGTGGGCCGCAGTTCCTTGCGATGCACCACCTTATCCACCATGCCGTGCTTGAGATTGAACTCGGCGGTCTGAAAATCATCCGGAAGTTTCTGGCGAATGGTTTGCTCGATCACGCGCCGACCCGCAAACCCGAACAGCGCCCCGGGTTCGGCGAGGATAATGTCGCCCAGGCTGGCAAAGCTGGCGCTCACGCCCCCGGTGGTGGGATGCGTGATCACGGACACGAACAGCACCCCCGCGTCCGACAAGCGGCGCAGCGCTGCGCTTGTCTTGGCCATCTGCATCAACGACAGGATACCCTCCTGCATGCGCGCGCCGCCCGAAGCGGTGAACAGGATCAGCGGATAGCGCTTTTCCGCCGCCCGCTCCATCGCACGCGCAATCTTCTCGCCGACGGCCGAACCCATGCTGCCCATGATGAAGCGCGAGTCCATGACGCCAATCACAACCGGATGTCCGTCGAGCGTCCCCTCGCCGGTCACGACCGCTTCCCGCAGACCGCTGGCCTGCTGCGCCCGGCGCAGCTTATCGGCGTACCCGGGAAACGGCAGCGGATCCGCCGACGTCAGCCCCGCATCGTATTCGAAGAAGGCTCCTTCGTCCAGCGTCACCTGGATCCGCGTGGGTGCGTCGAGCGGAAAGTGGTAGTCGCAGTTTGGGCAGGTGTACAGGTGTTTCTGGAGCTCCTTCGCGATCAGCAGCGCCCCGCACGTCTGACACTTGTTCACGAGTCCCTGCGGGATCTGGTCGGTCTTTTCCGATCTCGCGGCAGACACACGCGCGGGCGCCGTCTCGGGGGCGCCCAGCGTCGCATACTGACGCTTCTTTTGGAACAGGTCCTTAAGCACCGTGTCACCTCGTCCTCAGTACGCGGAGTGCAAGACGTCCTTGAGCACTTCCTGCACCTCGTCGAGCTCGCTCTCAGGGACCAGGATTTCGTACTGTTGACGCGCCACGCTGACCGGGCGGACTTTCACGAGAAAACCCTCACCGGATAGCCGTTCGCGAATCGTCTCCGCCTGCTTGTCTGATTGCGCAATGTAGATGACCGTCCACATGCGGAATCTCCTCCGGTCCTCGTTCATCACGAACCCATAGCGAGTCTATGCCGGATCATAGCATGTATGTACAAGCGCGGGCAAGAAAGGGGCGTCCCCTCCCCCACCGCGGGCGCGGCAGACGGGCGGCGGCTGCCCGCCCCGCCCCACCTGCATGAAGCGAACGTTCATCGCGCCTCAGCGGATGCTTGCCATCGCCCGCGTCCGCTCCGCCACCTCGGCGGCGGACACCCTAGTGCGAGCCAGCCCCGCGTCCATGGCCGCCTGCGCCACGGAGGCCGCCACGGCCGGAGCCACCCGCGGGTCAAACGGCTTGGGCAGGATGTAATCGGGACGCAGCTCGTCGTCGCTGACCAGCGCGGCGATGGCGTGCGCTGCCGCCACCTTCATATCTTCCGTGATGGCGGTGGCGCGCGTGTCCAGCGCGCCGCGGAAAATGCCGGGGAAGGCCAGCACATTGTTGACCTGGTTGGGATAGTCTGATCTGCCCGTCCCGACCACACGCGCCCCGAGGGCCAGCGCCTCCTCCGGGTGGATCTCCGGATCTGGATTCGCCATCGCGAAGATGATGGGGTCCTCGTTCATCGACCGGACCATCTCGCCGGTCAACGCCCCCGCCGCAGACAATCCAATGAACACATCCGCGCCGCGGATCACCTCGGCGAGGGTGCCACGCTGCCGCTCGAGGTTGGTGTTGCGGGCGACAAGCTCCTTCACGGCGTTCATGCCTTCCGTCCGGCCCTCGTAGATGGCGCCGCGCGTGTCGCACAGGATGATGTGCCGTACACCGGCCGTGAGCAGCAGCTTGACGGTGGCGATGCCCGCCGCCCCTGCGCCGTTCACGACCACCCGGATCTCCTGGATCCGCTTGTCCACGACCTTCAGCGCGTTGATCAAAGCGGCCAGGGTGACGATGGCCGTCCCATGCTGATCATCGTGAAACACCGGAATATCGAGTTCCCGTTTGAGGCGCTCCTCAATCTCGAAGCAGTGCGGCGCCGCGATGTCCTCCAGGTTGATCCCCCCGAACTGCGGCTCCAACAGGTGCACGGCGTGGACCACCTCGTCCGGGTCCTCGGTGTTGAGGCAGATGGGCACCGCATCCACACCCGCAAACGCCTTAAACAGCACGCACTTACCCTCCATCACCGGGATGGCCGCGTGCGCGCCGATATTGCCCAGTCCGAGCACGGCCGTACCGTTGGTCACCACCGCCACCAGATTGCCCTTGGCGGTGTACTCGTACACCCGTTCCCGTTGCAGGTAGATCTCCTTGCAAGGTTCCGCCACGCCCGGCGAATAGGCGAGGCTGAGGTCCGCCGCATTCTCAACCTTCACCTTCGGCTGCACCGCCAGCTTCCCCTGGCGGCTTCGGTGCAGTTCCAACGCATCCTCGCGCAGCGCCATCCCGTTCCGCTCCTTTCATCGCGTGGGCATCCCGCGCCGCGGGCGCAAGGCCCGGACGTTCGATTGATCGAATTATAGCATGGTTCGGATCATTTGATGCACACGGACGCGAGAACACGCTCGCGTCACGGGGTTCCGCCGCCCTCCAGCTGGTGCGCGATGCGCGCGGAGGCGGAGGCGGCGATGCTGGCCACGAGATCGTCCAAGAACACGTGGATCTGCGAGCCGTGATTGTTGAGTTTGCCAATCACGCCCATCTTCGTCTTGTCGAGATAACCGAAGTTGGTCAGTCCGATGGACCCGTACACGTTGGTCACGGCCAACGCGAGCACCTCGTCCACGCCGTACAGCGGTTCATCGCGCTCCATGATGGCCTGCAGCGGCTGCGGGAGCAACCTCTTTTCCGCAAGAACGTCGAGGGCGATGCCCGTGAGCACCGCGTGTTGCACCTCGCGCTTATGCAGCACCTGCACCACGCTCTCACGGCAGGCGGCCAGGCTGAGTTCTGGGTGATACGGCCTTTGCAATGTCAACACAATTTCCGCAATGTCGTCAATCTCCACGCCGCGCTCGCGCAGCGCCGCGACCACTTCCTGATACAAGGGTCACTCCTCCTTCACCATCCGGCCGGCATCCCGCGCCGTGCTTCTGGCCGACGCCGGCAGACGCCCCATACGGGCATTGCCCATGCCGACCCAATCCTCGAGCACACTGATCAACTCCGGTGAGATGGACACGCGGTATCGCTCGGGGAGCAGACGCAGACTGCGCCGAGAAGCATCATACAGGACCACCGGCACATCACCGGGCCGCCCGCTGAGCAGATCCCGCAGGCGCGCCAAGCCCCCGGCCTGCACGAACCGTTCGTCCACACGGATGTACAGCGCTTCATCACCGCCGTCCAGCGCGAGGCCGATGGCACCCGTGGTATGACGATGCCACTGCGCCGACTCGTAAGCTTGCTCCAGGATATGCAGGGCCGCCTTCGGTGACACATGATCCGGCAGGAGGGGCGCCAATGCACCTGCCTCGAGGAGGCTCTCCACCGCCTTGCGGTTGACGGCGCGCGGGTTGACGCGTTGCAGAAAGTCGACGAGCGACGTGAATGGCCCCTCGCGACGCGCGTCCAGGATGGCGTCGACAACCGCTGTTCCGACACCGCGAACCGCCAGCAGCCCGGTGAGGATCTCCTGGTCGGAGAGCGCCACATAGTTCGGCGCGCTGGTCAAGACGTTGGGTGGGAGCACGCGGATGCCATGCCGGCGCGCATCGCGGATGTACTCCGCCGTCTTCTCGGCGGACCCCATCGACATCGTCAGCAGTGCGGCGAGAAAATCCGGCAGATGGTGCGCGCGCAGGTACGCGGTGCGGAACGCCAACACGGCGTAAGCTGCGGCGTGTGAACGGTTGAACCCATAATCGGCGAAACGCACAATCAGGTCGTACACCTCGTGCGCCGTCTCCTCGGCGTAGCCGCGGGCGATGCACCCGGCGACGAAGCGGGATCGCTCGGCATCCAGCACCTCCCGCTTTTTCTTGCTCACCGCGCGCCGCAACAGATCCGCTTCGCCCAGCGAGAAGCCCGCCATGCGCGCGGCAATCTGCATGATCTGCTCCTGGTACACGATGACCCCGTACGTATCCTTCAGGATGGGTTCCAGGTCCGGATGCGGATAACGCACGGGGGTCCGCCCGTGGCGGGCGGCGATGAACGCCGGAATGTTCTCCATCGGCCCGGGGCGATACAGTGAGATCACGGCCACGAGATCATCCAGCTGGGTGGGCTGGAGATCGCGCAGCACGCGCCGCATCCCCGTCGATTCGAGCTGGAAGCAGCCCTCCGTCTCGCCGCGGCCGAGCATCTCGTAGGTGGCGGGATCGTCCGTCGGAATTCGGCGCCAGTCGATGCGCCCCTTACCGCGACGGGCGACGCTCGCGACCACCGTGTCAATCAGCGTCAGGGTCCGCAGACCGAGAAAGTCCATCTTGACGAGACCGAGGCGCTCGATGTCCTCCATGGCGTACTGCGTGACGGGGATACCGTCCGCGCCGGGGACCACGGGGACCAAGTCCGTCAGCGGCTCCGGCGAGATCACCACGCCCGCCGCATGCACCGAGGTGTGCCGAGGAAGTCCTTCCAGTGCTGCGGCCGCCTGCCAAACGCGCCGGGCATCCGGGTCCTGGTCCAGCTGCTCACGCAACGCCGGCACCTGCGCAAGCGCCTGCGACAAGGTGATCCCTGGCGTCGAGGGTACGCGCCGTGCCAGGCTGTCCACCACTTTCGCCGGCGCTCCCAGCGCACGCCCGGCGTCGCGGAGCGCTGCACGCGCGGCCAACGTGCCGAAGGTGCCAATCTGCGCCACGCGGTCGGCGCCGTAGCGCTCGACCACATAGCGGATCACCTCACCGCGGCGCTCATACTCGAAATCGGTGTCGATGTCCGGCCAGGACACGCGTTCGGGATTCAGAAAGCGCTCAAACAATAACTTGTGCGCCAGGGGATCCACGTCGGTGATGCGGAGCGCGTACGCCACCAGGCTGCCGGCGGCGGAACCGCGACCGGGCCCGGTGGAGATGCCCTGCCGATGGGCGTAGCGGATAAAGTCCGCGACGACGAGGAAGTAGTCGGCGAAGCCGAGACGCTCAATGATGTCGAGTTCGTAATCGAGACGCTGCCGCACTTCCTCGGTCAGCGCGCCGTAGCGCCGGCGCGCGCCCTCTTCCGCCGCCCGGCGAAGCACCGCACCGGCGCTCTCCCCCTCCGGTACCGGGTACCGCGGGAGCCGAAGCTCGCCGAGCGGCAGCGTGAGGTCGCAGCGTTCGGCAATCTCCAACGTGGACGCGACCGCTTCCGGTAGCTTGGCAAAGCGGCGCGTCATCTCGTCCGGGGACGCGAGGTGGTACCGGTCTCCCTCGAGCCCCTCTCGCCCCTCGATGGCCGCCAGCACCCGCTGGATGGGTGCATCGTCGGGGTCCGCGTAATGGACGTCGTTGGTCGCCACCAGCGGTAAGCCGTGCCGACGCGCCAGCCGGATCAGCGCGGGCAATCCGCGCCGCTCCCACGCCAGGTGATGGTCCTGCACGTCCACGTACAGCGACCGGGGAGGGATGGCGGCCTGCCACCGCCGCAGCCATGATTCGGCCGCGGCTTCATCCCCCGCCGACAGCGCCTTGAGGATGGCGGACTCCCCTCCGCCAATGAGGCCGATCACGCCCAATGCACGCGCCGCCACCTCGTCCACGCAAACGTACGGCAGCCGCTCGCGCCTGTGCGCGAGGGTCACCAGCTGCACCAGGTGGCGATACCCGGTGAATGATTCGGCCAGCAGCACCGCGCTGTCGAAGGCGTCCGGACGCAGGTTTGGCGCACCAGGCCCGCCGCTGGTCGCGGCGCCCTCATCCGACCGCCAGGGCGCCAGTCGCAGCTGCACCCCGAGGATGGGCTTCACACCCGCCTCCCGCGCCAGCGTGTAGAACTGAATGGCACCGTACAGGCCATCGCTGTCGGTGACGGCAACGGCGGGCATGTTCATCTCGACCGCCCGCCGCACCAGGTCCGGCAGCCGCAGGGTACTCTCCCGCAGCGAGTATTCACTGTGCACATGCAGGTGCACAAACCCGGCCAATCCGCTCACCTCTCCAGCAGTTGCGTGGTCAGGAGGGCCTTCGCCATGCGCTCTGTCCCCTCCAGGACCTCCACATCGACCTTCGCGAATCGGCGGCCGAAGTCCAGCAGCCGCGCGCGGACCTCAATCCGTGTGTCCACCGAGATCGGCTTGATGGCATACAGGGTCAGGTTCTCGACCACCATCTCCACGTGGCGCGTCCGCTGTACGCACAGCACCGCACAACTCTCAATCAGCGCCGTCAGCGGGCCCGTCGCCAGCGTACCCACCGTGGACGTCATCTGCGGCGTGACCTCACCGACGAGGGAGAGCGACCGGTCGTCGTTTCGAATCTCCTCAAAGCCCTGAAGGATCAGGTCATGCAGGGTCTGAGCCACCTGGGGTTGGCGGTTCATGTACTGCAGCGCCCGGATCACGTCCTGCCGGCTGATCACGGCCACGAGCTTGCGGTTCTGGACGACCGGCAGCAGCTCGATGCCCTCCCACACCATGCGGTGGGCTGCCGAGGCCACCGTCGTCTTCAGCGTCACGGTGTACGGATTGCGCGACATGTGGACCTCGATGGGATCCTCGGGGTCCGCTTCCGCCACGTCGCGCGCCGTGACGATGCCGACCAATCGGAAATGATCATCCACGACGGGGATGCGGGCGTGACCGGTTTGATCCACCAGGTTGAAGTAATCGCGCACCTTCTGGTGGCGGTACAGGACGGTCAGATCCTGCCGGCCCACGACGTCCTCGACGAAGAGAATATCCTTTTTGATCAGGCGGTCGTAGATGGCACGGTTGATCAGCGCTGCGGTCGTAAAGGTGTCGTAGGCGCAGGAGATCAGCGGCAACTGCCGTTCGTCAGCCAGCCGCACCACGTCCTCCGGTGCGTCGAAGCCGCCCGTGATCAGCACCGCCGCTCCGTGCTCCAGGCTGGTCCGCTGCACCTGCTCGCGATTGCCGACAATCATCAGGCTGCCGGGCTCGATGTAGCGAACGGCGGCCTCGAGTTGCATGGCGCCGATCACGAACTTGTGCAAGGTCTTGTGCAATCCCTCATGGCCGCCCAGCACCGTTCCCTCGACAATGTTGACGACCTCGGCGAACGTCAATCGTTCGATGTTCTTCTTCTGCTGCCGCTCGATCCGCACCGTCCCGATGCGTTCCATCGAGCTGACCAATCCCTGCAGTTCCGCATCCTTGATGGCCCGGTACGCGGTGCCTTCCGACACGGACAGGTCGCGGGCGATACCGCGCACAGAAATGCGGCTGCCGACCGGCAGGGATTTGATATATTCAAGGATCTGTTCGTGCTTTGTCGCCACCAGGCAGACCCTCCGCATTGACGATGGGCACAGTTAGCCCTATTATACACCTCGTTAAACGACGAGGAGGTTGCGCCGTGACCGACCTGAGCCGGCGTTTCGACGTCGACCGGATGCTCTATCAAAACCAGCGTTCGTTCGCGGGGTTCCTGCTGCGCATCCTGCTGATCCTCGCGGGCACTTTCGTGGGTTCCATCGCGGTGAATGAGTTCATGACACCCGCCCACATCCTGGCCGGTGGCGTGACCGGTATTGCGCAGTTGATGGGTCACTTCACCGGGATCGGCATGGGCACGCTGTATTTTCTGCTCAACATCCCGCTCTTCCTGCTCGGCTACCGCTTTCTCGGGCGACGCTTCATCGCCCTCACGGGCGTCGGCATTCTCAGCTTCTCCGTGTTCACAGACGTGGTGCGTATTCGCAATCTGGCACTGCCCCAGGATCCGCTGCTGCTCAGCATCTACGCCGGCGTCCTGCTGGGGATCTCCAGCAGCATCGTCTTCCGCGCCGGCGGTTCCACAGGTGGCACGGACATTCTCAGCCTGGTGCTCAACCGCCTCACAGGCAAGAGCGTCGGCGGCATTTCGTTCGCCCTGAACGTGGTCGTTGTACTGCTCTCCATGGGCTTCTTCGGGGTGGACGCAGGGCTGTACACACTCGTCGCGCTGTTCGCCTCCGCCCGCGTGGTGAATTCGCTCCTGCACTTCCAGCACCGCAAAACCGTGCTGATTGTCAGCAGTAAGGCGACGGAGATCTCAAGGCGCATCGGCGAGCGGTTGGGAAGAGGCAGCACGCTGGTGGCGGCGAGCGGCGCCTACACCGGCCACGCCACCAGCGTCCTGATGTGCGTGCTCACTCACCTGGAGGTGCCGGAGTTGCGTGAGCTCGCGCTGGAGGTGGACCCCCAGGCGTTCATTACGGTGTTGGACACGACCGAAGTGGTCGGGAAGTTCCGCCAACCGGTCCTGTGACGCGGATGGCTGGGCTTTGTCACAGCTTGCGCAGCCACACGCGCTGCACGGCGTGGTTGGGACCCTTCTCAAGGATCAGCCGGGCGCGTGGCCAGGTCGGATAGATGTTCTCGCGCAGATTGGGCCCGTTGATCTCGCGCCAGATGCCAAGCGCTGTCTGCTCCGCCTCCTCCTCGGTCAACCCGGCATAGCGGTGAAAATACGACTGCGGATTGCGGAAGGCCGTATGCCGCAACAGATGGAACCGCTCCACGTACCACCGCTCAATCAGCGCTTCCTCCGCATGTACATAGATGGAAAAGTCGAAGAAGTCCGAGACGTATATCCTCGGCACATGGTTGGGGTTGCCGTCGCGCGGGGTCTGCAGCACATTCAACCCCTCGACAATCAGGATATCCGGGCGCCGAATGACCTGGTACTCCCCCGGTACGATGTCGTACACCAGATGCGAATACACCGGCACCCGCACCTCCGGCGCGCCCGATTTCACCTCCATCAGGAACCGGATCAGGCTGCGCACGTCGTAGCTTTCCGGAAATCCCTTGCGCTTCATCAAACCGCGCTCCTCGAGCACGCGGTTCGGATACAGAAAGCCGTCCGTCGTCACGAGGTCCACCTTCGGGTGGTTGGGCCAGCGGCTGAGTAGCGCCTGGATGATACGTGCCGTGGTGCTCTTGCCCACGGCCACGCTCCCCGCGATGCCGATGATGTACGGTACCTGATGGACAATGCTCCCGAGGAACGCCTGGGTGATCTTGTACAACTGCTGCGTGCCCGACACGTACAGGTTGAGCAGTCGGGAAAGTGGCAGATAGATTTGTGCCACTTCCTCCAGGGAGATGCGTTCATTGATGCTGTGAATGCGGCTGAGGTCCGCTTCGGACAGCGGAAGCGGGGTGGACAACCGCAGATGCGCCCACTCTTCACGGCTGAACTCCAGAAACGGCGAGAATTCGCTCCGGTACATCGTCTCGACTCCGTTCTCTGCAGCACTCTGGCAGTGTTTAGAAAGCTTGCAACCGGTCCATAACGAGAATATAAAAACGCTTTCCTTCCTATTTCAAGAACAGAAAGGAGTTGCCTTGATGCGGTATATTCCGAGCACCGTTGTCCTGGCCGTACTGTGTCTGATTGCGGCCGAATGGCCCGGTGTGCAGGCATGGGCGATGCAGAGCGAACTCCACCATTATCTGTCGCACCTGTTGTTTCTCCTGGCCGGCGGGTTGTTTGGGCTCCAGACCGCCTGGTGGGTCCATCAACCCATGGCCTTCAGCGACGAGGCGGAAGCGGGGGTTACGCCGTGAAGAAGTCCGCACTGCGTGCCACGCTGCTCGCCTATCTGGGACTGGTGCTGCTCGTCGCATCGTTCTTGCCCATGCCCGACGCGTGGTTCGATATGCATCCCGTGCTGCACACCACGTGGCATCTGGCCAAGCTGATCAGCGCCGCGCTGATCATCTACGGCCTCGAGACGCTGCGCCTGCTCGCGCGTCGCCAGCGGCGTCTGGGTCTCTGAAGGTGCACCGTGATGGCCGCCCGATCCGCCCCATCAACCGCGACCCTGCCACAGGCGGACCAAGTCTGCCGCGGCCTGGCGCGGGTCGGGCGCGCTCATGACGGCGGATACCACCGCCACACCGTCCGCTCCCGTCGCCATGACCTCCGGCGCGCGCGATGCATCGATGCCGCCGATGGCCACCACCGGAATCCGCACGGCCGCGCGGATCTGGCGCAGGCCGTCCAAGCCCGTGTAGCCGGCATCGGGTTTCGACTGGGTCGGATACACGGCACCCACGCCGAGATAGTCCGCACCGTCCCGCTCTGCCTGCAACGCCTCCTCGACGGTTTCAGCCGATACGCCGATCCACTTGCCCGGCCCGAGAAGCCGCCGCGCATCCTGGCAGGAGATATCCTCTTGCCCCACGTGTACGCCGTCCGCATCGACGATGGCGGCCACATCCACGCGATCATTCACGAAGAACAGCGCCCCCGCCTCGGCTGTCAGGCGGCGGATGGCGCGGCCGAGATCGACAAAGCGGCGCCCCAACTCCTGTTTCCGACGAAGCTGGATGGCCGTCGCACCGCCTGCGAGCGCGGCCTCCACCACCTGCAGCAGGCTCTCTGCATCCGGCCGCTCGTCGGTCACCACATACACGCGCAGGCCACGCAGCAGCCGATCACGGTCTGTCATTCGCTCACTTCCTCCATCCTGGCCCGCTCCGCCACCTGTTCCGGTGTCACGGCGTAGAGCGCGTCGAACAATGCGGCCTGAAAGCTGCCCGGACCCTGGGCGCGTTCAGCCGCAAGCTCCGCCGCGACGTTGTACACGGTGATGGCGGCCACGGTCGCTTCGAGCACCGCCTCGCGCGAAGGGTGGCGACCGGCGGCGCCGACAAAGCCGCCAATCACGGCAGTCAACATGCAGCCCGAGCCCGTGATGGCGGCGAGCAAGGGATGACCGTTGGCCAGCTTCAGCGTGTGAGTACCATCGCTGACCCAATCCTCCGCGCCGGTGGCCACGGTGACGCACCCTGCCCGGCGCGCGTAGTTGGCGAGCGCGTCCGGTAAACCCGACGCCGCCCCGGCGCTGTCGACGCCTTTCACCGCGCCGCCCGCACCCAGCAGCACGCCCATCTCCCCCGCATTGCCGCGCAGCACAGCGAGCGGCAGGGTGTCGAGAATACGCCGGGCGGTCTCCGTACGGTAGGGCGTGGCGCCGACACCCACAGGGTCAAACACGATGGGCACGCCAGCTTCAGCGGCGGCGCGACCCGCGAGCAGCATCGCTTCCACCGTCGGCTCGTCCAGCGTCCCCATGTTCAGCGCCAGCGCAGCGCTGATGCGCGCCATGTCCGCCACCTCCCGCCGCGCATACGCCATCACCGGCGAGGCACCCACGGCGAGCAGCGCGTTGGCCGCGATGTTGGTCACGACCCAATTCGTGATGTTGTGGACCAGCGGGCGGGTCTCCCGAACGCGCCGCAGCCAGTCGGCGCACCGCTCGCCCCAATCTGCGCCTGTACGCATCACCTGCATCCCCCTCCTGCGTCCTCACGCGCCCAACTCGTGCCCTGCCAGCGATACTTCCCACCCGCCGGCAGGTGATCCGGAATCCGCGGTGACACCGAATGGTCTGTCGGCCCATGGCCCGCGCCGACATCCCAATCCGCCGCAGCGGCGATGGCCTCGTGCACATACGCCTTGGCACTCGCCGCCGCTCGTACCAGCAGATCCGCCTGCGGGCGTCGTTCACCCGGCGCCAATCGCGCGAGTGCCGCCGCCATGGCCGCGGAGAAGGTGCACCCTGTGCCGTGCGTTTTTCGACTGGGTACCCTCCGTGCCGCCAACCACGTCCATGTCTGTCCGTCAAACAGCAGATCCACCGACCACGTCTCGGCATCCCAGCCGGGCGCCAAGGGGCCCCAGTTCACCTGGGCGTGGCCGCCCTTGATGATGACGGCGTACGGCCCCCGCGCCAGGATGGCCTCGGCAGCCCGTTGCGCATCCGCCCAGCTTTCAATGGGATGCCCCCATAGCGCGGACGCCTCCGGGATGTTGGGCGTCACCACCGTCGCCAGCGGTAGCAAGCGCGTGATCAGCGCGTGCTGCGCGTCCGGTTCCAGCAGCGGTTCTCCGCCCTTCGCCATCATCACCGGATCGACCACCAGCGGCGCGGGATGCTGCGCCAGCCTGTCCGCCACTGTTGCGGTGATCTCCGCCGTCGCCAGCATCCCCGTCTTGATGGCGTCGGCCCCAATGTCGGACAGCACCGAATCCAACTGCTCACGCACAAAGGCGGGGTCCGTCGCCCGGACCCCCTGTACGCCCAGCGTATTCTGCGCGGTGAGCGCCGTGATGACAGAGGCACCGTAGACTTCGTAGGCGGCGAAGGCCTTCAGGTCGGCTTGAATGCCTGCACCGCCACCGCTGTCCGATCCCGCCACCGTCAGCGCCCGGACCACATGGCCGTTGCTCCGAATCACAAGCGTCGCCTCCCGTGCGGCAGCATCATACCGGGAACAGGTCACTCGACAGGTAACGTTCGCCCGAATCCGGCGCGATGGCGAGCACGCGCGCATCCTTCGGCAGGTTTTTGGCAATCTGCACCGCGAAAAAGGTGGACGCGGCGCCCGACGGCCCAATCAGGATGCCTTCCTCGGCCGCGACACGACGCGCCATCTCCTCCGCGTCCCGGTCCTCGATGTGCAGCAGCTCGTCGTAGATATTCCGATTCAGGATCTTCGGGATGAATCCCGGACCCGTTCCTGGGATCTTGTGCGGCCCCGGCTTCCCGCCGGCCAATACGGGCGATCCCGCGGGCTCGACGACACAGATGCGCAACCCCGGGATCTTCTGCTTCAGGACTTCACCCGTGCCGGTGACCGTACCGCCCGTGCCCGCTGTGCAGACCAGCACGTCCAGCTTACCGTCGAATGCCTCGTAGATCTCGATGGCCGTCGTGTCGCGATGCGCGTCCGGGTTCGCGGGGTTCTCGAACTGCATTGGGATGAAGCTGCCGGGAATCTCTTTCGCCAGCCGGTTGGCTTCATCGATGGCGCCCTGCATGCGCTGCGCCGCCGGCGTCAGGTGAACCTCAGCACCATAGGCCTTCAGGATCTTGACGCGCTCCTCGGTGGCGTTGTCCGGCATGGTGATCACGCAACGATAACCCTTCGCTGCGCACACCATCGCCAGGCCAATCCCCGTGTTCCCAGACGTCGGTTCGATGATGGTGCTCTCCCCAGGTTTGATCAGACCCTGCTCCTCTGCGCGCTGGATCATCCTCAGCGCCGGCCTATCCTTGACGCTGCCCGCAGGATTGAACGATTCCAGTTTGAGATACACAGATGCACCGTTGGGATCTGGAATACGGTTGAGCTTCACGATAGGCGTGTTGCCAACCAGGTCCAGGATGGAATTGTAGATCTTCATCTCGTGCGTCGCCTCATTTCCGCAAAACTTGATGCCACGGTCGAGCGTAGCGGTGGGTCACCCAAGGTTGCAGCCCAAAGCGCCAGCCTGCTCACGAGGACAGCCATGTCTCGATCCGAACAGCCGCTTCCTCGTCCCGGCAGATAAGGAGCAGTGTATCGTCTCCGGCGATGGTGCCGAGCAGACCCGGCATGTCCACGTTGTCAATCATTGCGCCGACGGAATGCGCATTGCCCGGCATCACCTTGAGGACAATCAGATTACCCGCCCGCGCCACGGATACAAACACCTCGGCGATTTTCCGCCGCAGCGCCTCCTCCGGCACGACCGCGGGTTGGGCCGGGATGGCGTACTTGTACCGGCCATTGCTGCCAATGACCTTGATCAACTGGAGTTCCTTGATATCCCTGGAGATGGTCGCCTGCGTCACATGGAAGCCGGCCTCTTCAAGGGCACGCACCAACTCTTCCTGCGTTTCGATCTCGTGCTGGCTGACAATCTCCTTGATCTTCATGTGGCGCCTTTCCTTCACCGTCCATGCCTCCCGCCGCAGCAACGCCGCCCGCCGCCGGGTCCTCACTGCTGTATCGGCCCCGCCTTCCACAGCGGCCAGATCACAAAGTCCGCACGTCCGAGTATGCTGGCCCGCGGGACGAACTTGTGTATCCAATAGCGGCTGTCATCCGAATCCCCGCGGTTATCGCCCAGCATGAAGTAGCTGTTGGCCGGAACCTTATACGGGCCGAAATCGCCCGTGGTGGGGACCTTGAGATAGGGTTCGTTCAGCACCTTGCCGTTGATGTACACGTGCCCGTCGTGGATGCTCACCGTTTCACCGGGCATTCCCACCACCCGCTTGACGTAGATGGTCGTTGGATCATCCGGCGCCGGAAACAGGACAACCTCGCCGCGCCGAATCGGGAAAAACTCCGTCGCGATGTGGTTCACGACGATGGTGCACGGGTTGGGAATGGTGGGATACATGGATCCGCTCGGTACGTTGGCGAACCCGACCACCCATCGCTGAACGACGTAGGCGATCCCGCACCCAACCAAGATGGGCCAGACCCAGTCCCAGAGCACGCGCATACGCCCGGGTCTAGCCGCCGCGTCGCCGCGGTCCATCGTGTCTGCCATGCCTCCCCCTGCCCTCCGTCGCGCGCACAGCGCGCGATCTGCACACGTTTCAGTATGCCGGAATTTCCGTCGCAATGCCAGCGAGCACGAGGTCCGCCATGCTACAATCAGGGCAGCAAAAATGCCCCGGCATGACCGGGGCAAGGAGGCCAGAAGATGGCATCGATACAAGGGGCGTTGGAACTCATCCTTACCGTGCTTGTCTGCTTCTGCGTGGCCGCGTGGGTGGTGTGGCGCTGGCCGGATCATCACGATAAGCCCGGCGGTGAAGCGTAGCCGAGGGTCATTCCCGGTCATCCCAAGCCGCGCTGGCGGCGCGGCTCTACGCCGCTATCCCCGGGGATGCGAATCCCCTCTGCGCGGGCCTCGAGCATCCGGCTCCGCTCCTGATCCGCTCCGACCAGGAAATACACGTTGGCGGCGACCGCCAGGGCGGCGAACAGGATCCACAGGAAACTGAACGTACCGGCAATACCGTGAGCGAGCGGCGGTATCCGCGGAATGGCGTAGACCAGAATGGCAAGCAGGCAGCAGGTGTAAGTGATGGCGCGCTGTCGGGCGTAAGGCACATGGCGCATCTTGCGGCGCATGGCGTCAGCCTCCTCCAAGCGGTGTCCTGTCCCATCTCTATGCGCGGCGCCAGGCTTGTATGCTGTGCCGAGGCATCGGTATAACGAGGCGCTGCTTAACACACGCTCGTGTATGGGCGGGAACCATCCACCGAGGAGGCGATTCGCATCATGGCCAACAGCGTTTTGGAGAATTTTGATCGCTGGAAGGAGTTCCTGGGCGCGCAGGTCGACCGCGCACAGGCGATGGGCATGTCGACGGACCAGATCGCGCAGGTGGCCGCGAAGATGGGGGATTTCCTGTCGAGCAAGGTCGACCCGCAGAATCCTCAGGAGCGGCTGCTGAAAGACATGTGGGACATCAGCAGTGAAGAGGAGCAGCAGACCCTCGCCCGCATCATGGTGAAGCTGGCCGACCGAGCCCACTGACGAAGCAGATCGCAGAGGTCTTGGAAACTGCCCGGCCGTCCGGCGGCGGCCGTAAACGCCGCCGCCTCACGGCCCTATCCTCAAATCTCCAGTGTTTCACCCGGCTTCAGGGCGACACCCTCAATGCCCTTCTCCGCCAGCCCCTTCACAAAAGCTTCCGGGTCCTGCCGGATCAGGTCAAACGTGTTGTAGTGGATGGGAATCACCTTACGGGCCCTTACCCACTCGGCCGCGATGAGGGCATCCTCCGGACCCATCGTGAAGTTATCGCCGATGGGCAGCGCCGCGACATCAATGCGATTCAACTCGCCAATCAGCTTCATGTCACCGAACAGCGCCGTATCCCCTGCGTGATAGAACGTCTTGTCGCCCATCGTCAGCAGGATGCCGCCCGGATTGCCGCCGTAGAAGATCCCGTCTGGCGTTTCGATCCCGGCACCATGGAACGCCAGGGTGTACTTAACCCGTCCAAACGGAAAGACATGCGAGCCGCCGAGATGCATCGGGTGGACATTCAGCCCCTTGCTCCCGAACCAGGAAGCCAGCTCAAACACGGCCACCACGGTGGCGTTGTTCTTCTGTGCAATCGTCTCCACATCCGCCACATGGTCGGCATGCGCGTGCGTGAGCAGGATGGCCTCGACCTCAATGTCCTCCGGTTTGGCGACGGCAAGTGGGTTTCCGCTCAGGAACGGATCGATGGCGACGCGATGACCGTCGTGCTCCACCACAAACGTCGAATGCCCGTGATACGTGATGCGCATGGACCGATCCCCCTTTTCCCGTGCCCGAAGGCACCCTTGTCAACTCCAGTATAACGGATGGTGGTATGCTACAATCAATCGGAGAGAAAGGGGAGAGGCGTGTGGCCGGCATTCCATCGACGGTGTTCGAAGCCATCGGCGGTGAGGAGAAGATCCGTGAATTGGTCGAAGCGTTCTATCGCCGGGTGGCCGAGGATCCTGTCCTCCGACCCCTGTTTCCCGACGACTTCAGCGAGGTGCGTGAAAAGCAGCGCCGGTTCCTGACCCAGTTTTTCGGCGGACCACCCTTGTACACCGAGGTGCACGGTCACCCGATGCTGCGCATGCGCCATATGCGCTTTCGAATTACACCCAGACACGCCGAGCATTGGCTCGCCTGCATGCGCGGCGCCATGGAGGAAGTGGGCATCGACGCACCGGTACGCGACTTCATGCTGGAGCGGCTAACGCTGACCGCCTATCACATGGTCAACGCCGAGGAGGAGGGTGCCGAGGGCGAGGCGCCGGAGAAACCGAAGCGACTGACGAAACGCGTCGTATCCGTCTGGGTGAAGGAGCGGTCCGACTCGTGAATACCGGACAACGCATCGCACAACTGCGCAAGGCGCGTGGCTGGACGCAGGCGGCCCTGGCCAAGCAGGCGGGGCTCAGCAACAGCGCCATCGCCATGTACGAAACCGGACGCCGGCGACCGGATGCGGACGCGCTCCAGCGTATAGCCCGGGCGCTGGAGATCTCCACGGCGGACCTCGCCGCCGAGGAGATGACGCCCACCGAGACCGCCGCAGCGTCGACCGTGGACTCCGCAGACGGAGCGGGTCAACCTGATCACGCAGCGCACGCGCAGCACGCGGTGCCTGTGGATCCGGGCTACGCACAGCGCCCATCCGCGGAGGTCCATGATCCTTACGTGTCGCTGGATCTAACACGTGACGAGGCGCGCGTGATCCTCTTCCTGCGCATGCATCCGGATTGGATGCCTTTCTTTCGCGCCTTCATCACCGCCGAACCGCGACGTCAAGAGCAACTCCGCAAAGCTTGGGACCTCATCCACCGCTTTCAGAACTGACCCATCCAGACATCATTGCGCATACGGGATGGGGTCCTCGTATCCCGCTTCACGGAAGCCCTGCCTGCGCAACCGGCAGCTGTCGCAGACACCGCAGGCCACCTCGCCGCCCTGGTAACAAGATACCGTCCACTGGTATGGCACACCCAGGCGCATGCCCTCCTCAATGATGCGCGCCTTGCTCCAGTGCAGCAGGGGCGTCTCGATCCGCCACGCCCGCCCTTCAACGCCAGCCTTGGTACCGACGCGGATCACTTGTTCGAACGCTTCGATAAACGCGGGTCGACAATCCGGATACCCACTGTAATCGATAGCGTTGACGCCGATATAGATGGCATCCGCGTTGGTCACCTCCGCGTAGGAGCTCGCCATGGCCAGAAACAACAGATTCCGCCCTGGGACATATGTGATGGGAATATCCGGACCCACCCCGTCCGTCGGCACGGTGAGTGAGGGATCCGTCAACGCGCTGCCGCCCAGTTCCCTCAGGAAATCCAGCCGCACAATCCGATGCTCACGCACGCCGTAGTGCGCCGCGATACGCTTTGCGCGCTCAATCTCAATCCGGTGCCGCTGCCCGTAATCAAAGGTGAGCGCGTAGAGTTCGCTGCCGCGCGCGTGCGCGATCCCCATGCAGGTGGCGCTGTCCAGCCCCCCGCTGAGGATCACGATGGCGCGTTCTCGCCTGTACCCCGCCGTTGTATCCGACATGGTGCTCCTCCTTGTCGTCAGGTCGTGTTGTTGGCGCCGGCACCACCTCGGCCCTGACCGTTCCCGCCGCCACCGGCCGGTGGCGCCGACGTACGCGTCGCATTGCCACCGGTCTGGTTACCTCCCGAACCGTTGCCAGAGCCGCCGGTGCTGTTGCCCGTGCTGTTTCCGGTGCTGTTGCCTGTGCCACTTCCGCCGCCGGTACCGTTGCCTCCACCATTACCGCCGCCCAGGCCCGAGATGATGTTTCCCAGACCCAGGCCGGTGCCGTTTCCCGGACCACCCCCCGGCGCCGTGCTGTTCGGTATATTCCCCGGCCCCGTGGTATTCGTCTGGTTCTGACTGGGTGGTCCACCGGGCACCGTGATGACCACCTGCGCGGCGGTGCCGACGGCCTGGCCTGACTGCGGATCGACAGCCTGCACCACATACGCGTACGTCGCACCTGGCTGAGCGGTGGCATCCATGAAGGTCGTGTCCGTGGTGGTCCCAAGGCGCAGCAGCGTACCGCCCTGGCCCTGTTCCCCGCCAGTGCCTCCCTGTGCCGACTGGAGGATGCGGTCTACGGTGAACTGCACCTGCCCCTGCATCCCCGACTGCCAATTGAGCACCACGGCCTGCCGATGCGCATCCCACGTCGCCGATAGGTTCTGGACGGGTGCCTGGGCGGAACTGGTTTGAGGCTCCGCCGATTGCAGGTTGAAGTGCAGTGGCGTGCGCCCCGCCTCGGCAAGTTCCACCACCTTGGCAAAGATCAGCGACGGGTAGTGGTTCGGCGCCTGCCCCCAGAACAAATGGAAATTCGGGTCGTGCGGGTTGTCATAGCCGATGTAAATGGAACCCACCAGGTTCGGCGTGTATCCGTCAAACCAGGCGCGCGAGATCCAGTCGCTGTACGCGCCGCTGCGGTCATCCGTACCCGATGACCATTGTACAGTGCCCGTCTTGCCGGCCACGTCCCATCCCGGAACGCGCGCGGACGTGCCCGTACCACTTTGCACCACGTTCATGAGCAGGCGCGTCATCGTCGCCGCCGTTTGCTCGCTCATCACCCGCTTCGATGACGGCACGTACTGGTACACCGTCTCTCCCTGCTCATTGACGACACGGGTGACCAGGTGCGCCTGCATCTCGATGCCGCCGTTGGCAAACGCACTGTACGCCTGCGCCATCTGCAGCGGCGTGACGCCGTACTTCATTCCGCCGAGTGCCACACTGAGTTGGTAATCCGACGGGTCAAACGGGATGCCCATGTTCTGCGCGAAGCGAATCCCATTGTCCACACCGATTTGATTCAATAGCCATACCGCGGCCACGTTGTCCGACTCCCTGAGAGCCTCCGTCATCGTCACGCGCGCCGGGCGGCCGGGTACATCGTTGTGCGGCGTGTAGCCACCGAAGTCCTGAGGCGTGTTGTTCAGAATCGAATCCGGGCCCCACTGCCCCGATTCGATGGCCGGTGCATACACCACGAGCGGCTTGATGGTCGAGCCGGGCGAACTCTGCGCTTTGAGCGCTCGGTCAAACCCCCGCATGGCAAAGTCGCTTCGCCGCGCACCCGCGACACCGCTGATACCCCCGGTACTGGGATCCATGAACACGCACCCAGCATCCACGGCCTCGGTCATACCCTTCGCCGTGATGGCCGGTGGAAACAGGCTACTGTTGTAGTCGCCGTCCCAAAAGATGCGATTGATGGCATTCTGCACGGCCGGGTCAATGGTCGTGTAGATCTTGAGACCGCCATCCATGATCTGCTCTTCGCTGGCGATGTTGTTGTTCTCGGCCCAGTCGAGCAGCACGTTCATCAACAGCGGCTGCGTCTGCCACGGATCATCCGGGAGCGGGTAGCCATCCTTCGGCACGCCAAGCGGCTCCGCCTCGGCCGCGCGTGCCTGAGCCTCTGTGATGTAGCCGTACTTCGCCATGTTCTCGAGCACCTGGTTACGCCGTTTCAGCGCCGCCTGGGGGTGCTGAATCGGATCATAGGCGCTCGGTGCCTGCGGTAAGCCGGCCAAAAGTGCCGCCTGCGCCAGCGTGAGCTTGCCGCCATTCGCCAGGTCCACATTGAAGTAACGCTTGGCGGCATCCTCGACACCTGTGCAACCCTCGCCCAGGTACACCCGGTTCAGATACATGGCAAGGATTTCCTGCTTGGTGTAGTGCCGATTGATCTGTACACCCAGCGCAATCTGTTGGATCTTGCGCGTGAACGTCTTCTGCTCATTGAGAAACACAATCTTTGCGAGCTGCTCTTGAATGGTGCTCCCACCCTGTGCCAACTGTCCTGACCACAGGTCCACAAACGCTGCACGCAGCAACCCGCGCAGGTCAATGCTGGAACTGTTCCAGAAATTATGGTCCTCCGTCGCCACGACGGCATCCTGCAAGACCTTCGGGATCTTGTCGTAGGGGAGGTTTCCTGCCTGAGGATGGATCCGCATCAATACCGTGCCGTCCTTGGCGTACACGACGGTGGCTTGGTCCGGCGTCTGCAACTTCGAAGCGTCGAACGGTGTAAGTTCGACGACCGCGATGAAGATGCCGGTGAACAGCACCATCACCGCCACCAGCGCACCGAGGATACGCGCGATGATCTTCGCTTTCAGGTTGATCCCCCCCATTCGTCAGAGCATACACCGACATAGTACGAGACCCGGGGTCACAGTTCCAGGGGTGGATTTGCCAACATGGTGGATCATGATAGAATTCGCACAGACGAAGCGCCCTCCGGCAATCCGGGTGGTGGAAAGGAGACGGTGAACCAGGTGACGGAGCGTAGGACGAAGGTAACCATCCAAGATGTGGCCCGCGCCGCGGGCGTGTCTATCACCACCGTCTCCCGCTATCTGAACGGCAGATTCAGTTCCATGAGTGCGGAGACGCGAGATCGAATCGCCAGGGTGATTGCCGAGACCGGCTATCAACCGAGCCGTGTTGCCCAAGCGCTCAAAGCCAACCGAACGGGAATCATCGGCGCTATCGTCGTGAATTTGGGCTATCCCCTGTGTGTGTCTGTGATCCGCGCCCTGTCGGAAGCTGTGGAACCTTACGGGCTCCAGCTCATGGTGGCGGAATCGCGCGGTGACGCAGAGCGGGAGCGGCGAGCACTGGATGCGATGCGCCGCCAGGCGGTTGACGCGCTGGTCGTTCAAACCGACGGCATGAACAATGCGCTGTTGGCTGAGTGGACCAAGGAAAAGCCCGTCATCTGGTTTGACCGCGGCTTCGGCATTGCCGGCGGTATGGATGTGGTGACCAACAACCTGGAGGCATCTCGCGAACTCACGCTCCACCTCGCGCAGCAGGGATACCGGCACGTCGTGTACGTGTCCGAACCACTGCGGGGCATCGAGACACGCATGGACCGACTGGCCGGGTACGAGCAGGCGTGCCGCAGCACCGGACTACGTTCGGAGATCCACTGGGTCCACCGGGGTCAGCCCGCCACGTATGAGCCCGTGCTGGAGCGTGTCAGGTCGGCGATGAGCGATGGCCCTGCTGCGGTCTACACAGCGAACGGCCTGATCCTGCAAGAGCTCTATCCGCGCCTTCGCCGCCTCGATATCACGGTGCCCGACCCACTCGGCATCGCCACGTTTGACCAGCCCGACTGGGCGGACATTGCCACGCCGGCGCTCACCTGCGTGCGACAGCCCACAGAAGCGATGGGCCAGGCCATCGCCCGCGCCCTGATGGACGCCGACGAGGCCTGGCCCGAGAATGCCCGTCGGATTGTCATCCCCAGTGAACTTCGCGTGAGTGCAAGCACCAGCCTGCGCAATCCGGATTGACGCCGAGGACCGTCGATGCCGCCGAAAGTGGAGTGCGTCAGCCGGTCGCCCAGCGCCGCGCCATGTCGGCAAAAGACCGCATCCGTTCGGCCAACGCGGCGTGGGACGCCGGGTTCGGAACGTGCCACGCCACGTGCTCCTGCGCTGTCTCCCCACGGCCCCAAGGACGGTTGCCAGCACTGATCTCGGCCATCACCGCCGCACCAGCTGCGGATCCGTCGCCGTCCATCTTCACACCGGTGGGCAGACCGAACAGGTCGGCCGTGAATTGGCGGATCCAGGCGTGATCAAACAGTTTTCCCGACACCCACAGGCGCTGTGGCCTGAGGCGCGCCAGCAGCGGATCGGCAATCCAGCGCGCGTTGAGCAACACACCCTCCACCGCGGCGCGCATGATCTGGGCCGGTTGCGCATCCAGCCGCAGCCCGAGGATGGCCGCGCTGGCCGAGGGATCCCACAGTGGGGCGCGTTCGCCGGCAGCGTACGGCAGCACGGTGATGCCCGCTGGGTCCTCGCGTCCCGCCGCCTCCAGCAGCCGGGCCAGGTCTTGGCCACCCAGCAGCGTCTGCGCAAACCATTCCAGCACGCCGCCACCGCTGTTGCTGGGACCGCCCACCACATACAGTCCCCGTCCAAGGGGATACGAGAAGATCTGCGTATCCTCGTCCAGCAACGGACCGAGGTGCGTGGTGCGCACGGCCAAACTCGTGCCGACCGTCAGCACCAGCGCGTCCGGACCCCACACCCCTGCACCGACATTGGCCATCACACCATCGGAACCTCCGATGGTCCACTGGCAATCCGCCAGCCCCACTTCGGTCAGCCAGCGGCTGTCTTGCCCGCGTCGCGTATGGTAGACGGGCACCGGTGTGCCGAGCTGCCCTGGCGCCACGCCGGTCAGCTCGAGGGCCCGCTCAGCCCATCCACCGCCCAGCGCGTACAGCCCCGTGGCCCCGGCCATCGCTTCGTCCGTCTCCCACACGCCGAACCAGCGATGCCAGAACCACTCTTTGATGGACACGAAGCGCGCCGCGCGCGTCCACAAGTCTGGATGGAGCTGACGCAGATGCGCCAGCTTGACCAGCGGCGTCATGGGGTGCACCGGCGTTCCCGTCTCCCTGTAGAGCGCCGTGCCGCAAGTTCTGCGCAGCGACGCGGCCGTGTCAGCGCTGCGCAGGTCCATCCAGGTGAGCGCTGGGGTCAGCGGGGTGCCATCCTCCTCCACGGCGAGCAAGCTGTGCATCGCGGCACTGAAGCCGCAGCGGCGGATGCTCAAGCCCGCGTCCGCAGCCTGTTGCACCGCCTGCGCCAACACCGCGCGCAGCTTGGGCTCTATCTCCAGCACGTCCTGCTCCGCGTAGCCCGGCTGCGGATGGTGCATCGGTAGGCGAACAGAAGCGCGCGCCACGACCGCACCGTCCTCGGCGAAGACGACCGCCTTCACCGAGGTGGTGCCGATATCCAAACCGAGTGTGGCCTCGCGCGCCGTCACGCCCGGTCCACTTCTTCCGTCGCGAGGGACGGAATGGGTTCAATCCGCCCGAGCAGGACCACATACGAGAGAATGCCAATCAGGAGCACCACCGCCGCCACGATGAAGCCCGCCGCGAAGGAGCCGGTACCACCCGCGATGTAGCCGGTGATGATAGGCGCCGCAATGCCCATCAGGTTGTTGAAGAAGTTCATGATGCTGCCGACGGTGCCCACCGTGCCCTTCGGCGCGATCAGCGCGGGGATGCTCCAACCGATGGGCGCAGCGAACGCCAGACCACCCAGCGCGATGGAGATGAACACGATGGCGACATTCGGGTTGTTGGTGAACGCCGCGCCGGCCACGAACAGGCCCATGACCATGCCGATGACAATCAGGGTCTTGCGCACCTTGCTCTGGTTGAACCCGCGCCGCACCAGGGTATCCACCAACCAGCCGCCGATCACGAAATCCGTGACGGTGGCCACCAGCCACGGGATGGCGACGTAGGCCCCCGTCTTCAGCACCCCCATGTGCATCTGGTCCTCCAGATAGCCGGGCAGCCAGTTGAGCAGCAGGTAGAAGGTGTAGCCGTACGCTGCAAACCCGATGGTCAGTCCCCAGACCTTGCGCTGGCCCAGCAGGTAGGCGAGGTTGCGCCACCATCCACCCGGCGCCTCACCTTCGGGTTGCGCGCCACCCTCTTCGATGTAGCGCTTCTCCTCCTCCGACAGCCGCGGGTGTTCGGCCGGATCTCGATACCAGATCCAATAGATGAGGCTGTAGATGAGGGTCAGGATACCCGTCAGCCAAAAGCCCCCGCGCCAGCCCCACTGGGTGACGGCCCAGGCCACGATGGGGGCACCGATGACGTTGGAGAACTTAGCCGCCGCATCAAACGCCGACGTGGCAATGCCCCGCTCCCGCACCGGGAACCAGTATCCCGTAGCCTTGGAGGCACCGGGAAATGCGGGCGCCTCCGCCGCACCGAGCAGGATGCGCGCAAGGATGATCAGCCCCAATCCGCTGACCGCGGCGGTCATGAACGTCGCAGCCGCCCAGATGAGGGTGCCCACGCGCATCAACCACTTCACGCCAATCTTGTCCAGCAGCGCGCCGACGGGGATCTGCATCAGCGCGTAGGACCACGCGAAGGCGGACATGACGATGCCCATCTGCCCCTTGGTGAGATGGAACTCGTGCATGATGGGTGAGGTGGCAACCGACATGTTGGTCCGGTCAAAGTAGTTGATGAGGACGCCGATGAACAGGATCAGTGCAATCGTCCAGCGTACGCGGCCTCGTGCCATGCTCTGACGCTCCTTCTTCCTTGAATCGCCGTTCCTTTGGAGTATGTCCGGAGCCATGCCCGGCATCCGTAAAACGGTTGCGGAAAACGGTATCCGAAACCGTTTTCCCGGACATCATAGCGGGATCGGGCGAAGGATGCAAGCGACAGGCGGTGATAGGTCACCAGGGGTTTCCGGAAGGGTTGAGAAGGTGTGGAAAAACGGCTATACTGATATGACTGAACGAACTGGTGACAGCCAGACAGTGCGGCGATGAGAAGGACGAGTAGGTGCACGGAGTGCGTCCCAGAGAGCGGGGACCGGTGTGAACCCGTACGCGACGTGCATCGAAGATCCCCTTCGAGCTCCGGACCGAACCACGCGCTGTGCAGTAGGCTCCGGCGGTGACTCTCCCGTTAGCGAGAGACGGAGGCGCATCGCCTCCGGTCGATGGAGTCCGGCCGCCTATGGGTGGTGACGGGCTAAGTAGGGTGGTACAGCGAGCAGCGCTCGTCCCTTCGCGGACGAGCGTTTTTTGTTTCACAGACACGCGTGAACATCACGCCCGATGCGGCGGGTTCGCCGTCGCCCGTAAAGGAGGTTCTCTATGCTGCGCAAGGTGGACGCCAAAGAGCCGGCGAAGGCCCGGGAAGCGCGGGTGCTGGAATTTTGGAAGGCGCACGATGTATTCCGGGAGAGTGAGCGCATCCGCGAAGGCGGACCCGAGTTCGTGTTCTATGAAGGCCCGCCGACGGCCAACGGACGGCCGCACCCGGGCCACGTGCTGACCCGGGTGATCAAGGACGTGTACCCTCGCTACCGGACGATGAAGGGTTACCACGTCTTTCGCAAGGCCGGATGGGATACGCATGGGTTGCCGGTCGAGATCGAGATTGAGAAGAAATTCGGCATCAGCGGCAAGAAGCAGATCCAGGAGTTCGGCGTGGAGCGGTTTATCCGAGAATGCCGCAACAGCGTGTTTCAATATGAGCAAACGTGGCGCGAGTTGACGGAGCGCCTCGGCTACTGGGTGGACCTCGATCACCCGTACATGACGCTGTCGGACGATTACATCGAATCCGTTTGGCATCTGCTCAAAACCATTTACGACAAAGGGCTGCTGGTCCAAGGGCACCGCGTGAGCCCGTATTGCCCACACTGCGAGACCACCCTCTCCAGCCATGAGGTGGCGCAGGGCTACAAAGACGTCAAGGATCTGACGGTGACGGCCAAGTTCCGCGTCAAAGACGCGGACGGCGATACCCCCGTTTACATCCTGGCATGGACGACCACGCCATGGACGTTGCCCAGCAACGTGGCCTTGGCCGTGAATGCCGAACTGGACTATGTACGCATCCACTCGCCGGCGCGCGGTGAGGACTACTGGGTTGCGGCCGATCTCGCCGATCACTTCCTCCAGGACGGCGACACGGTCGTCGAGCGGCGCACGGGGGCGGATCTGGCCGGTATCGCCTACGAGCCGGTGTTCCCGTACGTGACGGTACCCGGTAAAAGGCACATCGTCGTCACCTCCGACCACGTGACAGCAGAGTCGGGCACGGGCGTCGTCCATATGGCCCCCGCGCACGGCGAGGATGACTACCGCGTCTGCCAGGAGCACGGCGTGGTGTTCATCAATTTCGTCGACGCAACCGGCTGCTTCACGGACGCCGTGGGGCCGTACGCGGGCCGCTTCGTGCGCGACGAGGGGCTTAACGTGGACCTCGTCAAAGACCTGGCGGCACGCGGGCTGGTGTACGAAAAGTATCGGTATGAACACGCCTACCCGCACTGCTGGCGGTGCGACACGCCGCTGATCTACTACGCCATCGACAGCTGGTTCATCCGCACGACGGCGGTCAAGGAACAGATGCTCGCCAACGCCCGTGCCGTCCACTGGCTGCCGGAGCACATCAAGGAAGGGCGGATGGGCAACTTCCTGGAGAACCTGGTCGACTGGAACCTCTCGCGTTCCCGCTACTGGGGCACGCCACTGCCGGTCTGGACATGCAATCAGTGCGGGCACCGGGTGTGTGTCGGATCGCGCGCGGAACTGAAGGCGCTCGCTGGTCGGTTGCCGCAAGAACTGCACAAGCCCTACATCGACGAGATCACCTGGACCTGTGAGTGCGGCGGCACCATGCAGCGCGCACCGGAGGTCATCGACGTGTGGTTCGACTCGGGCAGCATGCCCTTCGCGCAACTGCACTACCCGTTTGAGAACCGGGAGTTGTTCGAGCGGCTGTTCCCGGCGGATTTTATCTCCGAGGCCGTGGACCAAACCCGCGGCTGGTTCTACAGCCTGCTCGCCATCTCCACGCTGGTCAAGGGCGTGGCGCCTTACAAGACGGTCGTTGTCCTCGGGCACGTGGTGGACGAGGAAGGCAAGAAGATGTCCAAGTCGAAGGGGAACGTCATTGACCCGTTCGAGGCGCTGGACATGCATGGGGCAGACGCGATGCGCTTCTACTTCCTGTCCAACACGCAGCCGTGGAACGCGCAGCGCTTCTACCATCGCGCGGTGGCCGAGACGAAGCAGAAGTTCATCGACATCCTGCAGAATGTG
This sequence comes from Alicyclobacillus sp., assembly GCA_023511725.1. GTDB lineage: Bacteria > Bacillota > Bacilli > Alicyclobacillales > Alicyclobacillaceae > JAIMAY01. The sequence goes on from JAIMAY010000002.1 coordinate 138,809, forward strand.
CATGCGTTCTACGCCCTCTATGCAGGGATTGACGGCTTCAATCCGGCGCAGATACCGGCGCCCCCCGTCGCCGAGCGGCCGCTCATGGACCGCTGGATCCTGGCGCGGCTGCAGGAGACCATTGAACAGGTGGATGCCGGCCTGGATCGCTACGATGCCACCTCGGCGGCGCGGGCGCTGCAGCGGCTCGTGGATGACCTATCGACGTGGTATGTGCGGCGCAACCGCGAACGATTCTGGGCGGGCGGCATGGACGCGGACAAGCGCGCCGCGTTCCACACCTTGTACGAGGTCCTGGCCACGCTGTCAAAGCTGATGGCGCCGTTCACGCCGTTCATCGCCGAGGAGATCTACCAGAACGTGGTCCGCTCCGCCTATCCCGAGGCGCCCATCAGCGTCCATCTGTGCGATTTCCCGACGGCGGACCCGGCGCTGTTGGACAAGACCCTGCTGCGCGAAATGGAAGTGGTTGTCGACGTGGTCGAGGCGGGCCGGCACCTGCGCAACGAAGCCAAGATCAAGACGCGGCAACCGTTGTCTGTGCTGTATGCGCCCACGTCGGCGAGGTCTGTATTGGAGAAATACGAGGACGTGGTCCTCGACGAGCTCAACGTCAAGCGCATCGAGTACCGCGAGCTCGACCAGCTGGCCACGCCGGAGCTGTACCTGAACCTGAAGGCGGTGGGCCAGGCGTACGGCCGCCTGGTGCCGGTACTCAACGCGGCGGCGAAGAGCGCGACGCGTGACGTGATTGACCAGTTCCGGCAAAACGGCGAGGTCATGCTCGAGGGCCAGCGCATCACGCAGGAGATGGCGGAGATCCGTTGGCACCCCTCATTCACGGGCGTGATCACGGTGGATGCGCGCGGCTACGTGGGGCTGGATACGACACTCACGCCGGAGCTCGTGGAAGAAGGACTCGTGCGCGAGTTGATCTCGAAGATGCAGATGATGCGCAAGGAGGTCGACTACGGTGTGACGCGCCGGGTGTCCTTCAGCGTCACGGGCGATCCGGCCCTGCTCGACGTCCTTCGCCGTCACGAGGCCGAGGTGGCGGCGACGGTGCTCGCCGAACGGTTTGTGTACGAGCCGATGGAGGGAGATCTGACGAAAACGTGGGACATCAACGGCCACGAGGCCACCATCACGGTGCGAGGTTGAACGCGCGGGCATACGCCGCGTGGCGCTCCGCCTGAACCCGGAGCGGCATCAAAGACCTTCTCCGGTGCCCCGACGTGCGCTGGGCGAGGATCATGCATCCTCGCCCAGCAGTTGTTTCAGCGCCGCGAACGGGTTGTTCTCCAGTTTGCCATCCGAGTACACCAACTGGCTGCGCAGCTCGATGAAGCGGTTGCGTTTAAACTCGAACGTTGGATGATCCGGCGTGTAGATGGCGAGCAGCACCCGGAGCGCGTTGATGGCGTCCGCCATCGCATCGTGCGCCTGCCCGAGAGGCTGAATGCCGAGCAGTTCCATGGCGTCCTTGAGCCCGATGGCGCGGGGAAATTTGAAGTACTCGCAGAACATCTTCTGGATGTCGTTGTAGTTGCACAGCCACTCGGGGCTGAGTCCGTGGCGCCGGCACTCCTCCGCCAGAATATCCTTGTCCGAAAGCGACCATGAGAGCAGGAAGTAATCCTCACCCATCCACTCCCGGAACCGCTCCAGCACCTTGGGTGAAGGCTCCGCATCCGCCACGTCCTCGTTGGTGATCCCGGTGAAGGCGGTGGTGCGTGGAGTCAATCGCTGACCCGGGTTGACGAAAGCCATGAACGTATCGACGATGCCAAACTCGTTGTTCTCAAACTCGACCTTGAGCGCGCCAATCTGGATCAGTCTGGGTGGCCCCTGGTGCATGCGGACGACCGTCGTCTCGAGATCATGGACAATCAGTATCATGCTCGGCCCTCCCTCTTGATACAGATTACTATACAAGATTTCTGAGCCGGAGGACCATCCGACGTATTCGCCGCCACCCGCGGCAGCGATGGCGATATAATAAGTGGGAAGCCCTGCCGACAGCGGGGCCCGAAGGAGGTTCGCGATGTCTGAGCCGTTTGGATCCGCGCGCCGCCCCGAGGCAGCGCACGGCTATCACGACCACACGCACGATGATGACCACAGCCACGCCCACGGGCACCATCACTCGCACGGCGACCGCATGTTCCATGTCCATGCGCCGGCGAGCGGATTGCGCCGCGCCTTTTGGTGGACACTGCTGATCTTCGCCGTGGAGGGCTTGGGTGGCCTGCTGGCCAACAGCCTGGCGCTTTTGTCGGACGCCGGTCATGTGCTGACCGATGTGGCCGCCATCGCGTTGAGCTGGTACGCGCTGCGGCAATCGGAGCGCCCGCCGACCGAGCGGATGACCTTCGGCTATCACCGCACCGGGATTCTGGCCGCGCTCGCCAATGCGGTGGCGCTGATCCTCGTCGCGGTGGTGATTGCCTGGGAAGCCTTGCTGCGGCTGCGTCACCCGGTCCCCGTACACAGCACGTGGATGTTCGTGAGTGCCGCCGTGGGGCTCATCGTCAACCTCAGCCTCGGCTTCAGCCTGCACCGCCATGAGGACCTAGGCGTGCGCAGTGCCATGCTGCACATGCTGGGTGATGCACTCGCGTCCGCCGGCGTGATTGTGGCAGGCATCTTCATCGCGGTGACCGGCTGGTTCTGGGTGGACCCTGTGCTGAGCGTGGTTATCGCCCTTCTCATCGCCGGTGGCGCGTGGCGCATCGTGCGTCAGGCCGTCGCCATCCTCATGGAGAGCGCCCCCGCGGACCTGCCGCTGCGAGAGATTGCGGACGTCATTGAATCGGTTCCGGGCGTGATCGGCGTGCACGACCTGCACCTCTGGAGTCTGGCCGCCGGGCGCCACGCCCTCTCCTGCCATGTGGTACTCGACGGCAACCCGACGCTCGAGCAGACGCAGCAGATTGTGCGCGAGATTGAACACCGCTTGCGCCATCATCGCATTGACCACGCGACCATCCAGGCGGAGGACATCCACCATCTGCACGACAGTTCGCTGCTGTGCTCGGATCCTGGCGGCCCATCCCGCCCTTAAAGCGAGAACATCCGGCCCGACGCGGCCGGATGTGTCATTCCCCTGGTACGCGCAATCCTAAGCTCAGCTCCGCAGCAGACGCGCCAACTGGGCCATCTCGATTGCGGCGACCGCCGCTTCCCAGCCCTTGTTGCCCGCTTTCGTCCCCGCACGTTCGATGGCCTGTTCGATGGTATCCGTGGTGAGCACGCCAAACACGGCGGGCGTGTCCGTGGTCTGGTTGACTGCCGCCACCCCCTTCGCCGCCTCACCGGCGACGTAGTCGAAGTGCGGCGTGGCGCCGCGGATCACGCAACCGAGCGCAATCACCGCGTCGTAGCGGCCACTTTTCGCCATCTGCCGCAGCGCGAACGGGATCTCGAACGCTCCCGGCACCCACGCGACATCGATGTCGTCCTCGTGAACTCCGTGCCGGCGCAGCGCCTCCAGCGCGCCGCCCAGCAGCTTCTCCGTGATGAAATCGTTGAAGCGGCTCACCACGATGCCAAACTTCAGCCCCTGTCCGGTCAATGGCCCTTCCAATACGCGCATGCTGTGTCTCCTTCCTGCATCCAAGACGGCCCGCCACCTCACAGGTGCAGCAGGTGGCCCATCTTCTCCTTCTTGGTGATCAAATACTGTTCGTTGTAGGGATTGCGGTCGACCTCCAGCGGCACGCGCTCGACAACCCGCAGCCCGTGCCCCTCAATGCCCTTCACTTTGCGCGGATTGTTGGTGAGCAGCCGCATTTGGCGCACGCCCAGGTCATAGAGGATCTGTGCGCCAATCCCGTAATCCCGAAGATCAGCGGCGAAGCCGAGGCGATGATTCGCCTCCACCGTATCCGCACCCTCGTCCTGCAGCGCATACGCGCGAATCTTGTTGAGCAGCCCAATCCCGCGCCCTTCCTGGCGCAGGTAGAGCAGCACACCGCGGTCCGCCTCCCCAATCTGACGTAGCGCAGCACGCAGTTGCGGCCCGCAGTCGCAGCGCAGCGAGCCGAACGCGTCGCCGGTCAAGCACTCGGAGTGAACCCGCACCAATGTCGGTCGCTCGTCGATTTCGCCTTTGACCAACGCGATGTGCTCCTTGTCGTCCAGCAGGTTGGTGTACACGACAGCGCGGAACACACCGTACGGCGTGGGCAGCATCGCCTCCGCCTCACGCTGCACAAGCTTCTCGGTGCGCTTGCGATAGGCGATGAGGTCCGCGATGGAGATCAGCTTGAGCCCGAACCGCTTCGCCAACTGTTCGAGCTGCGGCAGCCGCGCCATGGTACCATCCTCATTGAGGATCTCGCAGATCACGCCGACCTCTGGCTCGCCCGCCAAGCGGGCCAGATCCACCGCCGCTTCGGTGTGACCCGCGCGACGAAGCACACCGCCCGGCTTGGCCACGAGCGGGAAGATGTGCCCCGGCCGGCGGAAATCCTCGGGCCGGCTGTCCTCCGCGACGATGGCGGCGATGGTCCGCGCCCGTTCGTGGGCGGAGATGCCGGTGTGGGTGGAGGCGTGATCGACCGATACCGTGAAGGCCGTGCCGTGCGGGTCCGTGTTCCGCTCGACCATCGCCGGGAAGCCCAAGCGGCGCGCGCGCTGCTCCGTCACAGGTACGCAGAGCAGGCCACGACCATGCGTGATCATGAAGTTCACCACGGACGCGTCCGCCCTCGAGCCGAGCGCGATGAAATCACCCTCGTTCTCGCGGTCCTCATCGTCCACCACAATCACAATCCGGCCCTGCTTGAGATCCTCGAGCGCCGATTCGATGCTGTCAAACATGCGCCATCCCTTCTTTCATCGTGTCAACAGGCGTTCCACGTATTTGGCGAGCAGATCGCATTCCAGATTGAATCGCCAGTCCGCCGGCACCCGCAGCAGCGTCGTGTGGTCCCCGGTGTGCGGGATGATGGACACCCGAAAGCGCTGGTCAGCGGCATCCATCACCGTCAGACTCACCCCGTCGATACACACGGACCCTTTCTCCACAACGTATTTCATCCATTCGGCGGGCGCCTCGAAGGTCAGCACCACGGCGTTGCCCTCGGGTTCGCGGGACACCAGCCGGATGGTCGTGTCCACGTGGCCCGAGACCACGTGCCCGCCCAGCCGGTCGGATAGCCGCAGGGCACGTTCCAGATTGACGGGCATGCCCGGCCGCAGGTCCCCCAGATTGGTGCGCCGCAGCGTCTCCGGGACAGCGTCGACCGCGAACTCATCATCGCCGAGCGCCGTCACCGTGAGACACACACCGTTGACCGCGATGCTGTCGCCGAGCTTGGTGCCGTCCAGCACGTGCTGTGCCGCCAGCACCAGCCTGGCCCCCTCGTTGCGGCGCTCCAGCCGCCTCAGTTCACCCACTTCCTCAATCAGACCCGTGAACATCCTCCATCTCTCCTTCGTACCGCGGGCGGGCCCACAGGCACAGGTCCGTACCATGCGTGGTCACCCGCTCCACCTCCAGCGGCACCGCGTCCGCCATCGTCCGTGGTCCAAGACCTGTCAGCGCCGGGATGCCGCCGCCGAGCAGCTTGGGCGCGATGAAGTAGATGACTTTATCCACCAACCGCCGCTTCAACAGGGCACTCACCAGCGTGCTGCCGCCCTCAACGAGCACCTCGTTGATCCCCTCGTCCGCCAGCCGCTGCACCGCCACCGCGAGGTCCACCCGCCCATCCGGGCCGGCTGCCACCGGCGCAATCTCCGCCCCCGCGTCGCGCAGCCGCCGCGCCCCATCTGTGGCCGCCGCCTCCGCCGTCGTCACCACCAGCGTGCGCCCGGGTTCACGCAACATGCGCGCCGAGACGGGCAGGCGCAGGCGGCTGTCGAACACGACGCGCAGCGGCTGCCGGGCGGGGGTGGCGGGGCCGGATCGGACCGTGAGCCGAGGATCGTCCGCCAAGGCGGTGCCGATTCCGACGGCGATGGCGGCATGCTGACGCCGCAGCTCCTGCACCAGCGCGCGCGAAGACGCGCCGGTGACATACTGGCTGTGCCCCGTCTCGGCGGCGATGTAGCCGTCAAGCGTGGCCGCGCACTTCCACACCACCTGTGGCCGCCCGCGCAGAATGCGGGACCGGAAGCCCTCGTTCTGCCGCTGAGCCTCTTCGGCCAGGACACCGCTCACGACCTCGATGCCCGCGGCGCGCAACCTGGCAACGCCTCGACCCGACACGCGCGGGTCCGGGTCCTCCGCAGCAATGACCACCCGACGCACCCCCGCCGCGACGAGGGCGTCTGCGCAGGGCGGTGTGCGGCCGTAGTGACTGCACGGCTCGAGCGTCACGTAGACCGTCGCACCCGCGGCGCGCTCCCCCGCCATCCGCAGGGCGTGTACCTCGGCGTGTGGCGTTCCCGCGCGCAGATGGGCGCCTTGGCCGATGATCTCGCCATCTTTGACGATCACGCAGCCCACGAGCGGGTTGGGCGACGTCTGCCCGCGTCCGAGTTCGGCGAGTTGTAACGCCATTCTCATCAGACTCTCGTCGTCCAGCGCAGGCACCTCCCGTCACAGCCTTTGCGCGGTGGCCGGCCTGGCGCATCGGCACAAACATCGAAGATGCACACCAAAAAAGCCCCCGGCGCACTCCGGGGGCTGCTTGGGCATGTGAAAGTCGCAGTAGCAAGCGGTGGCTCGTCCCGCCGAGCGGTGCGTCGACATGCATCCGCCGGACAATACTTCGCGTTGCGAAACATCGGGGACGTACCAGCTAGGACCATTGTCGACCCGAATTGTCCCGCACGGGTCTCAACGGCCACCGCAGGCTGCCGCAACCTTCCTTCTCCCATCCGGACTATACCGTCGGTACTGGAATCTCACCAGTTCCTGCCTTACGGCTCGTGGACTTCGCACCGGCCGGTCGGTTGGGCCGTGCGTCACCACCGATCGGGAATTGGCGCACCGTGCGCCTCACCCTGCCCCGAAGGAAAGTGCGGTGTTGCATCCTGTTGCCCTCATCATATTGCATCGAACGAGCAAACGCAAGAATAAGGAAGAGTGAGTGCGCCCGAGCCGTCGCTCAAGCGGTGGTGGTAGGCGCACGGCGCCCCGAAATTCGGGGGATACGCCCGAATTTCCGGCGAAAATCAAGGTTTGCAGAGGTGATTGCCGCTGGTGTACATTCTAGCCATTGATGCACAGATAACTCGACGGAGTGGAGACGACCATGCTGTCCACCTTTAAACGCTGGCTGCTCGGCAGGCCCCTGAAGACACGCGAGCACCAGCACGTGAAGATCGGCATCCTGCGGGGTATGGCCGTGATGACCCCAGATGCCCTGTCGAGCGTCGCGTACGCGACGGACCAGATGGAGTACGTGCTGGCCGCGCTGATTGCGGTGGGCGTATCGCGGCAGTACGTGACGAATGTGCTGGGCTTCTCGATGCTCGGCACGCTGATCATCGCCGGCCTCGCGTTTTTGCTCTACTTCGCATACCGCAACATCATCCGCCACTACCCGCTGGGAGGTGGCGCGTATGCCATCGGTTTGCACGATCTCGGGCGCTGGTGGGGACTGTCCGCCGCCTCCACGCTGATTGTCGGATACACGCTGACGGTGGCGGTCTCGGTGGCCGCGGGCGTGGATGCCATTGGACCGGTGATCCCGTTTGTGGGTCACCACAAACTGTGGTTCAACATCCTGGTCACGATCGTGATCATGGTGGTCAACCTGCGCGGCACCAACGAATCCGCCTCCGTGTTCGTGCCGTTCACCTACATCTTCATTGGCAGCATCTTCGTGATGGGTGTGGCGGGCGTGATTGAAGCCCTCCGCCATCCTGCCGCCGTGCACGTGCCGAGCATCGCCGGAATGCATGCCGTGCAGGGTATGACGCTGTTTCTGTTCCTCAAGATGTTTGCCAGCGGCTGCTCGGCGCTGACCGGTGTGGAGGCGGTGTCCAACTCCGTACCCGTGTTTCGGGAACCTTCCGTCAAGCGGGCACAGCGTCTGCTGCTGCTTCTGGTGAGTACGCTGAGCCTGTTGTTCCTGATTGTCTCCGGGCTCGCCATGCTGCACGGGCTCACGTACAATCCGGAGGTTCCGCTGATCAACCAGGAGGCCATGGCTGTGTTTGGCACACACGGGGTCGGCTACGTGGCGACGGTCATCATCTCGTTCGCCACCATGGCCATCCTGGCCATCGCCGCCAACACGGCATTCAGCGGCTGTCCCGCCCTCTGGTCGTCGATGGCGCGTGACGGGTACATGCCCCGCTGGATGATGCACAAGGGAGACAGGCTCGTCTACAGCAACGGGATTGTGTTCCTGACCTTCATGTCGCTGCTGCTCACCATCGCCTTCCGCGGTCAGGTCTCGAAGCTGATCCCGCTGTACGGCGTCTCGGTCTTCTACACATTCACGGTGTCGCAGCTGGGCATGTTGGTGCGGCAACTGCGCGAGCGCGGGCCGAATTGGCTGCCGGCATCCATTGGCAATGCCTTCGGGGTGCTGCTGACCGGTCTGGCCTGCGTGACCTTCCTGGTGACACGCTTTTTGGACGGGGCTTGGCTGGTGCTGGTCTGCATCCCGCTGATGGTGCTCATGTTCATCAAGGTGCAGGAGCATTACGAGCAGATTCGGCGGGATCTTCGGTACGATTTCTCCGTCCCCTTTTGTACGGAGGAACCGGGGATCACGATTGTTCCCATCGCCTCGGTGAACAAGGCGTCCGTCAATGCGCTGCGTTACGCTGTGACGAACTTTAAGAACGTGATTGCCGTGACGGTGGTGACAGGTGATTCGGAGGAGGCGATGGAGCGAGCCACGCGCAAGATTGAAGCGGATTGGGAGAAGCTCAACCCGGGAATCCGTCTCATCGTCATCCATTCGCAGTACAGATCCGTTGCACGGCGGCTGCAGAGATTCGTCGACTTCGAACTGGAAAAGTACAAGCCCGAGAACATCACCATCGTCATCCCGCAGTTCATCACGCGGCGTTGGTGGCACAAACTGCTGCACAACAAGACCGGCGGGATCCTGCTCGCGTGGCTCGTGCTGAACAAGTCCATCAAGGTGGTGACCGTTCCCTTCCGCCTCTCCAAGTGAACGCGCCCCCGGTATTCGCCCGGACATACGGGCGCAGCCATGCATTGGATGAAAGCAGGGCGCAAGCCAATTCGCCCCACTCCACTGAACTGAGGAGGCGGTAGCGAATGGTCTACGGAGCCTTTGGTCCGTACACACGTTGGGCGGTCGTGTTTCTGATCATCTTCGTGCTGTTCGTGCTGCTCGTGCCGCCGACGGCCGCCACCGTGGTGGATCCCTGAAGCATTCGGCGCATGACAGGCCCCGCCGGTCACCGGCGGGGCCTGTCTCATGCGCGGCCGAGAACGAGGGTCCTCCGCCGCGCACCTTATTCGTATTCACGCCTCAGAACACGAGCGAACGCTCCCCATCCACAACCTTCCGCAACTCCTCGACACACTCCGGGCACACCTGCCGGCCTCGGTGCATGATCAGACCGTCCATGTTGCCGCAGAACACGCATCCTCGCCAGTACTTGCGCAGCACGATGGCGTCCTCGGTGGTGAAGACCTCCATCGAATCGCCGGGGTGAATGTCGAGCACGCGGCGCAGTTCCATCGGCAATACAATCCGCCCCAACTGGTCCAGGCGCCTCGTGATGCCTACTTCCACCATTTCCAGCGCTCCTCTCCGCATATTGTGATCAGACTATCGTCTTTCATCCGGAACGTTTGAGAGAAAGACTAGGTTTCACCATAGAATTACGTTCTTGGTTACCCGGTCCGGCCGTCGCCGGCCGCATCGCCTCCTTCCCGGCTCCCTGAGACCACGTGACCGATGCTCGGGGTACCGCCAGATACAACAAGGCGGCCTCTCCGCACGGCCGCCAATGAGGTCAGAGTCACGCGTAGGCTCCCGCGGCAGCCCGGCCGTCATGGACGGAGACCGTCTGTAGACCCGTGGCTTTGCGTCCCAGCGTTTCCGCTGGTTTGCCCTGGCACGTAGCCGTGGTTCAGTTGCCCGAAACTGCGAATCCTCACCAGAGAACCCGCCTCACTGACATTATCCCCTGGGATCGGCCGGAACGCAACCGATTTCGTTCGTTTGTCAAAAATCGCCTCTTGTCGTCAAAAATCGCCGGTCCGGAAGGCGGGCCTTCCGGACCGGCGACGCACATTCGAGTGCCTGGCGCTCAGCGCATGGTCGTGCGCACGATGCTCTCCGTCTGGTACAGCACCTTGGAGTAAGGAGGCACACTCTCGGTGATCCAAGCATTGCTGCCGATCACGCTATGATGCCCAATCACCGTGTCTCCCCCGAGCACGGTCGCGTTCGCGTACAACACGACGTAGTCCTCCACCGTCGGGTGACGTTTCGTCTGCCGCACCATCGCCCCCGATTCATCGCGCGGGAAATACAGCGCGCCAAGCGTCACACCCTGGTAGATCTTGACGTGATCGCCCACAATGGCGGTCTCTCCGACCACGATGCCTGTTCCGTGGTCAATCATGATGCCACGCCCCATCTGCGCACCCGGGTGCAGATCAATGCCCGTTTTGCGGTGGGCGTACTCGGTCATCATGCGCGGCAGCAGCGGAATCTTCTGTTTCCAGAGCTCGTGGGCCAGCCGGTACACGGTGAGCGCCAGAATGCCTGGATACGTCAGGATGATCTCATCATACCCGGTGGCCGCCGGATCCCCATTGTAGGTTTCCACGACATCCTCATACACCAACTCCTGCAGTTCGGGCAGACGCCGAATCACCTCATCCGCCTGGCTTTCGGCAAATGCCCGCGACTCCGGCGTGGCATCGCGCTCCAGGCAGCGCTGGAACACCGCCCGATGAATCTGGGACGCCATCACCTCGTGCAGTTCCTCGACAGCCAGGGCGACAGCGTCGGGTTTTGCCGATCCGAAGTAGTTGGGCAACAGCGCCTGCCGCGCACAGCGGATCATGCGCGTGATCTGGTCCGGCTCTGGGTGGCAAGTGCGCCCCTTGAACAGGCGCTGACTGTTCTCGCACAGGGTTGCGGCGATCTCGCCGCGATGGGTGCTCTGACTCATCGGTCTCCCCGCTCCCTCTGGCGGCCTCTGCGGCCACCGGCAATCTTTGCATTGTACGGCAGCGCGGTGCCGCTCGATTGACACACACGCCCCAAATGTGTACATTCCGAATGGACAACGACAGGCCGCGCTGCGGCTGAAGGTGGTGCCTCATGGAAGCTGCGGACGTGGCGCGCGTGCTGCGCCAGCATCACTTTCGCATGACGCGGGAACGCCGTGCGCTGCTGGATCTTTTCATCGAAGCGGATACGCTCCTGACGCCCGCGCAGTTGCACGCTTTCGCGCAAGCGCGAGACGTGGATGTGGGATTGACTACAGTATACAGACTGCTGGAAGTGTTGACAAAGGCGGGGTTGGCGAGCCCGTTCCTGCTCGAGGGGAGTATCTACTACACGTTCTGCACGGACCACCACCATCATCACTTCATCTGCCTGAACTGCCGGCATGTGGAGAACATCTACGGGTGCAGCGCCACCGTGGAGCCGCCGCCCGGCTGCACGGTGAGCTATCACCGCGTGGACCTGTTCGGCCGCTGCGCCCGGTGCCGCAGCGATGTGAACGTCACCACGCCGTAATGCCGAAGACGCTGAGCAGCAGCAGGATATTCAAGCCGATGACGAGCACGGTGATGGTGGCGGCGAGCGACGTGAGCCACGGGGGATTGGCGAGATCGCCCATGATGTCGCGCCGACGGGTGAAGCTGACCAGCGCAATCAGCGGCGCCGGCAGCGCGAGACTGAGCACCACCTGACTCCACACCAGCGCCTGTACAGGATCGACCCCCAGCGCGAGCACCACGATGGTTGGCAGCATCGTGATGATTCTGCGCACCGACACCGGGATGCGAAACCCCACGAATCCCTGCATGATCACCTGACCTGCCAGCGTACCCACGGCTGAACTCGAAAGGCCCGAAGCCAACAGGGACACCAGGAATACCCAAGCCGCGGCGGGCCCCAGCAGGGGTTCCAGGGTACGGTAGGCCGTGGCGAGATCCGTCACCGTGCCACTGCCTTGCGCATGGAACGCCGCACCAGCCATATACATCATGGCGAGATTGACGAGCCCCGCCACCGACATGCCCAGGATCACGTCCATCCTCTGAAACCGCTGGATCTTGCGGAGTTCCTCGCTGCTCCGCGGAACAATCCGTTGCTGCGTCAGGCCCGAGTGCAGATAGACCGCGTGCGGCATGACCGTGGCACCGATGATCCCCACCGCCAATGTGAGGCTCCCCGCATCACCCAGCCATGGTACCACCAGGTGCGGTAAAGCCTCACGCCACCGGCCCGGAGACCACACCGCCTCCACCAGATAGCAGACCGCAATCACACCGATGAACAGACCAATCAGGCGCTCAAAGGGCCGGAATCCGAGCCGCTCCAGCGAGAGCATGGCGTAGGTGGCGACACCGGTGATCACGGCGCCGACCCACAGCGGGATGCCGAACAGCCATTGCAAGGCCAGGCTGGCACCGAGAAACTCCGCCACATCGGTAGCCATCGCGGCCAACTCGGAGATGATCCAGAGCCCCACGGACACCGCCTTCGGCAGATGCATGCGGCACAGCTCAGGAAGATTGTGGCCCGATGCCAGTCCCAATTTCGCCGAGAGGTTTTGGATCACCATGGCCATCAGGTTGGCGAGAAGCACCACCCACAGCAGGCGAAAGCCATAGAGGGACCCAGCCTCAATATTGGTCGCGTAGTTCCCGGGATCCACGTAGGCGACCGCGGCGACCAGCGCCGGTCCGAGGAACGGCAGCACGGCTCGCAAACCACGGCGTTTCCCGCTGAGCGCAAGCCGGCCCTCTCGAACCGCTTTCCGATCCGCCTTCGACATCCACCCGCTGACCACGGCCACGGCGCTCCACCTCCCTTCCCAGTGTGTGCTTCTCAAATTGCGGCTCCTCCTGCGTCCTTCACGAAAGTTGTACGCAGGACACTCTTTTTCCTGAGGGAAAATTTCTGAGAACATTATATGCGCTGAACACGGCGTTGTGAATGCCGGATCGGTATAATATCGCTTGGAAATGAAAAGGAAAGGGGATGCCAACTTGGCCGAGCCATTCGAGTCCTACCTGCAGCAGCACCGCTCACGCCACCTGGAGGAGCTGTTTGAACTCCTGCGTTTCCCCAGCATCTCAGCGCTCTCCGCTCATCGTCAGGACGTGTGGAACTGCGCGGAATACCTCGTCCGCCAGTTGGAGGCCATCGGCTTTGAACACGCCACGGTGATGCCCACGCATGGACATCCGGTCGTCTATGCGGATTGGTTGCACGCCCCCGATGCGCCGACAGCTCTCGTGTACGGGCACTACGATGTGCAACCGGTGGATCCCGTCGAAAAATGGCAATCACCGCCGTTTGAACCCGAGATCCGAGATGGCAAAGTGTATGCGCGAGGTGCGAGCGACGACAAGGGTCCGACGTTCATGCATCTGAAGGCATTCGAGACCCTGCTGCGCACGCAGGGCACGCTGCCCGTCAACGTGAAATTCTGCATCGAGGGCGAGGAGGAGATTGGATCCGCGCACCTGGAGGAGTTCCTGGAGGCGCACCGGGAGCAGTTCCAGGCGGACATCGTGGTCATCTCCGACACCACCATGGTGGGCCCGGGTCAGCCCGCGGTCTGTTACGGCCTGCGCGGTCTGGCGGGTCTGCAGATCGACGTGCAGGGCGCCAAGTCTGATCTCCACTCCGGCCTGTACGGCGGTGCAGCCCCCAACGCAGCGGCGGCCCTGGTGGAGTTGCTATCGTCGATGCACAAACCGGACGGCTCGGTCGCAGTGGAGGGCTTCTATGATGACGTCCAACCCCTCTCCGACGAAGAGCGGCGCGCATTTGCGGCCATCGGCATGAGCGATGATGCGTTTGCACAGAGCATCGGAGTGCAGGACCTCCCCGGTGAACCTGGATACACGGCTATCGAACGCGTGTTTGCCCGGCCAACGCTGGAGATCAACGGCATTTACGGCGGCTTTCAGGGGGAAGGGCTGAAGACGATCATCCCCTGCGAGGCGCACGCGAAAATCACCTGCCGCCTCGTGCCGAATCAGGACCCCAAGCGGATCCAGGACCTGATTGAAGCGCACGTCCGCAAACACAGGCCGCGAGGCGTGACCGTCACCGTGACGAAGATGGATACCGGACGGCCCTACGTCACCCCGTTCCACCACCCGGCCATCCAGTGGGCGGCCCGAGCGTACGAGAAAGCGTATGGCACCCATGCGGCATTCATCCGCATGGGTGGATCCATCCCCATTGTCGAGGTGTTCGACCGGCTGCTCCGCGCGCCCGTGGTGATGATGGGCTTCAGTCTCAACGACGAGAACTTCCATGCCCCCAACGAGCATTTCTCGCTGGACAACTTCGACAAAGGGCTGCGAACCCTTTGCCATTACTGGCTCGGGCTTCCCGCAGCCCTCGCTTCCGCGAGCGACGCCTGAATATGACAAAGCGCCGGGACCCACACCTTGGGTTCCGGCGCTCACCGGTCGCCACTGCGGCCGTTGGAACACATCCCAACTCACCGCTCGAACTGGCGATTGATTTCCTCTTCAACATACGGGTTGAGGATGCGCAGGTGTGTACCCTTCATCCCGAGCGACCGGCTCTCGATGGTCCCCGCGCTCTCCAGCTTGCGAATACTGTTGACGATCACGGACCTCGTCACACCGTGCTCGTCGGCGATCTGGCTGCTGACGACGATGCCGTCCGGAGACTCGCGCACGGCGTCCATCAGATACTTGGCCGCCTGCAACTCGGAGAAGCTGAGCGACTCGACGGCCAGGTGAGCGAGCGCCCGCAGACGGCTCTCCTCCTCCTTCCGTTGCTGGCGCGCGTGCACAATCTCCAGCGCGACAATGCTGGCGCTGTACTCCATCAGCACCATGTCCTCATCGTCGAACGGACGGGAGGACCGAGCGAAGACCAGGGTACCCTGGCGCTCACGCGCACCGATGACCGGAGCGATAGCTATGAACTTGGAGCGGAACGACTCGTTCTCCTCCGGCGAAAAGACCAGGAAGGGTTCCTTATCCTGGATATTCGCCACCGTCTGCTCAATGCGCAGCAGGTGTTTGTTGAAATCGCCCGGGAAGCGCTGTTCTTTCGTCATGATGTCGAGCCATTCTTCGG
Source organism: Alicyclobacillus sp. (assembly GCA_023511725.1). Lineage (GTDB taxonomy): Bacteria > Bacillota > Bacilli > Alicyclobacillales > Alicyclobacillaceae > JAIMAY01. Next base: position 154,021 of record JAIMAY010000002.1, read on the forward strand.
TCAGATCGTGCTCCGTCACACCGTAGCCGAGGATCTTACCCTTGCGACCCACGATGTAGACGTTGCACTGCATGACCCGGGACAGGAATTCCGCCACGTCGTGGAAATCCACTTGATCACTGGCGGATCGGAGGAGTTGACCCAGTTCTTGCACCTTCTGCAACAGTGTCACGGCACATTCTCCTAACCCTTCAATTTCCGGCGGCACGCCGCCTGGCCGCGGCTTGGCCGCAGCCCTCCAATACTCTACCACATAACATTCTGAGTTCTAAACGGAGTTTTTAAACATTCCATAACCATTACGTTAACGTTTTTCGACAAAAATGATGCCGTTGTCGAGATTGTTTCACCATCTTCAACAATTTATGCATCCCCGCTCGGCGCAGATCCAGCCCCCGATGAGACGGATGCATCGGACGCCGGGTCTGCACTTGCCGAGGTCCCCGCACTGGCGTCATGCTCGCCCGCTTCGGCCTTCGCGGCGTTCGCCACCGCTTCCTCCGCCGCCTTTCTCGCCATCTCCTCGAGTGCCTTTTCCACAGCGGCATCGCGAAGGCGCTGTTTCGGGCCCGGCCTCCACATCACAAACCCAGCCGCGAGTCCGTCGAGAAGCAGTTGCGCATCGACGAACTGCAGGCCATGCCGCGCAGCCAACGATTCAAATAGCGGCTGATCCTGAATCCGCTTGCGGGATGCGGCAGTAGCCCAGGAGACCAGGCTGTCGCGCTCAAAATCCCACAGCTTGTGGCGATTGGCATACTTGAGGGAGGTCCACGGATTGAGTTCCGGACCCGGGCCCACAACCACCAACCGTCCGCTCGGCTTGAGAACCCGCGCCAATTCCGCGAATGGCTTGTCCGGTTTATCGAACAGGAACAAAACGTTCACGCAGAACACCAGGTCGAAAGAGGCGTCCTCAAACGGCATGCGGCGGATGTCACCCTGCACATACGTGAGGTTGTCCATGCCGTACTGCTCGGCAATCTCTCTCCCACGGCGAAGCATGTATTCCGACGTATCGAGCACGGTCACCCAGTTGGCGCGCTGCGCGAGATACATGGCGAAACGCGGGACGCCGCATCCCGCGTCGAGCACCTGAAACCTGTCATGGATGCCAATCCAGTGAACCAACGACTGAAACATCGACCGGTACCATTGGGTGCGTCCAAGTCGGTCATAGAAATCGACCGCATCCACTATCTCGCTGACCATGCTCAGCCCTCCTCAGGCGTTGCCGGCTCACATCCGCCCGAACCTGGCATACCGAGCCGTTCCAGGACCAGCCTGTAACCGTCGGATCCGTACAGCAAACACCTTTTCACCCGACTGATGGTCGCGGTGCTGGCGCCCGTCTCCTGCTCTATCTGATGATAGGTGCAGCCATCGCGCAGCATGCGCGCCACCTGGAGACGCTGGGCAAGCGACCGCAATTCCGCCACCGTGCACAGGTCGTCAAAGAAGCGGTAGCACTCCTCTGTGGTGCGCAGGCTGAGAATCGCGTCGAAGAGCTGGTCCAGCGCCGGGTCTCGCAACTTTTCGACCGACATGCTTTCACCCTTTACAGCGCTGAAATCTGACAGCCCCATCGTAGCACAGCACACCAGGACGTCAAGACTGTCCCGACCTGCGTTCACGCTCGTCGATGGCGGATGCGGCTGGGATCACGCCACCCCGCAGGACGCGCACGCGTAAAGCACCCTCGGGTAGCTCCGACAACATCCGGCCCGCCGCCGTGCCCTCCGGGCTGGCGAGCGCAGCGGAGAGCGTGGCAGCATCGGGAAAGGCCAGCACCACCTCCATGTACGGCTGCGCCATCCGACGGCCCGCGGTGTCCAAGACCTCCCATCGCTCCGCGCGCACCCAGCCGGGCAGCCGACGAAGCTGGGGCCAGAGCTGTGTCTCCCAGTAGCGTTCAAACGCCTCTGGATCATCCGGCGCGCGAAACGCCAGAACCAGCCTTTCCTCTTGCAGCGTCACCTGATCCACCGCGGCTACCCTCCCAGCGTGCCGGCATGCTGGATCACGAACCACCGACCGCATCTTCAGACCTGTCTGAACCTCATCGGTGAAGCGATTCGACGACCTCCGTCAGGTGCTTCACCTCGTCGATCCGCGCTTTGAGCCTCTCGGCCGCCTCCTCGGAATCCGCTTCCTCAAGCGCTTCCTCCAAGGTCTTCTGCCGCCGTCGCAGCACGCGCAGCACGTGCCGAATACCGTCCTGATAACCGAGTTCCTCTTCCGTGGTCACGCGCGACCCTCCAGCCGGGGAATCATGCTCTTTCCATTCTATCATGGACCGCGGCGCGCCGCGCAAGATACCTTTCCCACCAGCAGGGCCCACGCATTTTCTTTCCAGTAATCAATCTTGGACCTGCGGGTACTACAGTCTGCGCGTGAGCCCTGACCG
>JAIMAY010000055.1 GCA_023511725.1 Alicyclobacillus sp.
AACACCAACGTGACCGGCTCTGCGCTGATTGCCTTTGCAAAACCACCTTCGCAGACAAATCTCCATATCACTTATGGCATTGCCGCCAAATTGTCGGGCCTCACACCTGGGCAAACCTATGTGGCCATGCTGTGCGAGGGCAAGAGTGGGAGTGGCGTGATGGTTCCAAACTCGCAGTTTGGGACGGTTACTATCCATTCGGATGGCACGGGGACAGTGACGGGCACTGTGGAGGCCACGGGGTTGCCACAAGGCATCTGGTATCTTGACATCTACGATGCGAACCACCGCTTGGTTGCAAGTGGGCTGATCAACCCGCCGTCGTTCGCGTACGAGCGATTCTTGCCCGCTAATCTACACATCCACGTAGGAGACTCGGTCATCTGGACGCAGACCGGGCCGAATGAGGTTCATACCGTCACGTTCCTGCCAAAAGGTTGGAAGGACATTCCGAACGAGAGTCTAATGCCAGTACCGTACGGTGAACGCATCTACGCTGCGACGGGTTTCTTCAATTCTGGATTCCTGGTTCCGGGCGCGACGTATGCGTTAACGTTCATCAAGGCGGGTGTCTACCCGTACCGTTGCCTGCTGCATGACATGATGGGAATGTATGGCGAGGTGGATGTAACAGCACAACAGGGTTGGGCCACGTTCGCGTGGAATAACTCAGTGATGAACATTCCGTCAAAGGTTCACAATGGCACTACCTATGTGCCGATTTACTACTTGATGCAGTTGCTCAAGGCCGCCGGCATCCAGAGTAGGTGGGACGGCACCCACTGGTACATGACGACAAGGATGCCGGTGAATTGGGAAAAGCTGCATCCTGGCGAGGGGTCGATGCATATCGACCTAAACGGTCATCTGGCGCAAAACCTGACTGGGTACGTCTGGATCGATCCCGAATCCGGAAAGGCTACCACGTATATGCCGATCTACGACGTGGAGCAGGTTCTGAAGCGTGTCGGTCTGACATCGAGCTGGGACGGCAGCACTTGGGATCTGACGCCGGGCGCGCATACCGGATCCATTCCGAGCGGATCGAACGGCTCCAAGAGCTGAATTGGGGAAGCTGAACAATCTGGGGTGCCGGGCACCAACCCGTCAGATGGTGCCCGGCATTTGTATATGGGCTACTGTTATCTCCCCGAGTGCGACAGTTGGTCGTCATATAAAGTCCAACGCACCCGGTCCCGGTGCGAGTCATTGGCACCTGAGGATAACTTGTGTATTGTGTCCGCTGAAGAGCCGTTGTTGTTTTTGCGGCGAATGACGCGGATATACATGCCCTCAGTACGGGCCGAGACTACATGGATGAGTTATCCTTATCTCCCTTCATGAACTACGTCCATAGCCGTGGTTCATGCCCTCACAGGCAACTCATTTCTGGAGGCTTGTTGGACACGACCATTAACCTTCAATAGCCAAAACGAAGAGCAACCATGAGCACAAACAGAACCAGAAAGCCGAGCAATTCGATCACCGCGTATTGCTTTACTTTGTTCATCAGCGCAACCCATTCAGGGCTGCCCTGTTCGAGATTCATCGACTTTTTTCACGTTTCTTCCAATCATCAGCATCCCCCATAGCCAGACGACGAACGCAACTATGAAGGCTACCAGGTACGTACTACCGTAGGGATGCCCGATATCCTCCCAAGCCCCAAGTGGAAAGCCCAAAATGATGCCAAACAAGAGTGTCAGGATTGATACCGGGGTCATAAATCGTTCAGCGATCCTTCCGTAAGATACAGCGAATGCATTGGCATGAACCGCGTCTATCTTGTTCGTTGCAGGAATCACGACAAAATTGGCATACATCGCCCCGCCGAACCACAAGATGCCGAAGAATACATGCAACGCTTGTAGTGTGATCAGCATCCTGACCCGAACCACCTTTCTCACCAAATCCCTCCACCGGAGCGGGGGATGGGACACGATTTTTTCCTTACGCCGGAAGACGGTCAAGTGGACGAACTAGCCCCAGTTCACGGAGCCTCCAAAGAACCAGCAGGATTTCGTTCGCGTGCTGACAAAGGATCGGCCTGCCAAAATCGCCAACAACAGTTGTCCGAAGCAATTTTGACGTCTTTACAATGCCTTTACCTCCCATGCTCGTGTTTTACCCTGCTCCCGTGTCTCACGGTGTTTGCACGGTCCACAGGAAAGTCTACGTCCAAGGCGTCGCTTGAACTATCGGGTGAATTACGTATTGTTGGCGGACAGACCGGACAGATGTTTTTCCCCTTAACTCTGAGGATGGCACACCATGGGACTCCGATCCCTCCCGCGTTTCCGCGTAAGCATGCCTTTCCACTTGTCGAACGTCTGTCTACGGGGACCGACTCCTCTCTCACCCACCGCCGGATACACGAAGAATGCGCGCCTTTCTTTCAGTATCAGCATCCATGTAAAGAATCGGTGTGTGCCCAATCAGAAGGGAATTCCCGTTTCGAGCCGAAGAAGATTCTGATGTTCATTCGAATCCCATGGGTGAAGGCCACAAAAAGTTCGGAGGCAGTTTCGCTGCTCGGGTGCTGAAGGGGGATGGCTATGCGCTTCTCGTGCACGTGCATCACTGAGTCCAAAGACGGTAAACCGGAACATAACGAGGATTGCTTCGGGTTCCTTGGGGATACATACTGGGTGCTTGATGGTGCCACGTCGCCGCTCGGCATGAAGATTGTGCACGGATTGACCGCCAAGTGGTATGTGTCGGAGTTGAGCCGGGCGATTGCCCGTGCGGTCTTGCGCGCCCACGATGCACCACTCCGAGAGATTCTGCGCTCTGCAATTCGTGATGTCTCGCGAAAGATGGGACGTGGACAGCTGCAGATGCGGGCCTACAGTCCAAGCGCCACCGTGGTGATGGTACGTTTGGCTGACACGCACCTCGAGTACGTCGTTCTCGGCGACAGTTATCTTTTGATCAACACTCCGAGGTCCGTCATGTGCGTTTGCGACGATCGGATTCGAACCGTCAATCCGGCGCGCAGGGCGCAGGCTCTTGAGATTTTGCGGAATGGCGCAGGTTTTGAAGATGAGCGGTTCGTCAGTCTCAAGCTTCAACTGGTCGAAGAAGAGCATGCTTTGCGTAACAGACCGGGCGGATACTGGATTGCGTCTGCGGATCCATCGGCTGCAGATGAGGCTTACGTGGGGCAATTGGCCTACACTGAGCTCTCGTCGGATCCGGAGCTTCTGTTGTCTACAGACGGCTTTGTGAGAGGCTACACTACATACGATATATTCCACAGTTGGGGCGAGCTGCTGATGGATGTACGTGATCATGGTCCCGCACACGTGTTGGCCAAGGTGCGCCAAGTCGAACTCGCGGACCCAGGTGGTCTGAGGTTTCCCCGGATGAGCAGAACCGACGACGCCACTGCTGTATACTTGCGCATAGAGAAAAGGCTGGGTGTTTAAAATGCTGGATAATCTGGCGCTCTATACATCCTTGCTGATCAACTTTGTTGTGATCGCAGGGTGGATAGTCAACATATATGTCAAATTGTCCCGCAAGAGCACTGTGAACAGGGTCTTTGGCAGTCAGCACGTCACCATCTACTTCCCAACGCGTGATGGGAATCGGAGACATCCCCTCATTGCCTCGGAGGATTTCCGAGCAGCGAATACGCTCGCTGATTTTCTCCGGGACATGGGAGTCCGCGTAAAATTTGCAAGCATGCCGCGAAGCAGCGGGGCGTGGAAAATAGGCGAAGGGGCTGTCGTGATCTGTGGCCCAAAGTCCTCAGAAATTGTACGCTCGGCATTGGAAAAGGAGCCTCATTACAGAGTTCACGAATCCACGGACGGCGTCTGGCGCATCACGGAAATTGCCACGGAGACAACTGTGACCTCTCCGTTGGACAAGGATGTATCGACCAACCGGGATGTTGCGTACGTGGGCAGGCTGAAAATGGATCCTCATGATTCCCATTATGTTCTCGTGATAGCCGGTATCCATGCCATAGGTTCGCTTGGGGCTGTTCACTATCTCTCGAATATGCATAATCTGAAAAGGCTGTGGCGTGAAACAAAAGGCGGCCCCTTCTCCATGATCGTCGCCAGCAAATATGATCCAGAGACAATGGAGATACACGGCAGTTCCTTACTTATGCCCATCCGGCAGCACTGAACACTCTTCTGCTGCAGGCGCCGCATCCAAAACCTTCGATCGCGGACTGGATGAGGCGCCTGGGCCGCCTTGCCCCTCCTGTTCAGGGCAACGTTACTTTGTCGCTGTCACTGATCATCGCTGCTCCGGACGTCGCCTGATAGATGAGGCGGATGATGCCCGTCTCCCCGCGCATGCCCGCGGTGTACTGGAGGGTGCAGGAGTTGCTGTCTTTCGCCAGACGGAACGACGGTACACCGGAACCGGAAGCGGGCGCCTGCGCCCAGTCGGCGGTGGTGACCAGTGCCGGCCCTTGCTGTGGCAGCCACTCCAACTCCACCAGGTGATAGCCAGACGGTGGGTGTTCAATGCGAAACGGAAGCACCCGCCGCGAGGCGTCGGCTGATCCGAACGCAATCGTCGGCGGCGACTGCGTGGCGGCCATTGCGTTCACCGTACCCTGCGGCCAGAACACGGAGATGTGGCTCACCCTCGACTGGGGTCCCAGGTTCTCCTTGGGATAGACGAACAGCAGTTGGTAGTCCGGGCCGGCGGGGTACATGTGGATCACGGTATCGCCCGCTTGCCGGACATCGCCGGGGCTTCCAAATACCGACTCCACCTCTTGCAGCGTCAGGCTTCGAATGGAGCTGCTGTAGGATCGGACGTCAAAGATCTGCTCGCCCTTGTTGAGCCCGAAGTCCGCGGTATGGTTGGAATAGGTCGCATAGATCCCGGCCCCGGCCGAGTCGCGAGTGTCTGGATTGCCCCAGAGGTTCTGCACGGCACTGAAGTTCTGCTGGTCCGCGAACGGAACACCCGGCACCTGCCCTTGCATGGCAAGCTTCTGCGTTTCCACCAGAAGTGCGACGGTCGCGGCGGAGATGGTGTAGGCGGCCGATCCGCCCCCGGTCGCGTTTACCGGCACGCCGGTGCTTGCGGTGTCATTTCCCTGAGGTTGCGTTTGGTTGACCGCTTGATTTGGCGAAACGATGACCGTGCTGTTGCCTTGACTTCCGTTCTGCGATGGAGCTGCGAAGGGCCAACATCCGCTGGTGAGTCCAACAACACCGACTGCAACGGCGGTAAGCCGCCCGCGAATATGCATTTCAGTTCGCCTCCACATGGAACAACGACTTCATGTGGAATGACGAAGCCTGCGCGAAAAACCTTACACAGGCAATGGCCGGCGGGCGGAGTGTACCGCACGCGGGAAAGCCAGGGAAAGGGGAAGACGCTTATGAGGGCACACCGTTCTTCGGCGGGGGCGTCTCCGCTGTCCGCATGTGTGTCGAGATGGGCGCCCATCCGGCCCGTGTCGGCAGGAGGGATTGCTTCACGGCCGGCAGCAGCACGGTGAACGTCGTCCCACTCCCTTCCTGACCTGCGACAAAGCTCTTCGCGTCCACCACGCAATGCCTCCCGGGAATTCATTCCTGCAGGATAAATATATCACAATCTTCCGCGATTGCGGACAAGCCACGCTCAAGAGCGGGCCAGGCGTCGCATCAGGTCCTCGTACGGCAGTGCATTGAGCACGTCGCCCTTAGACAACCAGCCGCGTCGAGCCATCCGGATACCGTACGCCATGTGCGAGAACTCATGCCGGTGGTGCGTGTCTGTGTTGATGGGGACGAGGAGACCGCGCGCCTTCGCCATGCGCAGAAGATCCTCAGAGATGTCGAGGCGGTTGGGATTGGCGTTCAGTTCAAGCATGACGCCGCAAGCGGCGGCTTCCTCGAGGATGCGGGGTAGATCCAGTTCGTACGCTGCCCGGCGCCCAATCAGCCGTCCGGTGAGATGGCCGATGATGTGCACGGCCGGATGGCGAATCGCACGCAGAATCCGTTCCGTCAACTGTTCACGGCTCTGCCCCATACCGCTGTGGACCGAGGCGATCACGATGTCCAACTCGGCCAACACGTCATCCGGGAGGTCCAGGCGTCCGTCGGGAAGGATGTCGACCTCCACGCCGTGCAGGACACGGACGTGGGTTCGGCCTCGGATGGCCTCGATAGCCTCGCGCTGTTGCCGCAGCCTGTCCGGCGTCAGCCCATTCGCGATGGACAGCGACTGCGAGTGGTCGGTGATGGCGATGTACTCGTAGCCCAGCGCTTCCGCCGCCTGCACGACCTCCTCAATGGACATCGAACCATCGCTCCAGTCCGTGTGCACGTGCAGGTCGCCGCGGATGTCCGTGGGACCGATGAGCGTGGCGGGATCGACCAACATACCGCGGCCCTCGCGGAGTTCGGGCGGAAGGTACGGCATGTCCAGCAGCCGGTAGATGCCTGGTTCCTCCGCCAAAGGGATGAGTTCCTCGCGTCCCGTGTCGGAGACGCGAACCAGCTCGTCCGCCGGGCTCCAGCGGATCCCTCGTTCCTGGAGCAGGCGCGTAATGACTTCGTGATGGGTTACATCTCCCGTGGTGCGCATCAAGCAGGCGGCGAAACACTTATCCTCCGTGAGGTGAAGGCGCAAAGGCACTTCCTGCTGAAGAGCGGGGATGCGGAGATCCACGACTGTGCATCCCGTGGTATTCGCCGGGCTGTCCGGCGACGTCGTGGCGTCGATGGTTGCCCGGCTCGCCACTTCGCCAAGCACGGCGCCCGCATCCGAGGTGCTGACCGCGAGTTCCACGCGCGGCGGCAGAACGACGCCGCGGCGCAGGTCTCCGGTGACGGACACCCGCGTTACGTGCGGGAGCGATTGTAACCACGCCTCCAGATCCAGTGCCAGCGGCCAAGCGATGGCGATGGGGATGGCTCGCTGCCGCTCGAAGAAGACGGCGAGCTCTCGCCGCAACCTCGCCATTCGTGCGGGGCCCAGACCCGGGATGTGGAGGCCGGATTGGAGGGCGGTGTCGAGATCGCGCGCTGAATGGATGCCATGTTCATGCACCAGGTGGTGCGCGGTCTTGGGGCCAATGCCGGGTAGGCGCAGGAGTTCCGCGCAGGACACGGGGATGGTGATACCGAGGCGCTCCAGCAGCCCGGGCATCCCCTGCGTCTGCAGGGTGCGGATCATCGCGAGGGTTTCCGGGCCAACGCCAGGAATCCGCCCGGGCCCGAGCTGCAGGATCTCGTCGATAGAGAGGGGCGAGGCTTCAATCGCATCGGCCGCTCGCTCATGCGCTCGCACACGAAATGGATTGGCTCCTTCGATGGCCCATAGCTCGTTGGCGAGCCGAAGGCAGCGGACCACCTCGGCTTTGTCCATCGGTTTCACCTCGCCCATTGCTCCCTGGTGAGAAAACAGTTAGGCTCATTGTATCGGTCTCCGTGAGGACGGGCAACGCTGGGCCAGCGAGGTTGGTACATGCTTTCGTACACGGATATTCGCTACGCCACATGGGTGGCGCGCCTGAATCGTTTTTCTGGGATTGTGCGGCTGGATGGTCGCGAAGAGCGGGTACACGTGCGCAACAGTGGGCGACTGCGGGAACTGCTCATCCCAGGCGCCCAGGTGGTGTTGGAGCCGGCTGCGCGCCCGGAGAGGGCAACCCGCTACACGCTCATCGCCGTTCAGGCAAAGGGTCAGTGGGTCAATATCGACTCTATCGCGCCTAATCGTCTCTTGGAGCAAGCACTGCGGATGGGACGCCTGCCCGAGTTTGGCGCCATGCAGGAGATTCAGGCGGAGGTTCGCCACGGCGCCTCCCGATTCGATCTCGCTTTCACCACGGCCACTGGCCCCAGTCTCATGGAAGTGAAGGGCGTGACCCTGGTGGAGAACGGAGTGGCGCGTTTTCCCGACGCTCCCACGCTCCGTGGCGCTCGGCACATGCGCGAACTGGCGGAAGCTGCGGAGGCGGGGTTTCGCGCGTGGGTGGTGTTTGTCATTCAGCGAGCGGATGCAGACAGTTTTCAGCCCAATTGGCGCACGGACCCTGACTTCGCAGCAGCGCTGGTAGAGGCGGCCCAGCGGGGCGTCCATATCCGCGCGTACCGATGCAGGGTACGCCCGGGTGTCGTGTCGCTGGCGGATGAGGTGCCGGTGGATCTGTCGGCGCCAGCCTGAACGCCGCCCGCCGTCGACGGAAGTCCATGCAGACGTGATGGGGAATCGGATGACCATCCATGTGGTAGAGGCTGATATGCCCCGGCGTGTGGAATTGGCCGCGCTCACCTAAGCGCGGCTGGCAGGATTTCCGCCCCGCAAAGCGAATTCAGGGCGTACCGGTCGAGACGCGGTGAAAGAAAGGATGAGGGGCGTTGACCACACCCTCGGAGTTCGTATGCGAGGCGGGCGACGGGACGCGGCTGTTCGGCGTGATCTGGGGAGACGAACACCGGGGTAAGCCGCGCGCCGTGGTGCAGATTGCTCACGGCATGGCGGAGCACATTCGGCGTTACCATGCGTTCGCCGAGCGCCTTGTGCGGCATGGCGTGATGGTCTACGGCCATGATCACCGCGGCCACGGGCGCACCGCCAGCGAGGGTGGCTGCTTGGGATATTTCGCAGACGAGAACGGCTTCGAGACCGTCGTGGGCGACATGGTGGCCGTGACCCAGCAGATCCAGGACAAACATCCGGGTGTGCCGGTGTTTCTGTTCGGTCACAGCATGGGTTCGTCCCTATCTCTGCGCTATATGCAGCTTTATGGGCAACGCCTGGCCGGCGTCATTCTGTCGGGCTCCGGCTGGTTTTCCAATCTTCAACTGGCGCTGGGGGAGTGGCTGGCCGCGCGAGAGGTCCGGCGGATGGGCCGGAGGGCGCCGAGCCACCTGCTCCATCAGTTGACCTTTGGAGGCTTCAATCGCGCGTTTCGTCCGACGCGTACGGAAATGGACTGGCTTTCGCGTGACGTAGCGGAGGTCGACAAGTACCTCGCGGACCCGCTCTGTGGCAACGTCCATACGGCGGGCTTCTTTCACGACTACTTCCACGGCCTGCGCGTGCTGCAGCGCCCAGCCGAGATGGCCCGCATCCCCAAAGCGCTCCCAGTTTTGCTCATCTCCGGCGCCGACGATCCCGTGGGCAACCGTGGACGGGGCGTCCAGCGACTCGCCCACGCCCTGCGACGGGCTGGCGT
>JAIMAY010000056.1 GCA_023511725.1 Alicyclobacillus sp.
TGACGGACATCACGCGCAGCGGCATCGCCCTCGGGGTCCTGTGGTCCGTGAGCGGCATCCTGCCGCTCATCTGCAACGCGTTCATTGGGGTGTGGGTGGACCGCTTGTCCGCCCGCACCAGCTTCCCCGTCGTCGAGGCGCTGCAAGGCGTGGTGACGCTCGGATTTCTGCTGGTGCCGGTGGTGCATGGCGTGATCGCCAGCTATGGACTGTTCCTCCTCACGCGGTTTCTGCTCGGGATCCTCGGTTCTTGGTCGAACACGGCGCGCCAGGTGGTGATCCCGGACCTCATCCCCCGAGATGATCTCACCACCGCCAACTCCCTCAACTTCACCATCAACAGCATCATCCGGCTGACGGGGGCGTCCTTCGGGGGTGTGTTTCTCACGTTCGTGAGCCTGGACGCCATGTGGATCATCAGCAGCCTCTCGTTCTTTGTTTCCGCGTGGTGGATCTGGCGCGCGGTGCGCGGCATCGGCGGCGATAAGCGTATGAAGGCGCGCACCGGCATCTTCCGCGAGTGGGTGGACGGCCTGCGCGTGGTCGCCACAGACCCGTGGGTGCTGATGGTCATCCTCACCGACGTGGCCGCCGGCGTTCTGGTCGGCAGCTACAACCTGATGCTGCAGCTGTTCGTCCGCAACGTCTACCATGCGCCGGAGTACGCGATGAGCCTGCTGTATGTGAGCGAAGGTCTGCTCTCCGCCATCACCGGCTACATCCTCGCCAACCTCAGATTCCTCTTCCGCACCCGCGCCGCCTACGCCGTCACCTACGCCTTCACGGGGCTGCTGTGGATGGCGTTCGGCATGACCACTCACCTCGCACTCGGCATGCTCTGCCTTGCCCTGTACGCCATCGCCGCCTCGTTCAACATCCCGTATGAGCGCTGGGTGATGCAGACCGCCGTCCCCGGCGATGTGCGCGGCCGCGTATTCGGCATGTGGATCACGACCAGCAACGTCGCCATCCAAATCGGCGCCTTCCTGACCGGCGTCATCCTATCGACCCTGGGCGATCACGCCGTCCCCCTCCTCACCGGCGCCCTCCGCGTGCTGGCCGGTGTGGTCTTCCTCGCGCTGGCGCTGCGTGACAGGACACCGATTGTGCAGGCAGGCACCTCGGCGGGGTCGCGGTAGGAGGCGCGTGCCGGAACCGTAAGGGATAAAACCTCCGCGAAAGGGGGCTCCGCTAGGCGATCCCGCCCACACCGCCGACCCGGCGCGTTGGGCGGATGGCGACCGAAGCGCTACACTGGTGTTAGCGAAAGGAGGCATGCCCATGAAGGCGGTGCTCATGAAGGGTTTCGGCGGACCGGAGGTGTTGTACATCGGTGAAGCGCCCGATCCGGTGCCTGGCGAAGGCGAATTGCTCGTCCGCGTGCACGCGACGGCGCTGAACCGCGCCGACCTGCTTCAGCGGCGCGGTCAGTACCCGCCACCGCCGGGTGCGTCGGAGGTACTCGGGCTGGAGATGGCGGGCGAGGTCGTGCGAGTGGGCCCTGGTTGTGAGGGATGGCAGCCGGGGGACAAGGTGTTCGCGCTCCTGCCGGGTGGCGGTTACGCGCAGTACGCGGTGGTGCCGCAGGGAATGGCGATGCGCATCCCGGAGGGCTTCAGCTACGAGCAGGCGGCCGCGATTCCGGAGGTGTTCTTGACCGCCTATCTCAACCTGTTCTGGCTAGGCGGGCTGCGCGAGGGGCAGACGGTGCTCGTGCACGCCGGCGCCAGCGGCGTCGGAACGGCGGCCATCCAACTCATCCGGGAGGCTGGAGCGACGTCCATCGTCACGGCAGGGAGCTCAGAAAAAATCCAGCGTTGTCTTGAGCTGGGAGCTAAGGCCGGCTGGAACTACCACGACGGCTCCTTCCTGCCGTTTGTACGCGAGCAGACCGGCGGTGAAGGCGTGCACATCATCCTCGATTTCGTCGGCGCGCCGTACTTCGACGACAACATCCGGGCGTTGCGGCGGGATGGGAGGCTGATTGTGATCGGGACCATGGGCGGTACCGATGTGCAGCACTTCAACCTCGGCTACCTGTTGGCGAATCGGCTGCAGGTCATCGGAACCGCGCTTCGATCCCGCTCCGTCGCCGACAAGATCGGCCTCACGTGCGACTTCTGGGCGTTCGCCGAGGGCAGGTTTGCGGATGGACGGATGAAGCCCGTGATCGACACCGTGTTCGATTGGGAGGACGTGGTCGAGGCGCACCGCTACATGGAGGCGAACCGCAACGTCGGCAAGATTGTGCTGCGCGTCACGCACGACTGACGGTGCGACGCGCAGCCGTTTACTCAACCCAGCGGGAGGATGAACCATGAAACTGGAGGAAGCCCAGATCCAGCAGCGGCTGACGGAGCTGCCCGATTGGCAGCGCGAGGACAAGTTCATCACAAGGCGCTACAAGTTCAGCACCTTCCCGGACGCCATCCGCTTCGTCAACCGTGTCGCCGACATCTCCGAGGCACGCAACCATCATCCGTTCATCTCCATCGACTATAAGTTCGTGACCCTGCGCCTCACCAGCTGGCACGCCGGCGGTTTGACTGACGACGACTTCGACGAGGCAAAGGCGTTCGATGCGGCGTACGAGGAGATGACGACTTCTCCAAAATGATCGTTGCCGACCATCACGCCCTGTGGGATGATGGAGGGGACGGATCACCCGGCCAGTGCACGAGCCGGGCGGGGAGGGTTCCACGTGGGTACCGTGGAGGAGCGTTTTGCCGAGATCGATGAGCGTCTGGATGCGCTGACGAAGTCCTTCAACGACCAATCGGCGCGGTTGGAGCAACGGTTTGACCGGCTGGAGGACATGGTCGCCCAACTGATCCGGCACGTGGGCAACTTGAATCAGACCGTGCGAGAGCTGAAGACGGATGTGAACGAGCTGAAGGAGCGCGTCACTCGCCTGGAGCATCGCATGGATGCCATCGAGCAACGGATGGATGCGCTGGAGCATCGCATGGACGCCCTTGAGCAACGGATGGATGCGCTGGAGCATCGCATGGACGCCCTCGAGCAACGGATGGATGCGCTGGAGCGCCGGGTGGGTCAGCTCGACGAAGGCCAACGAACCATCATCCGGCGACTGGATTATCAGTTGTGGCGTGTGGCCAAGGTCGAAGAAGACATGGCCGTGATCAAAAACGAGCCGGCGAGCCTGGGGCCGTGACCCGTCGGCCGAAGGAGGCAACCCCATGTTGGTGGTGACGACCGAGCGCATCCCGGGTTACCGGGTGGAGCGCGTGTTGGGGCAAGTGTTTGGTGTGGTGGTGCGCAGCCGCGGATTGGCTGGCAATGTGGTGGCGGGACTGCGCAGCATCGTGGGTGGAGAGATCAAGGAATATACGGAATTGTTGGAGGATGCGCGGCGGAGTGCGATTGATCGGATGGTGGAGAACGCACATGCGATGGGCGCGAATGCCATCGTGATGATGCGGTTTGACTCGAGTGAGATGGGCCAAACCATGTCCGAGATTGTGGCGTATGGAACGGCGGTGGTGGTTCGGCCGGAGACGGCGGATGAGGGCAGCAGGTAAGCCATGAAGCTGATGGTCTTCCTGATCATCATTGTCGCTGTGCTGGCACTTGTCGTCACCGAGTGGCAGCGGCAGCAGCGGGTGAAACAGGCGCCCAACATTCCCCCCGGGTTTCAGCCGACGGATGAGGTGGTGGTGGATCCCACGACACGCGTTCGTCAGCGGGTGTGGTATAACCCGACAACCGGGGAACGCCTGTATGTCGCCGAGGGCGAGCCTCCTGCCCACCCGCCCTGAGTCCTCCGGGCGCCCGGCCAACGCGGCTGGTGCCTCACACCGGGGCCCACACCCGCAGTGCGAGCAGCACCGCAAACATGGCGAGCGCGGCGCCGACGGCGAGGCTGTCTTGCCGCGTCCACCGGAGGACGATGGCCTGCGTTCGCCGCTGGCCAATCCGTGCGTACCCTCGCGCCTCCATGGCCACCGCCAGGGTGTCGCCTAGCTCCAGCACGGAGAGCAGGAGGGGCAGGACGAGGGCTGGGAGATTGCGCGGACGAAGGCGGTTCGACGGAGATTTGCCCCGTGCGCGGGCAATGCGCGTGAACCGCGTCAACTCCTGCATGATCACGGGGATGAAGCGCAGCACCAGCGCCGCCGCGAGGGAGAAGGCGTCCACGGGGATCCGCAGCCGCCTGAGCGGCGCCAGTCCCGCTTCGAGGCCGCGCTTCAGCATCATCGTGCTTGTGGTCGCCGGGAGCGCCAGGCCGCACGTCACCAACAGCCATACCGGGTACAGCCGACGCGCGGCGTCCACAGCGGCGGCTGCCGTAAAACCCACGGGGTGCGCTGTGCCGAGGGACAAGCGCACGCCGGCCAGCAGTGCCATGGCCGCCATGAACACCAGTAGCCCTTTGCTCACACGCCAAAGCCGGGCCCACGGTACACCGGCGGCCCACACGAACGCGCCCGCGGTCACCGTGGCCGCCGCGAGCCCGAGCCAGCGGTACTGGATGACCATGCCGGCGCACAACAGGAAGTACCCCCCCCATTTGGCTCTCGGGTCCAGCGTCGCCAGCCCGCGCTGCACGGTCCCGGCCATGGTGTGCTGATCCCGCGCGCCCGCCGCAGTTTTCTCGGCCCCCTCCGGCGTTGTCCCCGAGGCAGGCGCCGACGTATCAGACCACGCCTCGCCCACATTCCTCCCCGTCTGCAGCACAGCCGCCGGGAGCGTGGTGGGATCGAGCGGAATGAGGGGGAGCGTGATACCGCGCGCGTGCAGCATCCGCCAGACGCTGACGCCGGTGGGTTCCCCGAGCGCGTCGCCGCCTTCGCCTTCGCTCACAAGCCGCCGCAGCCACGCGTCGAGCGGGCCGGCGAAACGCACCTGGCCGCGCTCCAGCCAGACCACCTGGTCCGCGAGGGGGGCGAAGGTGTCCCAATCATGCGTGGCGATCACGACTCCCGCCCCGGCGTCCCGTCGCCGCCGAACGATGTCACGCACCAGCCGCACGCCTTCCGGGTCCAGCCCCGCGGTGGGTTCGTCGAGGAGGAGCCAGGCGGGATCAGCCGCGAGGGTGGTGGCCAGGGCGACGCGTCTGCGCTGCCCGCCGCTGAGCAGGAGCGGCGGCATCTCCAGCAAGTCCGCGGACAGGCCGACGTCCGCCAAGGCGGCGAGCATGCGCGCCTCCACCTGGGCTTTGGTCAGGCGCAGTGGCCGGAGCGAATAGGCGAACTCCGCCCGCACGGTGCGCGCGAACAGCTGCTGCTCTGGAAACTGAAAGCCCATGCCGATCCGCCGCAGCGCCGCCACCTCCGGCTTGTTCCCGCGCCACATGGCGACGCCGTCCACCGTCACGCGCCCCTGCGAGGGCGCGCGCAGTCCGCCCATCACGTCCAGCAGCGACGACTTACCGGACCCCGTCGGGCCGATGAGCAGCGTCACGCTGGCCGCTGCTGCCGCGAAGCGGATGTCGCGCAGGATACACGTACCGTCCTCGCCATAAAGCGTGACGCCTTCGACCACCAGGCTCGTGGCACCATCTCCGCGCGCGTCCCCGAGCTGTGATGTCGATCCGCTTTCTACCCAGCCCTCGGCGGTATCCACGCTCACCTGCATCCCTCCCGGCTGCCGGAAGCTGCGTCCGCACCGCAGGCGGCGACCCCGCACGTGACCGCCCGCGCGATGGCCTCCGTCAACGCCTCCACCGTCAGCACGCGTCCCAGGTCGATGCCCGCCTGCGCCAGCGCGAGGGCGGCGCGCACGGCGTATGGGGGATCAAACCCCAGCGCCTCGCACGCACCTTCGTAGAAGAAGGCGTCCGGTGGTCCATCGAATACGACGGTGCCATCCGCCAGGGCCACCACCCTGTCGGCGAAAGCGAGCTCCTCCATCCATTGCGTCACCCATACGATGCATGCCCCCTCCTGGGCCAAGCGGCGCGAAAGGTGGAGGAGGCGGTGGCGCGAGGACGGATCGAGCATGGACGTGGCTTCATCGAAGACGAGCAGCGCGGGTTCCAGCACCAGGTTGCCGGCCACGGCCAAGAGTTGCTTCTGCCCGCCGGAGAGGGGGTGCACGGGCGCCTCAGCGGGCCTGTCCAGCCCAACCGCTGCGAGTGCTGCCTGGACCCGGCCGGGCATCTGTTCGGTCGGAACGGCCAGATTCTCCAGCCCGAAGCTCACATCCTCGTACACCGTTTCCCCGATGATCTGCGCCTCCGGTTGCTGAAACACGATGGCCGCGCGGCCCCGGCTTATCATCTCCCCTTTGGAGACGGGCAACAGGCCCGCGAGCACGCGGGCGAGGGTGGATTTGCCGCTGCCGTTGCGTCCCACCAGGGCCACCCACTCTCCCGCGGACAGCGTCAGCTGCAGGTCGCGCAGCACCGTTCGCACGCCATCCCCGCTTCGAAAGGCCACACTCACGTCTCGCAGCTCGCGCACCGGTGGTTCGGCCATGGGCTTGTGGACCGCCTCCCTCGAATGATAGAATCCGCTTTGTAAACTTATCATCCATCGTAGGTTAACAAAGAGACGGGAGGAGACGCAATGGCATTTCGTCTGACCGTGCGCGGGGTTGTGTTCGCCGCGCTGTTCGCTGCGCTGCTCGCGGTGTTGAGCTTTGCGACGGTGCCGCTGACCATCGTGCCGATCACGCTGGAGAACATGGCGGTCATGCTCGCCGGCGCGCTGCTCGGTCCATGGTACGGCTTTTTCAGCATGCTGCTGGTCGTGGTGCTGACCGCCCTCGGCGTGCCGATGCTGCATGGCAGCGGCGGCGTGGGTATCCTCAACGGGCCGACGGGCGGTTACGTCATGATCTGGCCGCTGTGCGCCCTGCTCACCGGCCTTTTGATGCCGCGCAGCAGCCGACGGGGCCTGCTACCTTATGTGTGGGCGTTCGTTGCCATTGAGCTTGGCGCCCTGTTCTGTTACGTGGGCGGCGTGGGCTGGCTCATGCACAAGACGGGCATGTCACTCGCCAAGGCGATGGCCGCGGGGTGCTACCCGTTCCTCCTGGGCGACACGCTGAAAGCGGTGGTGACGGCGCTCATCAGCGTGCCGGTGCGGCGCGTCTATCCGCCGGAGCGGCTTGTCGGCGGGCAGGCCGCGCAGGTGGTGTCGCTTAGCGACCAAGCCTGAGCGGGATGGCCTTACCTGTGGGGCGCGTCATCTCGACGAAGCATAATCTGTCCATCCGGGGTCACACTGCAAACGGAGCGTCATGGTACCAAGGAGGGGTCACGATGAAAGCGGTCGCCGTCGAACCGGCGCTGAGCCACATCCGTCAGTACCTGGAAGCGCAGGGGTTGCAGTGTGTGGACATCCGCGATGGGCAGCCGCAGGGCGCTGCGGCGGTGATTGTCCAGACGGGTGCGGACAAGAATCTGATGGGCATGCAGGATGTCGTCCACGATGTCCCGTGCATCTCGGCGGACGGTCTGACACCGCAGGAAGTGTATGAACGCGTCAAGCGCGTCCTGCAGTGAGGCGCGAGCCTGACCCCGGGAGGCTGTCTCCCGGGGTTTTGTTATGGTTGAGCCATTTCGCCCGGTGGTGTATGATGCCGGAGAAGGCTGGCCTGGCCAGCGCGTGCCGAACCCGATGGGTCTATGCGGCCGACGCGAGAGCGGCGCAGGCTGCGTAGCAAATTTCCCGCGTTTTTTGCAAGACGGATGAGGACGGTGACGTATGAACGCGTTTGACCTCCACTGGTTTCACGTCATCAACCAACACGCCGGTCAGAACCCGGCGCTGGACCATCTGATGGTGTTTCTCGCGAAGTATTCGCTCGAGACCTACGCCATCCTGTTCATCATCGCGTGGTTTGCGTTGCCGCGCCGTGAGGTGGATCGGCGGCACGGGCTGGTGGTGGCGTTTGTGGGGGGCGTGATAGCCCTCATCATCAACACCATCATCGGGGCCATCTGGTACCGGCCGCGGCCGTTTGTCGCGTTGCCGCATGACCAGGTGCACCAGCTCATCAACCACCCGAACGACACCTCCTTCCCGAGTGATCACACCGCCGGTGGCTGGGGCTTCGCCTCCGGCAGCTGGGGCCGCACGGCGCGCTGGTTGAGCTGGGTGTTCACCATCCTCAGCCTCGGTGTGACCATCGCCCGCGTCTACGTGGGCGTGCACTGGCCGACGGATGTGCTGGCGGGCGTGGTCGTGGGTCTGGTGTCGGGCGCGATTGCGCGTGCGTTCTCGGGACCGCTGGAACACGTGTCCAACCTGTTGATGCGCATTTTCCGCATGGGACACTACGCGCGGAGGCGTGCCTACCGATGATCCTGATTCTCCGTAAGCTGGGCGATAAGCACGTGGAGCGGATCCGGTCCGAGGTGGGTGAGGCCGTGATTGTCCGCTCCAGTCCCGCCGAAGCGACACCGGAGGAATTGGCGCAGGCGGAGATCATCGCCGGGTTCCCAGATACGTTCCGGTCGGGTGTGCTCGAGCGCTGCAACTCGCTGCGCTGGTTGCACAGCTTCAGCGCGGGGGTGGAGACGGCACCGTTTGCGTGGCTGCGGGATCACGGGGTCATTTTCACCAACGCGAGCGGCATTCACGGCCTGCAGATGGCGGAGCAGATCCTGGGCATGATCATCATGTTCAGCCGCGGCCTGCACATCAGCCTGCGCAACCAGTGGAACGCACTGTGGTCCGCCGAGCATCGCGTGGACGAGTTGTATGGGAAAACCCTGCTCATCGTAGGGGCGGGCCACATCGGCCAGGAGACGGCGCGCAAGGCGAAGGCGTTCGATATGCGCGTCCTGGGTATCCGACGCCACCCCGGGTCACTGCTTCATTTTGATGAGGTGCGCGGGCCCGAGGCGCTGCACGCATCGCTTACGGAGGCGGACTACGTGGTGTGCCTCGTCCCGCTCACCAAGGAGACCCACCACTGGTTTGACGACGCGGCCTTCGCCGCCATGAA
>JAIMAY010000057.1 GCA_023511725.1 Alicyclobacillus sp.
GCGCATCACCGGGGAGGATCCCTACACGCAGCCGATGCGGATCTACCCGGCCAGCCATTACACCATGGGCGGCCTCTGGGTCGACTACCGGTTGATGAGCACCATCGGCGGCCTGTTCGTCATCGGCGAGGCCAATTTTTCCGATCACGGGGCCAACCGGCTCGGCGCCAGCGCGCTGATGCAAGGCCTCGCCGACGGCTATTTCATCGTTCCCTATACGGTGGGAGACTATCTGGCGTCGACCAAGCTCGAGCCGGTCCGGCCCGATCATCCCGCCTGCCGCGAGGCCGAATCCGGTGTCCGCGAAATGACCCGGCGTCTGCTGGCGGTCAACGGCCGGCGGAGCGTGGACACCTTCCACCGCGAACTCGGCAAGATCATGTGGGAGTACTGCGGAATGGCGCGCAACGCCCGCGGACTGGAGTACGCCCTCTCGAAGATCCCGGAGCTGCGCCAGGAGTTCTGGGAGGACGTGCGGGTGCCCGGCGAGAACGAGTCGCTGAACCAGTCGCTCGAAAAGGCCGGCCGCGTCGCCGACTTCCTCGAACTGGCCGAGCTGATGTGTCTGGACGCGCTCGAGCGGGACGAATCCTGCGGCGGCCACTTCCGCGAGGAACACCAGACCGAGGATGGCGAGGCCGTTAGGGACGACGAGCGGTTCTGCCACGTAGCGGCTTGGGAATACCAGGGACCGGACCGGCGGCCGCTGCGCCACGTCGAGCCGCTCGAATTCAAATATGTGCTTCCAACAGTGCGGAGTTATAAGTAATGCGGATCATCCTTCATATCTGGCGGCAGAAGCACAAAGACGCTCCGGGACGGATGGAGCGCTATGAGGTGGCCGACGTGAATCCGCACATGTCGTTTCTGGAGATGCTCGACGTGCTCAACGAGCGGCTGATCGAGCGCGGCGAAGAGCCGGTGGCCTTCGACCACGACTGCCGCGAGGGCATCTGCGGCATGTGCGGTTTCGTCATCAACGGCGCCGCCCACGGGCCGCTGCGCGGCACCACCGTCTGCCAGCTTCACATGCGCCATTTCAAGGACGGCGATGAGCTCTATCTGGAGCCCTGGCGCGCTCGCGCTTTCCCGGTGATACGGGACCTGATCGTGGACCGCAGCGCCTTCGATCGGATCATCGCCGCCGGCGGCTATATCTCGGTGCCAACCGGGTCGGCGCCCGACGGCAACGCCATCCCGGTTCCGAAGGAGATCGCCGAGCGGGCCATGGACGCGGCAGCCTGCATCGGTTGCGGCGCCTGCGTCGCCGCTTGCCCGAACGCCTCGGCGATGCTGTTCACCGCCGCCAAAATCTCCCACCTCGGCCTGCTGCCGCAAGGCCAGCCCGAGCGCGCCGAGCGCGCGCTGGCGATGGTGGCGCAGATGCAAGCGGAGGGCTTCGGCGCCTGCACCAACATCGGCGAGTGCGAAGCCGTCTGCCCGAAGAGCATCAAGCTCGAAAATATCGCCCGGATGTTCCGTGATTTCGTGAAAGCGAGCTGGACCAGGCGACCCGCGGCGCCTGCGGCGGGCGGCGCCGGCTAAGCCGTCAGTGCGGCAGCCCCTCGAGCCACTTCTCCACGGGCTGGCCCTCGACGGACTCGGACTTGAGTTCCATCAGTCCGTACTCGAAGCCTTTGTCGAAGGCCCGCAGGTTCAGCTTCTCCGTCCCGGGCGGGACCGAATCGGCCACGGCCTTGCGCAGCGCCTCGGGGTCGATCAGTCTGGTCACCGCCCCAAAAAAGCCCACCATCACGATGTTGAGGACGAGCCGGCGGCCGAGCTCCTCGGCGAGGCGCGTCGCCGGCACGCCGTGAACGCGGATGCCATTCGGCAGATCGCTGATCCGCACGAGGTCCTCTTCGATCAGCAGCGTGCCGTTCGGCTTCATTTCGGGAACGAAGCGGTTGTAAGCATCCTGGGACATCGCGATCAGGATGTCCGGCTGCGTCACGTAAGGATAGAGGATCGGTTCGTTCGAGAGAATCACCTGCGCGCTGCACGCGCTGCCGCGCGCCTCCGGGCCGAAGCTCTGGGTGAGAGTGGCGTAGCCGTTCTCGAAGATCGAAGCGGCTTTGCCGATGATCATGCCGGCGAGAATGACGCCTTGGCCGCCGAAGCCGGCGACGCGGATCTCGGTTACTGGCATGGGACGCCCTCCTCCTCGAAGCAGGCGTAGCGCTCGCCGAGCCGCTCGCGCAACTGCTGGTGCATCGTGGCGGTGTAGGTCGGCCGCTGGCGATCGACGAACTTGCCGACAATGACGTCGGAGCTGATGTCGAGGCCGACCTCGGCGGTGGGCGCTCCGTTGCGGATCTTGCTGTGCTGCTTGTAGAACTTCATCGCGTCGAGGCCGTCGCCCATTTTGTTGCGCCGCTGGTAGAGCGTCGGGCAGGGCGAGATGATCTCGATGAAGCTGAAGCCCTCCTTGCTCAGCGCCTCCTTCATGGAGCGGGCGAGCTGCCGCACGTGGAACGTCGTCCAGCGGGCCACGTAAGTGGCGCCGGCCCCCGTTCGGTCGCGCTACGTGGATGCGCTCATCCGCGAATTTGAAATGCTTGCGCCGAGGGTTCCGTTACCGCTGACCAGCGTGTTCTTCGGTGGCGGTACACCCTCCCTGCTGACAGCAGACGAATGGGAACGGCTGCTCGAAGGTCTTACGGGCGCGTTCCAGTTGGCGGACCAGGCCGAGGTGACCGTCGAGGTCAACCCGGGGACACTGAACGAGCGAAAGCTCACGGTGTGGGCCGATCACGGGGTCAACCGACTGAGCTTCGGCGCACAGACGTTCAATGACCATTTGCTGCGCACCATCGGCCGCTCGCATGATGCGGCGGCCACGGGGGATGCCGTGCGCCTCGCCCGAGCTGCAGGCTTCACTCGGATCAACCTGGACCTGATGTTTGGCCTGCCGGGCCAGACGGTGCGGGACGTGGAGGCTGCTGTGCGCACTGTGGTGTCTTGGGATGTACCACACATCTCGGCGTACTGGCTGAAGGTGGAACCAGGGACGCCCTTCGCGCGGTGGCTGGATCGGGGGCTGATTGCACTGCCCGGGGAGGACGCCGAGGCGGAGATGTACGAAGCCATCCGCACCATGCTCGGGGACGCTGGATACAAACACTACGAGATCAGCAACTTCGCGAGACCAGGCCAAGAAGCCCGGCACAACCTCGCCTATTGGCGCAATGAACCCTACCTGGCCGCCGGTGTCGCCGCGCATGGCCTGGTGCACGGAGAGCGGTACGTGAACCTGCGCCCGCTCCCCGATTACTTTGCAGCCATCGAGAGCGGTCGGCTTCCCGTGGCAGAGACGCACCCGCTGACCGTGCGCGAGGCACTGGAGGATACCGTGATTCTGGGGCTGCGCCTGGCGGAGGGAGTGGCGTACGGCCGGTTTGAAGCCCGCCATGGTGTGTCGTTGCAGACGGCCTTTGGCCCGGTGGTCACAGAGTTGCTGGAGCGGGGGTGGCTGGAGCCCACCGGTGACGGCGTCCGCATTCCGGGTCGGCTATGGCCGGTGGCGAATGTCGTGTTTGAGCGCTTTCTCGACGCCAGTCCGGCCGATTGACAATTTCCGGCGTCGCTGATATTGTCAAATAGGATCGATTAGCACTCACCGCATTGGAGTGCTAACGCATTCAGGCTCGGCCGGACACAGGAGGAAGAAGGTGTGAGCGATGTTGACGCCGCGGCAGCGCGTCATACTGGGCGCAATCGTCGAAGATTACGTGCGCTCGGGAGAACCGGTCGGATCGCGTACACTTTCCAAGCACATCCATATATCGCTCAGTCCGGCGACGATTCGCAACGAGATGGCGGACCTCGAGGATATGGGCTACCTGGATCAGCCCCATACGTCGGCGGGTCGAATCCCTTCGCAAAAAGGCTACCGCTTTTACGTGGACAACCTGATGACCAAGCGGGGGATAGAGCCGTCGACGTTGGCGCAACTGCGCAGCCTGTTTCGGCAGCGCATGGATGAACTCGAGGATCTGTTTCAGCAAACATCCCGCGTGCTCTCTGAACTGACCCAGTACACCGCGATTGTGCTGGGGCCGAAGGTGTATCAGGAGCGCATCCGGCACGTGCAGATTGTGCCGCTCGGGGTTCCTGGACGCGCCGTTGCCATCCTGGTGACGGATACGGGACATGTGGAAGATCGCTACGTCCAGTTTCCCGAGGACACATCGGCCGACGATGTGGTGCGCCTGGTCAACTTCCTGAATCATCGACTGGCCGGAGTCACCGTGGCATCGCTGAAGAGCCGCATGGTCCAGGAGATGGCCGATGAACTGGCGCGGATCCTGGGGCGCTACGAGGATGCGCTCGCCATTCTGGATGAGTTGTCCCAGGTGGCATCGCCGCCCGACAAAGCGTATGTGGGCGGTACCGCGAACATCCTCGCGCAACCGGAGTTTCGAGACGTGGATAAGGTGCTGCCGCTGCTCTCGCTCTTGGAACGCACCGACGAGGCCGGTTATGTGTTGCCGGATGTGCAAGGACCGGGGGTCGAGGTGCGGATCGGGCATGAAAACGCCATACCCACGCTGGAGAATTGCACGGTGGTGTCCGCCACCTACAGCATTCATGGCCTGCCCGCGGGGCGCATCGGCATCCTGGGACCCACCCGAATGAACTACGCACGGGTGGTTCAGATCCTGGAGTACGTCGCCGATGCCATGACGCGCCTGCTCAGCGAGCGGCTCAGCGGTTGAGGGGTTTTACGGCAGAGGAGGCTTGGACGGTGAACGACGACTACAGGCAGCATGCGCCGGACGCCGTGGCGGACGGGTCGGCAGAGACCGAGCAGGGTACCGCGGAGACGAATGTCTCCGGCGGTGCCGAAGGGTCTGCCGCCTCCGGTCCGGCGGATGATCCCCGCTTGGCCCAGGAAGGCGACACACCCATCACGGCCGAGGATGGCGGCGACGAAGCCGTAGCGGGGCCGGATGGCGAGGCGGACGCTCGAGCGGCGCTGGCAGACAGGGTGGCGCAGCTCGAGGCGGAGCTGGAGGAGATGCGCCAATCGCTGCTGCGTGTGCATGCCGATTTCGACAACTATCGCAAGCGCACCCGGCAGGAGATGGATGACCTGCGAAAGTTCGCCGCTCGGGCTTTGCTGGCAGAGCTCTTGCCCGTGGCGGACAACTTCGACAGGGCGCTTGCGGCTTTCGTAACCGGCAATGTGGATGACATCCGCGCCGGGGTGGAGATGGTGCGCCGTCAACTGGCCGCCGTCCTTGAAAAGCACGGGGTCACCCCGATGGAGTGTGTCGGGCAAGCGTTCGATCCGACTCGCCACGAGGCCGTCATGCAGGAGCCGGCGGACGGTCGGGAGGCGGGCGTCGTGGTCGAGGAACTGCAAAAAGGCTACATGCTTCACGACAAGGTATTGCGCCCGGCGTTGGTCAAGGTGACGGTATAGGGGAGGTAGCAGCATGGGGAAGGTCATCGGTATCGACTTGGGTACGACAAACTCGTGCGTGGCGGTGATGGAGGGCGGTGAACCCGTCGTCATTCCGAATGCGGAGGGGAACCGCACGACACCGTCGGTGGTGGCGTTCACCAAAGACGGGGAACGGCTCGTCGGTGACGTGGCGAAGCGCCAGGCCATCACCAACCCGGACCGCACCATTATCTCCATCAAGCGGCACATGGGTTCGGACCACAAGGTGACGATTGACGGCAAGAGCTACACACCGCAGGAGATCTCGGCCATGATCCTGCAGAAGCTGAAGGCCGATGCGGAGGCTTTTCTGGGTGAGCCCATCACCCAAGCCGTGATCACGGTCCCGGCGTACTTCACCGATAGCCAGCGGCAGGCGACCAAAGACGCCGGCAAGATTGCCGGGCTGGAGGTACTGCGCATCATCAACGAGCCCACCGCCGCGGCGCTGGCCTACGGTCTCGACAAGGAGGGCGAACAGACCATCCTCGTCTATGACCTGGGTGGCGGTACGTTCGACGTGTCCATCCTGGAGCTCGGCGATGGCGTGTTCGAAGTGAAGGCCACCAGCGGAAACAACCACCTCGGCGGTGACGACTTCGACCAGCGCATCATGGACTGGCTGATCGACACATTCAAACGGGACACGGGCATCGACCTTCGCAATGACCGCATGGCGCTGCAGCGCCTGAAGGACGCGGCGGAAAAGGCCAAAAAGGAACTGTCCTCGACGCTGACGACGACGATTTCGCTGCCGTTCATCGCCGCGGATGCGACCGGGCCGAAGCACCTCGAGGTCAACCTGACGCGTGCGAAGTTCGAGGAGATGACGCGTGACTTGGTCGAGGCGACGCTGGGCCCTACGCGCCAGGCGCTGCAGGACGCCGGACTGACGCCGCAGGACATCGACCGAGTGATTCTCGTCGGCGGGTCGACGCGCATCCCGGCTGTTCAGGAGGCCATCAAGAACCTGATTGGCAAGGAGCCGTCCAAGGGTGTCAACCCGGACGAGGTGGTCGCCGTGGGTGCGGCGATTCAGGCAGGCGTTCTGACCGGCGAGGTCAAGGATGTGGTGTTGCTCGATGTCACGCCGCTGTCGCTGGGTATCGAGACGCTCGGTGGCGTGTTCACGCGCATCATCCCGCGCAACACGACGATTCCGACGTCGAAGAGCCAGATCTTCTCGACAGCGGCTGACAATCAGACGTCGGTGGAGATCCACGTGCTGCAGGGTGAGCGCGAGATGGCTCGCGACAACAAGACGCTGGGCCGGTTCACCCTGAACGACATTCCGCCGGCGCCGCGGGGCGTGCCGCAGATTGAGGTCACGTTCGACATCGATGCCAACGGTATCGTGCACGTCTCCGCGAAGGATCTGGGCACCGGGCGGAGCCAGCGGATCACCATCACGTCCTCGAGCGGATTGACGCAGGAAGAGATTGAACGCATGATGAAGGAAGCGGAGTTGCACGCCGAGGAGGACCGCAAGCGGCGCGAACAGGCGGAACTCCGGAACCAGGCGGATCATCTCCTGTATCAGACCGACAAATTGCTGCGCGATCTCGGTGACAAGGCCGACGCGGACCTCCGCCGCGAGACGGAGGAGAAGCAGAAGGCGCTGCGCGACGCCTTGGCCGGCACCGATACGGACGCCATCAAGCGCGCGCACGACGACCTGACGAGCGTGCTGCACCGGCTGTCCACCAAGCTGTACGAAAACGTCGGCGCTCAGAACACTGGCACCGCCCAAGCGGGAGCGGGGGCAGCCAAGGATGACAACGTGGTCGATGCCGATTACAAAGTGGTGGACGAGGACAACAAGTGAGCGCGGCGAATGCCGAACCGCGGATGCGGCCGCGACGGGTGAGGGTGGCAGGTCTGGGGCCTGCCATCCTTTCTGTGATCTCGGGCCGGGAGGGGGGATACCGTGAGCAAGCGTGACTACTACGAGGTGCTGGGTGTTGACCGCAGCGCAAGTCAGGATGAGATCAAGCGGGCTTACCGAAAGTTGGCTCGCAAGTATCATCCTGACGTGAACAAGGACGACCCTCAGGCCGAGGAGAAGTTCAAAGAGATCACCGAAGCGTACGAAGTCCTCTCGGACCCTGACAAGCGGGCTCGCTATGACCAGTTCGGTCACGCGGATCCCGGCGCGGGCAGCGCCGGCTTTGGTGGCGGCTTCAGCGGCGGTTTCAGCGAAGGCGGGTTCGACTTCGGCGGCTTCGGCGACATCTTCGACATGTTCTTCGGCGGCGGCGGGCGGCGCGGACCCGTCCGCGGGCAGGACCTGGAGTATGAGCTCGAGGTCTCGTTTGAAGAGGCCGCGTTCGGCGTGGAACGTGACATTCAGGTACCGCGGATGGAGACGTGTTCCACATGCGGCGGATCCGGCGCGCGTCCGGGTACCCGAGTCGAGCGTTGTCCGGCCTGCCAGGGCACGGGTGAACAGCAAACGGTGGTGAACACGCCCTTTGGCCGGATGGTGAACCGCAAAACGTGCAGTGTCTGTCGCGGCCGAGGCGTGCGCATCCCAAACCCATGCAGCGATTGCGGCGGCAGTGGCCGGCGGCGTGTACGCCGAACCGTGCGGATCAAGGTGCCCGCCGGCGTCGACACGGGGACGCGGCTGCGCATGCCCGGTGCGGGGGAGAGCAGCCCCAACGGCGGGCCACCTGGGGATCTTCACATCGTGGTCCGGGTGAAACCCCACGATGTGTTCGAACGCGATGGCGACAACGTGATTGTCGACGTACCGCTGAGCTTCGTGCAGGCGGCGCTGGGCGACGAGATTGAGGTGCCCACCCTGGACGGACCGGTGAAGCTCCGCATCCCGGAGGGCACGCAGACCGGCACGTTCTTTCGCCTGCGGGGAAAGGGCATCCCTCATCTGGGAAATCCCTCGGTCCGTGGGGATCAGCATGTGCGTGTGCACGTGATCACCCCCACCCGTCTCACCGACCGGCAGCGGGAACTGTTGCGCGAGTTGGGGCGTGAACTCGGGGAGACGCCGCAGGAGCAATCGCGGACGTTTATTGAGCGCATGAAGAGTGCATTCTTGGGCGATCACGCCCGCTAACCCAGCAAGGGAGTGGCGTCATTGAAGTATTGGCAGGTGCAGTGGACCGTTCCGGCCGAGGCCGCCGAAGCCGTGGCCGCGCTCGCGCAGGAGTGGCCGGGCGTGGGCGGGGTCGTGGTGGAAGGCGCCGTTCCACCCGACCCGCCCCATCCGGAGTGGGGCGAATGGTTCGATGATG
>JAIMAY010000058.1 GCA_023511725.1 Alicyclobacillus sp.
CAGTGGTAGATGATGCCACCGCGCAGGTCCACCGGCGCGTCGTACTTGATCAGGTACTTGTGCAGCTCATCGCGGCCGGTATGGACCTCGCCTCGGATGATGACCACGTCACCGACCTTGAGCGACCGAATCTGCTCCTCGCTGATGGGCGCCTGCAAGACGATGGCGTTGTCGAGGTTGAACGCCTCGGCGGGCCGCTCCAGCTTCTCCTCCTGGTCCTTGTACAACCAGCGGATGATCTTGCCGGTGTTCGGATCCAAGACGAAGCCGAGGCGACGGAAGGCCCAGCAGTTGTACGCCACGGACACGTAGAAGCTGGCCGGGATGCGGTTCATGACGCCAATTTTGCAGCCCAGGAGCGTGACCTTGCCGCCAAAGCCCATGGTGCCGATTTCGAGGCGATTGGCCGTCTCCATGATGTACTTCTCGAGCTCGGCCAGCGTCGGATTCGGATTGACATCGTCCAGCGGCCGGAACAACTGCTCTTTCGCCAGTTCATAGCCGCTGGTCCTGTCGCCGCCAATGCCGACCCCGATGAAACCAGCGCTGCAGCCTTGGCCCTGCGCCTGGTAGATGGCGTGCAGGATGCACTTGCGGATGCCTTCGAGATCGCGGCCAGCACGGCCCAGGCCCGGCAGGTCCGTGGGCAGCGCGTACTGGATGTTCTTGTTCTCGCAGCCGCCGCCCTTGAGGATCAGCTTAACCTCGACCTCATCCTTCTCCCACTGGTGGAAGTGAATTACAGGGGTGCCGGGACCCAGGTTGTCGCCGGAGTTTTTGCCGGTGAGCGGATCGACCGAGTTCGGCCGCAGCTTACCCAGGCGCGTAGCCTCCTTGACGGCGGCGCGGATGTCCTCCGCAAACCGAATCTGGTTGAAACCCACCGGGCAATGCACAATGAAGGTGGGCATGCCCGTGTCTTGGCAGATGGGTTGCACGTCCTCTTCCGCAGACACGATGTTGTCGATGATGGTGTTCAGCGCAAGCGCTGCGCGGGACCCCAGCTCCTCCTCGAGCTGCGCGCGTTTAATGGCGCGCCGCACATCGGGGGGTAGGTTGGTGGAAGTCTCCGTGATCAGCGCGAGCAAGCTCTCTTGAAACGTGTTCACACCCGCTCCTCCTCCCACTCGCCATTATAGCACTACCGCATCGACCGGACGGCCCCAGGGGCGAAACACGGCGAGGCGACGGGGGGAGGAATGCAGGCGCTGGGCTACACGTCCTTCAAGTGATACGGTACCGTGGTCACCACGACATCCTTATGCCGCAGCATCCACATGCGGATCAATAGAGAGGTCTGGTTATGCAGGAGATTCTGCCACCATTTTGGGAGAATAAACTGGGGCATCAGGATTTGAACATGATCTGGCTTGCCACCCTCCCAATACTCCAAACGGCGGATGAACCGGGACAGCGGGCCGAGCAGGGATCGGTATTCACTCTTGAGAGTGACCAAACGACAGGGGGCGCCCCATTGCTCCCATTTTTCCTCCATACGTTGGATGGACTCGTCGTCAAAGCCGACATATACGGCAATTACGTCGGTCGAAATACTCATGGCAAACGACACGGTTTCCAGGACGACGCGATGCACCCCCGAGATCAGCACGACGGACAGCACATGGTGGCGCCTTGGTTGATCTCGCTCCAAATCAATCCGCAGCGCCTGCGCCAGCGCCTGGTAGTGCCGGCGCACCTGCATGGCCATCCACATGAACAGCGGCAGGACGACCAGCACCATCCAAGCACCCTCCGTAAACTTCGTGACGGCGACCACCATCGACACGAGCGCCGTAACACACGCACCCACGGTGTTCACGGCAGCGCGCCAGCGCCAGCCTCTGCCGCGAACGGTCCGCCAGTGACGGATCAGCCCAAGCTGCGCCACAGTGAAAGCCACGAACACGCCGATGGAATACAACGGGATGAGCGCGTTCGTCTGCGCATGGAACACCTCAATCAGTAACGACGCCAGCGCAGCCAATACCAACATGCCGTTGGAGTAGCCGAGCCGGTCGCCCCGAATCGTCAGCGCACGCGGCAGAAACCCATCCCCGGCCACCAGCGCGGCCAATTGGGGAAAACCGGTGAAGGTCGAATTGGCCGCCAGGATTAAGACGATGAAGGTCGACCAGATGATGACATGGTAGACCACCCCGTGCCCGAAATAGGACGCTGCCAGTTGTGACAGCATGGTGTTCTCTGGGTTGACCGAAATGCCCTTCACATAGAGGTGATACGCGAAGCCGAGCAATGTTACGCCGGTGATGATGCCAAGCGCCACATACGCCTTGATGGCCCCGCGGGCGGACTCGCGAAACACGGGCACAGCGTTGGAAATGGTCTCAATACCCGTCAACGACGAGCAAGCGGCACTGAACGCCTTGAGCAGCAGCAAGAGCGTTAGCCCACGCGGCACCGTGCCGAGCGGAGGCGTGTGCGTTTGAACAAAGCCGTGCTGGAGCTCGTCCGCAAGACCTGTGACCACCAGCAGGAGCATGCATGCCATGAACAGGAATGTCGGCAGCGAAAACACCATGCCGGCTTCGGACACACCACGCAGATTCACCAGCAGGATGATCAGGACACACAGTACGGACAGCGAGGTTTCATAGGGGATCAGTTGCGGATAGGAGGAAGCCATCGTCGCCACGCCCGAGGATACCGACACCGCCACCGTGAGCACATAGTCCACCATAAGCGCGCTGGCCGCGCACAAAGCCGGCCATGACGAATGGAAGTTTTCGCGCGCAATGGTGTACGCCCCGCCGCCATTGGGATAGGCCATCACGCCCATGATATACGAAAGGATCAGGATAGTGAGAAGCAGCACGGTGGCCCCGGTGATGGGCAGGACGAGCCACTTCGCGCCGTCACCCAGGTGCGCCAATTCGGTCGCGCCGGCCTCCGGACCGTATGCCACCGACGAGTAGAGGTCCGCCGAGAGAATCGGCAAGGCAATCCACCAGACCAGCTTGGTGTGCGCCTGATGCAACTCGCGTGTTCGCATAGGCCGGCCGATCAACCACCGCTTAATGCTTCCGAAGTTCGCCACTGCAAACAGCACGGCCAGCACAGCCGCGAGGATGATCAGCTCATGGAGGCCATGGAACGATTCGCGCATGCTGGGATGTCTCCTCCTGATGATGAATCCGGCCCGAAGACGCGAAATCCGAGTCGGCCCGTGGGGTTATGAAAGGACGGAACGCTTCACCTCAGCGGGCGCCATGTCGTAGCGCAATGGCCGATCCATCCGCACCACATCCGCCCACGTCTCACGCTCCACCACCAGTGCCGCCTGGCCGTCGCGGACGAACACCACCCCCGGCTTGGGCAGCCTGTTGTAGTGGCTCGCCATGGAGTAGTTGTAGGCGCCTGTCGCGAACACGGCGATGATGTCGCCCGGCTCGGGGTCCGGCAGCGGCGCGTCCCAAATCAGCATGTCGCCGCTCTCGCAGCACTTGCCCGCGACGGACCAGACGCCCCCCGGCGTCTCCTGCGCTCGGTTGGCGATCACGCACTGATACCTCGCCCCATACAACGCCCATCGCGGGTTGTCCGTCATGCCGCCGTCGACGGCCACGTAGTTGCGGACGCCGGGGATGCGCTTTTGCGTCCCCACGCGGTAGAGCGTGATGCCTGCGGGCCCCACGATGCTCCGTCCCGGCTCAATCCATACTTCCGGCTCCGCCAGCCGCCGCGCACCAAACGCATCGCGCACCGCGCTGACGATGGTGGAGATGTGGTCTTCGATGGGCGCCGGATCATCCTCCTCCGTGTAGCGGATGCCAAAGCCGCCGCCCACGTTCAGCACCTCCAGCGGCAGCCCCAGTCGAACGCCTGCCTCGTACACCTCCGCCATGCGCTCGATGGCCGCGGTGAACCCCACCGTGTCGAAGATCTGAGAGCCGATGTGGCAGTGCAGCCCGATGCACCGCAATCGTGCCTGCCGCGCCACCTCGCGGAGGGCCGTGTGGGCGGCGCCACTGGCGAGATCGAACCCGAATTTGCTGTCCTGCTGGCCGGTGGAGATGTACTCGTGCGTGTGCGCCTCCACGCCCGGCGAGATGCGTAGCAGCACGTCCATCGTCCTACCGTGCCGATCCGCCACCTCTGCCAGCATCCCCAGCTCCACGAAGTTGTCGACAATCACGGCCCGAATCCCGTTCGCAACTGCATACTCCAGCTCCTCGTACGACTTGTTGTTGCCGTGCAAACGGATCCGGTCGGGTGTC
The DNA here is from genome assembly GCA_023511725.1 of Alicyclobacillus sp. Classification (GTDB taxonomy): domain Bacteria; phylum Bacillota; class Bacilli; order Alicyclobacillales; family Alicyclobacillaceae; genus JAIMAY01. Next base: position 4,236 of record JAIMAY010000058.1, read on the forward strand.
ACGCCCGCGGCCAGCGCCGTGTACATCTCACCGCCCGACACCGCGTCGATGGCGCAACCCTCTTCTACCGCCAGCTGGCACATGGCGATGGTGCAGAACGCCTTCGCCGCGTAGGCAATCTCATACCTCGCCCCCGTCTCCTGAAACGCCGCGTGAAAGCGCCGGATGGTCGCCCGCATCGCCGCCTCATCATATACGAACAGCGGCGTCCCGAACCTTGCTGCGAGCTCCACCGTGTCGCAGCCGCCTATCCACAGGTGGCCGTCCGGCCGGATCTCCATCGTTCCTTCCAGAACCACTCCACTCCCGCCCTCTCTCTGCATATGCCCTCATTATACTGGCTTTCACGCGTTACAGCAGCAGAGGGATGCGAGGGGTGTGAGGGCGCAGGGGCGGGGTGCCGGGGCGAGCTGTCGCGTGGGTGGAGCAGGACGCGATGGGGCTGGCGGCGCAGAGGGCGGCGCCAGACGACAGCGGCGCCCCGGAGACAGGCGCCGCTCGAGACTCCAGCGTCACTGCAGTGGCTGCGGGTACGGGAACTGGGACGAGTAGCCCTGGAACTGCTGGTGCGTCTGGTCCAGCTTCTGCTGCTGCTCGGCCTCCAAACTGTACCAGCCATACTGGAACATCAAATTGTAGATGTCGCGTGCGGCCTGGTGAGTTTCCGTCAACACCGTCATCAGGTCGCGGTGCAGCGCGTCGTGGCTGGCTTCACGCACGGCGACGTTGAGGCCGTCGGTCAGGTATTTCTCCGTCGCGAGGATGTCGTTGAGCCTGTCCCTGTCGTTCATCTCCGGACCCTTGACCTGCGGCTCGCCAGCCGGCTTCGGGTTCTGGATCTTGGTGTTCTGCATCGGATTCTGCATCATCGGCCCCTCCTCACTGCATCTGCGGCGGCGCCGGCACGTTGGGCATCGCCTGGTTGTTGTTGTTCTTGCAGTGCTTGAGCATCAGCGCGTAGTGGCGGAGGTGCATTTGGCCGACTTTGTCGATCACGGTCCGCAGCTGCGGATCCGTGCACTCCGACGCGAAGTGGCTGCACTTCTTCGCCGCGAGCAGCTCCCACGACATCATGTCGCGCAGGTACTGCAGGTCCTTGGTGGTGATCACGGCGGGCGGTGTCTGCATCGTCGGATGCGGCTGGAGCCCGCCTGTCATCTGCTGCTGTTGCATGGCAGTGCCTCCCTTGGTCGAGTCTGGCATGATCACGGACCTTAGTGTGCATCCGCCGCGCACCGCTCATGCGCGCGCCCCGCGATACCCCTTGCGGCGACGGACGCGGTCTGCCAGCATGAGAGTAGCAGGAGGTGCGGGCGCATGACGCGTGTGGTGCTGCGGGATGGGCGCGTGGCGGAGTTGCGGCCAGCGCGGAGGGACGCCGCGGATAAGGAGATGATCCGGCGGCTCTTTGCCGAAGCCTCGCCGGACAGCCTGTATTTCCGCTTTTTCCATGTGGTGCGCGAGGTGCCGGAGAAGCTGCTGGAGGCCATGCTGGAGGCGAACGGCGACGAGCAGTATTCGCTGCTCTGTATCGCCGGCGATAGGGCGCTGGGGATTGGCACGTATGCGCGCACGGACGATGACACGGCGGAAGTGGCCTTCTTCGTCGCCGATGAGATGCACGGTAAGGGACTCGGCACCCTGCTGCTTGAACACCTGGCGCAGACCGCGTGGCGGCATGGGTTCAAGCGCTTCGAGGCATACGTGCTGTGCGAAAACCGGCGGATGCTGAGCGTGTTCCAGTCGAGCGGGTTTGAGATCCGGCGCCGGCTGGAGTCGGACAGGTACCACCTGGTGCTGCCGCTGGTCATCACCGAGCGCGTGCGGGCGCTCCAGGACACCCGAGAGAAGCTGGCCGTGGCGGCGTCTCTGGCGCCCGTGTTCCAACCGCAGACGGTGGCGGTTGTCGGTGCCTCGCGTGACCCCGACTCCCTCGGCCACCAACTGCTCCGCCACATCGTCGACGGCGGCTTCCAAGGCACCGTCTACCCGGTAAACCCCCACGCGCGTGCCGTCGCGGGGGTGCAGGCACACCCGTCGCTGCGGGACATTCCTGAGCCGGTCGATCTCGCTGTCATCGCGGTACCCGCCGCCGAAACGCTGGGGGTGGTGGACGACGCCGTCGCCAGCGGCGTGCGCGCAGTGGTCATCATCTCCGCCGGATTCGCGGACGCAGGCGACGACGGACTGGCGCTCGAGCGCGAGGTGCGGCGGCGACTGCGCGCCGCCGGTTGCCGCCTGATTGGCCCCAACTGCCTCGGCCTTTTGACCACCGCGCCGCAGGTGCGCCTCAACGCCAGCTTCGTCCCCTACCTGCCGCGGGCGGGCGGGCTCGCCGTCGCCAGCCAGTCGGGCGGCCTCGGCGTGGCCATCGTCGATTATGCGCAGCGGGTCGGCCTTGGTATCTCGAACTTCGTGAGCATGGGCAACAAGGCCGACGTCTCCACCAATGACCTCCTCCAATACTGGGAGGACGACGCCCAGACCGAGATGGTGGCGCTCTACATCGAGTCGTTCGGAAATCCTCGCAAGTTCTCGCGAATTGCACGGCGCATCAGCCGCAAAAAGCCTGTGCTCGTCGTGAAGAGCGCGCGCAGCCCCGTCAGCCTGCAGGTCTCCGACGTCCGCCAGGTGGCACGGGCCGCCCGTGACATCGTCGTCGAGGCGTTGTTCCGGCAGACGGGGCTGATCCGGATCGACACCCTGCAGGAGCTCTTCGACGTTGCTCCACTGCTCGCGTTCTCGCCACGCCCCACCGGTCGGCGGGTGGCCATCGTCACCAACTCCGCCGGCGGCGCCGTAATGGCCGTGGACGCGCTGCGCCGAGAGGGGCTCGAGTTTGTGCAGCCGGTGGTGGATCTCGGCTTCGAAGCCCTCGCCGAAGGCTACCGCCTGGTGCTGCCGCAGGTCCTGCGCGATCCCGCCGTCGACGCGGTCCTCGTCCTCTACGTCCCGGTGGGCCGCACCGACACCGGCCCTGTCGCCGATGCCATCCGCGATGCCGTGCGCGAGGTGGTGGCGGAGGGAGAGGATGCGGGGAAGCCCGTGATCGCCAACTTTTTGACGACGGAAACGTACCACGTGCGGCTGCTGGACGCGGGCGGACAGAAGGTGCCGGTATATCCGTTCCCTGAGCAGGCGGTGCGCGCGCTCGCCAAAGCAGTGCAGTACGCCGAGTACCTGGCGCAGCCGCAGGGGCGTGTGCCGGACCTGGTCGACATTGACACCGAGGCCGCGCGCGCCATGGTCCGGCGGTGGCTGCGCGACGGGTACCGGGTCCTCCGCGGAGACGAAGCCCTGGAGGTGCTCGCGAAGGTGGGGGTCCACGGCACGCAGGCGGACGAAGGCGACGAGCGGGAAAGCGAAGCTGCCGACACCGGTGGCAGCAGGACTCGCGCTGATGGCGGGCAAGGAAGCGGCGCTGGAGCGCTCGCCGAACGGGCACGCACCCGCCAGTGGCGTGGCGCGGTGAGCGTGGAGTCGGACCCGCTGTTCGGCCCCGTGCTGACCGTACGCCGGGACGCCGCGCGCGGCCCTGACCAACCGCCGCAGATGGGACTGCGCCTCATCCCCATCACGGATCTCGACGCCGACAGCCTTGCCTGGGCCGCCGCCCCGGAGCCCGAAGCGGAAGCGCTACGCGCGCAGCTGCAGGATTTGGTCCTGCGTCTCTCCCGCTTCGTCGACGAGACGCCGGAGGTGGCAGGGCTGGAGCTGCGGATCACGGTGCGCGGTGGGCAGGATGCGCCAGAAGCCGCGGGCGGGATCCTCATGGACAGGGTGTGG
>JAIMAY010000059.1 GCA_023511725.1 Alicyclobacillus sp.
CCCACACTTCGACGGAGGTGTCGATCACGCTGTGATCCGCCTCTGGCATGATGCCGGCGTTGTTGTACAGGACATCGACTCGTCCAAATGACCGCACGGTCTCCGCGACGGCAGCGGCTACGCTCGCCTCGTCGGCGACGTCGCAGGGGAAGAACTGGATGCGCCCGCCGTTTGCGCGAACGAGCGCTTCCGTCTCCCGCCCCGCCTGTTCGTTGATTTCGAACGCTGCGACGATGGCGCCTTCCTGGCAGAACATCTCGGCAGCCTTTCTGCCCATGCCGCTCCCCGCACCGGTGATGATGCACACCTTGTCCTCAAGTCTCATGGCTGTCCCTCCCGTGCCAACATCGGAGTTTGCGGCTGGATGTCAGCCGCGTTCAAAGTAGCGGGATCGCTCCCAGTTTGTGACGACGCGGTCGAACGCCTCCTGTTCCACCCGGGCCGCGTTGAGGTAGTGGGCGTGGACCTCCGGCCCGAGCACTTCCTGCGCGAAGCGGCTTTCGGCAAACACCTGGATGGCTTCGCGCAGCGAGCCGGGCAGAGCGGGAGCGTTCGCGGTTTCGTAGCCGTTGCCGCCCCAAGCGGGAGGCAGCGTCAGGCCGCGCTCGATGCCGTCCAGTCCTGCCGCAAGAAACGCCGTGTACGCCAGGTAGGGATTGGCATCCGCGCCCGGGAAACGGTTTTCGATTCGCAGGCTCTCGCCGCGGCCGACGATCCGCAGGCCGCAGGTGCGGTTGTCCCAGCCCCAGACGATGCGCGTCGGGGCCCAGCTCCCTTTCGCGAAGCGCTTGTACGAGTTGATGTTGGGGGCGAAAAGGAGGGCGAGATCGCGCAGGTGGGTCATCACGCCCGCCAAAAACTGCTGCATCACACGCGACATCCCGCCGAGCGAACTGGCGGGATCCGAAAAGGCATTGCGCCCCGCCTGGTCCCACAAGCTGAGGTGGATGTGGCTGCTGGATCCGGTCCACGTCTCCGACGGCTTGGACATAAACGTGACGGCCATGCCGCTTTGCAGCGCCATCTCCTTGAGCCCGTGCTTGAGCAACACGTGCCGGTCGGCCGCCTCCAGCGCCTCGCAGTATTCAATATTGATCTCATGCTGGCCGATACCGGCCTCGCCCTTCGTGCACTCGACAGGGATGTCTGCGCGCGTGAGCAGGTTGCGAAAGCGGCGGTACAAGGGCTCGTTGCGCGTCCCCTGCAATAGCTGGTAGTCCTCGTTGTAGTAGCCGGCGAGGGAGAGATCCTCGTAGCCTTTGCGATGGGCGGACTCATACGATTCGTTGAGGAGATAGAACTCCAGCTCGCTCGCCATCTGCACGGTGAAGCCGAGCGCAGCAGCCCGCTCCAGTTGTCGCCTCAGCATGGTGCGCGGGGCCACGGCAACGAGGCGATTGGCGTCGTCGAACACGTCGGCCAACACGATGGCGGTTCCGTCGAGCCACGGCACGACGCGCAGCGTACGCCAGTCAGGGCGTGCTTGCCAGTCCCCGTAACCTTGCTCCCAGCCCATGCCGGGGAAGCCGTCGGGGGTGGTCATCTCCATATCTGTACCGAGCAGGTACACGCAGAAGTGAACGCCATCCGGGTGGCGCAGCAGGTATTCGCCGGTCACCCGCTTGCCGACGAGCCGCCCCTGCATATCCGTGAAGGCGATGACGACAGTGTCGATCTCGCCCGTACGGATCTTCTCTTTCAACATATCGAAGCTGATGCGCCCGGCGTCGCTTGCGGCCATCTGCATCCCTCCAGACCCTGGTGTGTGCGGGCCGTCAGGGCCCGAGCGTGACGGACACGTACTTGATGTTCAGGTATTCTTCGATGCCGAAATGGCCGCCCTCACGGCCTTCCCCGCTTTCCTTGATGCCGCCGAACGGGGCCTGCGGCACGCTGAGCGACGTGCCGTTGACGGCCACCATCCCGAACTCGAGCCGCTCCGCCACCTCGAACACGCGCCGCACATCGCGCGTGTAGACGTAGGCGGCCAGGCCATACGGGGTCGCGTTGACCGTCTTCAGCACCGCGTCTTCGTCGCGGAAGACCACGACGGGTGCAACGGGGCCAAAGATCTCCTCCTGCGCGATGCGCATGTGTGGGGTGATGCCGGTGAGCACCGTCGGCGCATAAAACGAACCGCGTTCGTAGCGCTCTCCCGTGAGCTGGTGCCCGCCGGTCACCACCCGCGCGCCTGCGCGGACGGCGTCCTCGACAAGCGTGTGGGCGTGATGGACCGCGGCGTGGTCAATCAGCGGGCCCATCTGCGTCTCTGGGTGCAGGCCGTGACCCACACGTAGCGCCTGCACACGCTCCGCCAGACGTTCGATGAAGGGTGCCGCCACCTGCTCGTGCACATACATCACGTTGATGCCGTTGCACATCTGGCCGGCGTTCTCGAACTTGTTGGCGATGGCGCCGTCGGCGGCGGCCTCGACATCTGCATCGGGGAAAACGATGAGCGGCGCGTTGCCACCGAGCTCCAAGGACAGCCGCTTGACCTGGTCTGCCGATTGGCGGATCAGCAGCTTGCCGACTTCGGTGGAACCGGTGAACGACACCTTGCGCACCGCTGGGTGTTGCATGAATACCTCGCCGATGTCCGCCGCCCGGCCGGTGACGAGGTTGGCGACGCCGTCCGGACAGCCGGCCTCCTGCAGCAGCCGGAACAGGAACACGGCGCTCAGGGGCGTCTGCAAAGCCGGCTTGAGCACCACGGTGCAGCCGGCGGCGAGGGCGGGGGAGAGTTTGCGCGTGACCATCGACGCGGGGTAGTTCCAGGGTGTGATGAGGCCGCACACACCCACGGGCTGCCGCCAGATGAGGATGCGCCTGTTGCGTGCGGAGCCGGGGACCACCTCGCCGGCGACGCGCTTGGCCTCTTCGGCATACCATTTCGCAAACTTGGCTGCACCGTCGACCTCATCCAGCGCTTCGGCGAGCGGCTTGCCTTGCTCAAGCGTGACCACTTTCGCCAGCTCTTCGCGGTGGGCCGAGATCAAGTCCGCCCAGCGTTCGAGCACGAGTGCGCGCTCTTCCGCAGTGCGGGCCGCCCAGTCCGGGAACGCTTGACTCGCAGCATCGACCGCCAGCGCCGCCTCCGTCTTGCCGGCGTAGGCTACGGTGCCCACGAGGTTGCCGGTGGCGGGATCCGTGACCGCGCGGGTGTCTGGGATGCGGTGCCATTGACCGTTCGCAAATATCCCATGTGTTTGATGCAGGATGACCTCGGCGGAAGGCATCGCGAATCCTCCTCACTCGCTCAGGGGTTGTGTGGATAGGGACGGCGGGACATCATCGGATCCAGGACGTTCGTCCACCGCGTCCGGCGCGTCAACGTTGGCGACGGGCCCCTTGAACCAATGCCGGACACTCAGCACGTACCATGGGATAAGCAGCGCGAACACGATGATGAGTACCACCGGCGTGAAGTTGAACGTCGCCACGCTGAGGTGGGACGTGGTGGGCAGCATGAACAGGATGCAGATGAACACCACCCACATCACGGCCACCCAGCCGATGGGTGCGCTCCAGCGGCCGAGTGTGAACGATCCCGGCCGGAAGCGATAGGGATACACCCGCCGCAGGAAGATGGGTGCGACGTACGCGATGTAAAGGCCGATGGTCGCGATGGACGTGACCGCACTGTAGATGACCGTGCTGAACAGCGCGGGCAGGGCCAGGATGAAGGCCGCCACGATGGCGCAGAGAATCGCGTTGCGCGGGACGTGTGTCTGTTTGTTGATGCGACTCCAGAGACGGGAGAGCGGGATGCCTCTATCCCGTGCAAAGGCATAGATCATCCGCGAGTTCGACGTGATGGAGGCGGTGCCGCAGAAGTACTGCGCGACCAGGGCCACGACGAACAGCGCGGTGCCAATACTTGCGCCGAGTCGCGTGGTGAGGATATATAGCACGGCGTTGGTCGCGCCTGTGGCATCGTCGAGCGACGGAATGGCCATGACCAAGCCCATCTGCAGCACATACCCCGCGATGGCCGAAATCAGAACAGAGTAGATGATGCCCCGAGGTGCAGAGCGGTCGGCACCGACGGTTTCCTCGGACACATGTGCGGAGGCATCAAAGCCGGTGAATGTATACTGCGCGAGTAAAAGGCCAATGAGGAACCCGTACCACACCGGGAAGCCGGTCTGCGTCTGTAGCGCCGTGAAGGCGAAGTGCAGCGGTTGCGGATGGACCGGCGCGAAAAACAGCAGCGCGCCGACAATCACAACCACACCTAACACATGCCACCAGGCGCTGATGTTGTTCAGCACCGAGATGACGCGGACACCGAGCAGATTGAGCAGCGCTTGCGAGGCGAGAATGACGGCGTAGATCACCAGTGTGGCCACGGCACCGCTTTGGCCTTCCGCCGGAAAGCCGGGGAAGAACTCGTTGAGCAAGGCGTCGACGAAGATGGCGAGGCCGTAATCGATTCCGGCCGTCACCGCAATCTGGCCAATCAGGTTGAACCACGCGGTAAACCAACCCCAGCCGGCACCGCCCAGCTTGCTGGCCCAGTAGTACAAACCGCCTGCGGTGGGATAGGCGGATGCGATTTCCGCCATCGCCAGTGCGACACACATCGCCATGACGCTGACGATGGGCCAACCGATGGATGCGGCTGTCGTCCCAGCGCTGGTCAGGCCGAAACCGAACAGCGTGAGGCCGCCGCTGAGAATGGAGATGATGGTGAAAGAGATGGCGAAGTTGGAGAAACCACTGAGGGCGCGTGCGAGTTCCTGCTTGTATCCCATCTTGCGCAGGAGTTCCTCATCGCGCCTGAGGACATCGGACGACTCACCTTTCAACATATCCACACCTCCTCTTGGGTGAACGCGCATGCCCAGGTCACAGCCGGGCGGTGAACAAAAAAGCGCTCACACCACCGGTGCGGATTCCACCGGTGTCTGTGAGCGCCGTTGCTCCATGCGTATTCACTTTGTCGATCTATAGCCTCACTATACCAAGATGAATCGGAACATTCAATCCCATCGGGAATGATACACGTACAGCATCAGCTCTCCTCCGGCGTCGTTGCGTACGGGAAGCGGAAGCTGACGCAAGTGCCGCCGCAGCGTTCATAGGCGAGATGGCCGTTCAGGTCGTCGTGAACGAGCGTGCGCACAATGCGCAGACCCAGCGTATCATCCGGCAGCCGCGCAGGGTTCATGCCCAGGCCGTCATCCCTTACCCAGATCCGCACAGCATCGGGTTCCTTTTGAATTTCCACCTCGATGGAGCCGGTGGATCTCCCCTCGAACGCATGATTGAGGCAGTTCTGTACAAGTTCGTTGATGATGAGGGCGACGGATGTCGCCTGTGCGGACGGGACCACCACCGATGCACCTGTAACCTGGTGCTGGATTCGGGTCTCCGGGTGCGCGAGCGTCTGCAGCAGCATGTGCACAATCCGTTCAATCATCCCGTTCAGCTCGACGTACTCGATGCTGCCTTGCGACAGGGTCTCATGTACGAGTGCGATGGCCTTGATGCGATTAATGCTGTCTTGGAAGGAGCGCCGGATCTCGTCCGAGCGCGTCCGCCGCATCTGCAATCGCAGCAGGCTGCAGATGGTCTGGAGGTTGTTCTTCACCCGGTGATGGATCTCTTTGATCACCGCCGACGTGATCATGAGCTGCTTTTCCGTCCGACGCTGTTCGGTGATGTCGGACAGGAGCAGTAAACCGCCCTTGACCTGATCTGCCCGACGGATGACGATGGCCTTGATCAAGACCACGTTTTCCCCAAAGGTGAATTCCTGCGCTACCACACCCCGCTCACGTGCACTCTCCATTAAGTGTTTGAGTCCGGCGTGGAAGGACCAAAGCGGTGTTCCGATTTCTGGGCTTGGCAGGTTCAGCTTTTCAAAACAGGCGCGCGCCGTCGGATTGACATAGGTAAACAGAAAGTCGGAGTTCACAAGGATGACACCCTCATGGATGAGCGAAGGCAGATTCGTTTCCGCCACCGCCACTTCCCACAACGTCTCGCCGAGATGCTCTGTCGTCTGTTGGAACAGCGCGACCTCGCGCTCGCGCTCCACCTGGGCAGAGATGTCCTGTTCCATGATCAGCACGCCAATGACGCGCCCTGCTCGCCGAATCGGCAGGACCTTCTGCTGAATCGTCACCACCTCGTTGGTGATGGCGCGCGTTCCCGTGACATATTCGCCGGTCATGAAGCTGCGAAACACGCCAGGTTCGTTGTCGCGAAGGATGAGTTGGCCGACGACGTATTCGGAATAGAGGCTGCGCGCCGTCGCCGGCTTCGCTTGCGCCACGACAACCGCCAAATCCGTCCGTCCGTGCACCAGGCAGTCGATGAACACGTCGCATCCCGACAGGTCCGCGATGGTCTGCAGTTGGTCCGCCACGCGCATGAGCGCTTCGACGTCGTGCTCGTCCAATCGTGTCCTCTTCTGGGCAAGCTGTCGAATCTGCTCGATCACGCCCGTTGCCCGCCCCCTCGCGACATCTCCTGGATCACACGCCGAGCCACGTCTTCCAGCGTCACACGGTGTTCCATCGCGTGGCGGCGCATCCGCTCGTATGCCTGTGCCTCCGTCCAGCTGAAGCGCTCCATCAGCAGTCCCTTTGCACGCTCCACCAGCTTGCGCGCCTCGAGCGACTGGTGCAGCCGCTCCACTGTCTTATCCAGCTCACGGAGGCGTGCTGCGTGCGCCAGTGCCATTTCAATCCCCGGCACCAGGTCCGCCTCCGTCACAGGCTTGACAAGGTAACCGATGACGCCGGCGGCCTTGGCCTCGTCCACAAGCTGTGCCTGACTGTATGCGGTGAGAATGACGATGGGGATCTTCGTCATCTGGTGGATGATGCGGCCCGCCTTGAGCCCGTCCATCTTCGCCATCTTCACGTCCATCAGGATAAGGTCGGGGCGGGCCCGCACCGCCTGTTCAATGGCCGCTTCCCCATTGGCCGCCTCGGCAACCACCTCGTATCCTTCTTCCGTGAGCATTTCCCGGATATCCATGCGAAACACCGGCTCATCATCGACAATCATGATTCGCGCCTTCGGCACGCGAGATCCCCCCCTTGGCTGTCCGGTGCGCGAGCTTGGTTGAAATTCGAATTTTCGCATGCATAGGTCACTTTGCGCTGATGTTAAGCCGTCCGGCCTCACGAGTCAACGGGGACGTGACGGCAGGTCACCATGCCCCGACATCACGCTGTGGCCGAGGGCGATATGGTTGTGTAATAAAATATAACATATGTCGAGTTTGATGTGTAATATAAAGTTACTTCCGCTGGGCGAGGCCAGGCCGGCCTCCACGTGGCTTTGTGACCGGGCCACTGGCGGGTTCGGAGACCGACGCTTTCTGTGGTCGGTGCAACAACGCAGCGATGAAATGAGCAGGGCAAGGGCATGGCGGTCCAGAATCACGAGACACACAAATCGTTTGCTGCATATGATAAAAAACCTTACACATACCATTGAAAAACAGTACGATGAGCGCTACAATGGTCATATCGATGGTATGTTTCTTTACATTTAGGTGAGTGTGGT
>JAIMAY010000023.1 GCA_023511725.1 Alicyclobacillus sp.
TCAATCCTTGCCAAAGGACACTGATATTGTGCTCAAGAAATTGCTCGCGGCCGGCGCATCGGCCGCTTTTTTGTTCCCGTTGTCCGTGCTGAACTAGGCTGGTTGAGGAGGCGGCACGGCACTCGCAGGTATGTGCCGTGCCACAACCGGAAAAAAGGCGTTGAGCAAGAGCGGCCGTAGCCGAGGAGAGGCAGCAGATTGATAACAGGTGGTACAGCCCCATGGGATTCGGTGCACACCCCTACACGTACAGCTTGCTCATCACCATTATGTGCGACGGAGGGGAATCGTATGCTGTCACAGCCATGGCATGCAAGTCCATGTGGATCTAGCAACTCGATCACTGCGAAGGCGGAAATGTCAACGCCATCATCGCGCAAGCGAAAGCTGCTGGCGTCAACTCGCTCATCGTAAAAGCCCCATGCACCACGCGCTGGTCGCAGTTCTCCAAGGCGCGGGTCGGTTCACTGCACCTCGCTGGCCTCAACGTTAGCGCGTGGGGATATTGCTAGGCAAGGATCCGGCGGGTGGCCGCCCTAGCCGCGTTGAACCTTGGCGCAGACTTCTATGTTGCGGACGTGGGAGTGGAGCTCGACAAAGGCTCGATGGCAACTGCTGCAGAAAAGCTCATGTCGGCCATTAAGCAGGGAGCAGGCGGGAAGCCGGTTGGGTATACGTCGTTCGCATTGCCTCAGTACCATCCCGACTTCCCGTTCACAGTGTTCTCCAAGTAGCCCGGATGGCATCCTGTACCACCTGAGCACTCGCCTGCAATGTCGATCCCTGGATTCGCCTTCCCGTTGACCCTTTCCGATCCTCGTGCACACCCGTCGATCAGTCCACAAATGGGCCGTTGTAGATGGGCTGCTCACCGATGGGCGGTCCGGCGGCATAGACGAATCGTAGCGCGCCGTTACCGATGCGCGCAGCACCGTTGACTGCCTCGTCTTCCGTGGCGCGCATCGCCCGCAACGAGGATGCGGTTGCGGTCTCTGGCAGGAAGAGAAGATCCCCCTTGCTTGCTGCAACCCCCTCCATTGAACCTTCACTGACTTCAAACGGCTTGTCAAGGCGCGCCGCCTCTAGCGCAAACACTCCGCTGCCCTCAAGCACATAGAGAAATCCCTGGTACCCCGCAGGAATCTCTCCGGCATACGTCGATCCCGACTCAATGGTCACGTCGACATACCGGATATCGCGGTGAATGGTCACTGGAGACCCCGGTCCGACAATGGTACGGACGGTGACATCGGCCTGCGTAATCGTAGGAATCTGCTGGGGAGCAAACTCCGCATACGTCGGATCGAGCCGCTTGTCCGACCGCGGCAGGTTGATCCACAGCTGCAGCCCGGTCGCTGTCTCTTGTCCCGCCGGCATCTCGGAGTGGATGATGCCGCGCCCCGCCGTGAAGGTCTGCACACCACCGGCGGGAATGACCGTGGCGTTGCCGGCACTGTCTTCGTGCGCCATGGCGCCGCCGAGGGACATACGAGATGATTTCAAAACCCCTATGCGGATGGTCCGGGAAGCCGTCGGGCTTGGTCATCGCGAAGTGGTCGAGGCCGGGTCCGGATACATCAATCCACGCGTCGGAAACACGCGCTGCGGGTACCGCCCCATCAGCGCCGGGTCCGACGCGCGGCCGACTCGACGCAGTTCTGTCATGATGTGATCACCTCAGTCTGTCTTCGTCTTCCAGTATACGCCGAAGGAAGAAAGAGGGACAAAACGCGGCGGTACCCGGCTAGACAAGGGGCCCGGGTAGACAGCTCCGGACCCCGCGAAGAATAGCAGCAACTCTCTCGCATGGTGTCGCCAAAACACAACACCGTGTCGACCGGGGTAGAGGTTGAACGCGGTGTGAAGCGCCGCCAAGTGGCTCACTACCAGCTACTACCGCTTGTGCAGAGATGCAGCGAGTCAGGTAGTGTTGGACACGCTAACCGCGACACGGAAGAGGGACCTAATCATTCTGTCTCAATCTTCTTCTGATGCATATTTACCGCCCTATCGTTGTCACGCAGAAGCCACACTGTATCCCCGTCGGCAGCAGAAGTGGGGTACGCGATCGCGTGTGATGCTCGTGAACACGACAGGGCAGACCAAGGAGACGGTCTGCCCGCCAAAAGGGAATATCTATGTTCGGTCAATTGAGGCGTTGCCGTGTGTGTTGATGAAGCCGTGAAATGTGTGCGGATTGTGTGCGAACTCAGCCCACATCAGCGAAATAAACACAAAATGAGTGGAGCAGAGAAAACCCGAAATCCGTTACTCTCCGTTACTCAATGAAGATCGTTGACACTCAGACAAACTCATGATAACATCCGAAAAGAACGATGTGATTGCCTTACAAGCAGGGGGTCAGCGGTTCGAGCCCGTTACCGCCCATTCACACGCGGAGTGATGGCCGAGTTGGTCGAAGGCGCTCGCCTGCTAAGCGAGTATACGCCCAAAAGGCGTATCGACGGTTCGAATCCGTCTCACTCCGCCATACCGTTGCGGCGCGTCGCGTGACAGCGGCGCGCTTTTTTGTTCGTGCAGAGCTAGAAAGGTCCGGACGCGTATGGGATAACGCGGCGTGGGTCACCGTAAGCCTGGAAGGAGGCTGGTACGGTGGCCGATCCGGGGACGCAGGTGCTCGATCGGGTTGCACCCGATTTGGAGCAGAACGTCAGATTTGTGGACGACGCGCTCGGGATCGGAACGAGTTGGGACATCGTGCGCAAGCCCTTCTCGTTTGGTGGGCTGCGCATGACCTCGTACGTCCTGAATGGATATTTCATGACCATTCACGTGCTGGTGCTACTGCAGAACGTGGAGCAACTGGTCAAGGACTACGTGGCCGAGCACAGCACAGGCCCGGTCGACATGTGCGACCTCGTGCAGTATCTCAACACGCGGATCCCGTTCGTGCAGGTCCAGACCCTGACCGACATGCACCAGGTGCTCCACTTTATCCTGTCGGGGCCGATGGTGACCTTCATCGATGGTTGCGATCAAGCGCTGTTGGTGGACACGCGCGTATACCCGATGCGCAGCATCAGTCCGCCGCAGATTGAGCGCGTGGTCCGTGGTCCTCACGATAGCTTCACGGAAACCATGCTCCTCAACGTCGCGATGATCCGCCGACGCCTGCGGGATCCGCGGCTGCGGGTCGAGTTGATGCAGATTGGCAGCCGGTCCCAGACCGACGTCAGCCTTCTGTACATCGAGGATGTCACCAATCCAGATCTGGTGAATCGCATTCGCGAGAAGCTCAAGGCCATCCAGGCGGACACCGTCGCCATGGGCGAGCAGGCCATCGTGGAGCACATCTCCCGTATTCGTTGGAATCCCTACCCGCTGGCACGCTACACGGAGCGCCCGGATGTTGCAGCCACCGCCTTGATTGAGGGGCAGGTGGTGATCATCGTGGACACTTCGCCGGAGGCCATCATCGCGCCCACCACATTTTTTCAGCATTTGCAACATCCGCAGGAGTACCATTCGAATCCGCTGCTTGGCACCTATCTGCGCTGGATCATCCTGATTGCCGTGTTCGCGAGCATCTTTTTACCTGGCGTGTTTCTTCTATTCAATGCGCATCCCGAATGGATCCCCCCGCGGCTGGCGTTTTTCAAAGCGGACAGATCAGATCCCTTGCCGCTCTGGACCGAACTTGTCCTGGTGGAGTTTGCGCTGGATGTGATGCGGCTGGCCGTGATCAACACACCCGTGTCGCTCGCCTCCTCCGTGAGCATTGTGAGTGCCTTGTTGTTCGGACAGTTTGCGTCCGCCATTCACCTGCTCCAGCCAGAGGTCTTGGTGTACATGGGCTTCGTCATGATTGCCCAGTTCGCCACATCCTCCTACGAACTCGGGGAGGCCAACCAAATGGCTCGTTTCTGGGTCATTGGTTGGACGGCGGCTTTGGGATGGCCGGGTCTGGTGATTGCAGCCCTCGGTTGGTTCATCTATCTAGGCTGCACGCGCAGTTTCGGCGTGCCGTATTTATGGCCGTTGTGGCCGCTGACCTGGCGCAACGGCCTGCGCGAAGTGCTGATTCGAGCTCCCATGTACCGCATCACGGGCCGACCTGTCATGCTCCATCCGAAGACATCTCACCGCAAAGGTTCTTGACCGGGATCACCGACAGGCGCCCAGGCGCATACGTTACTGTGCGCGCGTGACCTTGGCCGCCGACGGGTGGCCCGGTCCCTTTTTGATCTGAGGTGATCCGGATGGCGTACGGTACGTGGAGAATCCCACGGTCGCGGGCCAATCAGGTGATTGCAGACTACGAAAGCGGACAGTTGGCGCTGTCGGAGGCGCTTGAGGCGCTGGGGGGATCCTCTCGCCCACCGCTGCAGGAAGCCGAGACGGCGCCGCTGTCGCGCGAGCGCCTGCGGCAGTTGTTGACGGAACTCGATTCACTGGTCGGTCTCGAGCACGTGAAGGATACCGTGCGTGAGATCTTTGCATTTCTCTATATGCAGCAGCGCCGGCGCGATTGTGGGCTGAGGACGGAACCGGTGGTCCTGCACATGGTGTTCAAAGGCAACCCGGGGACCGGTAAGACGACGGTCGCGCGCATCATGGCCAAGATGTTCCGCGAAGCGGGACTCTTGGAAAAGGGGCATCTGGTGGAGGTTGAACGGGCGGATCTGGTGGGTGAATACATCGGCCACACGGCGCAGAAGACGCGAGAGCAGATCCGCAGGGCGATGGGCGGCGTGCTGTTCATCGATGAGGCGTATTCGCTGGCGCGCGGTGGAGACAAGGATTTCGGCCGCGAGGCCATCGACTGCCTGGTCAAACACATGGAGGATCACCGCAATCGGTTCATTGCCGTGATCGCCGGCTATGAGCGCGAGATGGAATGGTTTCTGCGCACCAACCCCGGTCTACCCAGCCGTTTCCCGATTCATCTTACGTTTTCGGACTACGACGTCTCGCAGCTGGTGGAGATAGCGAAACGAATGGCATGGGAGCGGCAATACCGGCTGAGTCCAGAGGCGGAGCTCAAACTGCGCAGACTGGCGGCCGAAGCCAAGGCGCGAGCGGCATGGGGTGAGCCTTTCAGCAACGCGCGCTGGGTTCGCAACCTCATGGAGCGCGCCATGCGACGCCACGCCGTGCGGCTGTTTGAGGCGGTCACCGTGTCGCGGGAGCAGATGATGCGGCTCGAAGCGGCTGACCTGGAAGAGGGAGGTGCGCCATGAAGCGCTCGCTCGTGATGGGCCGAAGCAACGCGGGTAAAACCTTGTTTTGCATTCAATTCGCGCGCTATCTCGGCGTGCGCGACGCCGAGTGGTTGGTGGAGCGGACGGACGGCACGCTCGAGAGGCAACGGATTTCCTTGGATACTGCGCGCCAGCTCTGGTCTGGCGATGGTCAGCGCACGCGTGGGCTGCACTCGTTGATGATTGAGCTGCCGCGAGGCAAAGGCGTGCGATCCCTATGGCTTACGGACACGACCGGTCTGCGCGAAGACATCGACGAAAGCCCTGACCTTCGCGCCGACATGGCGCAAACCCTTCGTGCCATGTTGGAGTCGCAGGTGATCCTGCACGTCGTGGATGCCAGCGCCGTGGGTCGGGCGCTGGCGGAGGCAGGCCGGGACGGCTCTCCCACCGGCGCTTGGGGGGATCTGGATGAGCAGCTGGCCGCATTCGGTATGGCCCACGCCGGCTATGTGCTGCTCGCCAACAAGATGGATCTGCCGGAGGCCCGCGCAGGTCTGGCCTATCTCCGGAAACGTCTGGACAAGCGGCGCGTGCTGCCGGTCTCTGCGCGTTGCGGCACCGGTTTTCGCGAGGTGAAGCAACATGTCTGGCGGATGGCTTGAGGCGCTGCACATCTTCGGCTGCCTACTGCTGACCGGTGCCTCCGTGAAATTGATGGACGACTACCTGGATGCGGACTTTGACCTGTGTCGGGGACACCGCACACTCGCCGCGCGATGGGGGCGGGCCACGCTGCCCTACGCGCTGGTGTTGGGTATGATCGGCGCGGCGCTGGACGCACGATTGGCCGCCGCGGTGCTTCTCGCCAGCTATGCCGTCGGGATGTTCACGGCGTGGCGAGAGCAGTTGCCCACGCGACTGCCGGCATGGGCCGAGATCGGCGGAGCCATCGTCTTGGCCGTCGTCTGCGCCGGTTGGCGGGATGCCGTGTGGGCCATCGCGATGATGGCCGTGATCGACTGGGTGGATGACCTGCTCGACATGTACGGCGACGGTCTGTCCAACCAGTTCAATCTCGCCCTGCGCATTGGCCCGATTGAGACCGTGTTCCTCGTGTTGTTGGCGTTGCTGGTCGCGGTGACGGTCAGTCCCACCTACACGATGTGGGCTTTCATCGCGCTCGCGGTGCTCAGTGTGCTGTCCGAGTGGTCCACACGCAAGGTGGAGCCGGCAGTATCCCGCGACGGGGAGGTGTATCACCGTGGGTCCGATTGAATTTTTGTGGCTGGCCACGCTGCTGCTGGCCATGTTCTTGGGATTTGCCGCAGGCCGCCGACTCGGCATTCAACAGGGGCGGAAACAGGAGCAGCGGACGCTCCCCATCGAGCTGCGTGTTGCGGCGCTTGAGCGCGGCATCTGCCCCATCTGCGGGGCGCGGTCCGCTCATGATACAATACCAGTCGAGTCTCATCACCCAGATGCCGAGAGTGGAGGCCGGCAATGACCACACGCACTGAACATGTTCAATGGATAGAGGCCGCGGAGCAGGCCGTAGCTCCGGCCTGGCGTCGGATTGCTGAAATTGCGCTGGCCAATCAGCGCAAGGTACTGGATGCTTTTCGGACTGAGCGCGTCAGCGAGGTGGACCTGCACGGGTCCACGGGGTACGGGCTGGACGACGAGGGGCGCGACAAATTGGAGCGTGTTTTTGCGAGGGCACTGGATGCGGAGGCGGCGCTTGTTCGACCGCAGATCATCTCCGGTACCCACGCTATCCGGCTCGCGCTGTTTGGCGTTCTCCGACCGGGAGACCACTTCATCATCGCCACCGGGCAGCCGTACGATACGCTGGAGGCCGTGATTGGCATCCGGTCGACGCCGGGGAGCTTGGCGGAGTGGAGCGTGCAGTGGACGCAGGTGGACTTACGCCCAGATGGCCGCGTCGATACGGAGGCGGTACTTTCCGCTTGGCGTTCCAACACCAGGCTGGTCCTGTTCCAGCGATCGCGCGGCTACAGCCAGCGACCCGCGCTCTCCGTGGGCGATATGGCGGACGCGTTCGCCCGGATTCGCGCGCATGCGCCGGACGTGATCATCGCGGTCGACAACTGCTACGGTGAATTCACCGAGGAGAGGGAGCCGACGGCGGTCGGCGCCGACCTTATCATGGGCTCACTGATCAAAAACCCGGGGGCGGGGCTGGCTCGAACCGGCGGCTACGTAGCGGGGAGGCACACGTATGTGGTGCAGGCGGCCGCGCAACTGACCGCGCCCGGTATCGGCGCGGAGATGGGGCCCACGCGCGGGATGCTCGAGTGGTTCTACCAGGGCTTGTTCATGGCGCCGCACGTGGTGGGGCAAGCCCTCCGAGGTTCGGTGCTGGCCGCCAAGGTGCTGGCCGATATGGGTTTCGAGGTGTCGCCGGCTTGGGACGAGCCACGGTCCGACCTGATTCTGGCCGTTCGTTTCCCTAGCGCGGACAAGCTGCTGGCGTTCTGCCGAGCGGTACAATCCGTGGCTCCCGTGGACGCGCATGCGCTTCCGGAACCCGAATCGATGGCGGGTTACGCCGATCCGGTGGTGATGGCGGCCGGCACCTTCGTTCAGGGGAGCTCCATCGAACTGTCAGCGGACGCTCCGCTTCGCCCGCCGTTTATCGGTTATCTGCAGGGTGGGCTGACGTACGAGCATGTGAGGATAGCGCTGGAGGAAATTGTGCGGGCTTTGGTGCAGGGGTCATAACGTCCACCAGTCCAGTGTCAGGGTTGCTGACGGGACATTCGTACCTTGTGGAACGTTTCACGTCGTGTTAGGATCAAGGAACCAGGCAGAGGTAAAGGGGGATGGGCGGTGGACCCGACCCAGCGCAAGGAACTTCCGCTCTTTCCTATCGGTATTGTGCAAAAGCTGACGGGGCTTTCGGCGCGCCAGATCCGATACTATGAACAGCACGGGCTGGTGCACCCGGCCCGGTCGGAGGGCAAGCAGCGTTTGTTCTCGTTTGCCGACGTGGAACGGTTAATGGAGGTACGGCGGCTGCTTGATGAGGGACTCAACATGTCAGGCGTGAAGGAACGGCTGAGTCGCGAAGGGAAGCTCCCGGCGGCGTCCGGATCGGATGAAAACGCTTCCGAATTGTCCGACGAAGTGCTGTTGCGACATCTGCAGCAGGAACTTCTCGAGGGAGGCGCATCTCTGCTGCAGGGTGAGTTGTCGCGCTTCTACCGGCGTCGAACGTGAGATGCTTCGAGCTAGGCGTGTGGGAGGTGGGCCATGAGACCGGATTACAGCAAGGATGACATTCTCAGACTCGCCTCGGAGATGGACGTTCGCTATGTGCGACTGCAATTCACGGACCTTCTCGGCATGGTGAAAAATGTCGAGATTCCTGTGGACCAGTTGCCGAAGGCCCTGGATAACAAGATGATGTTCGACGGTTCGTCCATCGAAGGCTTTGTACGCATTGAGGAGTCGGACATGTATCTGGTACCCGACCGGAGTACCTGGCTGGTGTTTCCATGGGACTCTGGCCAGGGTCGTATCGCCCGGCTGATCTGCGACGTTTTTCTGCCGAACGGCGAACCATTCCCCGGAGACCCGCGGTCGGTCTTAAAGCGGATGATGGAGCGTGCGCGGGGGATGGGGTACACCACCTTCAACGTGGGTCCAGAACCGGAATTCTTCCTGTTTAAGATGGGCCCTGACGGCCGGCCCACGACGGAGGTCAACGACGAGGGCGGCTATTTCGACTGGGCGCCGCTGGATCTGGGTGAAAATTGCCGCCGCGAGATTGTCCTGGCTTTGGAGGCCATGGGCTTTGAGATTGAGGCGTCGCACCACGAGGTGGCGCCCGGTCAGCATGAGATCGATTTCAAATACGCGGATGCCGTCGAAGCCGCGGACAACATCGCGACGTTCCGGCTGGTGGTCAAGACCGTCGCCCGCCAACATGGCTTACACGCCACGTTTATGCCGAAGCCGGTGTACGGTATCAATGGATCAGGCATGCACTGCCATCTGTCGCTGTTTCGAGGCGAACAGAATGCGTTTTACGATGAGAAGGACCCGCTCGGGCTCAGCACGGATGCGCGCCACTTCCTCGCGGGCATCCTGGCGCATGCGCGGGGATTTACGGCCATCTGCAATCCTTTGGTCAATTCTTACAAGCGCCTGATCCCCGGGTATGAAGCGCCCAACTATGTCGCATGGTCGGCACGAAATCGCTCCCCGTTGGTGCGGGTGCCGGCTGCCCGCGGGATGAGCACACGGATTGAGGTGCGCAGCCCGGATCCTTCGGTGAATCCGTACCTGGCCATCGCTGTAATGCTCGCAGCTGGACTGGATGGAATTGCAAAAAAACTCCAGCTGCCGCCGCCGGTCAATCGAAATATCTACGTGATGTCGGACGCTGAAAAGCGCGCTGCGGGGATTGAGAGCCTGCCAGAGAACCTGGACCGGGCTCTGGACGCCTTGGTCGAGGATGAGGTGATCCGAGAGGCCCTCGGTGAGCACGTGTTCACTCACTTTGTCGAGGCGAAACGCATTGAGTGGAACATCTACCGCACGCAGGTGACAGAGTGGGAGCGTGAACAGTACCTCAGCCTCTATTGATACCGTCATGCCGGCGCAGACGTGTTCACAGGCTCAGCTGCGCGGCGCCACGTCTGCCGAACATGGGGCCTGCAGCCCGTATCAGGCTGCGGCCCTAAAGCCGGCCGGCCTCTACTCCAATTCCCGAAAGACCCCCACGACCTTCCCGAGAATCGTGACGTGCTTGTAGCGAAGGGGCTCCATGGCGGAGTTTTCCGGTTGCAACCGGATCCATCCGTCCTCCCGGTAAAATCGCTTCACTGTCGCCTCGTCATCTTCCGTCATGGCGACGACGATGTCTCCATTGACCGCCGTGGGCTGTTTCCGCACAATCACGTAGTCCCCGTCAAGGATCCCTGCCTCCACCATGCTGTCGCCTTGTACCCGGAGAATGAACACCTCCCCGTTGCGGGCCAGGTGGGCAGGAAGCGGGAAGTACCCTTCCACGTGCTCCACCGCGGTGATGGGAAGACCGGCCGTGACCTTGCCGACCACGGGCGCCATGACGGTGTGTTCGCCGTTCTCGTCGGGCACCCTTTGCGGATGGCCGTCCGTCAGCAAAATCGCGCGTGGTTTCGTCGGATCCCTGCGCAGATAGCCCTTCGCTTCAAGGCGGGCAAGATGCCCATGAACCGTGGAACTGGACGCCAAGCCCACGGCGTCACCGATTTCCCGAACGGACGGTGGATACCCTCGGGTTCGTATGCTCTCACGGATGAAATCGAGGATGGCCTGCTGGCGCCGGCTCAAACGTTCCACAGCCATGTCTCCCCTCGCGTGCCATACTGCCGTCAGTATACCATGATACGTCCGATGCAAACAAGTGTTCGTAAAAGCCTTGACGGAACATATGTTCGTGGTTTAGAGTGAAGGGGAACATTCGTTCGTATTCAGGCTCGGGGGTGGAGGAGCATGCGGAAGAGCACAGTGCACGTGTTGTCTGGGCGCGGGACGCGGGAGGGCGTACGTCGAGCGGCGGGGTTCGGCCAGCTTCGCGCGGTGCGGCGCAAGCACGGAATTCCTGTGAGGCCGCGATGGCTGCTTGCGGCGGTGGCGGCGTTGAGCGTGGCCTTGCCACACTGGGTGCATGCCGCCTCCACAGCGAGTGCAAACCCGCGCGTCTATGTGGTTCGAGCGGGTGACACGCTGTGGTCCATCGCGGAAACCATGATGCCAGATAAGGATACGCGCCGGGCGGTGGACGAATTGGAGCAACTCAACGCGTTGTCGGGGGCGGAGATTTATCCAGGGGAGCGCCTCCTTCTGCCGCCTGCCGGGCGTTGATCGTCTCTGAGGTGGGCGACGTCGAGCTGTCGCAGGAGTCCAGTGTCCATATGCACCACGTTCATGCTGATCTTCGAATGTAAGCCGACCCAGGCCGGCTTACAGCAATCTCAACAGCTCCAACGCGTGGACAAAGCCGTCCTCATCCACCGGCCTCGAGACATATTGGGCCTGTCGCTGCACATCCCGGGGCGCGTTCCCCATGGCCACGGAGTGTCCGACCAAATGGAACATGCCAACATCATTCCCTCCATCTCCGACGTGCGCGGCTGCCGCAGGCGGCAGCTGAAGATGCTCCAGCAGTGCCCTTGCGCCCAGTGACTTGTCGCTGCCTCGGATCTGCAGGTCCACACCCCGCGGTGCCCATCGGTACAATAGGCACTCGGGAAACCAACGTTGAACGGTCAGATCCCAATCCGCGGTCATGAGCAGATTGGCTTGAAACAGGCGCTGCCGAATGTGACGCCAGCGGCCCTCGGGCAGGAGTTTGAGCGGCGGAAAGGCAAACGCGTCCAGCACCGGTTGCACGTTCTCGGGCAGCTTATCCAACACCCATGCTTCGTCATCGGTATGATAAACCGCGGGGAGTCGATGTTGCGCGGCGAAATCGCGGATACCATCCGCGGTATCGGGGGCCATGCTGGTGGCATGGACGACCTGCCCATCGGAGTGGACGAGGGCTCCGTTGAAGTAGACCGCGTGCCGCACGCCCAGCGCCTCCACCACCGGTCTGGCATGGAGGGTAGAGCGGCCCGTGCACAGGGCGATCTCGATGTCCCCCCGCTGCAACAGGTGCTCAATGGCTCGACGTGCGGATGGAATGACGCGCCTGTCGTCAAAAATGGTCCCGTCGATGTCGATGAACAAGATCCGGATAGGGTGGCTCATTCTCGTCTCCTATTCAACGATGACGTTGGTCCTTTACATTATGCGCGATGCCAAAGCCCAGGGCCAGCCGCATTGCATGGGATCCGGCTTTCAGTTAACATGATCACTATATTTTGGACACCGTGAGGATGGAGGACTTCAAGATCATGCCCGTAACGATGGAACAACTGGTGGCCCTGGCCAAACACCGCGGATTCATCTTTCCTGGTTCCGACATCTACGGTGGACTCGCCAACACGTGGGACTACGGTCCGCTCGGTGTGGAACTGAAGAATAACCTGAAGAGAGCTTGGTGGAAGAAGTTCATCCAGGAATCACCGTACAACGTTGGCTTGGACACGGCTATCCTGATGAATCGGCAGGTGTGGGTGGCATCCGGACATGTGGGGCATTTTCATGACCCAATGATCGACTGCCGTCAATGCAAGGCCCGCCACAGAGCGGACAAGCTGATTGAGGCTGCACTGGAGGAGCAAGGCATTGAACAGGTCGTCGACGGCCTCCCCTTCGAAGAGATGGAGCGTCTGATCCGGGAGTATGATATTCGCTGTCCGGACTGCGGAAGTGCGGACTTCACGCCCATCCGTCAATTCAACATGATGTTCCGTACCTTTCAGGGCGTGACCGAGGATGCATCGAGCGAAGTGTTTCTGCGCCCGGAAACGGCGCAGGGCATCTTCGTCAACTTCAAGCACGTGATGCGAACCATGCGCAAGAAGTTGCCGTTTGGCATTGGCCAGATTGGCAAGAGCTTTCGAAATGAGATCACGCCGGGCAACTTCATCTTTCGCACCCGAGAGTTCGAACAGATGGAGTTGGAGTTCTTCTGCGAACCGGGGACCGACATGGAATGGTTTCGGTACTGGCGAGAGTTCTGCTTCGAGTGGCTGCTGTCGCTGGGGATTCAAAAGGATCACCTTCGCTACCGGGACCACGAGCCGGCGCAGCTCTCCCATTACAGCACAGCGACCACGGATATCGAGTACCAGTTTCCATTCGGTTGGGGTGAGCTCCTGGGGGTCGCGGATCGGACGGACTATGACCTTCGTCAACACAGCGAGCATTCGCACGAGGACTTCACTGTGGAGGTTGAGGGGAAGGAACCGTTCATTCCCTACTGTATCGAACCGTCCATCGGTGTGGACCGGTTGCTGCTCGCCGTGTTCGCCGATGCTTATGAGGAACAGGCGCTGCCGGATGGAGACGTGCGTACCGTGCTTCACTTCCATCCAGCCATCGCACCGTACAAGGCGGCGGTCTTTCCGCTGTCGAAGAAACTCAGCGACGGTGCACGCGCTGTGTACGACCGCCTGATCAAGGAGTTTATGGTGGACTACGACGAGTCGGGTTCCATCGGCAAGCGGTACCGTCGGCATGACGAAATTGGCACGCCGTATTGCATCACGTATGATTTCCAGTCGGAAGAGGATCAGTGCGTAACCATCCGTGATCGGGACAGCATGGAGCAGGAACGGGTGCCTATCGCGGATGTGGCGGACTGGCTCCGCGAGAAAACTCGCTATTAAAGCGCACAACTGCGCCTTGATGCATGGTGCGCGCGATGCGTGGGCACAACATGCCTGGGGGTGGCGCACATGTCAGGGCAGCACACGGAAAACCACAATCCGGCTTTCACGTTCTTCGGGGCGCTGCGGAGCGGAGAGCGCTATGAGGCGGTGGTCCAAGAGCGGAACCGGAGGATGGACGATGCGGCGCTCACGCCGATTCCGTGGAAGCAGTACCATCGGGCGAATGTGCCGCATCTCGCGCGCCATTCGAACTGATGGCGTTTGACAGTGGCAGTCACACCCGGCGAAGGGAGCGGTACCAATGACCGCTCCCTTTCGTGTTGTTGCGGGCGGTCCCAACTTCTGCGCTCAGGTATAATGAGCTTGACCGAGCGAGATGCGCCGGGGAACTAGCCGAGAGGAGGATTCCCTGTGGACCTTGGATTGCACGGTGTGAGGGTGCTTGTGACCGCGGCCAGCAAAGGACTGGGGTTTGCTACAGCACGCGCCTATGCACGCGAGGGCGCGCGCGTACTGATTGCGAGCAGAGACGAAGCGGGATTGAAAGCAGCGGCTGAACAGATTCAACAGGTCACGGGTCAGGCCGTAGAGTGGGCGGTTTGCGACGTTACAAAACCCGACGATATCCGCCGACTGTTTGAGACTGTGGATACGCGGCTGGGTGGACTCGAGGTCCTGATCAACAACGCGGGCGGACCTGCGCCGGGGTCGTTCGAAACGGTGCGGGAAGAGGACTGGTACCAGGCGTTTGAGCTGAATCTCATGAGTGTCGTGCGCTGCGTTCGTGAGGCGATCCCGCGCATGCGCCGCAGTGGGTGGGGCCGGATTGTGAACTTCACGTCGTCGTCGGTGCGACAGCCGGTGGACAATCTGATCCTTTCCAATACCATGCGGGCGGGAGTGCTGGGGCTGGCCAAGAGCTTGGCGCTCGAGTTGGCGAAGGACGGTATCCTGGTCAACACGCTGGGACCCGGGCGCATTGCGACAGATAGAGTCGCGTTCCTGGATGAGGATACGGCGCGGCGTACCGGAACACCGGTGGATGAGGTCCGGGCACGGTGGGAACGCCAAATCCCGCTGGGGCGCTACGGAACGCCGGACGAATTCGCGGAAGCCGCGGTGTTTCTCGGATCCCGGGCCAATGGCTACATCACCGGGCAGACGCTGCTGGTGGACGGAGGCATGGTCCGCAGCCTGTAGAACGCTGGCAGCGCCGGAGGGCTGGCCTTGCGCCAGACTTCGTGTTATACTACAAAAAATCAAGGCAATGAGAATGGTCACCTTTATCGAGAGCGGCGGAGGGACTGGCCCGATGAAGCCCGGCAACCGGTGCTTGTGCACACGGTGCCAACTCCTGCGGGATTGGATCCCGAGAGATGAGGGTGCAGGACCGGTTTTGACGGAAGGGCGCCCTGTAGAAGGGCGCCTTTGTTGTAGGTGCGGATGGTACAGAAGGACGGGATGGGTGACATGCGGTTGGAGGATGCGCTCAGACAGCGGGTGCTGGTGCTGGACGGCGCCATGGGCACCATGCTACAGCAGCAGGGGCTCACAGCGGAGGACTTTGGTGGCGCGCTCTATGAGGGATGCAATGAAATCCTGTGCCTCAGTCGACCGGACGTCGTCCGGTCCATTCACGAGGCCTACCTGCGAGCCGGCGCCGACATGATTGAGACCAACACGTTCGGGGCCACGCCCGTCGTCCTCGCGGAATACGGGCTCTCCCGGCGCGCAGAGGAGATCAACGAGGTGGCGGCGCGCCTCGCGCGCGAGGCCATAGAAGGGGTTGGGGGGCCGGATCGGTTCGTCGCGGGCGCCATGGGTCCTACCACCAAAACGCTGTCCCTGACCGGCGGCGTGACATTCGACGAACTTGTGGAGGCGTATCGCATTCAGGCGCGGGGGCTGTTGCGCGGCGGGGTGGATCTGCTCCTGCTGGAGACAGCGCAGGACATGCTCAATGTGAAGGCGGCCACCCTGGGCATTCGCGCAGCCTTCACAGACGTGGGGAAAACCGTCCCCGTTATGATCTCGGGCACCATCGAGGCGATGGGCACGACCCTGGCCGGTCAGACCGTGGATGCTTTCTATCTCGCCGTGGAGCACCTATCACCGCTGGCCGTCGGACTCAACTGTGCTACGGGCCCGGAGTTCATGCGTGATCACCTCCGACAACTTAGCGCCATCGCTCGCTGCGCCGTCAGTTGCTATCCCAACGCGGGTCTGCCGGATGAGGATGGTCATTATCACGAAACCCCTGCGAGTTTCGCGGCCAAGGTGGCCGACTTTGTCCAGCAGGGCTGGCTCAACATCGTGGGGGGATGCTGCGGGACCACGCCCGCGCACATCGCGGCGCTGAAGCAGGCCGTGCAGGGGTTGCCACCGCGCCCCTTGGCGGGTGACCATCCGCACGCCATCTCCGGACTCGAAGCGGTCTACCTGGAGCCGCAGACGAGGCCGCTGCTGGTTGGGGAGCGCACGAACGTCATTGGCTCGAAGAAGTTTCGCGATCTCGTCGCCGCCGGCGATTACGAGGCCGCGGCCGAGATCGGCCGGTTGCAGGCCCGTGCCGGAGCGCAGGTGATCGACGTCTGCTTGGCGGACCCGGATCGGGATGAGGCAGCGGATATGGAGGCGTTTCTGCCACATCTGCTGCGGCGGATCAAGGTGCCGGTGATGATTGACACCACCGATGCGCGCGTGGCCGAGTTGGCGCTGCGGCGGATTCAGGGGAAGGCCGTGATCAACTCCACAAATCTCGAGGACGGCGAGCCACGACTGCTTCGATTCGGCGAGCTGGCCAAAACCTACGGTGCGGCGCTTGTCGTCGGTTGCATCGACGAACAGGGGATGGCAGTCACCGCTCGGCGCAAGCTGGCCGTCGCGGAGCGTGCGCTGGAGCTTCTGACCACGCGCTGCGGGCTGTCCGCGCAGGACATCATCTTCGACGCACTCACCTTCCCCGTGGGCACGGGCGACGAGGCGTATATCAGCGCTGCGAAGGAGACCATCGAGGGCATACGGCTGCTCAAACAGCGTTTCCCCGAGTGTGCGACCATCCTCGGCATCAGCAATGTCTCGTTCGGTCTGCCCGCCGCGGGTCGCGAGGTCCTCAACGCAGTGTTTCTCTACCACTGCACCAAGGCAGGGCTGGATTACGCCATTGTCAACACGCAGAAGCTGGAACGGTTCGCCAACATCCCGGCGGAGGAGCGCGCGCTGTGCGAGCGACTGCTGTTCGAGACGTCCCAGGACGCTGTGGCCGAGTTCACAGCCTATTTCCGGCAACGGCGGAAGGAGTCCGCAGCGCAGCCGCGAGCGACGCTGCCGCTGGAGGAGCGGCTGGCGCGCTATGTGGTGGAGGGCAGCAAGGAGGGCTTGTTTGCCGATCTCGATGAGGCGCTGCGACGTTATACCCCGCTCGAGATCATCAACGGTCCCCTCATGGCTGGGATGGATGAGGTGGGGCGGCTGTTCAACAACAATGAACTGATTGTGGCCGAGGTGCTGCAGAGTGCGGAGGTGATGAAGGCCGCCGTCGCCTATCTCGAGCCACACATGCCTCGCACCCAGGATCGGACGAAGGGAACCGTACTGCTGGCGACAGTCAAGGGCGATGTGCACGACATCGGGAAGAACCTGGTCGAGATCATCCTGTCGAACAATGGCTACCGCGTGATCAATCTGGGCATCAAGGTGCCGCCGGAGCAGTTGATTGAGGCCGTGCGCGAACACCGTCCGGATCTGGTCGGATTGTCCGGGTTATTGGTGAAGTCGGCTCAGCAGATGGTGGTTACAGCGGAGGACCTGCGGCATGCCGGCGTTCGTATCCCGCTCATCGTGGGTGGCGCCGCGTTGACCAAGAAGTTCACGATGACGCGGATTGCCCCCGTCTACGACGGGCCCGTGGCGTACGCGAAGGATGCGATGGATGGTCTCGACATCGCCAACCGGCTCATGGACCCCGCCAAGCGGGACGCCTACATCGAGGTGCTTGCCCGAGAGAGAGAGGCCATGGGCACCTCCGCCGCCGCGGCGGGTCCAGCGCGCCCCGGACGGGCGAGGTCCTCCGACGTGGACCGCCGCGCGCCGGTGTTCGTTCCGCCGGATTTGGAGCGGCACGTGTTGCGCAGATACCCGGTCGGCCTGGTGCGGCCCTACCTGAACATGCAGATGCTGCTCGGCAAGCACCTCGGTCTGCGCGGGAATGTGGAGAAGCGGCTGGCCGAGCGGGATCCAAAGGCGCTGGAGTTGATGGGCGTGATGGACCAACTGTTGGAGGAAGCGGCCACCACGGGACTGCTGGAGCTCCACGCGGTGTACCGGTTTTTTCCGGCCAAAGGGGACGGGGATACCCTGTGCATCCTCCATCCGGCCCGGCCCAGCGAGGTGCTCGAACGCTTCGTGTTCCCGCGCCAGCCGCAGCCGCCGCATCTGTGCCTGGCGGATTTTGTTCGGCCTTGGGAGAGTGAGGAGCACGACTACGTGGCGATGTTCGTGGTGACAGCTGGCCCGGGTATCCGCGAGCGTGCCGAGGCACTGAAGGCGGAGGGCGCCTATCTCAGATCGCACGCGCTGCAGGCGCTGGCGTTGGAGATGGCGGAGGCGTTCGCGGAGCGGCTGCATCACATGTTGCGCGATATCTGGGGCTTCCCGGATCCGCCGGAGATGACCATGCGCGAACGCTTTATCGCCAAGTACCAGGGCATCCGGGTGTCCTTCGGATATCCGGCCTGTCCGAATCTGGAGGACCAGGCGAAGCTGTTCGGGCTGCTCCACCCGGAGGACATCGGTGTGCGCTTGACCGACGGCTTCATGATGGATCCGGAAGCCAGCGTGAGTGCGCTCGTGTTCGCGCATCCACAGGCGCGTTACTTCAATGCAGGCGGAAATGATGATGAACCGGCCGGCGCCACCGGTTGATGGGGGAGGGCAACATGCCGCAGCATGACTTTCTACGTCGTCTGAGACATGGCGAGGTTGTGTTGGGAGACGGTGCGATGGCCACGCTGCTGCATCAGAGCGGCGTGACGGCGCGCACGTGCCTGGAGGCGCTGTGCCTGGATCAACCGGCGTGGGTGGGTCGTGTCCATCGAGCCTACGTCGCTGCCGGCGCGGAGCTCATCCAGACCCATACCTTTGGCGCGCACCGACTCGCGCTGGAGCGGTTTGGGGAGGCCGCGCGCACGGAGGACATCAACCGGGCCGCTGTGGCGGTGGCGCGCGCCGCGGCGGGGGACGCGGCATGGGTGTTTGGCACTGTCGGACCCGTTCGTGACCAGGCCGCCCCGCGGTCGGAGGCGTTGACGGCGGAGGAGATTTCCGAGGTTGCGGCCGAGCAGATCCGCGTGCTGGTGAGCGAGGGGGTCGACGGCCTCATTCTCGAGACGTTCGCTGATCTCGAAGAGATGCTGGTCGTGCTGCGGGTGGCCCGTTCCATCACGCCGCTTCCCATCATCGCCAATCTGTCACCCTTGGTCGTCGGTGTGACGCGAGACGGCATCCCGGTGGCCGACGCCTTCCAGGCATTGCGGGACGAGGGTGCAGAGGTGACGGGGTTGAACTGCCGTCTCGGGCCCGCAGGCATCCTGCGCAGCTTCGAACGTCTGCCGCAACCGTGGCCAGCGCCCCTTGCGGCGGTGCCCAACGCCGGCTTGCTCCAGATGCAGGAGGGGGACGTCGGCTTCACCGGCAGCGCCGACTACTTCGCCGATGTGATGATGCAGTTGGTGGCGCTCGGAGCCCGGTTCATCGGTGGCTGTTGCGGGACCACGCCGGCGTACATCGCTTGCTTGCGAGAGCGGTTGGCACAGTCCCCAACCGCGGGGCCCGGATTCGACCTGCAGGCGCACCGTGCGCGTCCGGCGGTGCGCCTTGGCGAGACGCCCGTGCATCCGCGGGAGCAGCTGGTGGATGTCGATTCGCCTCTGCCCTCCACTCGCACGCTGCCGGAACGCGTTCGCGAGGAAGTCACGGTGCTGGTTGAACTGGATCCGCCGAGGACCCTGGATGTACGCCGATTCTTCGAAGGTGCCGCGGCTCTCAAGGAGGCGGGGGCCGATTACCTCACCCTGGCGGATAACTCGCTGGCATCCGTTCGGGTCAGCAATATGGCGCTTGCGGCACAACTGGCTCGCCTCGGCATCGAGACGATTGTCCACGTGACGTGCCGGGATCGAAACCTGATTGGGCAGCAGTCGCATTTGATGGGTCTGCATGTCCTCGGGATTCGTCACGTGCTGTTGGTCACGGGTGATCCCAGCCGGTTCGGCGAACTGCCGGGTGCCACGCCTGTCTACGACACGTCGTCGATGGAACTGACGCGCATGGTAAAGCGCCTCAACGAAGGCATCGCCTTCTCCGGCCAGCCCATGCGTGAGCCGGCGCAGTTTGTGGTGGGCACGGCGTTCAATCCGCATGTGGCGCAGTTTGACAAGGCGCTGGAGCGATTGCGGCGAAAGGTCGAGGCCGGCGCGGATTTTGTCATGACGCAGCCGGTGTTTGATCCTCAGTTGATGGAGCGGATCGCGCGCGCCGCCGAGACGGTGGGCGTGCCCGTGTTCATCGGCATCATGCCGCTCGTGAGCGCGCGCAACGCGTGGTTTCTGCATCACGAGGTGCCCGGCATTCGCATCCCTGAACCCATCCTGGCGAGGATGGCCGAGGCGCCGTCCGAACAGGCTGCGGAGGAGGGACTGCGCATCGCCACCGAATTGGTGGACCACGCCCTCACCCTGTTTCGGGGCATCTATCTGATCACGCCGTTTCTGCGTTATCGGCTGACCGCCGCGCTGGCGCGTTATGTTCGCGATCACGCCCGTCGCGCAACGCCGGAAACGGCATGAATGGATCATCCCGCCGCGCCGCCGTTGTGATAGAGTGAAGAGAGAAACCCCGCCGGGAGGGGTGATGCGGGCATGACCCAGATACACACCGCGCAGGAGAGCGCTCGTGGACCGCGTGACCGCATGGGCCGAGCGCTGCGAGACCTGCGCATCTCCGTCACAGATCGGTGCAATTTTCGCTGCCGTTACTGCATGCCACGCGAGGTCTTCGGCCCGGACTTTGCTTTTCTTCCGCACGAGGCCCTGTTGACATTCGAGGAGATCACCACCCTGGCGCGCATCTTCGTCACTCTCGGCGTGCGAAAACTCCGCCTGACGGGCGGAGAACCGCTGTTGCGCCGCGACCTCGAGCAGTTGGTGCGGATGCTGGCCGCGATTCCCGGGGTGGAAGAGATTGCGCTGACGACGAACGGTTCCCTGCTCACGCCGGCGAAGGCAAAGGCGCTGCGTGAGGCGGGACTGACCCGCGTGACGGTCAGTCTGGACAGTCTGGACGATGACGTCTTCATGCGCATGAACGATGTACACTTTCCCGTGCAGCGGGTGCTCGCAGCCATCGATGCCGCGGCGGCGGCCGGACTCACACCTGTGAAGGTCAACATGGTGGTCAAGCGAGGGATGAATGATCACTGTGTGCTCGACATGGCCCGTCACTTTCGAGGGAGTGGGCACATTCTCCGGTTCATCGAGTATATGGACGTCGGAACCAGCAATGGCTGGCGTATGGAGGATGTGGTGCCCGCTGCTGAGATCCTGGAGCAGATCCATCGCGTGTGGCCGCTGGAGGCCGTACCGCCCCGTTATCCCGGCGAGGTGGCGACCCGTTATCGCTACGCGGATGGGGCGGGGGAGATTGGCGTGATTGCCTCCGTGACACGGCCGTTCTGCGGTGGGTGCACGCGTGCCAGGCTGTCGTCGGACGGGCAACTGTACCTGTGCCTGTTTGCGGCGAAGGGATATGATCTGCGCAGTCTGCTGCGCGCGGGCGCCGCCGAAGACGAGATCCGAACCCGGGTTCGCGAGATCTGGGAAGGGCGTACCGACCGTTATTCGGAGATTCGAACGGCCGCGACGCGCGGCCTGCCCAAGGTGGAGATGTCCCGAATTGGGGGCTGAGGGAGGGCCTCTACGCCCCTTGTGTTGCCAAGGATTCAGAATACACGTATCATTGTGTCTGAGGTCGACTGTCCACGCAGACTTTTTCAGGTGTCGGGCCTCTGAGAAATCGCTATCATCCCCGGGGGAGGTGACGACTGGCACAGTTCACGGCAGAGTCGCGAGAGTCGCCATCGACGCTGAAGCATCGCACGCCATGATGCAAAGGTGGAGGTGCTGAATTTTGGAAGCCACACGCATGACGGTGACAGTAAGGGTCAACGGACGAGAGTACACCCGAGCGGTGGAGCCGAGACTGCTGCTGGTTCACTTTCTGCGGGATGAGCTCGGGCTGACCGGAACGCACATCGGCTGCGACACCAGCCAATGCGGTGCCTGCACGGTGCTGCTGAACGGCGAGGCGGTCAAGTCCTGCACGGTGTTGGCGGTTCAGGCGGACGGGGCGGAGGTCACGACGATTGAGGGTCTCGGGGATTTGTCCCACCTGCATCCGGTCCAAGAGGGATTCTGGGAGAAACACGGGCTGCAGTGTGGTTTTTGCACGCCCGGGGTGATCATGACGGCGGCCGGGATGTTGGCGCAGAACCCCAATCCCACCGAGGAGGAGATCCGCGAGGGATTGGAGGGCGTGATCTGCCGCTGCACCGGATACCAGAACATTGTGCGCGCCGTGCAGTATGCGGCGGAGAAGATGAAAGGTGCGGGCGCGGAGACTGAGGTCGCGGCTGCCGGCGCGGATGCCAGCGCGGGAGGGGATGCCTGATGGCCACGGTGTTCGGCAAGGCGGTGAAACGCCGAGAAGATCCGCGTCTCATCACAGGTCACGGCCAGTACACGGATGACGTGCGGTTGCCGGGGCTTTTGTATGCGGCCATTCTCCGGAGCCCGCATGCGCATGCGCGCATCCGCAAAATCGATACGTCGCAGGCATTGCGGCATCCCGGGGTCGTCGCGGTGTTCACCGGGCAGGACATCCAGGGCAAGATGGGCACCATCCCGACCGCGTGGTTGCCGCCGGATTCGGGGATTGTCACGCCCCCTCACCACGCGCTGGCGGTGGACAGGGTCCGGTACGTGGGCGATGGCGTCGCCATGGTCATCGCCGAGGACAGGTACACGGCCCGGGACGCGCTGGATCTCATCCAGGTCGAGTACGAGGTCCTGCCCGCCGTCGTCGACCAGGAGGCCGCGATGCAGGAAGGCGCACCGCAGTTGCATGACGAGGCGCCGGGGAACGTGGCGTTCCATTGGAAGGTGGGCAATTTCGATCCGAGCGCGGTCCAGGATGCCGATGTGGTGATCCGGCAGCGTTTCCGCCAGCAGCGACTGGTGCCCAACCCGATGGAGCCGCGGAGTGCCGTTGCGGATTACAACCCCGCCACGGGTGAGATGACGATGTGGCTGACATCGCAGAACCCGCACATCCATCGCTTCCTGCTCAGTGGCATCCTCGGGATTCCGGAGCATAAACTTCGCATCATTGCGACCGATGTGGGCGGCGGCTTCGGCTCCAAGATCCCGTGCTACCCGGATGAGGCGCTGGTCGGCTTCGCCGCGAAAACGCTCGGTCGTCCGGTGAAGTGGACGGAAGATCGCCGCGAGCACTTTATGGCGACCACCCATGGTCGCGACCATTACGACGACGTTGAGTTGTACGGCAAAAAGGATGGCACCATCCTGGCGATCCGGGTGCGCGCGACGGCCAACATGGGCGCGTACCTGTCCACGGCGGCGCCGGGTGTGCCAACCATTCTGTTCGGCCTCATCATCTCCGGGCCCTATCAGATTCCGTACGCCGAGGCGGATGTGTACGGGGTGTTCACCAACACCACGCCAACGGACGCGTACCGCGGGGCGGGCCGACCCGAAGCCACCTACCTGCTGGAGCGGATGGTCGACCTGTTCGCGCGCGAGATTGGCATGGACCCGGTGGAGGTCCGCCGCAAGAACCTGGTGCGGGCGGAACAGTTCCCGTACAACAACCCGATGGGATTGACCTATGACAGCGGCGATTACCACGGAGCGCTTCACAAGGCGCTTGAGATGGCGGGTTACGCGGAGTTCCGCCGGCAACAGGAAGAGGCTCGTCGCGCCGGCCGGTTGGTGGGCGTCGGGGTGACCACCTACGTGGAGATCTGCGGCCTGGGTCCGTCACAGGTCGCGGGTGCCGTCGGGTTCCAGGGCGGCTTGTGGGAGAGTGCGCAGGTGCGCATCCATCCCACCGGCAAGGTCACGGTGTTCACCGGGTCGTCGCCGCACGGTCAGGGCGAGGAAACCACCTTCGCGCAGATTGTGGCGGATCGTCTGCACATTCCCGTCGAAGACGTGGAGATTGTGCATGGTGACACGGCCCGCATCAGCATGGGCTGGGGCACTTACGGTTCGCGCAGCACACCGGTCGGCGGCAGCGCCATCGCACTGGCGACGGAGCGCGTGATCGAGAAGGCGAAGAAAATCGCCGCTCATATGCTGGAGGTCGGTGAGGCCGATGTGGAATTTGAGGAAGGTCAGTTCCGCGTCAAGGGCGCGCCGTCCCGCCAGGTGAGCTTGGGCGATGTGACGCTCCAGGCGTATCTGGCATGGAACCTGCCACCGGGCGTCGAACCGGCACTGGAAGGCCAGGCATTCTATGATCCAAGCAACTTCACCTACTCCTTTGGCACGCACATCTGCCAGGTGGAGGTGGACCGCGATACAGGCGAGGTGAAGATCCTGCGCTATATCGCGGTGGATGACTGCGGGCGTGTGATCAATCCGATGATCGCCGAGGGGCAGGTGCATGGCGGCATCGTGCAGGGCATCGGCCAGGCGCTGTGGGAAGGTGCGCACTACGACGAGCAGGGCCAGCTCGTCACCGGCACGTTTATGGATTACGCGATGCCGCGGGCGCACTTCTTCCCGACGTTTGAAACAGCCTTCCAGGAAACGCCATCTCCCCACAACCCGCTCGGCGTCAAGGGAATCGGCGAAACCGGAACCATCGCCTCGACACCGACGGTGGTCAACGCTGTACTGGATGCGCTCAGCCCGTACGGCGTGCGGGACATCGAAATGCCGCTGACGCCGGAGCGCGTGTGGCGCGCTATGAAAGGAGCGCAGGAAGCATGATTCCGAGTGCCTTTGCGTATGAGCGAGTGCAGACCGTCGAGCAGGCGGTGAGAGCGCTGCAGGCGAACCCGGGGGCGAAGCTCTTGGCCGGTGGCCATAGCCTGATCCCGCTCATGAAGATGCGCCTCGCCACGCCGACGCGCCTGGTCGACATCTCGGGTATCCGGGAACTGCGGGGCGTCTGGAAAAAGGATGATCGGCTGGTCATCGGCGCGCTCACCACGCATCGCGAGATCGCCACAGACAGAGTGGTGCGCACTCATCTGCCGGCGCTCGCGGAAGCGGCATCCCGGGTGGGTGACCTGCAGGTTCGCAACCGGGGCACCATCGGAGGCAATCTGGCCCACGCGGATCCGTCTTCTGACCTGCCCGCCGTGGCCCTGGCGTTCGACGCCGTGTTCGATGTGCTGGGTCCAGAAGGGATGCAGACCGTGCCCATTGACGGCTATTTCCTCGGGCCGCTCGTGACCGCGCTGCCTGAGAACAGCGTTATCACGGCGGTTTCTCTGAAGCTGCCGCCGTCCGGGACACGCAGCACATACGTCAAGTATCCACACCCGGCGTCCGGCTACGCTGTCGTCGGGGTGGCGGCCGCCGCCCGCGTGGAACCGGACGGTGTGATTGACTTTGTGCGCGTCGCCGTCACGGGCGCGGGGGATGTACCCTACCGGGCGCAGGCTGTGGAGGACGCGCTGCTGGGCCAGCACGTCTCCGATGACCTGATCCGGGAGGCTGCGGCGCACGCTGCTGACGATGGCTCCATCTCCGGAGACCTGTTTGCTTCGGAGGCGTACCGCAGACATCTGTGCAGTGTGTACGTGGAGCGAGCGTTGCGCAAGGTGCTGTCCCGAGGTTAAACGATACCCGCCCGGAGGTGACTCCGGGACGGTATCGTCCTGGCACCGGCCACCATCGCATGCGATGCCCGGAGGGGGAACAGGCGTGCAGAACCCATTTCGCGACGTTCACGAGTTGCAATCCCGTTTAGCCGAGCAGGGTTACATCGCCGATCCCGGCCTATGCACGGCCATCTACCTCGCCTTCGCGCTAGAGCGGCCGTTGTTCCTCGAAGGTGAGGCGGGCGTCGGCAAAACCGAGGTCGCCAAGGTGGTGGCGGCCGTCAGCGGGCGGCCTCTGGTGCGGCTGCAGTGCTACGAAGGTATCGATCGCGCCAGCGCGCTCTACGAGTGGGACTATCCGCGCCAACTGCTTCATATCCGCATACTCGAAGCGGCGCATGCAGCGGGTGGCACCGCTCTCGACGAGCGGAGCCTCGCGGGTCACCTCTACAGCGAACCGTTCCTGTTGCGCCGGCCCTTGCTGGAGGCCATCACCGCCACACCGGCGCCGGTGCTGTTGATTGACGAGATCGACCGCAGCGACGAGGAATTCGAAGCGTTTCTCCTCGAGGTGCTCGGGGAGTATCAGGTGAGCATTCCGGAGTTGGGCACCATCCGCGCTCACGAGACGCCGTTCGTCGTACTCACGTCCAATCGCACGCGAGAGGTTCACGATGCGCTCAAGCGCCGGTGCTTGTACTGGTGGATAGACTATCCAACCTTTGACAAAGAACTGCAGATCATCCGGCAGAAGGTACCGGGTCTACCGGAGAAACTCGCCGCCCATGTCTGTGGCTTTGTGCAGCGATTGCGCAGGGAGCCGTTGTACAAGCTTCCGGGGGTTGCTGAAACTCTGCAGTGGGCCATGGCGCTGGAAGCGCTGGGGACACAGCGTCTGACGCCGGAGAGGGTGGAGGAAACCATAGGCTGTCTGCTCAAGTACCGCGATGACCTGGAGTTCGTTCTGCGAGCGCGCGATCCCGGTGCAGTGTCGATTCGCGGCATGCTCGCGGAGATTGGGGTGATCTGACCCGTGCCGAGCGACGGCGTGCGGCCACCTTCGGGAATGCCTGAGCTGGCGGGGTTCACCCCTGCCTTCCTGGCGTTTCTGCGGGGATTGCGGCGACTCGGCTTTGCACTTGGACCGGAGGAGATCTCCACCGCCATCCAGGCGCTGGCGTGCATCGGGGTGGAGCATCCCCAGCTGGCGCGTGCGGCGGTGGAGGCTGCGGTGGTGCGTCAACCCGAACAGATACCGCTGTTTCGCGCCGCCTGGCAGCAGTTTCTCGTGTTGATCCAACGGGCGCCCGACCCATGGTTGTCGCAAAACACACTGACCGCGAATATCGCCCGCATGCGGCAGGAACGTCTGAGCCGGCCATCCGTGATCTGGATGGGCGCGGAGGGTGGTGCGGCCGACGCGCCTCGCGACGGAGGCGATCCGGATCTTGCGCCGGATCTCGCGGTTCGCCGCGGAGCCAGCCGGGATGAGCGTCTGCAGCATGCGGACTTCGCACGGTTGACACCCATGGAGCAGCGAGAGATGCGGCGCACGCGCGGGCATCTGCCCACACCGTCGCGGGTCGGCCATCGGTGGGCGACGGCGCGGCGCGGCAGACAACTGGACCTTTCGGCGATGGCTGAAGCGGCTCGCGCTACCGGTGAGTGGTATCGACTGCGTTATCGGGGGCGCAAGGTGGTACCCAGACCGGTTGTGATCCTGTGTGACGTGAGCGGATCCATGGAGCCGTACAGCCGCCTGCTGCTTCGCTTTGCGCACACGCTGTTGGCTCAGCGGGGACGGGTGGAGGTGTTCGTGTTCAGCACGCGCTTGACCCGGATCACGCGAGCCCTGCGCATGCATGACCCGGACCGGGCGCTGGAGGACGCCTTGCGGCTTACGCCGGATTACGCCGGAGGGACGAGGATTGGCGAGGCAGTTCGCACGTTCAATCTCGAGTGGTCGCGCCGGATTTTGCGTCGGGGTGCCCGGGTGTGGTTGGTGACAGACGGGTTCGATACCGGGGCGCCGGATCTTCTGGGAGCCGAAGTACAGCGGCTTCGCAAGTTGGCGAGGGGCCTGTTCTGGCTCACGCCTACCCTGGCGGACCCGGCCTATCAGCCGGTTACGACGGCCGCCCAGACACTGGTGGCAGCGGTGGATGCAGTGTTTCCTGCGTACTCGTGGCATACATTGGAACAGACTTGGCGCAGCACAGCAATGCATGAGGCGCCAGCGCGCGCTGGACTCGGAGCGTTGAAACAACATCGAGGTGGCTGACATGCTGGAAGTGGTGCAAGCATTGACATCCTGCGTGGAGCGTGGTACTCGGGCCGTTCTCGCGACCATCATCGACGTGGAGGGTAGCGCCTATCGTCGGGAAGGCGTCCGTGCCCTGATTCACGAGGACGGTTCTATCGTTGGTGTGGTCAGCGGCGGTTGCGTGGAGCGTGATCTGGCAGAGCACGCGCGCGCCGTCCTGGAGAACGGTGAGCCGCGAGAGGTGTTCTACGACTTTCGAGCGGCGGAGGACCTCCTGTGGGGCATGGGCGTAGGCTGCAACGGTGCCATCACCTTGTGGCTGGAGCCGTTCGATCCGGTCGCACAGCGAGAACGGGCGGCGGCCACTTTGGCGGCTCTGCGCAGACGGCTTGAGACGACCCAGCCTTATCGAACTTTGACCATCCTCCGGAGTCCAGACGGTAGTCCCGTGTTCCCTGGCCAGATCCTTGAGGAGCCGGACGGCACGGATGGCGTCGATTGGGCGTCCCTGCCCGCGCAGGGGCTCGTGGACACGAGCGTGCAGGGCGTGACGGTCCGCGCTTTTGTGGAGACGGTGCGGCCACGCCCGCGGCTGGTGGTGTTTGGCGCGGGAGCGGATGCCATGCCGGTGGTGCGTACGGCCTCAGGTCTCGGCTGGCACGTCACCGTGGTGGACCATCGACCGGAACGGATGAGCCGGACGCACTTCCCGACCGCTGATGATCTGGCGCTTCGACCCCGACATGCCTACACGCAGGGGCTCATGCTGGGTGAGAGCACGTATACAGTCATCATGACGCACAATTACGAGATCGACATGCACCTGTTGTCCTCGCTGTTGCCACTGCCCATCCCGTACATCGGGTTGCTCGGTCCGCGCAAACGCCTGGAGCAGATGCTGATGGATCTGGAGCAGACCGGGCATAAGGTCGATTCTGCTCACCTGGAAAAACTGTATTCGCCCGTGGGTCTCGATATCGGTGCCGAGTCACCGGAGGATATCGCCATCAGCATCATCGCGGAGATCCAGGCGGTCCGCAGCGGGCGCCAGGGAGGGTTCCTGCGCACCCGTCGCGATCCGCTTCACGCACGGTCGCAGGTGAACCATGCTGCATCCGGGCCCGCCGCCAATGCTGCCGGAGGAGGCACCCGGTGTGGCCTCTGAGGCATCCGTCGCGGGAGTGGTACTCGCGGCAGGCGCATCGCGCCGGATGGGGCAGGACAAACGGCGGCTGCTGCTGCCGGGGGGCGATCCGATGCTTCTGGCGACCCTACGCCAGGCTCTCGCGTCCGGCGTCAGCCGCTGGTGGGTGACGCTGCGCTCGGGGGAGGCATCGCTGTGGCAGTGCCTGCAGGACCGTCTCATCGGTGCCCACGATGGACAGCGTGAAATCCGGGTGTTGCACCCCATCTTTGTGCGCGATCCGAGCGAAGGCATGGCCGCATCGATTCGGGCGGCTGCCGAGCGCGCGCAGGCGCACGCCGACGTGGCGGCGCTCATTGTTTTGCTG
Source organism: Alicyclobacillus sp. (assembly GCA_023511725.1). GTDB lineage: Bacteria > Bacillota > Bacilli > Alicyclobacillales > Alicyclobacillaceae > JAIMAY01. The sequence goes on from JAIMAY010000023.1 coordinate 29,139, forward strand.
GGGGATCAGCCGGGCGTATCGGCGCAGGTGATCAGCCGCTGTGCCCAACTCTGGCTGCAGCAGCGGCCAGCCGTGGTGCGCACGCGCTACGCGGACGGGCCGGGACACCCGGTGGTGCTGGCGCGTACCGTTTGGCCGTGTCTGCTCGCGCTGCAGGGCGATGTGGGGGCTCGCGCAATCTTCGAAACGTATCGTGAGCAGACGACGTGGCTGGACGTCGCTGGGCCCGCCCCGCCCGACATTGATACCCCGGAGGCGTACCGCTCACTGTGGCAGGGGACCCCGCCGGGCCTTGGATGATCCGACTTCTCTCCGGAGCACGAAAGGTTGAACCGCACACAGCACAGGGGAGGGGAGAAGGTTGGCAGTTACTTCTCGCTGGACCAAGGTCCAGTTTGTGACAGCGGAAGAGGCTGCGCGGGTGGTCCGGCGCGGCCAACGGGTGATGGTGAGCGGGTTCGGTGCATCAGGTATTCCAGAAGCGGTGCTCGCCGCGCTCGCCGATTGGCCGGAGGCGACAGACCTCACGGTCTTCAGCAACAACATCACCGCCGGCACGGGTTTGGAGCGGTTGTTCGAGCTCGGGCGGATCCGCAAAGTGATTGGCACGTATTTCACCAGCAATCCGAAAGTGGTGCGAGCGTGGCGGGAGGGGCGGATCGAGATCGAGCTGATGTGCCAGGGCACGTTCGCCGAAGCCCTGCGGCTGGGCGGCGCGGGAATCCCCGCCTTCTACACCCCCACGGGCGCGGGGACACCGCTGGCGGAAGGGAAGGAAACGCGCGTGTTCGATGGTCGGCCGTGTGTGCTGGAACGGAGCTTAACGGCCGATGTGGCGCTGGTGCGCGCACATCGCGCGGACGAAGCGGGTAACGTGGTGTACCGAAAAGCTGCGCGTCAATTCGGCCCGCTGATGGCCACAGCGGCGAAGGTGACCATCGTCGAGGTGGACGAGGTGGTGCCGGTGGGGGTGCTGGACCCGGAGGCCATTGTCACGCCGTTCGTGTTCGTCGACATGATTGTGGTAAGGGGGGATCGGTATGCCGGTGGCTCTACCTGAGTCCCTTCGTCTAACGAAGGCTCAGGTGCGGCATTACATCGCTTGGAGGTGTGCACGGGAGCTGCAGGATGGCGTGGTCAACCTGGGGATTGGCATTCCCATTCTGGTCGCGGACTACTTCGACCCGAGCCGGCGCATCGCCCTGCACAGCGAGAACGGGATCCTCGGGGTGGGGCCATCGCCGTCACCGGATGCTGCCGATCCCGACCTCATCAACGCCAGCAAGCTTCCCGTGACGGAGTTGCCGTACACCTCCTATTTCGACAGCGCCCTGTCGTTCGCGATGATGCGAGGCGGGCATCTGGACGCCACCGTGGTGGGAGGACTGCAGGTAGCGGAGAACGGAGATCTCGCGAGCTGGGCGGTCCCCGGTGAGGACGTGCTGGGCGTCGGTGGCGTGATGGACCTGGTGGTGGGCGCGCGGCGTGTGATTGTGGCGATGACCCACCTGTCGGAAGACGGCGAGCCGAAGCTGGTGTCTCGCTGCACCTATCCGCTCACAGCGCCCGGCTGTGTCGACACCGTCGTCACGGAATTCGCCGTGTTCAAATTCCGCGAGGGTCGCATGTGGCTCACCGAGCTGATTGAGGAGATGGATCTGGACCTACTTCGGCGGATCACGCCGGCGTCGTTTTCGGTGGCGCCTGATCTGCAGCGCAGAGGGCGCGCTGGCGTCCTACCTCTCCTGAAGTGTTATCGGCAACAAGGGTAGGGCGCACACGGAGCGCGGTGCCTGAGGCGCCGCTTTGCGCTGGTTTCAATTGGCGCGATGCTGGTTTCAATGGGCGCGATGATGCTGGATGAATCGCATCACATCCTGAACAGATTGAAACTCATACAACCGGTTCTCAGCATGATCGCCGCGTGCTGCAACCAGACACGGCACGCCGGTGATTTGCCACGCCTGTACAAGGCGTTGCGTTGTCTCCACCGGACAATCGATGATATCTATCCCGCCTCCGCTGCGCATCACCACCTCGAGCATTTTACGCACTACCAGGCAGGTGCCACAGCGCCTGGTGTAGAAGAAGTAAAGCACTGGCAGCTGACTGGCGCCTGGCGGCGCCACTTTGTTGGCTGGAATCCACATGATGCAGGGCCTCCCAGTGAGTGCGTAGACCTGCGCCCTCCGCACCCAGGATAACACAAGAGCCTGGCACCGCAGAGGGTCTCACACAGTACCCCATACGCCGTCGGGTCGGAATAGGAGCTGCGCCTACGAATGATGTCCTCCGAACACATCCGTGTTGACCTGTTGTCGTTTCGTATCGACACGCCTCGCTTGACATTGCGCCCGATAACGCAGTCGGATGCCGGCGTGATTCAGGTGCTGGCGGATGACGCCGAGATCGCCCGAAACACGCTGCAAATCCCGCATCCGTATCCGCCCGGCGAAGCCTCGAAGTGGATTGAACGGGCGATATTGGCGGCGAGCGCTGGGAAGATCCTGACACTGGTCCTAACCGCCAAGCCTGCGACTTTGGCGGATGGTATACCGGCCGACACTGCCTTGGGGACCCTGAGCTTGGGGTTTGACTGGCCGAACTCGCGCGGTGAACTGGGATATTGGCTGGGCACGGCCTATCATGGCCGTGGAATGATGACAGAGGCCGTTACAGCGCTGGTACGGGACTCCTTCGACCGTCTGGGGCTGGCTCGCGTGTTTGCCCAAGTCTTTAGTGGAAACCGAGCTTCGCAGCGGGTCCTGGAAAAAGCGGGGTTTCGGCATGAGGGCACCCTTCGACGACACATCCGAAAGGACGGTGCGTGGAAAGATCTGCACGTCTATGGATGCCTTTGTGACGAGTGGCGCGTCTCGAAGGACAAAAAACTGTCGGTATAGTGGAAGCCCGAGATTGCAGCTACCGTGAAAATGGCACAAAAAAGGTGCTCATACTACCGTTGTTGCAGTGTATGCCAAAAATTAGGCGGTTTCTTCAACTGTCACTTTTGGACCAAGCTTCTCCAACGACTGAATGTGACGCCGAATGGTTGCCTGCCGCTTACGCTTGTCTTGGTGCATCGGACCTGGATCCTTGTAGTCAGTACCGGAGACCAGCATATGGTATATCACGACTAGCATATAGTGACCCACTGCTACGGCTGCCTTTTTGGACCCCCGTCGGGCGGCGATACGGTGATACTTGGCAGACAGATAGGTGTTCCTGGTTCTGGCGGCTGAACGGGCGGCTTCAACCAGGGCCTCTCGTAACCAACGATCTCCCTTGCGGGTCTTCCCACTTCGTCGCTTGCCCGCACTCTCGTCGTTGCCCGGACACATACCGGCCCACGAGGCAAGGTGCTTTGCTGTGGGGAACCGGCTCATGTCAGTGCCTATCTCTGCCAGAATCAACTCAGCCGTCTGTCTGCCAATCCCCGGTATCGTGTCGAGCCGCCGGAGGTCTTCCTCAAAAGGGCGCATCCGCTTCTCTATTTCTTCACTGACCTCGTCGATCAACTCGTCGAGCTCGTCAATATGCCTCAGCTGCATAGCGAGCATCTTCTGTTGGTGCGGTCGAACCACGCCGTGCAGGGCCCGTTCCAGCTCCTTGACCTTGTCACGAAGCCGACCTTTAACCAGATGTTTCACATCTGCGGGATCGAGCGTCCCACTGACCAGTTCGCTCAAGATGGCTCGCCCTGAAACCCCAACCACGTTGCTCGCCACGGAAGCCAACTTGATATTGGCCCCTTCAAGAACCTTCTGTAGCCGGTTGACCTCGCTGGCTCGTTCACGAATCAGGGACTTTCGATACCGAACCAGTTCCCGCAATTCACGCTGGTTCCGGTCCGGGATGTAACTGCCCCGGAGTAAGCCGTGGCGCAACAGCTCAGCTATCCATTCGGCGTCCCGGACGTCCGTCTTGCGACCCGGAACCTGTTTGATATGCTGGGCGTTGACCACGAGTACCTCTACGTCCTGATCCTCCAACAGGTTGTAAATGGGCTTCCAATAGACGCCGGTACTCTCCATGGCCACGTGAGTGCACCCATGACCGAGGATCCATTCCACCATACATTCCAGTTCATCGGTCATGGTACCAAACGTTCGAATCTCCTTCGTCTCCGGCGTGATGGCGCAGGCAACAACATTGTTTTTGTGGACGTCCAATCCACAGCATCGCTCGTGCACGACACGCATAGATGGCCACCCCATGATAGAAGTGACAGCCACATGGCGACCGATCGATAGGAATTCTACCGTACGTGCTTCCCGGAAACGGGAGCGACAATTCGCGGTGCTCCAGGTCGGCCGCTCCGTCCGTCTTAACCACGGACTCGAAGTACCAAGCGGATTCGAGCTCTGCGTGGCTGCTAGGTAACACAATAAAATACCTGCAACGCATTTTCATGTCTTCGTGGCACCGTAAGCGGAATGAATGTCTTAACCGCCTTTTTACCCTGTGCAGCCGCCCTCGAGGCGGCTCTTTTTTTGAAAACGTCCGAAGCACCCTTCGATACCCTGATGACACTGTGGAAGGCCAGTCATAGCAGAAAGAAAGAAGTGTAAAGTCTACGCACCATGGTCGCAGACCAAAGTATACCCGGCATCCGTGTTTGACACGGCAGCGCGATTTGTCATACCTATTGATAACTTGTCGGACCAATATTATAATTAATGCAACGAAAAGGAGGTAGAAGGTTGTCGGAAACCCAGGAATTCGATCTGCAGCAAAAAGTGATGGAGGTGATTGTCGAAAGACTGGCCACTGGTGAGCGACTCCCTCCGGAAAAGAAGCTGGCCGCGGACCTCGGCGTAAGCCGCTCCGCTTTGCGCGAAGTGTTGCGAGCGTTTCAAGCGAGCGGGTTGGTCGTGGCTCTGCAGGGGAGTGGTTGGTATGCCCAGCCGCCTGATGTCAGCGCTTCCATTGCCGACGGATGGAACATTCTTCTACGGACGCAGCCGAACGTGCTGCCACAATTGATGGACATTCGCTATGTTCTAGAAGTGGGCTTCCTCGAAAGAGCCATTGAGACGCTGGGGATTTCAGATTTGCAGAAAATGAGGGACCTAACTGACAGAATGGTAGCGAAAGCCCGGAGAGGCGAAGAGTTTGTGGAGGAAGATAGGGAGTTTCATCGCATTTTGTTTTCCCGTACAGGAAACATTCTACTGGAGCAGCTGCTGAAGGCGTTTTGGGACCTGTTTAACCAAATCGAAGACCTGTCGTTCAGACGGTCGAGCGATCTGGTGCGTAGCGCCGAGCTTCACCAGCAATTGTTTCAAGCCATTTTGACAAAGGACCGTGAATCGGCGACCCGCTATCTTCGGGAGCAATTCACAGATATCCGTCGCAGACTTGATGGAAGCCAAACACTATAGCGTACCCGCGTCGTTATGTAATAGAATTTTAAGAATATTGTACCCGCTTTTCGACACCTTAGACTGACCTGAAGGTTAAGTGACTGTGTTGAGGGGGGTAAACAATGTTCCATTTTTGGAAATCATTTCGGAGGCAAACCAGAGTTGTCATCTCGTCGTTGACGGTATTGATGATGATTTTAGTCACCGCGTGTGGTACAAGCAATTCGGGATCGAACACGACGGCAACCAATCAGGTGCAAACCGTCAACTACTGGTACTGGCTTGATGATCCGTCGCACAACACGATCCAGGATTTGATTGACCAGTTCAACATGACCCACCCGAATATCCACGTGGTGGGGCGGTTGATCCCGTTCAATAACTACCAGCAGACGTTGATCAACGCGGTGTCATCGGGCAATGCGCCAGACGCCGCCCGCTTCAAGGATTGGTGGGTAGGGCAATTCGCCCAAAACCATCTGCTGACCCCGTTGGACTCGTACACAAAGCAGTGGCAATACACTTCAGACATCCTCCCCCAGTATTGGGATACGGGTCGTACTTCATCTAGTTCACCGATTTATATGCTTCCCAATGAATATATCACGTTCTACCTTTACTACCGAAAAGACTTATTTGCGAAGGCGCACCTGACACCTCCAAAAACTTTTGATGAGTTCCTGAGCGACGCGCAGAAGTTGACCGATCCGGCGAAACACCAGTATGGATTTGCTATGCGTGGCGGCGCCGGTGGTCAGGACCAGTGGTATGCATTCATGCTGGCGGGCGGTGCGCGGATGGTGGACAGTAACGGGAACATCGTGGTCAACAACCAGAAAGCTGTTCAAGTGAACCAGTGGTACATCGACTTGTTCAGAAAATACCACGTGGCTCCGCCATCGTCGGTCACCGACTCATATGCTCAACTGCTTGCCGACTTTGAAAACGGAACGGTGGCAATGATGGCCCATCACATCGGCAGCTATGCGCTGTTGCAGCAAAAACTGGGCGACAACCTGGGTGTCGTTCCGATGCCCCAGGCAGATCCTTCTAACCCAGCCACCATGGGCTCCATGTCAGGCAATGTCATCATGGATTCCAGCCAACACAAAACGGCTGCCTGGACTTTCATCTCGTGGCTATCGAGTCCAACGGCGATTGACGTGTTGGATCGATCTACGAATGCACAATTGCCGGTCTTGCAGTCGGTGGCGAACGAACCTTTCTTTCAGAGCAACACCGGTTGGAAAGTTGCCATAGAAGAAGAGAAGTACGCGCACGTGTGGCCGCCGCTGCCGGGTGTCGGCGCTGTCTCCGGGCATGTTTGGGAGCAGACCATGGACCAGGCCCTTCTCGGGCAAATCTCGAGCCAACAGATGCTGGACCAGATTGCCGCAACGCTGAAGAGCGGCCAGTAAAGAGGGGGTGTCGACTAGGTGACGGGAGCGGAGCTCAGTCCCCGTCACCAGTCGTTACTCACTCTGGACCGCGCGCAGAAGGGGGGGTTTCATGGACACAGTGACCCAGGTCGCCATCGCCGATGTGAAGCGAAGGCATCGGGAGAGCGGCTTGAGATCCATCTGGTACCTGCTGCCGGCGGGAGTGATTGTCGCTCTTGTAATCGGCTATCCGGTTTTGCGGGCCGTTATGCTCAGTTTCTTCAGGTTTAGTCCCCTTGGTGGCAGTGTTACGTTCGTTGGCATGCACAACTACGTACAAGTTTTGACGTCCAGGCAGTTTGGAGCAGCCGCTCTGCACTCTGTCATTTGGACGTTTGGGGTGGTTGCGTTTCAGTTTGTGTTCGGTCTAATTGGGGCGGTGCTACTCAACCAGAAGTTTAGAGGCCGCGGGATTGTCCGGGGACTGGTGCTGATCCCCTGGGCCACGCCGAGTGTGCTTGCCGCAATGATGTGGATGTGGATTCTCGATGCGAACTACGGAGTGTTGAATGATCTGTTGACCCGGCTTGGGCTTGCCTTTCTGGCCCGTCCCTGGTTTTCACAGCCGCACACTGCGCTCCCGGCGTTGATGCTGATTGATGTGTGGCAGGGGATTCCGTTCTTCGCCGTAATGCTTCTTGCCGCTATGCAGACCATTCCCGACGACCTGGTGGAGGCCTCGAAATTGGACGGCGCCACTGCCTGGAAGACGTTTTGGAGCGTCAAATTCCCGATCATTTTGCCAACCTGTCTGATCACCACGTTGCTGAGAATTGTGTGGACCGCAAGCTATATGGATTTGATTCTAATCATTACTCAAGGGGGACCGGGATACGCTTCGCTCACCATCCCTGCGGACGCATACTACACGGCTTACTCGGATTTGAATTTTGGGGGGGCAACGGCGATGGCAGTGATTCAGGCGATTGTATTGCTCGGGGTCGTCATGGTGTATCTCAAGCTTCTGTCCAAACAGGGGATCCTCGACAAATGATCATCGTGGGTCATGTGCTGCGCCGATCGGTGTTGTGGATCCTGCTCTTCTGCTGGCTTGCCTTTGCACTCGGGCCGTATCTGTGGATGTTCCTTACGTCCGTGAAACCCGCGAGCGAACTGAGCACTATCCCGGTTCACTACCTGCCGCAGCACTGGACGTTCGCGGCATATGCGGAGTTGTTTCATACGACCCCGTTTCTCAAGTACATGACGCATAGCATCATCGTCGCGGTCGTCACGGCTTTAGCTACGCTCGTGTTGGCTGTCCCGGCTGGATTCAGTTTGTCGCGGCATCGGTTCAGACCGAAAAAGATCGTGTTGTCGGCGTTAGTCGCGTCACAATTCCTACCTTCCATTTTGTTGGTGCTTGCGCTGTTTCCCATCATGCAGAGTCTTGGGCTACTAAACCGTATGATTGGACTGGTGCTGGTCTACACCGGGTTTGTCACACCGTTCACTATTTGGCTCGTCAAAGGGTTTGTGGACGGAATCCCGAAAGAAATGGATGAAGCGGCGCTGGTGGATGGGTGCAGTGAACTCAAGGTCATTTGGTACGTGCTCCTTCCAGTGCTGACGCCAGGACTGGTCGCGGCAGCCGCGTACATCATTATTTTCTCGTGGAACGAGTTCCTCTTTGCCTTGACATTCGCGTCGAAGGACTCCGTTGCCACGCTCCCTGTGGGCTTAAACACGTTCATTGGGGACTATGTGACACGCTGGGATCTGCTGACGGCAGGTGGAGTAGTGTCTGCAATCCCCATCCTGATCTTTTTCACCTTGGTGCAACGGAGGCTGATCAGCGGACTAACATCGGGCGCCGTGAAAAGTTGAAGCCAGTGAGGTGTATAGCATGACGGTGGATATGGTAGAGGTGGCGCGGCGAATCCGTCGCGACGTGATTCAAATGATTGCTGCAAGCCAATCCGGGCATCCGGGCGGGGCGCTGGGCGCGGCGGAGATCCTTTCTGTACTGTATTTTGACAAGATGAACCACAATCCAAAGAACCCGGACTGGCCGGCCAGGGACAGGTTCGTTCTCAGCAACGGGCACATTTGCGCCGCCCTATACTCGGCTCTCGCGCGGAGCGGGTACTTCCCGGTTGAAGAACTGCTAACGTTTCGCCGACTGAACTCCCGATTGCAGGGACATCCCTCGAGGCACGACCTGCCCGGGATTGAGACGGCCGCAGGGCCGCTCGGACAAGGGCTGTCCATCGCCAACGGGATGGCATTGGGACTGCGGCTGCAGAATGTGGATGCAAAGGTGTACTGCCTTGTCGGCGACGGGGAGATTCAGGAAGGGCAGTTCTGGGAGGCCGCGATGACATCGGCTCATTACCGGCTGAACAACCTGGCTCTCATCCTGAGCTGGAACGGACTGCAGATTGACGGCGCCGTGGCCGACGTGAAGAACATGGAGCCGATTGCCGCCAAGTTTCAGGCGTTTGGTTGGAATGTGGTGGAGATTGATGGACACGACATCCCCCAAATTCAACAGGCGTTTGAAGAGTTCAGCCGATCCCACAATCAACCAACCGCCATCATCGCTCGCACGGTTATGGGCAAGGGTGTGTCCTTCATGGAGGACAAGGCGCTGTGGCATGGGAAAGCACCGTCTCGCGATGAGGCTGCAAGGGCACTGCAAGAGATTGGACCGAGTTCATTCGGCGAGGATCTCGACATCCAGTTCGCGTAAGGGAGGATATCTCATGACGGTTGCGAGTGGCCGCGATGGATTTGGTCAGGCACTGGTCGATCTCGGTGCCCAAAATCACCGGGTCGTTGCACTGACCGCAGATTTGGCGGAATCCGTGAGAGTGCACTGGTTTGCAGAGAAATATCCGGAGCGGTTCTTTCAGATTGGCATTGCCGAGCAGGACATGATTGGCACCGCTGCGGGGCTCGCCTTGACCGGGCTGATCCCGTTTGCTACTACGTTCGCGGTGTTCGCCGCGCATCGTGCGAACGAGCAGATTCGTTTGGCCTGCTGCTACAACCGGGCCAACGTGAAAATTGCCGTAAGCCATGGTGGGGTGACGGTGGGCGAGGACGGAGCGACGCACCAGGCGTTGGAAGATATTGCCGCGATGCGGGTTCTGCCCGAAATGACTGTATTGGTGCCGGCCGATGCCGCAGAGGCGAGGCTGGCTACGATAGCGGCCGCCGAACTAGAAGGCCCCGTTTACCTCAGGTTGGGGCGGACACCGGTTCCGACCGTGACGGACGGCACTGGTGACTTTACGATTGGCAAGGCCAAGGTGCTGCGAGCGGGGAGGGACGCCACCGTGATCGCCTGCGGGGTGATGGTAGGCGTCGCCCTGGAGGCGGCGGACAGGCTGAGCCGAGAGGGGATATCGGTTGGCGTGGTGAATATGCACACCATCAAGCCCCTTGACGTGGAGGCCGTTGTACGTGCAGCAGAGGAAACTGGATGTGTGGTCACGGCGGAAGAACACTCGGTGCTCGGCGGTCTCGGGAGTGCGGTATGCGAAGCGTTGGCTGAGCGTGCTCCCGTGCCGGTCGTCCGAGTGGGGACGCGCGATACGTTTGGTGAATCGGGCACACCGGATGAACTCCTGCGGAAGTACGGCTTAACCTGCGACGCCGTGGAGGCAGCTGTCAAGCTGGCGGTCGCGAAGAAAGAGAGCTTGTCCGCGGTTCATCGGTAACCACACATGATTTTCGGGAGGGAAAGGACATGCTCTTCAAAAAGCACACGACCGTTCAAGATACTCCCGGCTATCACGAACTGATTGAAGGCGAGGCGGAGCACCTTCACTTACTGCGGTTCGGTCTGCTGAACCTGACGGCCGAATATCCGTCGGTCACACGCAACAGCGGCAACGAGGAAATCGGTCTGGTCATCTTGACAGGTCGCGTCACGGTTCACGTGGGCAACCAAGAGTTTGCCCATCTCGGTGGACGAGAGTCTGTGTTTACCGCACCCGCAACTACGGTGTATGTGCCGATTCACACGGAGTATACCGTGACAGTAGAAAGTGAGGTTGCGTCTGTCGCCGTCTGCCGGTCCGCCGCCTCAAAGTCCTATGAACCATTCGTCGTGCAGCCAGACGACGTTCTCGTTGCGCTGAGGGGGCAGAACAACTGGCGGCGTGAAGTACGGGATATCATGACAGGGAACGTCGAAGGCCGGGTTGATCGCTTGGTCATTGGCGAAACCATCAACTATCCCGGCGAGTGGTCCGGCTACCCTCCGCACCGGCATGAGGAAGACAGGCCACCCGAAGAACTTAGCTTTGAAGAAATCTACTACTTTAAGGTTGAACCGAAAGACGGTTTCGGCATCCAAGTCCACTACGGGTCAAAGTACCACGAAGATGCGGGTTACGTGATCCAGGACGGCGACGCGTTCGCGATACCGGACGGATTCCATCCGGTCGTCGCCGCGGGCGGATACCGAGTCTACTACCTCTGGTTCATGGCGGGTCCATCGGGAAGGACGTTGACGCCTTTCGAGGATCCGAAGCATCGATGGGTAAAGGATTTGAAATGAAATTGCCCAAGTGGGCGTTCTCTCAAGGTGTTGAGGAATGGGAGCCAGCCTCCGATGAAACGGAGTTGGCTCCTTTCTTAGCGGCTGAGAACCGATTACGAGCGCTCGAAGTGAATTCTGTAGCGTTTGGCCGCACTGGCGCAGGAGACCTGGGCTCGGGAACGGGAAGGGATGGCTCAAAGGCTCGCACAGGCTCAAGCGGCCCAAGAGCAGGCGGCCCAATTGGCGAGTCTTGCACAGACGGTTTGCGAGGAGGTGAGCGGCGGGCCACGACGCTGGAAGCCCGTGTACAAGCTGACAGCGCCCCCGAGCCGGGCGTCATGCGCTCCGGCTCTGCCGCAATGCCTCTGCACCCCGCTGGGCGATCACGCGGCTTGCGGCTAGGTCCCCGTTGCACTGGTACCCGCACTCTTTGCAGCGAAACCGATGGTGCTTCTGGCTTCGGTTGGTGGATTCACAGTGCCCGCATCGTGGGCACGTTTCGCTCGTGCCCGCCGGATCGACGAAGACCACTGCGATTTCGGCTTCCTCCGCCTTGCAACGGATGAACTCCGCCAATTGCCGGAATGCCCAACTCATCCTCCAGTACCGCTCCTTCAGTCGGAACCGGACGGACAGGTTGGTGCTTGTCAGGTCTTCGAGAACGATGAGGGGACGCTTACCCTGGGCCTGCGCGAATCGGATCACTTGCCGGGCGATCTTGTGGTTCGTGTCCGTCATGAAACGGGATTCTCTTCGGCCGATGGCTGCGAGGCGGCGCTTGGCCGAGCGAGTGCCTTTGCGCTGAAGCTGTTGGCGCAGACGGATGTAGCGTAGGCGGGTCTGTTTGACGCGCCCGCCGCGGATGAACAGAACCTTCCGCCCGGACGAAGCGGTGACCAAAAACCGCATGCCCTGGTCAACACCGATAACGGCGTCAAAGTCCTGCGACGGCTCCGGGACGGTTTTCGACACCGACACATGCAAGAACCAGCCGTTGCGCTTCTTGACGAGTTCAGCCGCGCCGAACGTCCAGCCGTCATGCAGGTAACGAACATACGGAGGCTGGACGTGATAGGGAATCCGAAGCCGTCCACCCAGCGTGGAGATGTGGAGCAACCCGCCGCGCAGAACATAGTTGTTCCACTGGAACACGGGCTTCGGGTGTTTGAATCTCGCCTGGGCGCCGGGGTTGCCGTTGGACTTCATGCTCTTGTGCGTCGCCGCGACGGTTCGGCAGACGGTGCAAGCCATCTGGGATCGCAGTCCGAACTCCAGGCGCAGAGTGCGATACACCGCGCGGTGCAACTGAAAGGCCGAGCGGATTCGCCGCTCGAACGCAACTTGGCTGGCGTAGTCGAGCGCTCTTCGGTTAGCGTCCATAGTTCGCTCCAGGATCGCGGCCTGTTCTTCTGTAGGCTGGAGTTTGAGAAGGATGGTGCGCGTCAGTTCCACAGCCCCTGCACCTCCCTTCACTCGAAGGAAGGTTGCAGGGCAAAAAAGACCCTGGCGCTCCTCCCCACGGTTAAAGCCGGGGCCTTCCGCGCCAGGGTGGAGGTTGGTGAAGTGGGTGAGGAGAAAGCGAGGAGCGGTGTGTCCGAACGAGGACCCCGAGATGCATGGAAGTTAAGTTCGAGCCTTTAGACGCGTTTTCCATCTGAAGTGTAAAGGAACTGGAGGCCAGTGGCATTGATGCGTGGCAGATGGTGTGCGGCGCTGGGCGTCGCGTTGACTGCTACGACGGTCAGTCTCTATTGGAGCGTCTTCAATGACTGAATTCCGTGCAGATTGTGCTGGATCGAGCGGTTGTGCATGTACCCGCTGGTATTGGTGTGTCTGCTCGGCCTGTTTCTGCCCAAGACGGCGTGTCGGTTGGCGGCGTCGTTGTTGGCGGGTGGGGTGGCGGTCTCTCTGTACCACAGCCTCCTGCAGTGGCGTGCCGCGGCCGCGCCCGTCTTGATATGTTCGCCGAACGCGTCGTGCGCGGTGCCGGAGTTCGCGTACTTCCATGCTGTCACGCCAGCGTTTTGTGCGTTGGTGGCGTTTTGCGTGATTGCCGCGTTATTGTTCGCGCCGGCGCCGATGGGATTGACGAATTGCCGCGTTCGACGAGAACGAAGGACTGCATGAACAGACGGCTCCGGTTCCAAACTTGACGCAAGCGTCGCGCGTTTCGCCATCAACAAGATGGCGGGGCGCGCGGTTTTGTTTTCTGGGTGGATTCGTCCTGCACCTCGCACTTGAGTGGACGGGCTTAAGCGAATGAGCAGGATGTTTGAACGGAATTCCGGCGCGTGCTTCGCGGTGCGCAAAAGGAGGTTGTTCCAATGGGTACAGAGCTGTTCACTACGCCTAACCCGCCATTCCCCGGATGGCAGAACCCGGCGCCCAACGTCTACACGTTCACGCTTCCCGCGCAGGGGTGGTGGAATACCCTGTTCGGTGGCGGAGCCATGAAAGAATTGGCGAACTTTATCGCCAACCTCGTCATGCAGGCCCTGGCCTGGGTCATGCACTTGGCCATTTTGCTCGCCGCCCAGTTCAGTGACCCGGCCTGGGTGGTCAACCCGGTGGCGGACAAAATCGGCACTGTCTTTCAACTCGGGTACAAGAACGCGTTTGTCCGGCTGCTGCCGTTTCTTGTGTTGGCGACGGCGCTGTATGTCGTTTGGCAGTTTTTGCGCGCCCAGCATACGAAGATTCTCACCGCCGTGGTCAGCACGGCCTTGTCTGGAGCGCTCATCTACATTTTCTTTTTCAATTTCGCTCCAGTGTTCAAGACCGTGAACAACCTTGCGCAGGCGGTGACCGCGCAGCTGGGCACGGCGGTCGAATCCACGTCCGGGTTACAGGCTGGGACGTTGTACGATGCGCTGTGGGACGTGTACGTGCTGGAGCCCTGGGAAGCGGCGCAGTTCGGGCACGCCTCGCAAAACCTGAGTGATTTTGACGTATCGTCGGCGGCGGTGGGCCAGACATACACCAACGATCAGGGTCAGCAACAGACCATCGGCGCGGGTGACAACTGGGTGAAGCTCTTCATGACCAACACGACTGATAAGGCGAGACAGAGCCTGCTCGGAGCCATGACCAGTGTTCCGCAGCCGTTTGCCAACCAAAAGTGGACGAGCCAGGACGTGCAGAACGCGAATCCGTACGACAATATCGTGTTCTTGCTCGTGTTGTTGCTGCTCTCCATACCCTGCCTTGCGTTTCTCGGGATGATGGCATTCCTGCTCTTTGCACTCGCGTTCATGTTTCTGCTCATGGTGTTCCTGGGCATTGTGACGGTGCCGGTGGCGTTTGTGCCGGAGATCGGGTGGATGATGACGCTGCGCTGGATGCGTGAAGCGGTCGGGTATCTGCTGTTGCGCCTTGCCAATGTGGTGTACATGGCGGCGACGTTTGCGTTGGCGCAGATCGTGGTCGGTGCGGTCGCGGTAACCGGGGACGAGTCCTCGCTGGTGCTGGCCGCCTTGACGAATGCGCTGGTGTTTTTGGCGGCGCTGCTGTTCCGCGA
>JAIMAY010000003.1 GCA_023511725.1 Alicyclobacillus sp.
AAGGAACGAATCACTCCGCGCTCGCCCGCGGCTTCCGCCGCGGTGCTCGCGCCCGCCGCGTCATCCGCAGCGGCGACGTCGACTACTATAGCACGGCAGGCACGTGAAGATCAACATCTGCATCCACACAAATGAATGGTTGGGCTTCCAGCCGCGTGACTGCCTGCAGTTCAGACGGTGTCCGTCGCTTCCTCAGGTATGGCCACGCATCCGCAGACCGCGTGAGCTGAGCCCATGACGTTGCTATCATGCTCGCCCTTGTTCATTTGTCATTTGTCATCGAGAATGGCGTTGAAGAACAGATAGGCGACCAGAATCAGCATCACGAGGCCAAAAAACATCGCACCCTGCGTGATCAGAAAATCCTCGACGAAATCGTGGAGCATGGCCTGACCACCTCCGTATCCATAAGCTCCAGACTGTTCGCCCCGTATATGATACCACGCCGCGGACGGCGGTTGCCCTGGTTCACGATGCGGATCGGGCGCATCACTGGCGGCCGTTGTCCAAATCCACGCTGCGAATCGTATGCAGAACCTGGAAAGGCTTCCCGGGTTCATACCGCATGTCACGGCTGGCAGGAACCGCGTGCACCGCAAGCGGGCAGGCGCCGCGCGCAACGCAGGCACGCAACCGCGGCGCAGGTGCGCAACCGTGGCGCCGCGCGCAACGCAGGCGCGCAACCGTGCCCGGGCCGCGGCGCCGCGGTGTGCCTTACGCGCACCCATCCGCCGCGCCCCGCCTTCGGCACGGTTGGCTCCGGTGGCCCTCCATCACTCGTCGTCGTCGCCGTTGCGAACCACGCGCGCGACCGTGGCGACCTCCTCGCCCTCCGGCACTGTGATCAGCTTTACACCCTGCGTGTTGCGCCCCTGCGTTGAGATGTCCGCCACGTGAATGCGAATGGCGACACCGGCGTTGGTAATGATCATCAAGTCATCGTCCGGACGCGTCAACAGCAGGCCGACCACGTGGCCGTTCTTGGGCGTGCAGTTCATCGTCTTAATGCCCTTGCCGCCGCGCGACTGCACGCGATAGTCGGTGATGGGCGTTTTCTTTCCGAAGCCGCGGCTGGTCACCACCAGCACGTCGGCGCCTTCCTCAACGACGTCCATGCCAATGACCTCATCACCGTCCTGCAGCTCGATGCCCTTGACGCCGGTCGCATTGCGGCCCATGGGGCGCACGTCCGACTCTGGGAAACGGATGGACATGCCGAGCTTCGTTGCCATGATGATCTCCTGCTCGCCGTCCGTCAGCCGAACGCCAATCACCTCATCATCCTCACGAAGATGGATGGCGATGAGGCCCGTCTTGCGTACGTTGGCGTATTCGCCAAGCGGCGTCTTCTTGACGATCCCGCCCCGCGTCGCGAAGAACAGGCTCAGCTTCTCAATCTCCTCCGGTTCCATCGATTTCACCGGGATCACCGCGGAGATTTTTTCACCCGGCTCAATCTGAAGGAGGTTGATGATGGGCAAGCCTTTGGCCTGCCGGCTGTATTCCGGGATCTCATATGCCTTGAGCGTGTACACCCGGCCGCGGTTGGTGAAGAACAACATATGGCTGTGCGAGGACGCGATGTACAGATGCTCGACGAAGTCCTCCTCGCGTGTGCCAATCATCGTCAAACCGCGCCCACCGCGACGCTGGCTGTGATACACGGAGAGCGGCACGCGCTTGACGTAGCCAGCGTGGGTGACCGTGATGGCCACGTCCTGCACAGGGATGAGGTCTTCCTCGCTGATGTCACCCTCTGCGGCGACGATGCTGGTGCGCCGCTCATCGCCGTATTTGTCGCGGATCTCGACAAGCTCCTTGCGGATCACATCCAGCAACAACTTCTCGTCCGCGAGGATGGCCCGCAGTTCACCAATCAGCTTCTGCAGTTCGGCGTATTCCGCCTGCAGCTTCTCACGCTCCAGCCCGGTCAGGCGTTGCAGCCGCATGTCGAGGATGGCCTGCGCCTGCTCCTGGCTCAGCGAGAAGCGCGTCATCAGCCCCTCGCGCGCGATGTCCGGCGTCTGCGAGTTGCGGATGAGGGTGATGACCTCGTCGAGGTGATCGAGCGCTATCAACAAGCCTTCCAGGATATGGGCGCGCGCTTCCGCCTTGTCGAGATCGTACTGCGTGCGCCGGCGCACCACCTCGCGCTGGTGGTCCAGGTACAGTTCCAGCACCTGGCGCAGGCCGAGTACCTTCGGCTCGCCGTTCACCAGAGCAAGCATGATAATGCCGAAGCTGGTCTGCAGGCCCGTGTGCTTGAACAGGTTGTTCAGCACGACCTGCGGACGCACATCGCGCCTCAGCTCGATCACGATGCGCATGCCATCCCGGTCGGACTCATCGCGCAGATCCGTGATCCCGTCCACCTTCTTGTCGCGCACCAGCTCTGCGATCTTCTCAATCAGCCTCGCCTTATTCTGCTGGTACGGGATCTCGGTCACGACGATGCGCGACTTGCCGCCGGACATCTCCTCAATCTGCGTCTTCGCGCGGATGGTGATGGACCCGCGCCCCGTCTCATAGGCCTTGATGATGCCCTCGCGACCAAGGATGATGCCGCCCGTCGGGAAGTCCGGGCCCTTGATCACTTTCATCAAATCCTGCACGGTGGCGTCCGGGTGATCAATGAGCATGATCACCGCGTTGATGGCCTCGCGCAGGTTGTGCGGCGGGATGTTGGTGGCCATCCCCACCGCGATGCCAGACGATCCGTTGACCAGCAGGTTCGGGAAACGCGCCGGCAGCACCACCGGCTCCTGCTCGCTGGCATCGTAGTTGGGTGTGAAGTCCACCGTCTCCTTGTTGATGTCGCGCAGCAACTCCATGGCGATGTGCGACATGCGCGATTCCGTGTAGCGCATGGCGGCGGCGGGATCGCCATCGACCGAGCCGAAGTTGCCGTGACCATCGACAAGCGGATAGCGTGTCGAAAAGTCCTGCGCCATCCGCACCAGCGCGTCGTATACGGCCGCGTCGCCATGCGGATGGTATTTACCGAGGACGTCACCGACGATACGCGCCGATTTCTTGTACGGCTTGTCCGGCGTCATCCCGGACTCAAACATCGCGTACAGGATGCGCCGATGCACCGGCTTGAGGCCGTCGCGGACATCGGGAATGGCGCGACTGACGATGACGCTCATCGCGTAGTCGATGAACGAGTTCTTCAATTCTTGGCTCAAGTCTATCGGGAGAACCTTGCTCTCCATCTCTTCCGGCAATGACGTTCACTCCTCGCACGGCCGCGTCCGGCATGGCACGCGTCGGCCCGTGCCCTGCGCGCAGGCGGCTTCACTTGTCTGCATCAGATATCCAGGTTGCGCACAAACCGGGCATGTTCCTCGATGAACTCGCGCCGCGGCTCCACCTTATCACCCATCAGGATGCTGCAGAGATAATCAGCTTCGCGGGCGTCCTCCATGGTGACCTGGAGGAGCGTCCGCGCCGCGGGATCCATGGTCGTCTCCCACAGCTGGCGAGCGTCCATCTCCCCCAGACCTTTGTAGCGCTGAACGACAACCCCGTTGCGTCCGATCTCGTTCAGCACCTTGTCCAATTCCCTGTCCGAGTAGGCATACTGCACCTTATTGCCTTTGCGGATCATGTACAGCGGCGGCTGCGCGATGTAGATGTAGCCGGCATCAATCAGCGGCCGCATGAACCGATAGAACAAGGTGAGCAGCAGGATGCGAATGTGGCTGCCGTCGACGTCCGCATCGGTCATGATCACAATCTTGTGGTAGCGCGCCTTCCCAATGTCGAAATCATCGCCAATCCCGGTGCCGATGGCGGTGATGATGGCCCGGATCTCCTCGTTCGACAGCACCTTATCCAGGCGTGCCTTCTCCACATTGATGATCTTTCCCCGCAGTGGCAGGATGGCCTGGAACGTTCTGTCGCGACCGCTCTTGGCAGACCCACCCGCGGAGTCACCCTCGACGATGTACAGCTCGCACTGCGATGCGTCCTTCGACGAGCAATCCGCCAACTTTCCGGGCAGAGATGTGGCTTCCAGCGCATTCTTGCGACGCGTGAGTTCACGCGCTTTGCGCGCCGCCTCGCGCGCCCGCGCCGCCATCACCGATTTCTCCACGATGCGCC
Organism: Alicyclobacillus sp.; assembly: GCA_023511725.1. Lineage (GTDB taxonomy): Bacteria > Bacillota > Bacilli > Alicyclobacillales > Alicyclobacillaceae > JAIMAY01. Next base: position 4,108 of record JAIMAY010000003.1, read on the forward strand.
TGGCGACCGACGGATTCTCGTCGAAGAACGTTTGCAACCGCTCCCCGAAGAGAGTCTCCACGATGCCACGGACCTCGCTGTTCCCGAGCTTGGTCTTGGTCTGACCCTCAAACTGCGGTTCCGGCACCTTGACGCTGACGACCGCCGTCAGACCCTCGCGCACATCGTCCCCTGTGAGATTGGCGTCGTTGTCCTTCAACATGCCACTGCGGCGCGCATAATCGTTGATCACGCGGGTGAGTGCGCTCTTGAACCCGGCCTCATGCGTCCCACCCTCGTGGGTATGGATGTTATTCGCGTACGAGTACAGTGTCGTGGTATAGCCGTCGTTGTACTGCAGCGCAATTTCAACCGTCACGTCATCCTTGAGGCCGGAGACGAACACCGGTTTGTCGTGCAGCACGTCCTTCGACTTGTTCAACCACTCCACGAAGGCGGCCACGCCCCCCGTGTAGTGGTATGTCGCTGTGCGGCCATCCCGCTCGTTCTCGAACACAATTTCGAGACCCGCATTGAGAAAGGCCAACTCGCGCAGGCGCCCGGCGAGGATATCTGCGTCAAACACCGTGGTCTCGGTGAAGATCTCTGGATCGGGGCGAAAACTGACCGACGTACCTCGCCGATCCGTCTCACCGACGAGCTTCAGGTCATACAGCGGCGTTCCCCGTTGGTACTCCTGCACATAGATTTTCCCGTCGCGGTACACCTCCACCTTGAGCCATTCCGAAAGCGCGTTGACGACGGAGGCCCCGACGCCGTGGAGACCGCCGGAAACCTTGTAACTGCCGCCGCCAAACTTACCACCCGCATGAAGCACGGTCAGCGCGGTCTCCACCGCGGGCCTTCCGGTCTTGGGGTGAATCCCGACAGGAAAACCTGCACCATTGTCGATCACGGTGATGCTGTTGTCAGGATGCAGTTGCACCACGATGCGTGTGCAGCGCCCGGCCAACGCCTCATCGACCGCGTTGTCGACGATCTCCCACACCAAGTGGTGCAAGCCGCGCGGTCCGGTGGAACCGATGTACATACCCGGGCGCTTCCGAACCGCCTCCAGACCTTCGAGAACTTGGATTTGGGATTCGTCATACACTTGTTCCGGCAAATGGATTCCCTCCAGACAAACAAAGAACTGCCGGCGGCCCGCCTCGGCGCAGGCGCCGGCGTCCCTGCTAACCCTCCTGCAGTTGTCGGCCGGTCACTCCGAATGGTTGATCTCGATGCGCCCCGTCTGTTCCACAAGCTCCGCGCGTCGCCGAAGCGTCTGCGGCGAGACCGGAGAAAGGTACACCTTGCGGTCGGTCACGACCAGCGATTTCAACTCCCCGGCATCCACGACCTCCACCCGGCCGAGCGCGCGCATCCGCTCGAGAAACGCTCGGGTATCCGCAATCTCCTGGGTCTGGACATCGAAGATGCCGATGACCTCGTGCAACCAAACCAGGGTGTCTCCACCAACGTGGAACAGCATGGGCGACACCTAACCTTCCGCCTGTATTATACCAGAACACACAGAAAACAAACGCGCGACCTCCCGCAGCCGTCCCGTGAGCGGAAACAGCGAGGTCGTGGTGAGCACCGTCTGCACCTTCTCACTCATGGCCAGCACCAGGTTTTTCTGACGTCCGTCATCCAGTTCCGAAAGCACGTCGTCCAGCAGGAGCACCGGGTACTCGCCGGTCTGCCGACGGATGAATTCCATCTCCGCCAGCCGCAAGGATAGGGCGATGGTGCGCTGTTGTCCCTGCGACGCGAACGAATGCGCCGGGATGCCGTCGAGCGTCAGCCGCAGGTCATCCCGGTGAGGCCCAATGGTGGTGGTTCCGAGCCGGATGTCGCCCGCGCGCCGCACTCTCAGCGCGCGCAGCAGAACCTCCGCCAGTGTTCCAACCTCAGCCTCGGCCGTTGCCTCGAGCGTGGTGCCGCCCCCGCCATCGTCGCCAAACTGCGGCAGGGTCGACGCGTAACGGACGTCCAGTGTCTCTCGCCCATCCGCGATGGTGGCGTAGATGTCGGCGGCGATGGGGGCGAGATCCGCCAGAAACCGCATCCGGCGCCGCAGCACCTGGGCACCGTGCTCCGCCAGCTGCGCGTCGAACACTTCCAACGAGGCTTCGTCGACGGGTACACGGCGCAACAGCGCGTTTCGCTGCTGCAGCGCGCGTTGATAGTGACCCAGATGATACAGATAGGCGGGCTGGGTCTGGCCCAGTTCCATGTCGAGAAACCTGCGCCGGAGCGCGGGGCCGCCCTTGACGAGCAGGAGATCCTCGGGCGAGAACAGCACGGCTTGAAAGTGCCCTAGGAAATCCGTCATCTTCGCCTGTTGCACCCCGTTCACCAGCGCTCTGCGACCGCCGGAACCGAGCCGCAGTTCGAGGGTTCGTTGCCGCCCGCCCGCGTGGATGACCGCGCGTACCGTGGCGCCATCCGCCCCCCGACGCACCAGGTCCGCATCCCGATGGGTGCGATGGGATTTGCCGACCGCAAGCAGGTGGATGGCCTCGAGGGCGTTGGTCTTTCCCTGGGCGTTCTCACCGATCAACACATTCACGCCCGGATGGAAAGACACCTCCTGCTCCTCGTAGTTGCGGAAAGATCGCAGATACAGGGACTGTACCCACATTGCTTACCTCATCAGCACCGGCGAGATCAGCTGCAGCCCGTCGTCACGGCCCGACTCGCAGATGACGAAAGGCGAGCTGGCGCCGTTGAAGCGGACAACGAGGTCCGCCGTGTCTGTGGCGCGCAGGGCATCCAACACATAACGGGCGTTGAAGGAGATGTACAGATCATCGCCCGTCTTGCCGATGACATCCACCTGCTCCGACACATTTCCAATCTCCGGTGAACTGGAGGACACCGTGACCTGGTTGGCCGTCACCTCCAGGCGGACCATGTGATTCTCTCGATCGCGCGCAATGAGTGCGGCTCGGTCGATGGCACCGGCGAGCGCGTCGGTGGGCATGATGACCTCTGTCCGAAACACGGTCGGGATGATCCGTGACGTGTCGGGGTAGCTGCCCTGGATCATGCGGGTGTAAAAGCGCGTGGTCCCCACCGCAAACAGGCCATGACTGTCCGTGAACTGCAGCGTGACGGGGACATCCGCGTCGGGCAGAATCTTCGCAAACTCCTGGAGGGCCTTGGCGGGAAGAATGGCACGCCATTCACCCTCCGGGGCCTCGGGGATGACGGCACTGCGTGTCGCGAGTCTGAGCGCATCTGTGGCGGTGAACACAAGCCGGCCATCCTGATATTCCACATACACGCCGGTGAGCACAGGGCGCACCTCGGACGACGACGCGGCGAATGCCGTGGTGCGGATGAGGGTTTCCAGCGTTCGACTGGACAGGGTGAGTTGCCGGGATGCATGAAAGATTGGCAGCTGTGGAAATTCAGCCGCGTCAATGCCATGAAGATGGAACTGTGCACTACCCGATGTGATGTCCGTCATGTAGTTGGAGTGCACCTCAATCGAGACATTGGGGCCGGGCAGCTTGCGGATCACCTCGGCGAACGTGCGCGCGGGCAGCACAATGGCACCCGGCTCCATGATTTGCAGGCCTGTGTCGTCTCCGGCCGGGAGGGTGTCCTGGATGCCGAGTTCGAGATCGTACGCTGTACCCACCAGGCGGTCGCTGGTGGCTTCCAGAAGTATGCCGGTGAGGACGTGCTTCGTGGTCCGTACCGCGACGGCCTTGGAGACGGTTTGAATCAGGGCGGAGAGGGCAGCCTGCTGGACTGTGAATCGCATGGAATAGAGGGCCTCCTTGTCGCTTGCTGCAGCGGATGGGTCGTGTCATCGCTGCGGATTCGAGTGCTGGACTTGGGACACCGCGCATAGAAGTAGAATGGGGATCTTTGATCTTGGGTCCCGCAGTCGTACTACTAGGCGTTGTGGAATTGTGGATAAGTTCATTGATTGCCGATGTCGAGCGTCCTTGAGCCTGTGGAAAGATTGTGGATAAGTGCATGCCGATCCGTCTCGATTATACACATGTCCAACGCGCGGGCGAGGAGCGACAGCCCTCAGCCCAGCGTCCGGATGGCTTCCGCCAATCTTTCGATGGTGGCGCGGAGGTCCGAGTTCTGATTCATCTCTTCGGCAATGCGTTCGCACGCGTGCAGAACCGTCGTGTGGTCGCGTCCGCCGAAGGCCTCGCCGATGCGGGGCAACGACAGATCCGTCAGCTCGCGCGCCAGGTACATCGCAATCTGGCGAGGCAGCACCACATTGCGCGTGCGCTTCTTGGCCTTGAGGTCCTCGACGCGCAGACCGAAATGATCTCCCACCACTTTTTGAATATGGCTGACCGTGATGACCTTGGCGCGTCCCGGCCCGACCAGGTCCTTCAGCGCGCGCTCCGCGAGATCCAGTGTGATGTCCTGGCGTTCCAGGGAGGAGAAGGCGAAAACGCGGATCAGCGCCCCCTCGAGCTCACGGATGTTGGTGTCGATCTGCGTCGCGATGTAGTACGCAACATCCTCCGGGATGCTGATTCCTTCGGCCTTCGCTTTGCGCTGCAGGATGGCAATCCGCGTCTCCACATCAGGCGGTTGAATGTCCGTGATCAGGCCCATCTCAAATCTCGAGCGCAAGCGGTCCTCGAGCGTCGGGATCTCCTTCGGAGGCCGGTCACTGGCGACGACAATCTGCTTGCCCTCTTCGTAGAGCGCGTTGAAGGTATGGAAGAACTCCTCCTGCGTGCCTTCCTTCTTGGCGAGGAACTGGATGTCGTCAATCAACAGAATGTCGACGGAGCGATAGTGATTGCGAAACTCGCCCGGGTTCCCCTCCCGGATGGAGTGGATGAAATCATTGGTGAAGCGCTCGGTCGACAGATAGGCCACCTTCGCGTTGGGTCTGCGCTGCCGGACGTGATGGCCAATGGCGTGCATCAGATGTGTTTTACCGAGACCCACGCCGCCGTAGATGAAGAGCGGATTGTACTGTTCTGCGGGCCGTTCCGCCACAGCCAGGCACGCCGCATGGGCAAAGCGGTTGCTCGCGCCAATCACAAACGTCTCAAACGTGTATTTCGGGTTCAGTGGCTGCGTATTGATTTGATAGGGGGATCCTGTCCCCGTCCCTGCCGCGGATGGCGTGTTGGCTTCTGTCGTGGCCGCTGGGTCCGCGCTCACCCGGATGGCGGGCGCTGCCAGGGTGGCGACACCGGATGCAGCGCCGCTGTTTCGAGCAGCGCGCACAGGCGCGGGGTCGAGGTCCGAGGGCGCCACGAATCGCACGCGGAACTCGTATTCGGTCAACTGCGCGATATACGACGTGATGGTCGAGGTGTAGTGCTCCTCAATCCAGTTTCGTTGGAAGGCCGACGGAACCTGCACGAAGATGGTGTTCTGGCGCGGGTCATAATCAATGATCTTGGATCCCGCGAACCAGGTGGCGAAGCTGTCTGGGTTGTGGCGCTCCTGCAGGAAGGCGAGAACGCGATCCCACAGATGGTGAAAGAAGGACCTGTCGAAGGACGCGGACATGGCGGACATGGGTTCAGGCTAACCTCCTACGGAGAGAACTTGTCGAAGCGAGAGACTTGTCCCGCACACGGTGTCGAGTTGCCGCGAGTTTTGTCGATCACGAACGCGCACGAAGGGCGATACACACAGCGCTGTGGATTCAATTGTGGATAAACGTCGCCATGGATGAGGGCGCGTGGTGATTGCGTGATCGGCGGTGGCCGCGAGTTCCGTATGGGTACTGCTGTGCACAAGTTGTCGTAGGAATGCACATATCCACGGTACTGTGTACAAGTTATCCACAGCCTGTGGATAGAAGTGTGGATAAGTCCGAGTTGTGCACAGGTTGGCATCGTCGTGGCACTCCTAATCATAGCAGATTCTGTGCGGGATGACCATGCGTGGTTGCGAGGTTATCCACATGTGCAGAACCCTCACAACACAGCGGCGCACAGGTTGTGGATTTGGGGAAAACTCTGTGGATAGGATGCTTTGGAACCGGCTGCGAGGGGACAAGCCTGTGGAGAAAGTCTGGTTGACACGTGTTCCGGTTGCCGGATATAATTAGCGGCAGTGTCCGTTCGCGGGCGAAGGTCGGGCATCGCTGGTCTCAGCGGCCCGTTGTTTCGAGATGACAGGTGGCGATGAGATCCAAGGGCCGTCACCGGAGAGCCCTGGTGAGGAGGTGGCGACATGAAGCCGACCTACAATCCCAACAACCGTAAGCGCAAGAAGACGCATGGCTTCCGCCGGCGCATGCAGACGAAGGACGGTCGGAAGGTGTTGGCCCGCCGTCGCGCAAAGGGTCGCAAACGGTTGACAGCGTAAGGCCACGTCAGTGGCCTTTTTTGATATAGAAGAAGGGACGTCTGTCATTGCGTGCTTGTCATCGTCTCAAAGCCACGCGCGACTTTCGACGTGTGTTCCAACGTGGCCGGTCTGCTGCGACCGCCCGTTTTGTGCTGTATTGGTGGACCCCACCTCGTGCCGAGACGTTTCGCGTCGGCATTTCGGTGAGCAAGAAAGTCGGCAAAGCGGTGGTCAGGAATCGCGTGAAGCGCCTGGTGCGCGAGGCGTTTCAACGGCTCGAACCGGAGCTTGAGACATGCCGTGCGGACTTCGTTGTGGTATGCCGTCCGCCCTCGGCAGATGCCGACTTTGCCGATGTGTTGGAAGATTTGTCGAAGTTGCTCCGTCGTGCAAAGTTCGTGGTATGATGAGGGGAGCATGGATTCGGAAGGGATGCCCATGCGGCGGGTGGCCGTCGCTTTGATCCGCTTCTATCAACATTGGATTTCACCGCTCAAGCCGCGCACGTGCCGCTTCTATCCGACATGTTCACAGTACGCGGTGGAGGCCATCTCACGATTCGGCTTACTGCGTGGCGGCTGGCTGACCGCGCGGCGGTTGGCGAAGTGCGGACCATGGCATCCAGGCGGTTATGATCCGGTGCCAGACGACAGGCAGGAGGCGTGAATGCTTGACTGAGCGCAAAACGCAGAGGCATACGTGGCCATGGGTTGTGGCATTGGGCGCCGTCATGAGCTTATCGGGCTGCTCACTGTATCCGGCCAAGCCAGGAGAATGGCCGCAGGGCTTTTGGGGCGACATTCTCAAGGCCGTGTCCGGCGTGATAGATTATTTCGCCCACCTCATCCCCGGGCCTTACCGATATGGGATTGCGCTGCTGATTGTCACCATCTTGGTCCGGCTCCTCATCCTTCCGCTGGTCATGAAGCAGTTGCGAGCGACCCGGAAGATGCAGGAGTTGCAGCCGCAGATAGCGAATATTCGTGCCAAATACCAGGGGGACAACCAAAAGATGCAGGAAGAGCTGATGAAGCTCTATCAGCAGGCGGGCGTGAACCCGTTCGCCGGTTGTCTGCCTATCTTGATCCAGTTGCCCATCCTGTGGGCACTGTTCGGCGCCATCGAAGGGAACATGGCGCTCAATCAGAGCTCGTTCCTGTGGATACGCCAACTGGGTGCACCGGATCATCTGTACATCCTGCCCATCATCGCGGCACTCACCACGTATCTGTCGCAGCGCATCGTGATGACCACCGCGGATCCGCAGACGAAGTTCATGCTCTACACCATGCCGGTGTTCGTGTTCCTGTTCGCGAGCCGGTTCGCAGCGGGTCTGGCGCTGTACTGGATCTACGGCAACCTGTTCATGGCAGTGCAGTCGTATTTCATGCGTGTACGCCCGGCGCCCGCTGGCGAGGCGGCGGACGGTCCCATCGAAGAGCCGGGGCGAAAACGGAAAAAGAGGGACAGAGCGTCTGGCGAGAGTGCCCAAGCGGTGAAAGAGAAACCGTCGAAAAGGAGTACGTGAACGCCGATGAAGCGGGTCGTGGCGACCGGTCGCACGGTCGATGAAGCCGTCACCTCCGCGCTGGTGAAACTGGGGGTCACAAGGGATGAGGCGCAGGTCCGGGTGCTTCAGGAGCCCACGAAGGGCTTTCTGGGGCTGTTCGGCGGGCGCGATGCCCAGGTCGAAGTGGTTGTCCAGGAGACTCCGGAGCAGGCGGCGAGATCCTTTGTCTTGGAGTTGTTGCGCCACATGGGTGTGACAGCGCCCGAGGTGCGGCTGAACAGCAGCGCTCTGTCGGCCCGTGAGTGCGTGATCGAGATCCATTGCGCTGAGTCCGAGTTGTCCATGATCATCGGCCGCAAGGGCGTGACGCTCGACGCGATTCAGTACTTGGTCAATGTGGTGGCGAATCGTGGGCAGTCGGAACAGGTGCGCTTCGTGGTGGATGCGGGACAGTATCGAAGACGTCGTGAGGAGCAGGTGCGACGGATTGCAGAACGGGCCGCCATGCGGGCGGTGCGAACGGGGAAGCCGGTTCCTCTCGAGCCGATGACAGCGGCCGAGCGAAAATGGGTTCACGTAGCCCTGCAGAACCGCTCGGATGTGCGGACGTGGAGTGAGGGTGTGGAGCCGAACCGAAAGGTGATCGTGAGCCCGGTGGAGGTAGCATCCGGGGTCTCGGAACCCGCTCGACGCAGGCGGGATGACCCGCGTCGCGGAGGATGGTCCCGCAGCAAGGCATGAAATCGTGTCAGGCGACGGCAATAGGCGAGTGCGGCCCTTCTGCGCGGGAAGCGCCGAGGGGTCGTCTTTCTTTTTGGCACAACAGGCGGAAGGTGACGAGGATGCTGGCAGAGCAGGACACCATCGCGGCCATCGCGACGGCGCTGGGAGAGGCCGGCATTGGCATTGTTCGAGTCTCTGGTCCGGATGCCGGCCGTATCGCCGAACGCGTATTCCGCAGACCATCCGGTGCTGCGCCAAAGCTGCGAGATAAGCGCCGGATGCTGTATGGTTTCGTGATCGATCCGCACGGGGGCGAAACGCTGGATGAGGGTATTTTGCTATGGATGCCGGCACCGCACAGCTACACGGCGGAGGATGTGGCGGAACTGCAGGTGCACGGGGGCGTACGAGTGCTCGAGCGCGTGCTGGACGCCACACTGCGGGCTGGGGCGCGGCTCGCAGAGCCCGGCGAGTTCACCAAGCGGGCGTTTCTGAACGGACGGATGGATCTTGCACAGGCGGAGGCCGTGATCGACCTGATCCGGGCCAAGACAGACCTGGCGAGCAGGTCCGCCCTGAAGCAGATGCGAGGCGCGCTGGGCGATTGGGTGCGGGATCTGCGCAAACGCCTGCTGGCGCTGCAGGCGTTGGTGGAGGTCACCATCGACTATCCCGAGCACGACGTCGAGCAGGAGGCCTGTGCCGAGGTGGTGGCCACGGGCAGCGGGCTGTTGGCGGAGTTGGATCAGATGCTGGAGTCCGCGCGGATGGGGCAGATCCTGCGCGAGGGCGTGGCGACGGCCATTGTGGGGCGACCCAACGTGGGCAAGTCTTCGCTGCTGAATGCCCTCCTGCGGCGCGACAGGGCCATCGTGACGGACATCCCGGGCACGACGCGCGACGTGCTCGAGGAGTACGTGAATCTGCGCGGAATCCCCTTTAAGCTGGTGGACACCGCGGGTATCCGAGAGACGGAGGACGTGGTGGAACGCATTGGCGTGGAGAGATCGCGCGAGGTGCTGGCGGAGGCGGAGCTGGTCCTGGTCGTACTCGACGGTTCCCAGCTGTTGACCGAAGCGGACGAGGAGATCCTTGCGCAGACCCAGGGGCACGCACGCATCCTCGTCGTGAATAAGGCGGACCTTCCGCAGGCTTGGCCTGATGAAAGGCTGGCGCCGTACGCGGGGGATACACCGGTGGTGCGCCTCTCCGCCAAGCGACCCCAGGACCTGCCGCGGTTGGTAGAGGCGATGATTGGCAAGGTCTGGCGCGGGGAGGCGGGTGCCGCGGACCTGTCTTACATGACCAACGCAAGGCAGGCTCGCTTGATGGAGCAGGCGCGACAGGATATCGCGCAGGCCGTGGAGGCGGCGAGGTTCGGCACGACGCTGGACCTGATTGCGGTTGCGCTGCAGTCCGCCTACGCATCACTTGGCCTGATCATCGGCGAGGAAGCGGGCGAGGACCTGCTCGACGAGATTTTCTCGCGTTTTTGTCTCGGTAAATGATTTGTGTCTCGGCGAACGACGTTTCACGTGAAAGCGATGATGCGAAACAGGGGAGGCTGGGCGCGGTGCGCTTTTTTGCCGGAGAATACGAGGTGATTGTCATTGGCGCGGGCCATGCGGGGTGCGAGGCCGCGCTGGCCGCGGCCAGGATGGGTTGCCGCACGCTTCTCATCACCATCAGCCTCGACACCATCGCTTTGATGCCGTGCAACCCGTCCATCGGCGGTCCAGCGAAGGGAATTGTGGTGCGCGAAATTGACGCGCTGGGCGGTGAGATGGCCCGCAACATCGACAGGACGTACATTCAGATGCGCATGCTCAACACGGGCAAGGGTCCCGCGGTACAGGCGCTGCGCGCGCAGGCGGACAAGGTTCTGTACGGATTGACGATGAAGCACACGCTCCTTCACACGCCGGGCCTGGACCTCAAGCAGGGGATGGTCGAAGAGATCCTTGCGGAGAATGGTCGGGTCAAGGGGATCGTCACCAAGACGGGTGCGGAGTATCACGCGAAGACGGTGGTGCTGACGACGGGGACCTATCTGCGCGGTCGCATCTTCATCGGAGATGTGTCCTACGAGAGTGGTCCGAACGGACAGATGCCGGCGGTGAAGTTGACGGACAGCTTGCTGGACCTGGGCTTTCAGCTGGTGCGATTCAAGACGGGGACGCCGCCGCGCATCAACCGGAATAGCATTGACTTTGACAAGCTGGTGGCGCAGCCCGGGGATCCAGAGCCGCAGCACTTCTCGTTCGATCCCGACATCCCACCGCGGCAGCAGGTGCCCTGCTGGCTGACCTACACCAACGAGGATACCCACGCCATCATCCTGGAGAACCTGCATCGAGCGCCGATGTACTCCGGTCAGATCCAGGGTACGGGACCGCGCTACTGCCCGTCCATCGAGGATAAGGTAGTACGGTTCCGGGAGCGGCCGCACCATCAGATCTTCCTGGAGCCGGAGGGTCTGGATACTGCGGAATGGTATGTGCAGGGTTTGTCGACGAGTCTGCCGGAGGACATCCAGCTGAAGGTGCTGCACACCATTCCCGGTTTGGAGCGCGCGGAGATGCTGCGACCGGGTTACGCTATCGAGTATGACGCCATCATCCCGACCCAGCTGTGGCCCACGCTGGAGACCAAGCTGGTCGAAGGTCTGTTTACAGCCGGGCAGATCAACGGCACGTCCGGCTACGAAGAGGCGGCGGGCCAGGGTATCATCGCCGGCATCAATGCGGCTCGCAAGGCGCTGGGGGAACCGCCTTTGGTCTTGAGCAGGTCGGATGCGTACATCGGTGTGATGATCGATGATCTGGTGACGAAGGGAACGAATGAGCCGTATCGCCTGCTGACGTCGCGTGCAGAACACCGTCTGCTGCTGCGGCACGATAACGCGGACCTGCGCCTGATGGAGAAAGGGCGCGCGGTGGGGCTGCTGCCGGTGGAGAAATACGACGGGATGATGCGCAAGCGGGAGGCGACGGAGCGCGAGGTATCGCGGTTGCAAGGTGTGCGTGTGGCACCGGATCGAGCGAATCCGGTGCTCGAACGCGTAGGTTCCAAGCCGATTTCGGAGCACGCCACGCTGGAACAACTGCTGCGGCGGCCCGAGGTCAGCTACGATGTGATCCGCGAAATCGACGAGAGTGGGACAGCGCGCGAGGTATCGGCGGAAGTGGCGGAGCAGGTGGAGATTCAGGTGAAGTACGCCGGCTATATCCAGAAGCAGCAGCAGGAGATTGAACGCATGAAGCGGCTGGAGGAGCGTGCACTGCCGGAGGATATGGACTACACAACCCTCACAGGGTTATCGATGGAGGCCCGCGAGAAGCTGTCCAAGGTGCGCCCGCGCACGGTGGGCCAGGCGGCGCGCGTGCCAGGTGTGACGCCCGCAGACGTGTCCATCCTGCTCATCTACCTGGAGCAATTGCGGGGACGAGTGGCCCATGCGTGAGTGGCAGGCGCGGGTGGAGCAGCGTTTCGGTGCAGAGGCTGTCGACGGGCTGGCAAGATATCAGGCGCTGCTGGTGGAGTGGAACGAGCGGCTGAATCTGACTGCCATCGTCGATGAGGCGGGGATCTGGACGAAGCACTTCTGGGATAGTCTGCTGATCACCGCTGCGCCCGAGTGGTCCGTGATCTCAGGTGGATGCGTGGCCGATGTCGGCACGGGTGCCGGCTTTCCTGGGCTTGTGCTGGCCATCTGTTGCCGCGACAGGTCCTATCTGTTGTGCGATAGTCTGCAGAAGCGGCTGGATTTCCTGCAACATGTCGTCGACGAACTGGGGCTGAACCATGTCACGCTGCTGCACGCGCGGGCGGAGGATGCGGGGCGGAACCCGGCCTACCGTGGCCAGTATGATCTGGTGGTGTCGCGAGCGGTCGCCCGGATGAACGTGCTGCTGGAGCTCACCGCACCGCTGGCCCGGGTGGGTGGATACGTGTGCGCGTACAAAGGGCCGGGGGTTCACGGGGAGATGGCGGACGGACTGCGGGCGGCGAAAGCGCTGGGTCTGACGCTGTCTCGCGTTGACGAAGTGGACCTGCCGGGTGACGCCGGTCACCGCGCGCTTGCCTGGTGGCGAGTGGAGCATGCAGTGCCGCAGCGCTACCCCCGGCGCGCCGGTACGCCGCAGCGCCAGCCCCTGTGAAGTTGTCGAATCGACGCTGTTCATGAGAACCTTTGTCGAGGAGCAGGATTTCTCGGAATTTCCGTTGAAAGGAGTCCCTTGTAGGAAGCATCGTGGCGCGGAGACCGCACGGTGCGCCGAATGAACCGGGGGATGACGGAAATGCGAGATATGTTGGGGAGAGTGCTCGGCGGCCGCGAGACGGAGGAAGACACGGCCGGTGTGGTGCAGATTGCTGTGGACGAGATTGTCTCCAACCCGTTTCAGCCTCGCGTGCTGTTCGATGAGGAGAGCATCGCCGAGCTGGCGCGCACCATCCAAACGCATGGAATCATCCAGCCCATTGTCGTCCGGCGGCGCAACGGCCGGTACGAGCTGATTGCCGGGGAGCGGCGCCTGCGCGCGGTCAGACTGCTGGGCTGGAAGACCATCCCGGCCATCATTCGCGACATGAATGATGCACAGACCGCGTCGGCGGCGCTGATTGAGAATCTGCAGCGTGAAGGCCTGTCGCCCATCGAGGAGGCTGTGGCCTATCAGCAGCTGCTGGAACTGCACGGGCTCACGCAGGAGAGTCTGGCGCAGCGCCTGGGGAAGGGTCAGTCCACCATCGCGAACAAGTTGCGCTTGCTTCATCTGCCGAAGGAAGTGCAGGATGCGCTGCTGCGCCGGGTGATCACGGAACGCCACGCGCGCGCATTGTTGGCGCTCCCTTCCGAGGAACTCCAGATTCGGCTGTTGCACGAGTGCCTGGAAAAGGGCTGGAACGTGAAGCAGATGGAAGAGAAGGTGAAACAGACGCTGGCCCAGCTCGAGAAGCCCATCCCCAAGCGACCGCGTCGCCGCGGGCTGTCTCGGGATGTGCGACTGGCAGTGAATACGATTCGGCAGTCCCTGGACATGATTTCCAAGACAGGCATCGACGTGATATGCGAGGAGAACGACACCTCGGACTTTATCGAGTTCGTCATTCGAGTTCCCAAGCAGGCGAGTACGAAAACGGGCCTACCCACATCCTGAGACGAAGCGAGTGCGCAGGGTCCATCCCCGAGGGGTTTCGGGGCAAGGGACCCTGTTTCTGTTTACATGAGGGATGTCCCCAGACAGCCACATGTGGGTTACAATGTAATCTGGCAGATTCACAGGTAGCTGAAGGAGGACGCGCTTGTGCCCAATGCGAGAGTGATCGCCGTCGCCAATCAGAAGGGCGGGGTTGGGAAAACCACCACTGCCGTCAATCTGAGCGCCTGTTTGGCGAGCCTGGGCAAGCAGGTGTTGCTGATTGACATCGATCCGCAGGGCAACAGCACCTCCGGAATCGGCGTCAACAAGGCGGACGTCAAATACTGCGTGTATGACGTGATCATCAACGATGTCCCTGTGGAGGAAGCGGTGCTCGCCTCCGCCGTCCCAGGTCTGTCTGTGTTGCCTGCGACCATCCAATTGGCGGGTGCGGAAATCGAGTTGGTGCCCACCATCTCTCGCGAGGTTCGGCTGCGCCGGGCGGTGCATCCATTGCGTTCCAAGTATGACTACATCCTGATAGACTGTCCGCCATCCCTCGGATTGCTGACGGTCAATGCCTTAACGGCTGCGGATTCCGTGCTCATCCCCATTCAGTGTGAGTATTACGCGCTGGAGGGATTGAGTCAGCTGTTGAACACCATCCGGCTTGTGCAAAAGCACCTGAACACCTCCCTGGAGGTGGAGGGGGTCCTGCTGACGATGTTGGACGCGCGGACCAATTTGGGGTTGCAGGTGATAGACGACGTCAAGAAGTTCTTCCGCGATAAGGTGTATAAGACCGTGATTCCCCGCAACGTGCGCTTGAGCGAGGCACCGAGTCATGGCCGACCCATCATCTACTATGATGCCAAGTCGCGGGGTGCCGAAACGTATATGGATCTCGCGAAGGAAGTGATTGGCCTTGCCTAAGAGGGGACTCGGTAAGGGCCTGGAGGCGCTCATCCCACAATTGTCGGTCACGGATGAGGACGTCGTGACCCAGATTGAGATTGATCAACTTCGCCCCAATCCTTATCAGCCACGTCGAACCTTCAGTGAGGAGAAGTTGCAGGAGTTGGCGGACTCGGTCAGGGAGCACGGGATTATCCAGCCCCTGATTGTGAGGCGCAGTACCGTCCACGGTTATGAGATTGTCGCTGGGGAACGGCGGTTTCGGGCCGCCCAGCGGGTGGGGCTCAAAACCGTGCCCGCCGTGGTGCGTGATTTCACCGATGTGCAGTTGATGGAGATAGCGCTGATTGAGAACTTGCAGCGCGAAGACCTCAATGCCATCGAGGTGGCTGAGGCGTACCACAATCTGATGGAGAAGTGCAACCTCACGCAGGAGGAGTTGGCGCAGCGCGTGGGGCAGAGCCGCAGTCATGTGGCCAACATGCTGAGATTACTGCAATTGCCCGAGCCGGTCAGAGAACTTGTTTCACGTGGAACATTGACGATGGGCCATGCGCGCGCCCTGTTGGCGGTGGAGGACCGGGATAAGCAGGTGGAGTTGGCGCACCGGGTGGAGCAGGAGGACATGAGCGTTCGGAAGCTGGAGAGCCTCATCTACCAACCCAAGCCCAACGTTTCACGTGAAACAAAACGGCGGGATCGCCCGGCCGAGTACAAATACTATGAAGAGCAATTCCGCCTCTATTTCGGCACGGCGGTCCGGATTCACCCGGGAAAGAAGCGGGGCAAGATTGAGATCGAATACTTTTCGAAGGATGACCTGGATCGGATCCTGGGTCTGATTCTGACCAAGAGTCCATGAATCTCATGTGTCGACCATCCGCAACGGATGGCGATCACGCTGCACGGGCCCTCCGGAACCGTGTTTGCACCGGGTGCCCGATCTGACAACCTGTTGAGACACGGAGGGCGCGAGTTTGTTTCTGCTGGGAACATTGGTGAACACCGTTGCCGTTATCGTCGGATCCCTGTTGGGTTTGATTCTGCCGCGCATTCCTGACCGCATGCGCGACACGGTCATGGCCGGTATGGGGCTGGCGGTGATCCTGATTGGGATCAGCATGGCGTTGTCCGATATGGCAGACGTGCTGCTCATCATCATCGGCATGGTCGTCGGCGGCGTGTTGGGGGAATGGTGGAATATCGATGGTATCCTGGAGCGCTGGGGTCACGCTGTCCAGCAGCGTTTTGCACGCAATGGCGGGGATGGTGTGGCTCAGTCGTTCGTGGCCGCCACGCTCCTCTTCTGCGTGGGCTCCATGGCGGTGGTCGGTGCCATTCAGAGCGGTGCACAGCTTCACCACGAGACGTTGTACGCGAAGTCGGTGTTGGATGGGTTTTCGTCCGTGATCTTCGCATCCACGTTGGGCTTCGGCGTGATTTTCGCGGCCATCCCGGTGTTTATCTACGAGGGGGCCATCGCTGCGTTGGCCCACTACGCGGGTGCGGCGTTGAATTCGCCTCCGGTGATCAACTGCCTGACGGCGACCGGGGCACTGCTGATTGCAGCCATTGGTTTCAATATGCTGGGTAAACACCGCATCGCCGTGGCCAATCTCCTGCCGGCGATGTTCGTGGCTGCTTTTCTCAAGTGGGTCACGCTTGCGCTCAAGATCCATCTCGGGCCCTGAGCGCGGGCGGATGCGAATGCGGTGATTCAAGGAATCTTCGAACCAGCTATCCGATCATACTTACAGAAGTCGCTGAACCCGCTGCGGGCGGGCGGAGGGAGAGAACATCACCATGTTGCAAAACATCCCCACGTCGTATTTGGTCTTGGGAGGCATGGCAGCACTCGTCCTCGCCATCGTGGCACTGATCTTCGCTCTCATCGCAGTCATCTCCGCCGCGCGCGTCCAACGTCGATTCCGTCGTTGGAAGCAGCTTCAGCGCACCGCTGACCTCGATGAGGTGTTTGCCAGCACGGTGGAGGAGGTCTCCAAACTTCGCGCTGAACTCGCGTCGGTTCGGGCGGAACTCGGCCATGTCCGGGCTGCGTTGGAGCACAAGATCTCCACGGCGCGGGTCTTGCGCTACAACGCCTTTGCGGACACGGGCAGCGACCTCAGTTTTTCGGTCGCTCTGCTCGACGACAGGCTGAACGGCGTCGTGCTATCGTCCATCTATGGGCGCGAGGAATCGCGGATGTATGCCAAACCGGTGGAAGGCGGCAAATCTCGGTATGTGCTGACCGACGAGGAGCGTGCCGTGATCGACGCCGCTATGCACGGTGGTCTCCAGGCCGCTTCGACCATGCGCGAGGATTGAAGGGGAGAGCCATGGGCGGCTGACGCAGCCGCCCGGTTCACCACACGTGATGCATCACGCCGCTGATCTCGCGCTGCAGTTGAATGCGGTGCAAGGACAGCCGGAGCGCTTCCACAAGCACATCCGCCATCCGCATCACAATCCCCAGCCTTGTATTCTGCAGGACGAAGTACTCCATGAACCCGCACACATTGACGACACCCGTGAGGATGTAGTCGCCGAACTCGGGAAGAGACTTCTTCACACCGGCACCGGGCCGGAGTGGGCCGCGATCCAGGATCAAATGCCCCACATGGTCAAACTTGCCCAGACACGCGTCCACAGCCAGGATGAAAGGCCGTTCACCGTGCGCAGCCTTGATGTCGCGCAGTGTCGCGGCGAGGTTCACCGCATGCACCGGTTCGTCCAGCGTGCCGTAGACGTGCACGCCGCGCCAATGACCGGCGCTTCGCAGCTTCGATCCGACGATGGGGCCGAAGGCGTCGCCCGTGGACCGGTCCGTTCCGACGCAGACGATCACGATGGGGCGGCCCATGGCCTGTTGCAGCGCTTGGCTGACTGCGGTGGACAAGCGTGGAACCGCGAGATCGTCATCAAAAGGCACCCTCACGGACGAGACGGAACCTACCTCGCGATCCGCTTCAAACCGATCACCCGCCACGGTCCATCCTCCTATGCAGGAATATTCCCAGTATACGTAGGCGTAGGCTGGACTATACCTGTCCTACATCGCTTGAAGCGTGGTGACGAAGCCTTGCTGGACGTGGCGCTGTTAGCGCTGGGTGCATGGTGTGCGTGGTGGGTGGCAACGGCGGGCCGCAGGCGCGCGCTGCTATTTGGCGCAGGCCTCGCGGTCGCCACCTACGTGGCCGTGATGGGGGATGGATGGGTGGCTCGGATGTTCGCACCGCCCTCCAACCCCGTGATGAACTGGATTCAGCAGCACGTGGACGTCACCGAAGCCCTGAATTCTTGGTGGTTTCCGCCCCTGCCGGCCGCCGCCGTGTCGCTGCCCTTGGTCCAATGGACGGCCCTGCAGATCCTTCGCGCTCTGGTGTTCACGGGGATCCTGATCGCCGTGCTGATGCTGTTCGTGGTGATGGCGTATCTGCGGGACGCGCTGTGGGACGCGCCGGAGGCGCACGGTGTGGACGCCGTTTCGCTGTGTATCGGCTTCACCTCCGCCGGCTGGCTGACGGCCGTCTCGGCCTGGCTTTTGGCCCGCCTGGCCTGGCTGCACCCGCTGGCGCCCCTGGCCAGCACCGTCGCTTCATCATTATGGGTGCACGCCGTGCTCACTCTGGTGGACAGCTTCGTTCACATGACGGGTGTGCTATAGTAGGGACGATCCTCTCACAGCGCCACGCGGGCGCAACGCAAAGGAGGACAGCATACGCCGGTGTGGGAGCAGATTTACGCGCGATACGTGGCCTCCATCGTGCCGTCGCATGGAGAGACGCTCTCCGCCGCGCTGCAGGATATCGGCGTGGACGTCTTGGTGTACGTCGTGCCGCGCCTTATTCTCGCGGTCTTCCTCTTCCTTTTGGCGCGTTTGACGATGCGGCTGGTCCATCGCATGGTGGCCGGATTCCTTCGGACCAACGCTGTGCGGATGGACCAGCGCCGCCGCGATACGATGGCCACGCTGACCGATAACGTCGTTCGCTATGTGGTCTACTTCGTGCTTGTGGTGATGCTGCTGTCGAGCCTTGGCGTTCACGTCGAAGCCATCCTCGCCGGCGCGGGGATTGCCGGCCTGTCCGTCGGGCTGGCGGCCCAAGGCATGCTGAAGGATGTGATCAGCGGTTTCTCCATTCTGTTCGAGGACCAGTTTGCCGTGGGCGATCTCGTTAAGATCAACAATGTCACCGGCACGGTCGAGAGCATTGGTCTGCGTGTGACGAGACTCAAGACGTGGACGGGCGAGATCGAGATCATTCCCAACGGTCTCATCGGCCAGGTGACCAATTACTCACGGGCCAACGCCGTCGCCGTGGTGGACGTGCCCATCAAGCCGACGGCAGATGTGGATGCGGCCATCGCCGCGATTTACAAGGCGCTGGAAGAGGTCCGAAAGCTGTCGGCGGACGTCATCGGCGAAGTCAAGGTCATGGGTGTGGAGGCCATGCACCATCGGGACATCCAGCTGCGTGCGACGCTCGAATGCCGGCCGACAACGCAGTGGGCTGTACAGCGTCTGGCGCGCTATCATATCCGCAAGGCGCTGGCAGAAGCCGGCATTGACTGGCCGGAGGAAGGCATGGATTGGAACGCATGAAAGGATGATGGACATGCCTGCACCTTACGGACTGGGGGATATCGTGGAGCTTCGGAAACCCCACGCCTGTGGCCACAATCGCTGGCAGATCATCCGAATGGGTATGGACATTCGCGTGAAATGCCAGCACTGCGGCCACAGCGTGCTGATCCCGCGCGTAAAATTCAATCGTGCATTGCGACAGGTCTTGGAATCCGCAGCAGGGGGAGACCAGGAATGAAGATCAAGAGCGCCTGCCCGCTGGACTGCTGGGATACCTGCAGCTTCCATGTGGAAGTGGCCGACGGCCGCGTGAGCAAGGTGCATCCAGATAAGGCGCATCCCATCACGCAGGGCTTTTTGTGCGCGCGGGGCAGGCGCATGATTGAACGCCGCGACAGCCCGCATCGCCTGCTGCATCCGCTTCGGCGCCTCCCAGACGGCGGGTTTGAGCAGGTGAGGTGGGATGATGCGCTGGATGAGATTGCGGCGCGGATCCGCGACGCCCTCGAGCGCCATGGCCACCACAGCATCCTCCATGTGTACGATTGGGGGTCCGGCACGCTGCTCAAGAGCATGGCTCAGCGGTTCTTCTACGCGCTGGGGGGCTGCACCGAGACGGTGGGCAGCCTGTGCTGGGATGCGGGGCTGGCGGCGCAGCGTTACGATTTCGGCTTTGCCGCCAGTCACGACCCGGCCGATCTCGTTCACGCCCGCCGCATCGTGGTCTGGGGTCGCAATCTCGCCACTACCAACGTCCACATGACACCCTTCGTGAAGCGTGCGCTGGCTGTGGGCGCGAAGTTGGTCGTGATCAGCCCGCTGCCGACCGATCTCGATGGCCGCGCCACACTTCGCCTCGCACCGCGCCCCGGGACGGATGCGGCGCTGGCGCTGGCCGCACTGCGGATTTGCCGGGACGAGGGCTCGCTGGACTTTACGTTCCTGCGCGAGCGAAGCGTGGGTTGGGACGAGCTGTCGCGGGTCCTGGATGACGTGGACGTGGCATGGGCGGCGCAGGAGACGGCGGTGCCGCAGGACCAGATCCGCGCTCTCGCGGCTGTCTATGGCCAAGGTGGGCCGGTGGCCACGCTGCTGGGGCTGGGCATGCAGCGGTACAGCGGCGGGGGGCAGAGCATCCGCGCCATCGACGCGCTCGCCGCGGCCACAGGCCAGATTGGGATACCTGGCGGCGGCGTCCAGTATGCGCAACGTGCCATGACGCGCTTCTTTGACGACGACGCCCTGACGGGCAGATCATCTGCGAACGTTCGTGAATGGCCGCGAGGCGAGCATGCGGAGCGGATACTGGCGGCGGACCCGCCCATCGAGGTGATGTTCGTCACGCGCACCAATCCGCTCACGCAGGTGCCGGACAGCGCCACCGTGCGCAGGGCGTACGCGCAGGTGCCGTTCAAGGTCGTGATCGACCAGTGGCTGACGCCCACGGCGCAGATGGCGGATTACGTGCTGCCATGCACCCACGTGCTGGAGGAGAAGGACATCGTCTTCTCCACCCAGTGGCATCCGTATGTCACCTGGATTGAACCGGCGCTGCCGCCGCGGGGCGAGGCCAGGCCGGAGTGGGCCATCTTTCAAGCGCTGGCCGACAGACTTGGGCTGGGCCCCAGGATGGCGGGAGATCCCGACACCTGGCTGGAGGCGGCACTTCGCCCATGGCGGGACGTCGGGCTGAGCCTGGACACGCTGCGCCGGGAAGGGACCATCCGCCTACCGCTGCCCGAGATCCCTTGGCAGGACGGGCGCTTCGCCACGCCCAGCGGTCGCTTTGAGTTCGCCTCGGACTTGGCGGAGAAGGCCGGGGCTCCGCGCACCGCACGCTATCTGCCACCGCTGCGTGTGCCACCGGCGCCGACGGAGGAGGGCGGAGGGGCGCGCTACGCGCTGCTGACCGTCCACCCGCGCCTGTCCGAGAATTCTCAGCACAAGGACTTTCCGAACCTGCCCAGCTGGCCCACGGTGGAAGTCACACCCGAGGTCGCCCAGCGCGAGGGTCTGCAGGACGGAGGCTGGTGCGAGGTCTCGAATGAGCGAGGGCGGTTGTTTGCACGCATACGCGTCCGTGGCGGGGCGTATCCGTGGGTGGTCAAGCTGGAGCAGGGGTGGTGGAACGAGGCGGGCTGCACCATCAATGACCTGACGTTCGCCGGCCACGCGGATCTTGGCGTGCAAACGGCGCAGTACGATGCATGGTGCGAGATTCGGCCAGTCGCGGAGGCGAACATTCCCGGGCGAGGGATGAGGTAACGACAGCGCTTGTCGGCAGCGGTGAAAGAAATGGGCTGCCCGCCTCGTGCGGTGCAGCCCAGATAATTTTCAGTAGGATGAGTTCCATGCACAGATCAAGTTTGCCACTGCCGATCACGATCACGGCCGGCCACTTCTCAGGCACACTGCGCCGTCCGGCCCGTGCGCGCCGGAAATGGGATCATTTCGGCGGCCAGCCCCTTCGCCGCAAGCCGGCGCACACGCAGCTTGCGCATCAGTCGCTTGAGCATGGCTTCCCACCTCCTCGCAAGCAATAGTTTGCCATCGAATCACCTTTTTATCCACAGCGATGCACGCCCGTAAGCGTGCGTGTGGGCGCATCTGCAGCCGATTGAGGGAGCTGTTTTGCTTCAAAGCGTGATGAAAACGAGTCCATGCGTCATTGTCTGCCGGTTTGCCCATCTCCTATAATGAGACAAGCAAGGACCGGCAGGTCTCGATGTAGAAAGAGGTGTCAGCATGCCACTGCAAGCGGGCATTGTCGGACTGCCGAATGTCGGCAAGTCCACGTTGTTCAATGCCATCACGCGGGCAGGGGCGGAAGCCGCCAACTACCCGTTCTGCACCATCGACCCGAATGTCGGTGTGGTCGAGGTGCCGGATGAACGTCTCGAGGGACTCGCCTCCATCGTTCATCCGAAAAGAATTGTACCCACTACCTTTGAATTTGTCGACATCGCCGGATTGGTCGCGGGGGCCAGTCGCGGAGAGGGACTGGGCAACAAGTTCCTTGGCCACATCCGCGAGGTGGATGCCATCGTCCACGTGGTCCGTTGTTTCGAAAATGGAGATATCACGCACGTCGCGGGATCCGTGGATCCCATCCGCGACATTGAAACGATAGAGCTGGAACTGGCGTTGGCGGATCTGGAATCGGTGCAGCGCCGCCTGGAAAAGGCGCGCCGGAACATGAAGTCCGGCGAGAAGCGGTTCGCTGTGGAAGCTGCGGCCTTGGAGAAGCTGGAGGCCGCGCTGGCAGACGGTAAGATGGCTCGCACGGTGGCCCTCTCGGATGAGGAGCGGGCGTTGCTGCGGGATCTGCCGCTGCTCACGATGAAACCGGTGCTGTACGCGGCGAATATCGGCGAGGAAGACGTCGCCGCCCCTGAAGAGAATCCGCACGTTCAACGGGTGCGGGCGCGGGCGGCCGAGGAAGGCGCCGAGGTTGTGACCATCTGTGCGCAGCTGGAGGCGGAGATAGCGGAACTCGAGGGGGAGGATCGGCGGGCATTCCTGGCTGACCTGGGCCTGTCCGAATCCGGTCTGGACAGGCTGATCCGCAGCGCTTATCGGCTGCTGGGGCTGATCACTTTCTTCACCGCGGGCGAACCGGAGGTACGCGCTTGGACGATTCGCCAGGGCACCAAGGCACCGCAGGCGGCGGGGGTCATTCACTCTGACTTCGAGCGCGGATTCATTCGCGCCGAAGTGATCAGCTACGAGGATCTGATGGCCGCAGGCTCCTTGGCCGCAGCCCGTGAGCAGGGCAAGATTCGGCTCGAAGGCCGGGACTACGTGTGCCAGGATGGCGACGTCATGCACTTCAGGTTCAATGTGTGACAGGAAATGTCACCCATGCATTGCTGGTGCGGACGGTTTATGATAACATAGCATCTTGGCGCGTTTTGTTCTTTGCAACTCTCCCTCACCGCCGATGGCGAGAGGGTTCCAGGCCGCGATTGCGGCAGGCGGCGCGCCCATCCTTGCTCTGCACACAAGGTGCAGGGCCGCAGACCAAAAGGAGGTGACCAGGGATGCGCCCGTATGAAACCATGCTGGTTCTGAAGCCGGACCTGGAACCGGAACAGACCGCGGAAACGGTGGCGAAGTACCAATCCCTCGTCCAGCAGCACGGCGGAGAGATCCGCAACATTGAGGAACTCGGTAAACGCCGTCTGGCCTACGAGATCGAGAAGTACCGCGAGGGTTACTACGTGGTCATGCAGTACAACGCCCCCAACGATTTCACCCGGGAACTCGAACGCATCATGAGGATCGACGACAACGTGCTTCGGTACCTCACGGTGCGAGAAGAGGAATAAGTCTCCGTTTGGAGGGGTGCACATGCTGAATCGGGTGGTACTGATAGGCCGCCTGACGCAAGATCCGGAGTTGCGGTACACGAATTCCGGCACACCGGTGGCGTCGTTCACGCTCGCGGTGGATCGGGGGCGACCCAATGCCAACGGTGAGAGGGAGACGGATTTCATCCCCATCGTCGTATGGCAGAAGCAGGCGGAACTGTGCGCGCAGTATCTGCACAAAGGACGCCTGGCGGCAGTCGACGGTCGCTTGCAGATCCGCTCGTATGAGAACCGCGAGGGGCAACGCGTCAGGGTTGCGGAAGTGGTGGCGGAGTCCGTGCGCTTTTTGGATCGGGCGGATGCCTCCCATGCAGGCGCAGGTGGAGGCGCAGCCGCAAGCCATGGCGCCGCTGGTGCGGGCTTTGGTGGTCCCACGCATGCCGGCGGTGGTATGGGCGGTCCCGGGCGTACACCCGATTCGGCGAGAACCCCTCGATACGATGATGATCCGTTCGCGGATGACAGCCAGGTGATAGATATCGTGGAGGATGACCTGCCGTTCTGACGGTGGGTTGCGAAGGACTGCAAGAGAGGCCAAAGGAGGGATTGGAATGGCCCGCAAAGGTCGGGGCGGTAAGCGCCGCAAGGTCTGTCAGTTCTGCGTCGACAAGATCGAATACGCCGATTACAAGGACGTGAACCGGCTTCAGAAGTACCTCACGGATCGCGGGAAGATCATTCCCCGGCGCATCTCCGGCAACTGTGCACGCCATCAGCGGCAGGTGACGGTGGCCATCAAGCGTGCGCGCCAGGTTGCGCTGCTGCCGTACACGGTCGAATAAGCGCAACATCCGCAAGCGAGAGACCCGCGTCTCTCGCTTTTTTATTCTCGCCCCGGATGGCGTCGAAACTTGTCGCGAATCTCCTCGGCGCGCCGCGAAGGATTCCGGCGCCGTCTCGTGGAAAAGGGATCAGGAAACGCGCTTAACAAGGGAAGCAAGGAGGCCGCTGTCGTGAACCCGGATCCGCATGTCCACATCGCCCGGAAGATACGAGCCGTGGAAACAGCCAAGGTGGAGTTGATCCAGCAGGTGACGGATGCGTTCCGCGGTCTGCAGCACGGTGACCAGCGCGAACTAGCCCAGAGCCTCGGCACACTGGTCGGCCTGAGCTACTTCATCGCGCATCAAATGGGGATCTCCCTGTCTGCGGTAAACCGGGAAGCCTGTGAAGGATTGGTGCGGGTCCTAGGCAGTGACATGCTCGAAGCCACCGACAGCGAGCCGCTGTTTCGACATCTCGGGGTAAAGAGGTGACCGCATGAAGGAAGCACCGCACACACCGCGGCCGCCTATCCGGCTGTGGCTGGCCGTGCTCATCCTCTGCGTCGCATCGCTGGATCCCAGAACGGCGGCCGTCGCCGTGTGGCTGCTTCCAGCCCCCATCCTCGTCTGGGTACTCAACTCTCAACCTGCACTCGCACTGCTCAGCGCCACGCTGTTCGGTTGCGCTATGTGGGTGGGCCATCTCGGCTGGCTTGCCTGGTTTCTTGCCCTGGGTGCGCTCGCGGCGGGCTGGGTGATGGCGGAAGCTTGGCGCGAAGCACGCCTGCCGTACCCGGCGCTGGTGGCGGGAAGCCTTATGTTCGTGATGATGCACTTAACCCTGCTCGCCTACCTGCGCTGGATGGGTGTGGATATCCTGCAGGTGTTCGGTCATGCACTCTCGGCGGTGGCCGATGATTACCTCAGCGGCATGGCGATGGACGCCTCCGCGGGTGAGTCGTCAGGCGATGTCGCGAGTGCGCTGCAAACGGCGGGCGTCGACTGGTTCCGCTCCACGCTGCCTGGTTGGGTCGCGGTGCTGAGCATCGCCGCCGCCATGAGCTGCCTGTCGTTGGCGCGCTGGCTGCACCCGGGCGTGGTGCCGGCGCCGCGATGGCTCGACACGTGGCGTTTGCCCCCCGATGTCGTGCCGATTTACGTGATCGCCCTGGTCGCGACCGTGCTCGGTTGGGGAAGGGCCTGGATGCCGGCCTGGCAGATGCTCAACAGCATGGTGCTGATTGCCGAAGGCCTGCTTTGGATGCACGGATTGGGGGCGCTGTGGCGCTTTCTCGAGGATAGACCGCATCGGCGGAGCATCTGGTGGGCGGCGGCAGGGTTGGTAACCATTATGCCTCCGCTCTCCACGCTCTGCGTGCTGTACGGCATGATAGACTGTATACGAGGAATACGAGCCGGATCGTGATGGAACCGGAAAGGGTGTGCTTGGATGAAGGTCATACTGCTGCAGGATGTGAAAGGTCAGGGAAAGAAGGGAGAGATCAAAGAAGTCTCCGAGGGCTATGCCCGCAACTTCTTGTTCCCGCGCAAGCTCGCCGTGGAGGCGACGCCGGCGGAGCTCGAGCGTCTGAAGGCGCAACAGCAGGCGCAGGCCAGGCGTGCTGCACAGGAGCTGGCCGCAGCCAAGGCGTTGGCGGAGCAGTTGAGCAAAGCGCGCGTGGTGGTAAAGGCGCACACCGGCGACGCGGGCCGACTGTTCGGCGCTGTGACCTCCAAGCATATTGGCGACGCCCTGGCGGCGCTCGGCTTCGACATCGACAAGCGCAAGATTCATCTTCCGGAACCCATCAAATCGCTGGGTGCGCATCCCATCCAGGTGAAACTGCATCCCGACGTGTCGGTGCAAATCATGGTGCACGTGGAGGCGGAATGATTCACGCGTGCGGATGGTCGGGGTGAGGAGATGAGCATGGCGGAACATCCTCGGTTGGGCTTCGGCTCGGCCGATGAGAGCGGAACATGGATGCGCTTGCCGCCGCAGCACCTGGAGGCGGAACAGGCCGTGCTCGGCGCCATGCTGATCTCCGAGCAGGCCGTGGCTGAAGCGGCGGAGTGGCTGGAACCCGAGGACTTCTACAGCACGGCGCACCGCGTCATCTTCGAGGCCATTCGGAATCTTTACGAGGCCGGAGAGCCGGTGGACGTGGTGACCACGACAGCGGCGCTTCAGAAGCGCGAAGGTGCGTTGGAACGAGCGGGGGGCATCGACTACCTGGCTTCTCTGGCCACCTCCATGCCGACCGTGTCGCACATCGAGCACTATGTCCAGATTGTGCGCGAGAAGTCGCTCCTGCGCCGGATTATCGAGGCCGCACAGGCCATCGCCGACAGCGCCTACGCCGGCGACAAGGAGGCGGCGGAGGTTCTGGCCGATGCGGAGCGCCGGATCCTCGAGCTGTCGCAGAACCGGCGCATGCGCGATTTCACCCACATCGCGGACGTGCTGGAGGTCACCTTCGAGCGCATCGAGCAACTGTATGCGAACGAGGGCAAGCTGACGGGCGTGCCCTCCGGTTATGCCGATCTCGACCGCATGACCAGCGGTTTCCAAAAGTCGGACCTGATCATCGTGGCGGCGCGTCCGTCCGTGGGGAAGACCGCTTTCGCGTTGAACATCGCCCAGAATGTGGCCGTTCGCGCAGGCATCCCGGTGGCCATCTTCAGCCTGGAGATGTCCAAAGAACAGTTGGTGCAACGCATGCTCAGCGCGGAGGCGTTCATCGACGGCCATAAGCTGCGGGCCGGGATGCTCGACGAGGAGGACTGGCCCAAGCTGTCGATGGGCGTCAGCACCCTGGGCAATGCGCCTATCTACATCGATGACACGCCGGGGATCACCGTGCCGGAGATGCGGAGCAAACTCCGACGCCTCAAGGCGCAGGTGGGTCTGGGGTTTGTCGTGATTGACTATTTGCAGTTGATCCATGGCCGGCGCATGCCGGGAGAGAACCGGCAGCAGGAGATCTCTGAGATCTCGAGGTCGCTGAAGCACCTGGCGCGCGAGCTCGACGTGCCCGTCGTGGCCCTGGCTCAGCTCAGCCGATCCGTCGAGCAGCGCCAGGATAAACGCCCCATGCTCTCCGACATTCGCGAATCCGGGAGCATCGAGCAGGACGCGGACATCGTCGCCTTCCTCTATCGTGATGATTATTACGATCCGGAGACGGACAAACAGAACGTCGTCGAAGTCATCATCGCCAAACAGCGCAATGGCCCCACGGGGAAGGTGGAGTTGGTGTTCCTCAAGAACTTCAACAAGTTCGTGAACCTGGAGAAGCTGCACGCAGCGGCGGAGGCTTGAATATGAGTCCGTCCATGACGGATGGGGCCGGGCGTCCGGACGGATCGCGCAGGGCGCATCAGCGCGCGCTCACCAGAGCCAGGCAACGCCGCCTGCGCCGGCGCCGGGCGCGCCTTCGTCGGATCCGCATGCTGCGCGCTGTGCGGAGCCTCAGGTTTTGGTCGCGCAGCGCACTCGGGTTGGCGGCGCTGATGGCGATGGCATTCTGGGCTCGCTTTGCCGTGGTGTTCGATATTCCACCGTCTCTGCAGACCGGACCGCTCAGTCGCGTTCGCGCGTACGTCGTCGTCAAACCCTGGTGGTTTGGACCGCCGGCGTTCGACATTGCGCAGACGGTGCGGGAGGATGGGGGCAGCACGACCGTACAGTCGTTCACCCGCGTGGCGGACGCGCTTGGTCCATATCAGGATGTCTGGACGGATCCCAACATCCTGTGGGTGTGGCGAACCCCGCTCCCCTAGGGGTGCGGGAGCGGGGCGCTCACGTGAGTCCGTTGCACATGCGGATGATTTCGACCACCTTATCCACCGCGTTCTCGGGGCACACCACCGTGAGCAGCCAGTTGCGGCCGGTGATGTTGCCCTCGCCATCGGCCATCCCGCTAGCCGCCGGATCCGTCGCCATCAGCACCCCCGCATCGCGCGAGGTGGGGGTCGTGCTCAGCGTGATGGATGCGAGCGACGGAATCTCGCCCGAGAAGATGAAACTGTCGCGCACCGGATCCGTACCCGGATAGGCGTGCAGTTGGTCGACCTGCGTCACCTTTATGCCGAGGGCTTGGATGCGCTTCGCAGCATCCAGCGCATCGGCACGGCTGAGAAATGATGCGAGCACACTGCGCTCCTTCACCTGCGCCACCTCCCGCTGGGCCGGGCTCGCATCTGTAGTGTCGGCAAAATGCTGTGCGACATCCGCGGAAAACGACGGTCGCCGTGCCGAAGGGAGGTCGTCCCGTGGCCACGATTCTGGTGGTGGAAGACGAGGAACCGATTGCCGATATCCTGCGCTTTTACCTGGAGCGCGAGGGATACACGGTTCACACGGTCGGCGATGGGCTCTCGGCCATCCACGCCGTGCGTCAGCATGGCCCGGACCTGGTCTTGCTGGACCTGATGTTGCCGGAGTTGGACGGTTTTGAGGTGTGCCGCCAGGTGCGCGCTTTCAGCACGGTGCCCATCATCATGCTCACCGCCCGCGACTCCGAGGTGGACAAGGTCGTGGGTCTGGAGCTCGGTGCGGATGACTACGTGACCAAACCCTTCAGCGCCCGTGAGCTGGTGGCTCGGGTCAAGGCGAATCTGCGGCGCCAGCGGCTCGGTGCGGGCGATCCGGTGGGCGCATCCGTCCTGCACATCGGAGACCTGACAGTGCGTTTGGATACGTATGAGGTGCAGCGCCAGGGGCGTCCCATTCCTCTGACGCACCGCGAATTCGAACTTTTCGCCTTTCTCGCTTCGCGTCCCGGCACGGTGTTCACGCGCGAGCGCTTGCTGGACGAGGTGTGGGGCACGGATTACGTGGGCGACACGCGCACGGTCGATGTCACCATCCGCCGCCTGCGTGAGAAGCTGGAGCCCGATCCGAGCCATCCTCGGGTGATCCTGACCCGGCGCGGGGTCGGCTACTACGTTCGCATTCCCGATGACGACTCTGCTCGGGACCATCCGGCAGGTGCATCCGGTGGCGGCGAGGGGTCAGCGGCGCAGCGGGAATTGGGTGAGTCATGATGCGACGCAGTGTCCGCGCCAAGCTCGTCAGCCTGTCCCTGCTGTTGATCCTGTTCGCGCTTGAACTGATTGGCGCGTATTTCGTGCGCACGCTCAACGCGTCCCTGGTGGATGGGGAGACCGACAGCGCGGTTCGGCAGGGGCAGTGGCTCGCTTCCGTGGTGGCGCCGGATTTGCCCGCGGCGCGCGCAGGCACGGACACGGCTCAGCAGAACCTCACCACCCTGTTCGGTGCGCTTGGGCAGTACCTCAATGGCGAGGTGTTCGTCCTGGGGGCCGACGGTGTCGTCGTCTACGCGCCCCAGGAACCCGCCCTGATTGGACAAAAGCGGATGGACTCCCTGGCCACACAGGTCTTCGTGAGCCGTCGTCCGGCATCGGCGGTGCGACAGGACCCCATCACGCGCCAGCCGGTGCTGGAGGTGGCGGTGCCCGTCTTGTCCGGCCGCACTTTGGAAGGCGTCGTCGAGACCGTGCAGTCGATGCAGGCCACGTACGATACCATCCGGCAGGTGACGCGGCTGTTTTACACGGGCAGCGTGATTGCCCTCGCCCTCACCGCGGTGCTGGGCACCATCGTATCGGGGACGTTGACGGAGCCCATCCGCGCGGTCACGCGTCAGGCAAGACGGATGGCGAACGGGGATTTCTCGCAGCGAGTGCCTGTGAATGCCGATGACGAATTTGGCGATCTCGCCCGTGCCATCAACCACCTGGCAGACCGCCTGCAGGAAGCGCTGGCCGCGGGCGAGCGGGAGCGCGACAGGTTGCAGGCGGTGATCCGGCACATGGGGGATGGCGTGATCGCCTATGACGCGCAGTGGCACCCGCTGTTCTGTAACGACGCCGCGCTGCGCTTTCTCCCGGGTGGGGCGGCCGCGTTGCAGGTGAGCGCGGACAAGCTGCGCTTGGCGGATGCGCTCGCGGAGGGGAGTACACAAGGGGGTGCACGCGCGCGCACGCGCGCCTTTCTGCGCGAGCTGGGGGACAGCATCCTCCACGTGCACATGAGCGAGATGCGCGCGGAGGGCCAGGTGACGGGGTACGTGGTGGTGCTGCGCGATGTCACCGAGCAGGAGAAGCTCAATCGAGCCCGGCGTGACTTTGTGGCCAATGTCTCGCACGAGTTGCGCACGCCGCTGACCACCATCCGGTCGTACGCGGACGCCGTGCGAGAACCGGGCATTGATGATGAGATGCGGCTGCGCTTCCTGAATGTGATTGCGCGCGAAGCGGATCGGATGGTGCGCCTCACCCAGGACCTGTTGCAACTATCGGGACTGGAGACGAGGCCTCGCGGTGCTCGCGTGGGCCCCGTGGCGGTGCAGGCGTGGCTGCACCGTTGTGCGGAGCGGTTTCGCGTGCAGGCGGATAGATCCGGGGTGGATCTGCGCGTCGACGCCGCGTGCACCGATTGCGCGGTGGAGGGGGACGCGGAGCTGCTCGACCGCCTGCTCGACAATCTCCTCTCCAATGCGCTCAAGTACACCACGCGCGGCGGTGCGGTGCAGGTACGTGCGGAGGCGGAAGGCGACAGCATCCGGGTGATGGTGGAGGATACGGGCATCGGCATCCCGGCCGAGGACCTGCCGCACGTATTTGAGCGCTTCTATCGCGTGGATAAGGCGAGATCGCGCAGGATGGGCGGAAGCGGCTTGGGTCTGGCACTGGTGCGCGAGATTGCGGAGTGGCACGGCGGCGACGTCAGCATCGCGAGCGAACCGGGTGTGGGGACGCGCGTCACGGTGGTCCTCCCGCGCGCGGCGGAGGGGGTGAGACCGTGCGCCTCGCCGTGATCAAAAACCTGCTGCTGGCCTGCCTGGTGGCGCTCAGCATGGTACTCAGTTGGACGCTGTGGCAGGGGAACTGGTTGCGCGCCGCCGATGTGGAGGTGGCGCCGCGCGCGGTGACGACGGCCTCGCCACAGCCGCAGCTGGCCACCGCCATCGAACCTCAGGTCGTGGTGTACACCGCCAAGCCTGCGCTGGCGAGCGTTCTACCGGTAGGCGGAGAGGTCTGGACGCGCTGGTACAACTGGCTGCACGCGGGGCTGATTGGACCGATGCGGCCGGTCACAGGTCCTGCCTCGAGCAACCCGGTGCGCGTGGCCTTCACCTACCCCGTGGCGCTCAACGTGCTGCCGGACGCGAGCCGCCTGTCCGCGTTCGGGCAGCTGCCGTTCGCCTTGGCGGGAGACGCGCTGTGGATGGTGGCACCGAGCACCGGGGGTCCCATGTATCTTGAGGTGCGAACGCAGGCGGGCTGGTACGGTGCGCCGATGGCAGTGTCGGCCGCGCAGGCGATGTCCGAGGCGGCGGAGGATGTGAGCAAAAGCGGATGGTTGCCGCTCGTCGCCGGAAGTGCCTCATTGGTCCCGGCACAGGGACTGTGGATGCCCGTCACAACATGGTCGATTGCGAATACACCGCTCGCGCCGCTGGTTCACGCCTTCTTCGTCAATCCGGAGGTGGTGAGCCGGATTGACCCCATGCCCGGCACCGTGATGTGGACAGATGGGAGCCGCGTTGTCCGCTACGATGCGCAGGCGGGTCTGGTCCATTTTGACGATCCCGCCGTCACACCCACCACTCGGTCCGGTGGCGGGACGACATCGGACCTCGAAGCGGCGGCGGCCTTTCTGCGCAACCACGGCGGCACTCCGCAAGGGGTGTTGCTGACGCCTCCGTCCGGCGATGGCGCCAGCACCACGGATCTGGTCTTTCGCAGCTACGTCGACGGCTATCCGCTGCTGGATGCCATGGGGGAATACCGCGTTGCAATCAGCGGGGATGAGGTGATTCGCTGCCAGGTGTCCGTCCGCCGGCTGGATCAGCGGAACTCCTCAGTGAGCGTCCAGGTCATGGGCGCGCAGGCGCTGCGAGATGCCATCCACAGCACCTGGCCGAAGGCGGATCTGGGCAGGCTGAGCGTCACACTCGGCTACCACGCCGTGGCGGTGGAGGGTGGCGTGCGCCTGATTCCCGCCTATCAAGTGGTGCAGGATGGCGCCACACTGGGGATGCTCGACGCCGTTACGGGTGATCTCATTCAGGGGTGGTCGGGCTCATGAACTGGGAGCGCGTGAAGACGTGGCTGATCATCGCGTTTGCGCTGTTGGATCTGCTGCTCGGCTGGCAGGTCTGGTTGCAGCGTCAAGACATGCTGCAGGCCGCCACATCGGACCAGGATCTGCTCGTGGACACGCGCACCCTGCTGGCCGAGCGCGGCTTTGTGCTCGCTGCGGATGTACCCGGCGACAAGCCGGAGTTGGCGTCCTTGGAGGCGGATCCTGCTCAACCATCGCTCACGGACCTGGCGCAGGCGATGCTGCCGGGGAAAGACGCGGTGGTGGCAGACCCTGTGCAGGGTACGATTCATCGCCGATCCGGTATGATCCAACGGGTGGCGGTGGGAGAATGGCACGTCACCTATACGCAGCCGCCGGCGCAGGCGGCGCCGAGCGGTTCCCCGCCGCTCTGGCAGCCGAGTCTGTATCAGCCGGACGCCGCGCTCTCCAGTCGCGATGCGACCGTATATGAGGAGGTCAGCGGCGGCTACCCCCTGTTTGATGTCCAGGCGACGGTGGAATCCCAGGATGGTCGCATCACGTCCATCACGCAGACGGCCGTGGTCAACATCCGCCCCGCCGGCGCGGCCAAACCGGTGATCTCCGCGTTCGACGCCCTGGTCAGCCTCGCCAATTCGGTGGACAAGCCTTCCTCGGGGGCGGATAATACCATCGTGAAGGTGAATCTGGGATACGTTCACCGGATGAACTACTGGTTTCCGGTGTGGCGCGTGGTGACACACGCTCAGGTCTACTATATCAACGCATTTACGGGTGAGGTGGACACCGTATCCTAGCACCCGCGGGAGGAGACACTTTGTTTCGATTCAGTGTGCTGGCAAGTGGCAGCAGCGGAAATGCGCTGTACGTGGAGACGCAAGAGGTTCGCATGCTGGTGGACGCCGGGATCAGCGGGCGAGACCTGGATCGGCGGCTGAAGGCCACCGCAGGCGTCTCGCTCGAGGATATCGACGTGCTGCTGTTGACCCACGAGCATGCCGATCACGTGAAGGGCCTGCGACAGGTGCTGAAGCGCGCGGCCCCGCGGGTGTATGCGAGTGAGGGGACGTGGGCGAGATCGCCCAAAGGTGAAGAGACCGACGGCTTGGACTGGACGCCGGTGCGCGCCGGTCTGCCCGTGCGCATTGGGGATGTGACCGTGTACCCCATCCCGGTCTCGCACGACGCGGAAGAGCCGCTCATGTTCCGCATGGAGCACGCGGACGGTACCTTCGTGGTGTTGACGGACCTGGGCTATGTGAGCGACGCGGCGCGCGATGCGCTGCGAGGCTGTCAGTGCGCGGTGGTGGAGACGAACCACGATGTCGAGATGCTGCGCGCGGGCCGATACCCGTGGCACCTCAAACGCCGCATCCTCGGCGACAAGGGCCACTTGTCGAATGAGGATGCCGCGTGGGCGGTGGCGGAGGTGCTGTGCGAAACGGCCGATGCGCCCGTGGACCTTTACCTGGCGCATCTCAGTGAGGAGAACAACCTGCCGGAGTTGGCGGAACTGACGATGAGATCCGTGCTGACGGATGCGCGCCGGGACCTGCTCGAGGTGGTTCGCCTGCACCACACCAGCCGAACGGAGGCGACGCTGCTGCGTTCGCTCGGGGGCGATGCGCTGGGAATACCTGCGCATGGTGCCGGGCACCCTGTCCAATGGAAAGGATGAGGGGACGGGGTGTACATGAAGGCGGATGCGGAAAACCATGTGACGAGACGACCGGATGGGCAGCGGCGGGGGAGCCGTCTGCGTGTGGCGGCGGCGTGCGCATGCTTGGGGTGGCTTGCCGCCGCGTGGGCCCCTGGTTGGGCCTGGGCTGCGGGCACCGCGTGCGCGTCTGCGTCGGCCGATCACGCCCGAAGCACGCCCCAAAGAGACCCATCGCCAGACCTGTTTGCACCGGTCGGGCCGCGGGATGCTGACGTGCAGCCGGTGAGCTTCGCGGACTGGTGGAACCGCATCAGTGGACTCTGGTCGGGAGGCGACGGCGGAGAACACCTGCTTCGGGTCGCATCGCCGGTGCGGTTTCGTTTGGACGATGGCATCGTGCAGGCGGTGAAAAAGGTACAACCTGCGGTCATGGGCATCGTGAATTACTCGCAGGTCTCGGACTTCTTCGCGCAACGCACGCGCCTGGAGACGCAGGGTATCGGCACCGGTGTGCTGATTCTGAAGGATGCCCGTTATGGCTACATCGTGACCAATAACCACGTGGTTCAGGATGCCGCACAGGTGGATGCGGTGCTGCCCAGCGGTAAGCATGTGCGGGCCGAGGTCGTGGGCACGGACCCGTACACGGATTTGGCGGTGATTCGCGTCCCAGTGGACCCGGTGAAGTCGGTCACACCGCCGGTGTTCGCGGACTCAGATGCGATTGAGGTCGGCGAGCCCGCCATTGCCATCGGCAGTCCGATGGGGCTGGATTTCGCCAATTCGGTGACAGCGGGCATCGTCAGCGCGACCAAACGGATCATGCCGGTGCAGATGGAGCAGGGCGGTCAGACTGTCGTGCTCGATTATCAGACCGTGATCCAGACGGATGCGGCCATCAATCCGGGGAACAGCGGTGGGCCGCTGCTGGATATCGACGGGCGGATCATCGGGATCAACAGCAGCAAGATCGCTGCGCCCAGTGTGGAGGGTATGGGTTTCGCCATCCCATCCAATCAGGTGCGCCATATCGCGGAGCAGATCATCCGTACCGGCCACGCGGAGCATCCCGCGCTCGGCGTGACCGGCTACTCGCTGACCGCGCTACCCGATGCATACTGGCCGGATGTGCCGGTGGACTACGGCGTGTGGGTGCAGAGCGTCACCTCTGCGAGCGCGCGGGAGGCAGGGGTGCGGGCGAATGACGTGATCGTCGGGATTGACAAGCACGATGTGCGCACCATGGCGGACCTGCGCACGTACCTGTTCCAGTACCACCCTGGGGATGTCGTTTCGCTCCGACTTTACCGTGGTCATAAGCTGATGAGCGTCAAGGTGAAGCTGGGCGCGATGCCGGCGGTGCGAACGGCGATGGCCCGGCCCGCGATGGGCGACGATGAGGAAGGCGACACCTTGGCGCCATGGAGCGGCTTCGGGGGATTCCTCGGTTGACGCGCCGTGCATGGTGTGCAGCGTCCGCCGACGCGGGACGCAGCGCGCGCGAGTGAGATGCGGCACGCACGACCCCGGGGACGAACAGGTCCACCGGGGTTTTTATGTGCGGGTCTTTGACATGGTCCCGGAAGGGGGGCAGGGGGATGCAGTGGACGGTGCTCGCCGTGGGGCGGCTCAAGGAGCGCTACTGGCGCGAGGCCGCGGAGGAGTATCAGAAGCGGCTGTCGCGCTATGTCCGGCTGGAGGTGACGGAGGTGCCGGATGATCCGGTGCCGGACAACCCCTCGGACGCGCAGGTGGCGGCGGTGCTCGAGCGGGAAGCGGATAGGCTGGAGCGCCATCTGCGCGAGCGAGATGGCGTGGTGGTCCTCGACCGCACCGGTGAGATGCTCAGCTCGGAGGCGTGGAGCCGTCGTCAGGTGGAGCTCGAGCAGGCGGGGTATGGGCGGCTCGTGTTTGTCATTGGCGGAACATGCGGCCTGGCCCCGAGGATTGTACATCGGGCCGCGGTGCGGTGGAGCTTTGGCCCCATCACGTTGCCGCATCAGCTGGCGCGCATCGTACTGCTTGAGCAGCTGTATCGAGGCCTGCGCATTGCGCGGGGGGAACCGTATCATCGATAGGCGCTGGCGGTGGTGCACGGTGAGGCGGCGCGGTTCGCGGCGCCCGGAGGGTCGCATAGGTCATGCCCGGCGCTGCGACCCCGTAAGTGCCAGCATGGGGGACGGGTCACACCACCCGCACCACGGTGCCACCGGTCATGGCGACCAGCGCTTGCGGTGTGAGTTGAAACAGCGCGTGCGGGTGCCCCGCGGCGGCCCAGATCACGTCAAACTGCAGCAGGTCTTCGTCAATCAGCGTCCGCAGCGGACGCGCGTGGCCGATGGGCGGCACCCCGCCAATCACGAACCCCGTCTGCTCCCGCACATCGTCGGCGTTGGCCTTCCCGATGGGCTCGCCCAGGTGATCCGCAATTCGCTGCTCATTCACACGGTGATGGCCGGCGGCAATCACGAGCACCGGCTCCCCCGTCTGCTCACCGCGAAAGACGAGCGACTTGGCGATCTGCGCCACCTCGCACCCCACCGCCGCAGCCGCCTCGGCGGCGGTGCGAGTGCTGTCTGCGAGCTCGAGTACAGTGAAGTTGTAGCCCAGCGCGCGGATGGCGTCCTGCACGCGCTGGGCGCTGGGTTTCAGCTGCGTCATGCCGTCACCTCGGATGCAGTCGTGTTTACGGCGTATGGCGCCGCACAAACTCGCCGATCTCCCGGATGGCCTCATCCGCTTCCGGGATCGGGAAGGTCTGAAACACGTGCCACATCTCCGAGAAGATGTGGAGCGTGGCGTCCACGCCGGCGGCCTTGGCCTTGTCCGCAAAGCGCACGCTGTCGTCGAGCAGGCACTCATCATCACCTACCTGGATCAGCAGCGGCGGCAACCCGCGCAGGTCCGCGTACAGCGGTGAGGCGAGCGGATGGCGAGGATCGGCATCGCCCAGGTAGACCTTCGGCGCCAGGCGGATACCGTCGGCGTCGAGGAAGGGATCGCGCTCGGCCCGCGTGTTCAGTGACTCCCCGGTGGTCGCCAGGTCTGTCCACGGCGACAGAAGCACTGCGCAGGCCGGCAGCGGCACGCCTGTGTCACGAAGCGCCACCAGCGTGGCCCCGGTCAGGCCGCCGCCCGCGGAATCACCGCCGATCACGACACGCCCCGGCTCCACACCACTCTCCAGGATAGCCTTGTAGGCCGCCACCGCATCCTCCACCGCGGCCGGGAATCGGTGCTCGGGTGCCAGCCGGTACTCGATGAGCGCCACGCGAGCCTCGCACGCCCGCGCCAGGCGAACCGCGAAGCCGCGGTGCGATGCGCAGCTGCCGAGAAAGTATGCGCCGCCATGCAGGTACAGAAACACCCGATCCGCTCTCGATTCCGGCACCGACACCCACTCCCCCGGCACACCCCCGATGGTGGTGCGTTCCACCACCGCATCGGCGGGCACGGGGGTCAGTTGACCCATCGCATCCAGGTTGCGCCGCTGCTCCTCCAGCGGCGCCGGCGGATGGTTCTTTGCAGCTTCCTTCTGTTGCAGCAGCATCTGTCGGATCGGCTGACTCTGCGGTGATGCCACCCCAACCCCTCCTCATCGATCGCGGGCGTCCGCCGGGGCTCGCCGCCGCGCTCTCGCTCGCGTGTGCGGTGGCACCCTCGGCACTCAGGCGGGCGCCTGCTTTCGAATTTTTCGATAGTCCACGTCCATCATGGCACAACAGGGCGGGGATGTAAACGGGTCGCGGCGCGAGCGGGGTTGGCGGGAGCACGTAGCCGAGCCAGATAAGGCGGCAAAGCCAGCTTATGAGGGCGGATGGGAGCGCGATCGCGCCGGATAAGGCGGAAAAACCGGCTTATCGGTTCCGCGGAGGCCGCGATCTCGCCGGATAAGGCGGAAAAACCGGCTTATCGGTTCCGCGGAGGCCGCGATCTCGCCGGATAAGGCGGAAAAACCGCCTCATCGGTTCCGCAGAGGCCGCGATCTCGCCGGATAAGGCGGAAAAACCGGCTTATCGGTTCCGCGGAGGCCGCGATCGCGCCGGATAAGGCGGAAAAACGCGCTTATCGGGTCGGAGAAGCCCCTGCCCGCCGGCCCCCGCCAGTCGCCGCCTGCCCGCCACCCCCGCGCCGCGCCCCGCGCGTCTGCCTCCCGGCGCGCGCTCACCGCTCGACGTACGCCGGTAGACTCTCCTTCACCTTCCGCGTCCAGCCTTCCTCCATGACGCGGCGGACGACGGTGTGCGGCTGGCCGAACCGGGTGGTCTTGTCGGCGGACCAGCCGTCGTGGGTGAGGGTGACCTGGGTGTGATGGGGATCGACGGGTTGAAGCGAGATGGTCAGGTGCCAATCCTCGTCCCAGTCAAAGCCAATGCGGTGCGGCGGATCAAGGTCCGTGATTCGGCAGGGCGAGTCGCCGTAGGGTCCCGCGTGAAGGACAAATGCGTGGCCGATCACGGGTTCCAGCGTACTGTGCATGAACCACGCGCCCAGACCCTCCGCGGTGGCCACAGCTTGCCACACCTTATCCACGGGCGCGCGCACCACCACGCTGACCTCGATAGGCGGTAGTGCGCTCGAGTTGTTCGTATCTTCCATTTGGGATAACCCCCTTGCGGACTGGGCTGGTTTGCCGTGATGCGACAGTCGCACAGACGGGTTGATTGTACCGTTCCCCGCCCCGCGTGCGCAACGTATCAGACTCCGCAGGCAGAGCACAGGTGCAGCAACTGACCGACTCTTCAGGTATGATGGACATGGAGCACCGCCCGCGGCCGCGCAGCGGGCGGCTGGCGTGGGCGGGTGCGGGTGAGACCGACAGAGGAGGCGGAATACGAGTGGCGCGAGTGGCACCGTACGGTACATGGGAGTCACCCATCACGACCGACCTCATCGTGGCCGGTGGGATCACGGTGGGTCAGGTGACGTTGGCGGGAGATGAGGTGTTTTGGATGGAGGGCCGTCCGCAGGAAGGCGGGCGGAGCGTGGTGGTGCGGCGATTCGCCGACGGGCGCAGGGTGGACGTGATCCCTGCGCCGTGGAACGCTCGGACGCGCGTGCACGAGTACGGCGGCAGGTCGTATCTCGTCGCGGGCGACGCCGTCTACTTCGTGCAGTTCGATGATCAGCAGATCTACCGGGTGCGCCTCTCCGGGGAGGCGGCGAGCGCGCCCGAGCCGGTCACGGCGACGCCCGGGATGCGCTATGCGGATCTCGCCTTCGACACCCCTCGCGCCCGCCTGCTGTGCGTGCGCGAGGACCACACGGCCGGTGGCGAGCCGGTCAACACGCTGGTGGCGGTGCCACTCTCAGGGGCGGCTGGCGCGCGGGCCGGATCGCCCGCAGGGCCCGGCGATGTGCAGGTGCTGGCCGCGGGCAACGACTTCTACGCGTCCATTGCGCTCAGCCCAGACGGGCGTCACGTCGCCTACCTGACCTGGAATCACCCCAACATGCCATGGGACGGGACGGAGTTGTGGCTGGCCGAGTTCAGCGACGACGGCGGCTTGGTGAACGCGCGTCTGGTCGCGGGTGGCAGGAGCGAGTCCATCTTTCAGCCGATGTTCGCGCCGGACGGGCGTCTGTATTTCGTGTCCGACAGGACAGGCTGGTGGAACCTCTACCGTTGGGACGATGCGGCTGGTCGCGCGCAGCCGCTTTGCGAGATGGAGGCGGAGTTCGGCGTGCCGCAATGGGTGTTCGGTCAGACCACCTACGGCTTCGCCGATGAGCGGACGCTCGTCTGCTGCTACAACGAAAACGGCCTGTGGACAATGGCCACGCTCCGCTTGGACACGGGCGAGCTGACGCCGTTGCCACTCCCGTTCACGCACCTGGCGAATCCGGTGGTGCAGGGTCCGACGGTGGCCTGCGTCGCGGCGTCGGCGGTACATCCGGCGAGTGTGGTGCGGGTTGATCTGGACACCGGCACTCACGAGGTACTGCGCAAGTCCGTCGAGGCGTCGGTCGATCCGGCCTATCTCTCCACACCGGAAGCCATCACCTTCCCGTCGGCAGAAGGGCGCGTGGCGCACGCGTTCTACTACGCACCGAAGAACAGGGATTTCGTTGCGCCGGAGGGGGAGAAGCCGCCGCTATTGGTGTTGAGCCACGGCGGACCGACGTCTGCCACATCGTCGGCGTTCGACCTGGAGATCCAGTACTGGACGAGCCGCGGCATCGCCGTGCTCGACGTGAACTATGGTGGCAGCACGGGGTACGGCCGGGCCTACCGGGATCTGCTCAAGGGCCGCTGGGGCATCGTCGACGTGGAGGACTGCGCGGCCGGGGCTCGCTACCTGGCGGAGCAGG
The DNA here is from genome assembly GCA_023511725.1 of Alicyclobacillus sp. Taxonomy (GTDB): domain Bacteria; phylum Bacillota; class Bacilli; order Alicyclobacillales; family Alicyclobacillaceae; genus JAIMAY01. Next base: position 44,495 of record JAIMAY010000003.1, read on the forward strand.
GCAAGGTGGACGGGGAGCGGATGGCCATCCGCGGCGGCAGCGCCGGCGGCTACACCACACTCGCGTCACTGTGCTTCACCAACACGTTCCGAGCGGGCGCCAGTTACTTCGGCGTCTCGGACTTGGCGCTCCTCGCGCAGGACACGCACAAGTTTGAGTCGCGCTATCTCGACGGCCTCATTGGCCCCTACCCCGAGGCGAGGGAGGTGTATGAGGCGAGATCGCCCATCCATCATGCGGACAGGCTGAATTGTCCAGTGATCTTCTTCCAGGGTCTCGACGACAAGGTGGTGCCGCCGAATCAAGCGGAGCGCATGGTGGACGCGATGCGCGCTCGCGGCGTACCCGCTGCCTACGTCACGTACCCGGGCGAGGGTCACGGCTTCCGCCGTGGCGAGAACATCCGCCACTCGCTGGAGGCGGAGCTCTCGTTCTACGGCGAGGTGTTTGGCTTCACGCCGGCGGGCAGTCCTGCCCACGTGCCGCTGGAGCCACCGCTTCGGCGGTAGTGAGGCGATGCGCCGCCGCCGGGGTGGCGCGGGCGTCGGTGGGAGCGGGGGCGCGATTGCGGCCTCTGCGGGTCGGATAACCGGGTTTTTCCGCCTTATGTGGCGCCATGGCGGCTCCGGCGGGGCGGATAAGGCGGTTTTTCCGGCTTATGTGGCGCGATCGCAGCGTCTACGGGGCGAATAAGGCGGTTTATCTCGCTTATGTGGCGCGATCGCGGCCCCAACGAGCGCGATAAGCGGGTTTTTCCGGCTTATGTGGCGTGATCGAAGGCGCCGCTCCCGCCGCCTGCCGCTCCCGCCGCCGCGGCCGGCGCAGCGCTCCCCCGTGTGCGGTCCACGCCGTCACGCCCCGTCGCGGCGCAGGATCATGTACAGCGCTGTACAGTAGGCTACCTGTTTGCCGGATTCAGCGTCGTACAGGGTGCATTCGAACAGCGCGGTGGTGCGGCCTTTATGCTTGACCTTGGCTAGGCCGATCACGTCCGTGTCCCGGACGGACCTGAGATAGTTGATCTTCAGGTCGATGGTGACGAGGTCCTCGCCGGGCTCGAGCATGGGCATGAGGGCGGCGGCGACGGCGGAGTCCGCCAGGGTGGCCAGGAAGCCACCATGGACGCGCATGCCCGGATGGCGCAGCTTCGGATCAAACGGGAGACGCAGCTGCGCCCAGCCGTGGCCCGCGTCTTCAACACGGATGCCAATCAGGTTCCATGCGAGGTTGTGCTTGCTGCCTTCGCGCAGCCACTCGACGATGTTCGGATCGCTCTGCAGATGATGTTCAGGTAGCATCGTGGTCCTCCTTCACAGCGGCGTAAGGGATAGGGTTCGCTCTGGCGGCGAGAAATCCTGCGCTGCTGGCGCACGGATCGAAACAACGGCGGCAAAGGGGTTATCGGACGTGGCGACCATCGAGGATTTCGAGAAGCTGGACATCCGGATCGGCACCGTGGTGCGGGCGGAGCCGTTTCCGGAGGCGAGAAAGCCCGCCATCAAGCTGTGGATAGATTTCGGGCCGCTCGGCGTTAAAGCATCCAGCGCGCAGATCACGCGCCGCTACCAGCCGGAGGCGCTCGTGGGACGGCAGGTGGTGGCGGTAGTCAACTTCCCGCCGCGCCGCATTGCCGGGTTTGCGTCGGAGGTGCTGGTGCTGGGCGGGATTCCGGAGGAAGGGGATGTGGTGCTGCTTCGCCCGGACCATCCGGCACCGAACGGCACGCCGGTGGGGTGATGGATGGGGTGAGGTCAACCCTGTGTACGAATCCATGTTGTGGATGTTGCACAAAACACTATGCAAAACGTATGACAGCCCGCCAGGGTGCGCCTGACGGGCTGTGGGCGGGGCCTGCAGCACCGACGCTCGGGCCGAATGAGCGACAGGACAGTCACTCCGAAGGTCGGCCAACCTTTACACAGAGTGACTGTCGGTCTTGTTTACACGAGCCTCGGCTTGATTCTGGCACAACTCTTTTCAATTGCCAGATCAGAAACACGCCTCTCTACTTCTACGTCCACACCATGTACGCCAAGTACACCGCGGAGCCCCACATCATCACGGCGGAGATGCGGCGGAGCCAGGCGAACGAGGCGCGCTGCAGTGCCGCACGGCCGGCGAGGTGGCCGGCGATGCATAGGCCAAAGAACCAGACCCAGGAGACGGCCGCGCACGCAGCGCCGAACGCCAGCTTTTCCCGCCACGCGGTGTACGCGGCGGCGCTTCCGCCGATGACCGCCAAGGTGTCCATCAGCGCGTGCGGATTGAGCAGCGACACCGATGCAGAGAAGCCCATTTGCCTTCGAGCGGGCCACGGGCTTGAGTCGGCCTCAGCCGCTTCTGTGGTGGCCGCCTCCTGCGGCGGGTCCTGCTCGCGCCAGGTGGATACGCCCATGTAGATTAGGAACGCGATGCCGACCACACCGAAGGTGTAGCGGATCCACGCGACATGGAGCGCAGCAGCCGATACGCCGAGCACCGCCACAGCAATGAGCAATGTGTCACACAGCGCGGCGGTGAGCACGGCGGGGAGAGCGTTGCGGAACGACCTGTGGAGTGCACCCTGCATAAGGATGAAGCCGTTCTGCATACCGATGGGCAGGATGAGTCCGAAAGCCAGCAGAAAACCGTGGAGTGCAGCTGCCCTCACGGCTTCATCACCTCGGTTTGTCCCCCTTCCATAGCACCACGCCAAAGCACGCATGCGGGATTTCCAGCGGTTCTTGGGGAAAGTCGCGGGTCAGCATCTCGGCGAGCTTCGCGTCGAGTGCAGCGCGCTCGTGCGGCTGCATCGCAATGACATAGGACAACGCCCGCACGCGGCCGCGCCATCCCTCGTGGGAGAAGGTCACGATGTAGCGAAACTGCCACTCGTCCACGATCTCGTAGCCCGCCTCCGCCCACTCGTCGAACCAGGCGGCTGGCATGCCCGTGCGCAGCGCCTTGGCTCCGGCCTTCGATCCTGCCGCAAGCGACCCTTCCCTCCGAAAGGTCCGTGCCAGTTCCGCAGTCCGCCGCGCGACTTCGCTTTCGTTCGGCAGAAACACGGAATCCATCACCGCCAGCCAACCGCCCGGGCGCAGCGTGCGGTGAAGCTGGGCAAGGACGCGGATTCTGTCAAACCAGTGCCAGGCGCGCACCGCCACCGCCGTGTCCACCACGCCTATCTCAGCTGGGAGCGCCTCTGCCGGTGCCACGAAGTAGCGGATGTTGCGGCGCCTTCCATCCGCGATCTCGATGGCCTCCGCCTCCGCGATCAACGCTGGAGACGGGTCCACGCCAATGGCAAGCGCACAGCGAGCGGCCAGCGCGCGGGTGGCGAGGCCGGAGCCGCAGCCGAGATCGAGCGCGGTGAAGGAGGTCTCAAGCGCGCCGATCCGCCCCAGCCGCTCAAACGCCTCGTCGGGGAACGTGTTGTTCCACCTGCTGTAGTCGGAGGCGGCCTGGCCGAAGTCGATCCGCCCGTGCGTCATTCCACCACCTCCTCGCGCCACTTTACGCTCCCGCACCGAACGCGTACACGCTGATGGTCTTCTCATGGGAGCCCCGCTCTAGGTGGTCTCAGCCGGGTGGCGCGCCGCGGAGCTCCCGGTACCAAGCCAGGGCCTCCTGCTCGACAGCCGCGATGAAGGGTGCCTTGCCGCGTATGTACGACTCGATGTCGTAAGGGAAGGCCTGCGCCAACTGCCGCTTCAGGGCGCCGTAGGCGTTTCGCACCTCAGCATGGTTACGCAGATAGTCCCGAAACGCCAGGTGCCGGTCAATCTCCGGATTCCCTTCCTCAAACACATGCACGTGATGCGTGCGCCGGTCTGCACCCTTACGGAAGAACCGCCGCCCAGGGATGCCGTATTCACCCATGGCTTCGTAGCCCATGGAGGCCATGGTTGCATTGTGCGCGTCCACCCGCAGGATGTCCCGGACCACGACCAGAACATCGATAATCGGTTTTGCATCCAGCCCCGGCACCGCCGTGCTGCCGATATGGTGCACCCCGATGCACGCTTCGCCGAACACGCGCTCCAGCTTGACGGCTTCCTCCTCGAACATCGTGTGCCACGCCGCGCTGTGCGGACATACTTCCACGCGTCGCACCCGAGCCTCACTCCCTGTCGCGTGTCGCCGCCTCGCCGGCGGCTTAGCGTAAGGTCCCTCCGCTATCCGGCGCGATGGCGCGCCTCGCGCGCCACCCATCCGCGCCATAGCGCGCGATACGTCACGCCTCACGACCGTGTGCCGTCCCCTTGCGGATCATTCGTCCGCTCGAATTCGTACGCTCGTTCGACTCGGCATACCCGCACGCTGTAGCGCTCGTACCACTGCTTCTGCCCGAGTCGCTGCGCGAGGCGATGGCGCGCGTGGTTTCGCCAGTTGGCGATGGCCTCCTCGGACGCCCAGTACGACACGGTGATACCGAGCCCGTCGGCGCCGCGCACGCTTTCCGCGCCAAGAAAGCCCGGCTGCTCTTGTGCGAGCCGCATCATCTCGTCCGCCATGGCGGCATAGCCGTCGTCACCCTCGGTTCGCAGCGAGGTGAAGATCACTGCGTAGTACGGGGGTTGTAGTGATCCCGGGAATCCTTGCATGTTGCGTCTCTCCTTTGGTACGTCGGATCCGCGTGACAACCGTCAGATATGCGGCCGGGAAGGCTCGTACGCCTGTGCCAGTCGCCGGCGTTTCGGGGTAGGGTGCCGCCGATACATGCATCCCCTATCTCTGGACTCCAGCGTCCCAATGTGTGTTGCCGACACTTCCGACACGATTCCCATAATTCATGATGCTACTTGATCTACATCTCCCCTGCAATGCGTAAACCCCGGGGGATGCGCGTTGCCCCTGCGAGGCGTGGGCGACCGTTGACACGCTTTCTTTCGCGCGTGCTAGAACGCAAACGCCCGTGCACGCACTTTTGTGCTAAAGTGGGGCCAACCTGGCGATGACACCAACCGAACAGGCCCCCCAGCCCTGCATATCCGCCAGGGGGGCGGTCATTGTCGCTGCTGTCACCATCCGCAGAGAGTGAAGGAGGTCTCGGGAATGTTCCACCTCCAGGTCACACCGGACATTCGTCTCCGCTTGCTCGAGCCGCGCGATGCGGGGGCGGTGTTTCGGGCGCTGGACGGATCGCGTGAGCACCTTCGGCGCTGGCTAGGCTTCGTCGACAGTGTGCAGTCGGAGGCGGACACGCGGCGCTTCATCGAGGACGGCCTGCGCAGGTACGCGGCGCAGAACGGCGCGGAGATGGGTATTTGGTATCAGGGTCAGCTGGCGGGGGTGGTGGGGCTGCATTACATCCACTGGACGCACCGCGATACCGCTCTCGGCTATTGGCTGGCGGCGGGATTCGAGGGGCGCGGCATCATGACCGCCGCGTGCGCGGGCCTCATCGATCACCTATTCCGCGAGCTGCAACTCCACCGCGTGGAGATCCGCGCGGCCGTCGAGAACACGCGCAGCCGCCGCGTCGCAGAGCGGCTCGGCTTCCGGTACGAGGGCTGCCGGCGGCACGCCGAGTGGCTCTATGACCACTATGTCGATCACGCCCTGTATGGCCTTCTCGCCGACGAGTGGCGCGGGCCTGTGCACTGAGCGCGCGTACACGTAAGGCCGGAGGGGCCGCGCGTGACTTGGGCACGCGCACGCACCTCGCAGCGTCTGCGTGCGCATCGGCAGCGCCCGTCCGCGCGTCACGCGCGCACGCGACGCAGCGCGACACCGACCGCCACCGCCAGGGCGCTCAGCTCGGCCTGCAGGGCGGTAGGTGGGATAGCCTGCAGCCACGCCATCCAGGTGCGCCAGAGCACCGACGACGTGATGGCCCACGGCGGCGGTGCCTGCAGAACGAGCCCGCACCCAGCCCAGGCGGCCATGCCCGCGGCGAGGAGCAGCACCCAGCCGTGCTGCGCGCACTGCTCGGCAAAGAAGGCGGCCACCCATGCGAACAGCGGCACGCACGCGACGGCGATGCCCGCGAGCCAGGCGTGGAGATGGCCCACGCGGGTGCCGAGCCAGACCATGTTGTCCATGTTACCTGCGATGGTGACCGCGCAGATGCGCAGCATCCGCAGCCAGTTGGGGGTGAGACCTGACGGGGAAGCCGGCGCCCGCGGCGATGCGGATGGCCCTCAGGAACAGGAGGACGGCAGCGGACCAACGGCACGCGGGCATCTGCAGCAGACGGGCGGCCCCCGTGGCCAGGACGGCCTGTACCGCTGTGACGACAAGGCCGACGGCGAGCATCCATCGGAACGGGCGATGGCCGTCGTCCGCCGCTAAAGATCCGGCGAGCAGGGCGTTGTCGATGGTGATAACGGAAGTTATCGGAATCAGGTGCCTCTAGCATAGCACGTTTTCGATGGAATGTGAAGTGTTGTGTTGTGTAGTTTTGTGCTGTCTTGTACAATGAGCGAAGAAGATGCGGGAGGTGCGGCGAGGTGCAGAAAGACGTGCTCAACGTCGAGGAAGCCGCCGAACTGCTTGGTGTCAGCCCGTGGACGGTACGTGAACAAGCGCGCATGGGCCGGTTGCCGGGGCGTAAGGTGGGCAAGGAATGGCGCTTCTCAAGAGCCGCCTTGCTCAGTTGGCTGGCCGGAAGTCAGCAGGATGGGCAGTCGTCTGGACAGCATCAGCATCAAGCGACCTAACCAGAAGCCGAGGGGATTGATGATAGTGAGCGCGGAGAGGGAAGAGTTGCACCGCATGTTGGACGCCATTCCAGAAGGCCTGCTCCCTGCTGTCCGGAAGTCACTCGAAAGTATCCTGGACGGTGCGGATGATCCGGTGCGCCGTGCGCTAGAAAATGCGCCTTTGGATGACGAACCGGAGACCGATGAAGAACGCAAGGCGGTGGAGGAAGGTAAGGCCGATATTCGCGCCGGTCGTACACTGTCCACGGATGAGCTGCGGCAGGAGCTTGGTTTATGACCTACGAGGTGAGATGGTCGCGGAATGCCGTGAAAGACCTGCGGCGGCTGGACAAGTTCACTGTGCGAAGGATCGTGGAGGCTGTTGATACATTCGCGGCCACAGGGCGAGGAGACGTCAAGAAGCTCACCAACTCCGGCGGCGAATATCGCTTGCGTGTGGGAGACTGGCGCGTTCGGTTCACAGTCGATGACGAAGTGAAAGTCTTGTCTGTCGTTCGGGTATTGCCTCGAGGAGAAGCATACAAACGATAAGCCGGTCCGCGGGAGAGGACAAGCCATGGCGATTACCGTTACATTCTCGATTCAAAAGGGCGGATGCGCTAAAACCACCACAGCGGGGATCGTGTCCTACATCCTGAGCCAGCAGCACAGAGTGCTGGCTTGTGATCTCGACTCTCAGGGGAACCTTACGGAACTGCTGATGCAGACCGACATCTACGACTTTCACGGCCGAACCATCTTGGAGGCCATGCAGGAGCGGAATGCAGCTCCGTACATACACAAGGTAACCGACACTTTGCATCTTCTCACGGCCGATGACCTTCTCGCGACATTCTCGTCGTGATCGCCAACTCGATAACGTCAGGCTGCATGCGGCACCTCCGCACTGCAGGGATGGAGTCAAGCTGGGTTGGGCCAAGCCATGCCGGACGACACCGGGCCGGGCAGGGCAAAAAAAGAGCTCCTGCCGCTGGCGACGCGCCGCAGCAGGAGCCATCAGCCACGTCCGAACATGCAGGACGGGCAATTTTGGCGAGCTCTATCGCCAATGGGGTTGTGCGAGGGGAGGCCGGGATCGTCCGATGGGGACGATCAACTCGTCCTACACCACCACTCTATGCGCACCGTGGGACGAGTAGACCACGGATCAGCCGTTGCCCTCGATGTGAACCAGCGTGCCGATGTGCAGATACGGCCAGGCCTGCGCGGCCTTGCTCACCGGCAGCTCGACGCAGCCGAGGCTCTGCGGGTAGCCGTACGCCGCACGCTCGAAACCGTGAATGGCCTCGCCGCGATAGAAGTAGCTGACGTAGGGTACACCCGGATCCGAATAGTGTTCACCCCACGGCGTGACCCCGGACATCGTCTGGCTCCGGTACTGGAGATACACGGGATACGTGCCGATCACGGTCGGGCTCTCCGGGATCCCGGTGTTGACGCGGGTGGTCAGCACCACCTGCCCGTCATGCCAGAGCGTCAGCGTTTCCGGCCGGCTTTCGGAGACGCTGACGAAGGTGTAGCCCCACGGGTTGGTCCTGTGACGCGCCCGCGCCTCGGCCAGGGCGGCCTGCGTCTGCGGACCCGCCACGCCGTCCACCGCCAGTCCGTTCACCGCCTGGAACGCCATCACGGCGGCCTGGGTGAGCACGTTGTAAGTGCCGGGCGTCCAGAGCGTGCGCAGGGACTCGGGCACGGTGGAGACAGGCCAGCGCCACACCCAGGTTCCGCTCGCACCTTCCCTTACCCACTGCACCGGAAGGTAACCCAGTGCAGCCAAGGATTGCTGGAGAGTGACGACGGCGGGACCTTGATCTCCCGGGTGGAGCGTGGGAGGTGACGTGCGGTGGGACGTGCCGGACCCGGTCTTGGCTCGGGGCGGCGGCAAGGCATCGTTGGATCCCACCGCAGACCCGCCGGATCCCGGCGACGTCGCCACCTGGGCATCGGGCAGCGCCCGGAGTGCGGGGGGAAGGGTTCCGCAGCCGCCGAGGATACTCACCAGCAACAGCGCAGCCAGTACCGCCGGCCATCGCGCGCGCGCCGCCAAGCGCCGCCAGCCGTGAACGACATGTGGGGCCATCCCGTGATCGCCTCGTTTGTTCGTGCCATGATGCGAAGAAACTACTTCCACGCTATTCGCCTCGCCGTCGGTTGATGCTGCGAGAAGGGCTCGTACGACGTCTCCCGAAAAAACACGGATTCATGATATGATTCAGATAGTTCGTGTGATACGAACATCCTGGTGAGGAGGCATCCCTGTGGGAGAAGCGGATAAGACGTTGGACACCCTGTGGCAGGATCAGCGAAGGTTCGACCCATCCGCGACCTTCCGTGCGCAGGCGAACTGGACGGACCCGGGCGTGTACGAGCGAGCCGAGGCGGACCCTGAAGGCTACTGGGCCGAGCAGGCACGTCACCTTACGTGGTTTGAGCCGTTTCAGACGGTGCTTGAGTGGGACCCGCCGTTCGCCAAGTGGTTCCCGGGCGGGCGCATCAACGCGGCGTACAACGCGGTGGACCGGCATCGGGAGGGCTGGCGGAAGAACAAGGTGGCGCTGATCTGGGAGGGTGAACCGGGCGACAGTCGGGTCTTCACGTATGACCAGCTTGGCGATGCGGTGGACCGGGCGGCGCACATGCTGGCGCGGCTGGGGGTGCGCCGCGGCGACCGGGTAACGCTGTATCTGCCCATGATCCCGGAGCTGCCCATCGCCATGCTCGCCTGCGCCAAGCTGGGCGCCATGCACTCGGTGGTTTTCGCCGGTTTCTCGGCGAACGCGTTGCGCGACCGGATCTTGGACGCCGGGTCCACATTGCTCATTACCGCCGACGGCGGTTGGCGCAAGGGTCAGGTGGTGCCGCTCAAACGCAACGCCGATGAGGCCATCGTGGGCACGACGGTGGAGAAGGTGCTGGTGGTTCGGCGCGTGGGCGATGCGGCGCGGGCGGATTGGCACCCTGGGCGGGACCTGGATTGGGCGGAGGAGATGGAGAAATCACCGCGCGCGCCATACCCGGCCGAACCGATGGACGCGGAGGACCCGCTGTTCCTGCTGTACACCTCCGGAACCACCGGCAAACCGAAGGGGATTGTGCACAGCACCGGCGGCTATCTGGTCGGGGCCAACACGACGATGCGGAGCGTGTTCGACATCAAGGAGGAGGACGTGTTCTTCTGCTCCGCCGATATCGGCTGGGTCACGGGGCACACGTACGTGGTCTACGGACCGCTGTCGGTCGGCGCCACCAGCCTGATGTACGAGGGTGCGCCTGACTATCCTGATAAAGACCGGTTCTGGCAGATCATCGAGACGTACGGGGTGACGGTGTTCTACACCGCGCCCACCTTGATCAGGTCCTTCATGAAATGGGGCGAAGCCTATCCTCGCCGGCATGACCTGTCGTCACTGCGCCTGCTCGGCACGGCGGGTGAGCCCATCAACCCCGAGGCGTGGCTGTGGCTGCACGAGCATGTGGGGGGTGGACGTTGTCCCATCCTCGACACGTGGTGGCAAACGGAAACCGGCTCCGCGATGATTTCACCGTTGCCGGCCATCACGCCGACCAAGCCGGGATCCGCGACCCGGCCACTGCCAGGCATTGCCGCTGATGTGGTGGATGAAGAGGGGAATTCGGTCCCCGCGGGGCGCGGCGGCTATCTGGTGATCAAGCGGCCGTGGCCGTCGATGCTGCGCGGCGTGTGGGGAGACCCGGAACGCTTCCGTCAGACGTATTTCAGCAAGTTCCCCGGCTGGTACCTGACGGGCGACGGCGCGCGGCGCGACGAGGACGGCTACCTGTGGGTGCTCGGCCGGATGGACGACGTGATCAATGTGGCCGGCCACCGGATTGGCACGGCAGAGGTGGAGAGCGCGCTGGTGTCGCACCCGGCGGTGGCGGAGGCGGCGGTCATCGGCCGCAGCGATGAGGTGAAGGGGCAGGCCATCACCGCGTTTGTCACGGTGCGCGAAGGTGTGACGCCGGATGATGCGCTCGCCCAGGCGCTGCGGAATCACGTCGCGCATGTCATCGGCCCCATCGCCCGCCCGGCGGAGGTGATCTTCGCTGCGGACCTGCCGAAGACGCGCAGCGCAAAGATCATGCGCCGCTTGCTGCGCGACATCGCGGAAGGCCGGGTGCTCGGCGATACGACGACGCTGGCTGACCCAGCCGTCGTCGAGCAGCTGCGCCAGCAATACGCGCACCGGGAGTGAGGATGGATCGCCTTCTTCGTCCGTTTTGTGTAAAGTGAAGGCGGACGGAGGGAGGCGCATCGGATTGGACTACCTGGAACGAGGGCGGCCCGGCTATCTGCGGGCCACCCTCGCGCTGTTTGCGGGCGCGTTCGTAACGTTCGCGCTGCTGTATGTGATGCAGCCCCTGCTGCCGGCGCTATCGCGCCAGTACGGTGTGGACCCGGCCGCGTCCAGCCTCGCGGTGTCCATGACCACGGGCGCGCTGGCGGTGGCCATGCTGTTCGTGCCGGGGCTGTCGGACCGCTGGGGTCGGAAGCGCGTGATGCAGACCGCGATCCTGGCCGCGAGCCTCGTGTGTCTGCTTGTGGCCGGGGCGCCGTCCTTCCCTCTGCTGCTGGTGTTGCGCGTTGTGCAGGGCGTCGCGCTTGCGGGCTTTCCGGCGATTGCGATGACTTACGTTACGGAAGAATTCAGCCCGGGCAGCCAGGGACAGGCGATGGGCCTGTACGTCAGTGGCACCACGCTGGGTGGCATGGTGGGAAGGATCCTGACGGGGGCACTCACAGACCTGTGGGGGTGGCGCGCAGCCGTGGTGTGGATGGGCGTCTTATGCCTCGCCATCTCCGCCTGGTTCATCTTCGCGCTCCCACGGCCGCGCCACTTTTCACCCCAGCCGTTGCCACTCGCCGATCTCGCCCGTCGCCTCACCGCCGCCGCCCGCGAACCGGCCGCCATCGGTCTCTACGCGGCCGCGTTTCTGCTGATGGGTGGCTTCGTCAGCGTCTACAATTACCTGACGTATCAATTGCTGGCCCCGCCGTACCGGCTCAGTCAGACGTGGACGAGTCTGATCTTCCTCGTCTACCTGGCCGGTACCGTCAGCTCCGCCTGGATGGGACGCTGGGGTGACCAGGTCGGCAAGGCGCGCGCGATGATCGCCTCCACGCTGCTGGGGCTTGCGGGGATTGCGCTCACTTTGCTGACGCCGCTTGGTGGCAAGATCCTCGGGCTGGCCATCTTCACCTTCGGCTTTTTCGGCGCGCACTCGACCGCCAGCAGTTGGGTGCCGCGCCTCGTCGGCGCCTGGCGCGCGCAGGCATCGTCGCTGTATTTGCTGTGCTACTATGCGGGGTCGAGCGTGATCGGCACCGTCGGCGGTTGGTGTTGGATTGCCGGCGGCTGGCCGACGCTAGTGGCGTTGGTGGGAATGCTGTATGGACTTGTGCTGCCGATCACGGCCTACACCCATCGTCACACATCCGCCCGGCAGGTGCGGGGGGCGGCATGAGCCGCCTCACCCCTCACATTCGCATAACCTCTGCTACATCGCTCTATGTTTGACGAATCATTCTGATGTTTGTTATGCTGTTCCTAACGACCGGTTGGTTGGGAGCGGGGATCATGCACATCCATGCCACAGTCAATCTAGAGACCATCGACGACGTGACGTGTTTCTCGGCCACCCTGGAGGTGGCGGGTCGAAGGGTGAACACAGTATATGTCTACCTCGTCGATGGCATGCTCATCGACACGGGTCCGCGCCACCTCCAAGACGAGCTCGTCCGCTTCTATGAACAGGCGAGCTTTGACCAGGTGGTGCTTACACACGGACACGAGGATCACAGCGGCACCGCCGCATGGCTCAAGCAACACTTGGGCGTTCCCATCCGCATGCACCCCATCGGTATCGAGGAGATGGCGAGGCCCGCCTCTTATCCCCTGTACCGCCGCATCACCTGGGGTATCCGGGAGCCGTTTCAAGCACTGCCCCTGGCGGATGGGGTGGAGTCCCGTACCCGCCGCTGGAAGGTGATCCACACGCCGGGTCACGCCGAGGATCACGTGGCGCTCCTAGACGAGCAGACGGGAACGCTGTTCAGTGGGGACCTGTTCGTTGCCCCGAAGGTGAAAGTCATCATGCGGGATGAGTCGGTGCCCATCACCATGGAATCGCTCCGGCTGTTGTTACGCCAAGACTTTCAGTCCATGTTCTGCTCGCACGCTGGGTATTTTGCGAATGGTCCCGAGATGCTGCGGCGCAAACTGGCGTATCTGGAGAACCTGTGCGGCGAGGTGTTGAAGCTGCACGAGGCCGGATATACGGCTGTGGAGATGGACCGCATGCTGTTCCCCAGGAAGCCGCCCGTCGTTCAGGTCTCGGGCGGTGAATGGGACTCGCTCCATCTCATCACGTCCATTCTTGCGCATTACGGGCTTCCGGCAGCATGATGGGCCCAGCCCTGCGTGGACTCAGCGCCGTGAAGGCGGGTCCACCTGTTCGGCGACCCGCCTTCCGCGCCTTGCCTTTCTCCGGCGAAGCCAGGAACGGCCCTAGCGAACGTCTGCCTCGGGTTCAGCTCTCGGCCGCGCTCGCATAATAATCGCGGTACGTCTCCCGCAGCTCGCGCTTGAGGAACTTTCCGACGGAGGTCTTCGGGATCTCGTCGACGAACACGACGTTGTCGGGGATCCACCACTTGGCGAACTTGTCGCGCAGGAAGTCGAGCAGCTCGCGGGCGTCCACCTTCCCTTTGTATTCATCCTTCAGCGCCACCACGGCGAGCGGCCGCTCCACCCATTTGGCATGCGGTACGCCAATCACAGCCGCCTCAAACACAGCGGGGTGTGCCATCAGCGCGTTCTCGAGGTCCACCGACGAGATCCATTCGCCGCCGCTCTTGACGAGGTCCTTGGTACGGTCCACGAGGTGGATGTAACCCTCCTCGTCGATGGTCGCGACATCACCGGTTTTCAGCCAGCCGTCTTGGAACGAATCCTTCGTGCGTTCGTCGTGATAGTATTCATCCGCAATCCACGGCCCGCGGATCCACAATTCGCCCATGTCGCGGCCGTTCCACGGAACGTCACCGTCGGGTCCGACGAGCCGGATCTCCAATCCGGGAACCACCATGCCCTGCGTGCCCCGAATCTTGACCTGCTCCTCGTAGGGCAGGTCGGACAGGTAGCTCTTGACGCGCGCGACGGATGCGAGCGGTGCGGTCTCCGTCATGCCGTAGCCGTGGATGAAGGGGATCCCCCAGCGGCGTTCGTACATTTCCATGAGGGCGGGCGGCGCAGCCGATCCGCCACACAGGATCAGCCGCAGCTTTAACTCCCGTGGCTTCTGCTCGAGCGCGCGCGCCGCGGCGGTCCAGATGGTGGGGACGGCGGCGGCGAGCGTGACGCCCTCCTGTTCCATCAGGTCCAGCAGGATGTCCGGCGTTGGACCTGGGCCAGGCAGCACCTGCTTGGCACCGAACCAGACGGCGCCGAACGGAAGTCCCCAGGCGTTGGCATGGAACATGGGGACAATGGGCATGACCGCATCGCGCTCCGACAACGCGATGGTGTCCGCCAGTCCTCCCGCCATGCTGTGCAGGTAGATGCCGCGGTGCGAATACACCACCCCCTTCGGATTGCCCGTGGTGGCGGAGGTGTAGCACATTCCCATCGGCGCATGCTCGTCGATGTCGTCGGGATATGGATACATGGGTTCGGCGTCCGACAGCAGCGCTTCGTAAGCGTAGACGGGCGAAAGCGTCGTGTCCGGTACCGCGTCGCCGTCCGCCATGATTACATACGCCTGCACCGTGCGAAGATCCGGGGCGATGCGTTCGACGAGCGGGATGAGGTCGGGATCGACCAGGAGGACTTTGTCCTCCGCGTGGTTGATGATGTAGGCGAGCTGATCAGGGAACAGGCGAATATTGAGCGTGTGAAGCACGGCGCCCATGCAGGGAATGGCGAAGTATGCTTCCAGGTGGCGGTGATGGTTCCAAGCCAAGGTGCCCACCCTATCGCCGCGGTCTACGCCGAGACGGGCGAGGGCCGTGGACAGACGCCGGGTTCTGTCACAGTACTCCCGGTAGGTGTAACGGACCACGCCGTTGTGCGTCCGCGACACAATCTCCTTTCTCGGAAACAGCCGTTCGGCGCGTTCGAAAAGCGTTTTCATCAGGAGCGGGGTGCGCATCATATACGGGCAACCACCCTTTCACGTGAACCGGATGGCGCAATCCGGCGCAGGGCAGAGCGGAGCGCGTGTGGGCGCGCTGTGGCAGCCCGGCGCCGGATCGCGCGGGTTGCCCATATTATCGAAATCTTATCCCCATTTTGTCAATGGAAGCAATCTGGAATCTGCTTCCGCCGTTGGTCCGGTCAGAGGAAGGGGGACAGGAGCCGCGCGCTTCGGTCCAGCGCGCGCTGCCACCAGGGCTGTTGCTCAAGTCGGGCGAGATCCCAGCGCTCTGCCCGCGCGAGATCCTGCTCGAATTGATCGGTGAGCTCGCGCACCGCCGCCTCGTCATACACCACGGCGCCGACCTCGAAATCGAGGCGGAAGCTCCGCCAGTCGTAATTGGCCGCGCCAACGACACCCACCTTGCCATCCACCGTCATCACCTTGGCGTGGAGGATGCCGGCGGTGTACAGGTGGAGATGGACGCCGGATTGCAGCAGGTCCCGGTAGTAGGTTCGCTCCGCCCAAGCAATCAACCGGTGGTCCGGCACCTTGGGCAACAGCAGCCGCACGCGAACGCCGCGGCGGGCCGCGGTGGCCAGCGCCGTCAGGATATCGCTGCCGGGCGCGAAGTATGGCGTGGTGATGTCCACCGTGTGCTCGGCGAGCGTGACCAGGGTGAAGTACACGTCACGAAAGCGAAGCGGCACTTCATCCGGGCCGCTCTGGATGATCTGCACCCAGGCTTCTGGCGCCTGCAGCGCGTCTGTGCCCACCGGGTCCCCGGCCTGCGTAGTATGACGTTCGTCGTTGAGGGCCACGAGCCACCACTCCTCCCCGGATTCCAGCGCCCAGGCGGGATGGCGGTGCCCCGCGTGAAGAGCATGACGCAGGTGCCGGGGCGGCTCGTCCCTGTGCCTGGGATGGGTCCCCGTGATGGGGGTCGCAATGGACCAATTGCGCTCAAAGACCTGTACCAGCGCTGTGGCGGCGGGTCCCTGCAGCTCCACCTGCGTATCCCGCCACGGCCCCGTTCCGCGCTTGCGTCCGGTGTACTCTAGACCGACGTTCATGCCACCTGTGAACCCGTGAACGCCGTCCTTCACGAGGATCTTGCAGTGGTCACGGTAATTGAGGGCGAGCAGATCTCGCAGGGTGCCGCGCGGGGGCAGGGGAAACATGACGCGCACCTGCACGCCCGATTGCTGCCAGAGTTTCAGCAGGTCTGCCGACAGCGCGCGGCTGCCCCAGCCGTCGAGTAGCACGCGCACGCGCGCGCCGCGACGCGCGCAATCCGCGAAGGCTTGGGCGAAAGCATGGCCTATCACGTCGCACCGATAGATGTAAAACTCCGCATCCACACTCGTCCTGGCGGTCTGTACCGCGCGTAGCATCGCGCGGTACGCCTTATCCCCATCGGCGAGGGCGCGCACACGCGCGCGAGCGAGGGGCGTTTGCGCGAGGTGGGTCAGCGGATGAGCGAAGCGGCCATAGGCGGTCTCCATCACGGGCACAACCGGACAGGCGGTCGGGCCCGTTGGCGATGGGGGCGGGAGTGGCGTCTCACGCCCTGGGCTGAGCGCCTTTACGCTGCCCTGAACTCGTACGGATCCATCCGGCCCGACGCGTCTGCGCCGGACGGGGATGGGCCGCGTAAACCATAGGTACAGCAGCAGTCCAACGCCCGGCAGCAGCATGCACAGCCACATCCAGGTGAGACCGCGCGCGGGGCGGGGCGCTTCGCGCAGGGCAACGAACCACAGCGTGAGCGTCTGCAAGACATACAGACATGCCGCCACGCGCATCCGCATTCCTCCTGTCGGGTGTCGCTGTGACGCTCCTAACATGATCTTAGTTGCACAGATGTATGCGAAGGCTTGGACAGACGCCCGTTTTTCCCCCAGATCGGCGCACCCGTCCCGTCCCAGCCATACAGTAGGATGAGCGAACCAACAAGGAGGAGGTCCCACCGTGGCAAAGAAACCGGTCAAGAAGCGGACGGTCCGGGCGCGCGTGAAGCGGCCTGACGCCAGTGCGGCACAATCGGCGGGTCCGGCCGACGCGGCACCGGTGCAGGCCCGGGCGCGTCAAAGCGGGCTCGAAACGCTGAAGCAGAACCTGGCGGGAAAGCGCAAAGCCATCTTCGAGATCCTGGACGATGTCAAGAAGGTCACGCCCGAGCAGTGGCAGGACCCGAATCAGGTGGAGCAGCTGGCGCGCCAGTTTGCCAACAAACTCGGCCTGCCGGTGCCAGAGCAGCGCCTCAAGCAGTTTGTGAACGCGTACAAGGAAGCGACGAAGAACGGGCCGAACGCGAATGTCGACGATCTCGTGCAGAAATATGGGCAGCACGTGGATGACAAGACGCTCAAGGAGATCAAGAAGTTCGTTCCGAAGACGTGATGGGGAGAGGTTCCGCGCTAAACTCTCCTCACGACAACGGGCCGATGGGATGACGACCATCGGCCCGTTTTCAGTTGTTCGGCATGCCCATGGGTTGCCCGCGGACATTCCGCCGGCCGCGCCGGTTGCAGCAAACAGGGCACGCGGATGCTTTCTCCACGTGCCCTCGCTGTACCCCTGTCAACTCGCAGCAGGTGGCAGCGCCGGCGGTCCACCGGGCGGATTTGCCGTCGCCCCGCTGGACTGGCCGTCTTTGGCGCCGAGAGACTTGAAGAAGCGATGCCCAACAGGCGAGTTCATCAAGGCGATAAGAAGATTGGTGAAATCGTCCGTCGTCAGGTCCTTCCCTCTGCGCTTCGTCAGTTTATCGAGGATTCCCGTCTCCTTCAGCGAATTGCCGGTGACCACCACGGTTTCTAGGATTTGATCCGCCTGCTGCAGGTAATTGAGACCCTTGCGCACCATGCCATGCAGGTTACCCACGGTCTTGAGCGAATCCTGCAGTCCGGCGCCTCCGAACAGTTGCCCGAATCGGAACGGCACCGGCCGGATTGGTCCTGCACCAGGTGCCGATCCCGCCCCGGGCACCGCGGCCGAACCCGCACGCCGCCCGTTCCCAGACTTCGCCTGTCCGCCAGGGCGCCTCCCCTGTGGCCTGCTGTTTGCGCGGCGCCCCGCACCGCGTGGCAACGGCTCCGCGGCCCACTCAATCTGCAGAGGGCCGTGAGAGGGGCGCGTCACGGCCAACGCATGCTGGGCGATGGCACCGCGTGCCGGTTGCGTTGCCGCCGGGGCCAAGGTACGCCAGGCCGACTTCTCGCTCCGGCGGGCCGCCGTGGACCGGACCCTTCGAGGCATGGCGGTGCGCGCAGTCCGCCTTCTTGCTCCGCTGGTCTTGCGCACCGATCTCACCCCCATTCCGCCCCTCGCAAGGACAGCACGGGGCCGCCTCGGGGGCGCTTCACTGTAGTGTATGGATGAGGATGGGGGCGCTGGCGCGGGCATTCGCCCACGCGGGTGAGCCGGACATCAGTCCAGCTTGCTCACAAATCGGCCAATCCGCTCAATCGCCTGCTCGACCTGCTCGAATGACACCGCGTACGACAGGCGGATGTTGTTGGGTGCGCCGAAGCCGCCGCCCGGCACCGCCGAGACGAGATCCTCCTCCAGCAGCCATTCGCAGAACTGATCCGCATTCTCGAGTGTCTGACCGCGGAACCTGCGGCCAAACAGGCCGGAGATGTTGGGGAACGCGTAGAATGCCCCCTGCGGCTCCGCGCACGTGATGCCGGGGATCTCGCGCAGGCCGGCCACGAGCCGGTCGCGGCGGCGGCGGAATTCGCGGACCATGTCGGGATCGAACGCATCGAAGGCAATGACGCCCGCATACTGCGAGATGGTCGACGGGCTGCCCGTCGCGTGGCTCTGCAGGCTCGTCATCGCCTTGGCCACGTCCAAGGGGGCCGCAGCGTAGCCCAGGCGCCACCCGGTCATCGCGAACGCCTTCGAGAATCCGTTGACGACGATGGTGCGCTCCTTGAGATCCGGCAGGAGCGCGGGCAGGCTCACGTGCTCCACGTCATATACGAGCTTCTCGTAGATCTCGTCGGTCACGATGTAGACATCGTGCTCCAGCAGCACCTCGCCGAGCGCACGCAGCTCCGCCTCCGTGTAGACGGCGCCCGTGGGGTTGTTGGGCGAGTTGATGAGGACGGCTTTCGTCCGCGGCGCGATGGCCTGGCGCAGCTGTTCCGGCGTCATCTTAAAGCCTGTCGATTCGTCGCAGCTCACGATGACCGGTGTCGCCCCGGCCAGTCGGATCTGATCCGGATACGAAACCCAGTAGGGGGCGGGGAGGATGACTTCGTCACCGGGATTGCAGATGGTCAGGAAGATGTTGAACAACGAGTGCTTGGCACCGGAAGAGACCACAATCTGCTCCGGCGTGTACTGCAGGCCGTTCTCGGCCGCCAGCTTGCGGCAGATGGCGCGCCGCAGCGCGAGCGTGCCCGCCGCTGGCGTGTACCGCGTTTGGCCCTCGGTGATGGCGCGGATGCCGGCGTAGGCGATGCGCACGGGGGTGTCGAAATCCGGCTCACCCACGCTCATGTTGATCACAGGTTGGCCCTGCTCAATCAGCGCCTTCGTCTTTGCGTCCATCGTGATGGTTGGCGAGGGCGCAATCCCCCGCACACGGCTGGACAAGCGCTGCTCCATCGTGGTCACCGCTCCTCTCCTTCAATGCCGTCATTGTATCACACGACGCGCGGGGAGCGGGTGTGCACAGCCAGCAGCGGCGGTTGCCTGAGGACCCGGTGACGGACCCGCCCGTGCGTTCACCGATTGCATACCAAATACATGGTATGCCCGTCTGGATCATTGAAGTGGATGACCCGGGCTGCTGCACCTTCCACGAGGTCACGGAATTCGACACCGCGGGACTTCACATCACCGCCGCCACCACTGGCGCCATGCCGATGCCCAGCGCTTGTACCACGGAACCTCCGCACCAACGGCGCCGCCATCTCCGGCGCCGGTCTCCGGATGGAGGGGGCACATGTCCGTCGGCTGAGAGCCCGGCAGGAACCAGTCCTCCTCCTTGACGGGGCAGGTGGACGTGGCGAGGGCGCCGGTGACGGGATCGATGCTGCGCTGGACCAAGCCCGGCGGCGGGGTGTACCAGCCGGCCGGGAGGTGCTGCTGCGCGGCGCCCATGAACTTGCCCCAGATGGGCGCGGCGAGGTGAGCTTCGGCGGTGGACAGGTGCCGGTTGTCGTCGTAGCCGACCCAGACGGCGCAGACGAGGTTCGGCGTGTAGCCGACCATCCAGGCATCGGTGTCCGTGGTGCCGGTTTTGGCGGCGGCGGGGCCGCGCAGCCAGGCACGGGCGGGGGCGCCGGTGCCGTGATCGGACAGGACGCTGGTGAACAGATCCGTCACCTGGTAGGCGATCTCCGGCGCCAGCACACGCTCTGGCGGCGCAATGGCCCCACCTGCCGCTGGCTTGTCGGGAAACTCGACGCGCTGGATGGTGTACGGGTGCACACGTTCGCCGCCGTTGGCCAGGGTGGCATACGCGCCGGCGAGCTCGAGCGGACTCACGGGGAACACGCCGAGCGCCAGCGACGGGTATGGGGCGAGCGGCGAGTCGATGCCCAGCCGGTGGGCGGTGTCGACGACCGTCTGCGGACCGATGTCCATCTCGCAGGAGACGGCGTAGACGTTGTCGGATCGCTCGATGGCTTCGCGCATGGTGAGCGGCCTGTGCGCGTAGAAGTCGCCGTAATCGTGCACGCTGTACAGCCGGGATTTGTCGTACAGGAAGGTCGTCGGCTCGCTCGTCACCTGGCGCGCCGGCGTCCACCCGTGGCCGAGCGCCGCGGTGTACAAAAACAATTTGAAGGTCGATCCCGGCTGTCTCTCCGCGAGCGCCCGGTTGTACGGCGCGTGCGCGAAATCGCGCCCGCCCACCATCGCCCGGACGGCGCCCGTGTGCGGATCGATGGCCACCAGCGCGGCCTGTAGCCCGCTGCCCGCGGGCAGGGTGCTGGCGATGGCCTGCTCCGCCGCCGACTGCAGGACCGGGTCCAGCGTCGTGGTGATGTGAACCCCGCCTTTGTACAGGTCCTCCGAAGACATGCCGAAGCGCCGCTGCGCCTCCTGCAGCACCACCGAGGTGAAATACGGCGCCTTCGTCGTCGGCGTGCTGATCCGGTGCGGCGTGAGACGGAGCGGCTGCGCGTAGGCCGCGTCCGCCTGCGCGCGTGTAATCATGCCGAGCGCGACCATCCGGTCGAGCACCCAGCGCTGCCGCTCTTTGGCCCTGTCCATATGCGTGAACGGCGAATACACGGCCGGGCCGCGGGGCAAGCCGGCGAGCAGCGCGCACTCGGCGAGGGTCAGATCCTGCGGCTGCTTGCCGAAGTAAACCTCCGCCGCCGCGCGCACGCCGTACGCGCCGTTGCCGTAGTAGACCGCGTTCAGGTACTGTTCGAGAATCGTGCGCTTCGACTCATGCAATTCCAACTGGAGCGCGTACAGCGCTTCCTTCAATTTGCGTGTGAGCGTGCGGTCTTGCGTCAGGAACAGGTTCTTCGCAAGTTGCTGCGTGATGGTCGACCCACCTTCGACGATCCGGCCATGCCGCGCATCAACCCACAGCGCGCGCGCAAGCGCGGGGACGTCGAACGCGCCGTGCTGATAGAAGCGCGCATCCTCCACGGCCAGCGTCGCCTGCTGCAGGGCCGCCGGGATCTGCGTGAGCGGGACGCGCTCTGCGCGAGCGCCGCGCTCGCTCCACTCGGCCAGCCGCTCGCCATCCGCGCTGTCGATCAGCGTCGGGTGGAGAACACTCGGATCCGGCAGGGGCGCGAAACGAAGTAGCGTCAACAGCCCCGCCATACCTGCGAATCCCGCGACCAGCGGCAGGGCCACCACCTTGCTCCACAACGGCCAGCGTTTCGGGCCCCCGTCGCCCCAGGTGGATTCATTCGTCTTCGTCAGGGTGCTGTGCTCGAAACTCACGGCCTCTCCTCCCGACTGGCGGGCTCGCCAACTTTTTCCTCGCGTAGTATGCGAAACCGCATGGCTCGGCATGCACTTCGGGCTGGCGTTTATGTCCAAAAGCGGTTTGGTATAATACCTCTGCAACTCGGAGGAGGTGCCGGTGATGGCAGGCATGGAACTGTGGTTCACGGAGCTGCAGAACGAGAATCTCACCATCGGTCTGCGCATCCGCCACACGATACATAGTGAAAAAACCGAATACCAACATCTGGATGTCGTGGAGACCGTGCAGTACGGGCGGATGCTCGTGTTGGACGGTTGCATCATGACCACCGACAAGGACGAGTTCGTGTATCACGAGATGCTGGCGCACGTGCCGATGCACACCCACCCGGAGCCCAAGCGGGTGCTGGTTGTCGGCGGCGGCGACGGCGGCGTGATCCGCGAGGTGATCAAGCATCCGTCCGTGGAGAAGGCGGTGCTCGCCGAAATTGATGGGCGCGTCGTCGAGGTCTCCAAGCAGTACTTCCCGCAGATTGCCAGTGGCTTCTCGGACCCTCGCGTCGAGGTCCAGATCACGGACGGCATCAAGTACGTGGAGGAGCACCCGAACGAGTTCGATGTGATCCTCGTCGACTCCACGGACCCGGTCGGTCCCGCCGTCGGGCTGTTCTCGAAGCCGTTCTACGAAGCGGTCCATCGAGCGCTCAAAGAGGACGGCGTGTTCGCCGCACAAACCGAGTCGCCGTTCATCAACCAGGACCTGATCCGCGGCGTATATCAGAGCGTGCGCAGCGTGTTCCCGCAGACGCATCTGTACCTGGCGTATGTGCCCACCTATCCGACGGGCATGTGGAGCTTTACGCTCGGCACCAAGCGCCATGACCCGCTCGCCGTCACCACGGCACGGGTGCGCGACACCAAGTACTACTCGGCGGAGGTGCACCGGGCGGCGTTCGTGTTGCCGCCGTTTGTGCAGGAGTTGCTCAGGCCATGACGGCATGGATGCACAGCCTCCAGCGCCCGTTTGATCCTGCCTACAGCGGCAACGTCTTCATCGGCGCCACGGAGGACTTCGAGCGCGCGAAGGCCGTCCTCTACGGGATGCCGATGGATTGGACCGTCTCGTTCCGCGCCGGTACCCGGCTCGGACCGGCGCGGATCCGCGAGGTTTCCATCGGGCTGGAGGAGTACAGTCCTTACCTGGACAGGGACCTGCGCGATATCGACTACTTCGACGCCGGCGACGTGCCGCTGCCCTTTGGCAACCCGGCGGCGAGTGTGGACAGGCTGTATACCTACGTGCGCGGACTTTTCGAAGCTGGAAAGTTCCCGCTCGGGCTGGGCGGCGAACACCTCGCTTCGCTCGGGCCGCTGCGCGCCGCCTGGGAGCGCTATCCGGATCTGCGCGTCGTCCATATCGACGCCCACACGGATCTGCGCGAGGACTACGAAGGCGAGCCGTATTCGCACGCGACCGTGATTCGCAAGGTGTGCGACGCCATCGGGCCGGACAGGGTGTACCAGTTCGGCATCCGTTCCGGCACGCGCGAGGAGTTTGCGTGGGCGCGCGCTCACACGCACTTCTTCCCGTTCGAGGTGGCTGCGCCGCTCGAGCGCGTGATGGATGAACTCGCCGGCCATCCGGTGTACGTGACCTGGGACATCGACGTGTTTGATCCCGCCCACGCCCCCGGCACCGGCACGGCCGAGCACGGCGGCATTGATCCGCGCGAAGGCTTCCGCGCGATGCAGCTGCTCAGCCGGTTGAACGTGATCGGCTTTGACCTCGTGGAGGTGTCGCCGCCGCTTGATCCCAGCGAACTGGCGCAGATCCTGGCCGCCAAGCTGGTGCGCGAAGCGCTCCTGGCGTTCGTGCGCTGAGGGGGTTCGGGGATGAAGCGCACGTGGTGGTGGGACGAGGAGACCCCCACGCGCAGGGTTCGGCTCGAGGTGGTCCGCGAGGTGCGCGAACCAGGCGGCTACGCGGAAGAGCAGCGCCTGGACGCGGTGGCCGACTGGCACCTGCGCGGCGGCGCCCACTACTTGCGTTTCACCGCCCAAGACGAAGACAACGCCGCGATTTCCATGACGCTGCGGATTCGGCCGGATGAGGTGACGCTGATCCAGGACGGGGGCCGCCGCTGGCAGCAGGTGTTCCGGACGGGTGTGCGGACCGGTGGCCGGCTGCTGGCGGGCAATCTGTCGATCCCGGTGGAAGTCGCCACCCACCGGCTGGACGTGCGCGTCACCCCGAGCGGTGGGCAGGTGCGCGTGACCTTCACGCAAACAGTCGCGGGGCATCCGCAGCCTGTGCGTCTGTGGGTGCGCTTCAGCATCCCTTCGGAGGGGGGAGATCAGCGTTGACGGTGCGCGGATCCGGCGGGCGCGGGCGGGCCCGCGCTGGAAACAGCCGACCGTCCCCGCGCCTTGGCCGCGGCCGGAGCGGGGGCGCGTCCGGACGGCGCAACGTACGGCGGCGCGCTCCCGACCCGGCGCTGCAGGCGTTGATGGAGCGCATGCGCTACGAGGTGGCGCGCGAACTGGGGCTCAGCGGCGCCATGGACGCCGACTTCGGCCGCGACACCACGGCGATGTGCGGCAAGTTCGGACAGGTGCTGTACGCGCGCGCGAGGGCGCTGCTGCGCGAAGGGCACCACGGTGCGCCGGGGGGCCGAGATCCGCAGGCGTGACGCCGTGCAATCCGGCCCTTTGCCGCGGCTGGTCCAAGCGATACCGCGCCGATGGCTTGAATCTTCTGTGACGACCCGCTCTACTTCCTCTCTTGGTACTTATCTACCGCTTCTGACCCCTTGATCGAATTGCTATACTAGTACTGAACGATTTTCCGCCCAGTGGCGAACCGACTGGTCGGTCGACCTCCCAGGTGCTGACCCGGTTCGTTTGAGAAGGAGAGGACGCCTGCCATGGGTTACATCGTCCAGGGGATCATCTTCCTCGTGCTGTTTGTTGGCGCGTTGGTCCTATTCGCCACCGCCATCGCTGACAGGGTGCGGTTTCTCCTTGCGGCGGAAAAGGACCCTTCGCGCTTGGACCGCCCGGGTGAGCGTGCCTGGGGGTTCGTCAAGTATGTGCTCGGCCAGCGCAAGGTTGTCGCTGAGCCGTCCGGGATTGCCCACTTCTTCATCTTCTGGGGCTTCATCGTCCTGGTGTTTGGCGATCTCGACTTTCTCACCTATCACATCACGCACTGGCATTTTCCGTGGGCTTACTCGCCGGTGTACATGTTCCTGCAGGAACTGTTCTCGCTGTGCGTGTTCGTCGCGATTGTGCTGGGCTTCATCCGCCGCTACGCGCTGCGGCCGATGCGTGTCGAGGCGTCGTTTGAAGGCGGGTTCATCTTGGGCTTGATTGGCACCATCGTGGTCACGTACTGGATCACGACGGGCGCCGACTTCGTCCTGGAGGGCCGCGGCGCCGGTTGGGCATCGCCGGTGGCCAGCCTGTTCGCCGCGTGGTTCGCGGGTCTGTCGCACTCGTCGCTGATTGCCATCCAAGAAGTGTTCTTCTGGCTTCATGCGCTGGCCATCATGACGTTCCTGGTGTTCATCCCGCGTTCGAAGCATCTGCACATGATTGGTGCAATGTTCAACTGGTACTTCCGCAAGTTTGACCCGCCGGGCAAGCTGCGTAAGCTCGATCTGGAGGACGAGAGTGTCGAGGAGTTCGGCGTCGGCCACATCCACCAGTACACCTGGAAGCAGCTGTTGGATGGCTACGCCTGCACGGAGTGCGGCCGCTGTCACGTCTCGTGCCCCGCGACTTTGAGTGGCAAGCCGCTGTCGCCGAAGTACCTCATCCTCAAGATGAAGGAGCATCTGGTCGAGCAGGGGCCGGGCATGTTGGCGCAACTCGCGGCGGGGGCCGAGAACCTGCAGACGCCGTCGCTGTTTGAGGTGGGCGTGTTCAGCGAGGAGGAGGTCTGGTCCTGCACCACCTGCCGCGCCTGTGAGGAAGCGTGTCCGGTGGCCAACGAGCACGTCCAGAACATCATCGACCTGCGCCGCTACCTGGTCCTGACGGAGGGTCGCACGTCGCCCGAAGTGACCAAGGTGTTCGCCAACCTGGAGCGCCAGTCCAACGAGTGGGGCATCAACCGGCGCGAGCGCGGCGCCTGGGCCAAGGACCTGCCCGTCAAGACGATGGCCGAGTGCGAGGGGCAGACGGAGTATCTGTACTATGTCGGTTCTGCCGCGTCGTTTGACCAGCGGAACCAGAAGATTGCCCAGGCGTTCGCCAAGCTGCTGCTGGCGGCCGGCGTGGACTTCGCCATCCTCGGCGAGGAGGAGGAGAGCGACGGCGATTCGGCGCGGCGCCTCGGCAATGAGTTCCTGTATCAGGAGTTGGTGCAGGCCAACATCGAGATCTTCAAGACGTATGGCGTGAAGAAGATCGTGACGACG
The DNA here is from genome assembly GCA_023511725.1 of Alicyclobacillus sp. GTDB lineage: Bacteria > Bacillota > Bacilli > Alicyclobacillales > Alicyclobacillaceae > JAIMAY01. The sequence goes on from JAIMAY010000003.1 coordinate 70,629, forward strand.
GACCCGCACGCGTACAACACGTTCAAGAACGAATACCCGGACTTCGGATTCGAAGCGGAGGTCATTCACGCGACGGAGCTGTTGGCCCGGCTGATCCGAGAGGGCCGCTTGAAGCCGACGAAGACCATCGACAAGACCATCACCTATCACGATTCGTGCTATCTGGGCCGCTACAATGACATCTATGATCCACCCCGTTTCATCCTCGAATCCATCCCCGGCGTAAAGCTGGTGGAGATGGAGCGCAGCCGCAACAAGAGCATGTGCTGCGGCGCGGGCGGCGGCGGGATGTTCAAGGAAGAGGGCGGCGCGACGCGGATCAACGTGATGCGCGCGAAGCAGGCACTCGATACGGGGGCCGAAATCGTCAGCACCGCGTGTCCGTACTGCATGACGATGATGATCGATGGAACCAAGGCCAACGGGGCCGAGGAGCAGATGAGCACGTACGATGTGATTGAGCTTCTCGCCATGGCCTGCGAGGTCTGACGGCAAAAACGAGGGGTTTTGAAGAGCGCGGATGAGCCGGCCGTGTTGTCACGGCCGGATCCGCGTTTCTGCGCACATACGCGGGCGGTCGCGAAGGCTGCCGGCGAGGGGGTGTCTTGATGGGACGGTCGGTGATTGTGAGCGCGGTCCGCACGCCGGTCGGGCGCTTCCAGGGTGCGCTGTCGCCACTCTTGGCGGCTGATCTGGGCGCGGTCGCCATTCGCGGTGCGCTGGAGCAGTCCGGTGTGGCCGCGCAGGAAGTGGACCAGGTCCTGATGGGGATGGTGCTGCAGGGGGGCGCGGGCCAGATTCCGGCGCGCCAAGCCGCGCGCAAGGCGGGCTTGCCTTGGGAGACGCCATGTGTCACGATCAACAAGGTGTGTGCGTCCGGCATGAAAGCGGTCACACTGGCGGACGCGCTCATCCGCGCGGGGGACATCCGCACGGCGGTGGCGGGTGGCATGGAGAGCATGTCGAATGCGCCCTACGCCCTGCCGGGCGCGCGGCGCGGACTGCGCATGGGGGATGGCAGCGTAATTGACCTGATGGTGCACGACGGCCTCACCTGCGCGTTCCACAATGTCCACATGGCGGTGCTCGGTAGTCGCGTGGCGGCCGAATACGGCATCACGCGCGAGGCGCAGGATGCGTGGGCGCTCCGGAGTCATCAGCGTGCGGTGCGCGCCATCGACGAGGGGTTGTTTGCCCGGGAAATCGTTCCTGTGGATGTGCCGCAAAAAGGTGCGACGGTACGCGTCGACACGGACGAGGCACCGCGGCGCGACACCTCGCTGGAGAAGCTGGCGGCGCTGCCGCCGGTGTTTGACCCCAGCGGCACCATCACGGCGGGCAACGCGCCGGGCGTCAACGATGGCGCGGCAGCGCTTGTGGTGATGTCGGAGGAATACGCGGAGGAGACGGGCCGCACACCCCTGGCGCGCATCCTGGGCTGGGCGGAGGCGGCCGCCGAGGCAGCGTACATCGCCATCACGCCGGCGCTCGCCATCCGTAAACTGTTGGACAAGACGGGTTACAAGCTGAAGGACATTGACCTGCTGGAGGTCAACGAGGCGTTCGCCGCGGTGGTCCTGACCAGCGGGCAACTGCTGGGATGGGATGAGGAGAAGGTGAATGTCAACGGCGGCGCAGTGGCCCTGGGCCATCCCATCGGCGCCAGCGGCGCGCGGATCTTGGTGACGTTGATCCACGAGTTGCGGCGCCGCGGCGGAGGACTCGGGATTGCCGCCATCTGCAGCGGTGCGGCCCAGGGGGACGCCATCCTGATTGAGGCACCACGCATTCACTGACGGGAGGAAGGCAGACATGGCACAGGAGATCAGGACGGTGATGGTGGTTGGCGCGGGACAGATGGGCAGCGGCATTGCCCAGGTGGCCGCGCAGACGGGGCTGCGCGTGCTGCTCCACGACGTGAAACTCGCACTGGCCGAGCGAGGGCGTGGCGTGATCGAGAAAAACCTGCGCCGCCAGGTGGAGAAGGGGCGCCTCAGCGATGGGGACGTGGCGGAGATCCTCGGCCGGATCACGCTCACCGACAAGCTGACCGCCGCCGCCGAGGCGGATCTGGTGATTGAGGCTGCGACGGAGAACCTCGAAATCAAGCTTGACATCTTCCGCACGCTGGATGAGGCGGCGCCCGCGCACGCCATCCTGGCATCGAACACATCATCCCTGCCCATCACGGAGCTCGCCGCCGCCACCCGGCGCCCAGCGCAGGTCATCGGCATGCACTTTTTCAATCCGGTGCCGGTGATGAAGCTGGTGGAGATCATCCGCGGCTTGGCGACCGCGCAGGAGGTCTACGAGACGGTGCGCGCCTTGGCCGAACGGATGGGCAAGACGCCGGTGGAGGTGCAGGACTTCCCGGGCTTCGTCTCGAACCGCGTGCTGATGCCAATGATCAACGAGGCCATCTACTGTGTATATGAAGGTGTGGCCACGCCCGAGGCGGTGGATCAGGTGATGAAACTGGGCATGAACCACCCGATGGGCCCGCTGGAATTGGCGGACTTCATCGGCCTCGACACGTGCCTGGCCATCATGGAGGTGCTGTACGAGGGGTTCGGTGATCCCAAGTATCGCCCCTGCCCGCTGCTGCGCAAATACGTGAAGGCGGGTTGGCTGGGGCGCAAGACGGGCCGAGGCTTCTACACCTACGCGTGACAAGGTCTGGCGGCAAGGGGGCGAGGATGGTGACGGGTGAAGCGCTGGTGCGCGTGGAGATACAATCGGGCGTGGCGGAGGTCGTCCTCAACCGCCCGAAACAACTGAATGCGCTCAACGAAGCGGTGCTGACGACGCTCCATGAGGTGTTGCACCGCGTGGCCTACGACAACTCGGTGCGAGCGGTGATCCTGCGCGGCGAAGGGCGCGCCTTTGCGGCGGGGGCGGACATCGCGCAGATGCGGGATTTCGATGCCGTTCGGGCGGAGCAGTTCGCGCGACTGGGGCAGCAGGTGTTTCTGCAGCTGGAGCGGATGCCGCAGCCAACACTGGCCCTGGTGCAGGGCTACGCGCTCGGAGGGGGCATGGAGCTGGCGATGGCCTGCGATGTGCGCTACGCGGCCGAGGGCGCCAAATTCGGACAGCCGGAGATCACGCTCGGGGTGATCCCGGGATTCGGCGGCAGCCAGCGCCTGCCGCGCATCGTCGGGCAGGGCCGCGCGCTGGAGCTGATGCTGTCCGGGGAGATGATTGACGCCCAGGAAGCGTGGCGGATGGGGCTCGTGAACAAGGTGGTGCCGGCGGAGGAGTTGCTGGAGGCCGGGCGCGCCTGGGCACAGCGGATGGTGGGGCTCGCGCCAAAGGCGCATGCCTTGATCAAGCGCGCCGTCTATGACGGGGCGGAGCTTGACCTGGAGCGCGGCCTGGCGCACGAGGCGGTGTTGTTCGGCCTGTGTTTCGCGACGGAGGACCAAAAGGAGGGCATGGATGCCTTCCTGGAGAAGCGCCCGGCGAAGTTCAGCGGACGCTGAGCATCGTCCGCAAGGAGGCAACACGGGATGGACTTCGAGTTTACGCCGGAGCAGCGAGAGATCCGCAAGCTAGTGGCGGAGTTCGCCCGGGATGTGATCCAGCCGAGGGCAGCCGAAATTGACGAGAAGGACGAGTTTCCCCGCGATATCATTCGCAAAATGGGCGAGCTCGGCATCATGGGCTTGCCCATTCCGGAGGAATGGGGCGGCGTCGGCGCCGATTTCGTCTCCTACATCTCGGCCATTGAGGAGATCTCCTACGCGTCGGCGGCGGTCGGCGTGATCCTGGCCGTGCACACGTCGGTTGGCACATTCCCGATTCTTTACTTCGGCACGGAGGAGCAGAAGCGGCGCTACCTGCCAAAACTGGCCAGCGGCGAGTGGCTGGGGGCGTTTGCCTTGACGGAACCGGGTGCTGGCTCGGACGCGGCCTCCATCCGCACGCGCGCCGTGCGTGACGGTGACCACTATGTGCTGAACGGCAGCAAGGTGTTCATCACGAACGGCGGCGAGGCCGACGTGTACTGCGTGTTTGCAGTGACGGACCCCGGCCGCGGCAGCCGCGGCATCACCGCCTTCCTGGTGGAGCGTGACACACCGGGCTTTCGTGTCGGCAAGAAGGAGCGTAAGATGGGACTCAACGGGTCCGCGACGTGCGAGCTGTTGTTTGAGGACGCGCGTGTGCCGGTGGAGAACCGGTTGGGCCAGGAAAACGAGGGCTTCAGCATCGCCATGCGCCTGCTGGACGGCGGCAGAATTGGCATTGGCGCGCAGGCGCTCGGCATTGCCAGGGCGGCGCTCGATGCCGCCAACGAGTACGTGCGGCAGCGGAGACAGTTTGGTCAGGCGCTGATAGATTTTCAGGGTGTGCAGTTCATGCTGGCGGACATGGCCACACAGGTCCAGGCCGCCCGCTGGCTGGTCTATCACGCGGCGACGCTGCGTGCGAAGGGCCAGCGCTGCACGCAGGAGGCGTCGATGGCTAAACTGTTTGCCACCGATACGGCGATGAAGGTCGCGACGGACGCCGTGCAACTCTTCGGCGGCTACGGCTACATCAAGGATTATCCTGTCGAACGGTATATGCGGGATGCCAAGGTCACGCAGATCTATGAAGGCACCAATCAGATCCAGCGCATTGTGATTGCGCGCCAGCTGGCGCGGACAAGGTGAACCAGACGGATGGTGCAGCGCTGATCCGGCAGGTGCCGGACGGTGCGCCGTGGGGCAGAGGAGAGGATGACAGACCATGAAATTCACACTGGACCGGGAACACGAACAACTGCGCCAGTTGGTGCGCGAGTTTGCGGAGAACGAGGTCAAACCCACCGCTGCAGCGCGTGATGAGGAGGAGCGGTTCGACCGGTCGCTGTTCGATAAAATGGCCGAACTCGGGCTCACGGGCATCCCTTGGCCTGAGGAGTACGGGGGCGCCGGCATGGACTACCTCGGCTACGTGATTGCCGTCGAGGAACTGGCGCGCGTGTGCGCATCGACGGCTGTGGTGCTGTCCGCCCACACCAGTCTGGCGAGTTGGCCCATCTTCAAGTTTGGTACGGAAGAGCAGAAACAGCGCTATCTGGTGCCGCTCGCCCAGGGCAAATCGCTCGGGGCGTACGCGCTGACTGAGCCGGGTTCAGGATCCGATGCGGCCGGGATGCGGACGACTGCGGTGCGCGACGGGGATCACTACGTGCTCAACGGGAACAAGGTGTTCATCACCAACGGCGACGCGGCGGATATCTACGTGGTGTTCGCGCTGACGGATCCGGCGCAGCGGGCGCGCGGTGTGTCCGCGTTCATCGTGGAGAAAGGGATGCCGGGCTTTCGGGTTGGTAAGCATGAGAAAAAGATGGGTATCCGTGCCTCCACCACGGTGGAATTGATCTTCGAAGACTGCCGCGTCCCGAAGGAGAACCTGCTGGGCGAGGAAGGTTTCGGCTTCAAGATTGCCATGATGACCCTGGACGGTGGGCGCAACGGCATCGCGGCGCAGGCCGTGGGCATCGCGCAGGGCGCGTTCGAACTCGCCCGAGATTACGCCCTGGAGCGCAAGCAGTTCGGCAAACCCATCGCCGACTTCCAGGCTATCCAGTTCAAGCTGGCGGACATGGCGACGAAGATTGAAGCGGCGCGTCTGCTCACCTACCAGGCCGCGTGGCTGGAATCGCAAGGCTTGCCCTACGGCCAGGCCTCCGCGATGAGCAAGGTGTTCGCGTCCGACACGGCGATGGAGGTCACCACCGAGGCGGTTCAGGTCTTTGGCGGTTACGGATTCATCCGTGAATACCCGGTGGAGCGCTATATGCGCGACGCGAAGATCACCCAGATCTACGAGGGCACCAACGAGATTCAGCGGCTCGTGATTGCGCGTCACATCCTCGGACAGCGAAAGGGTTGACGCCAGGTGGCGGGGCATGACCAGAGGCCGAGCCGGCACCCGCTGGTGGAGCGGATTCTCGGCGGGGATCGGCGCGCCGTGGCGAGGGCCATCACCCTGATTGAGAACGAGGCGCCGGAGAAGCGCATGCTGCTGCGGGACCTGTATCCGTTCGCGGGGCGGGCGCAGATTGTGGGGTTCACCGGATCGCCCGGGGCGGGCAAATCGACGCTGGTCGATCAGGTGATCTCCTACCTGCGCGGCGCGGGGCTGCAGGTGGGTGTGTTGGCTGTTGATCCATCCTCGCCTTTCACCGGCGGCGCCCTGCTGGGCGACAGGATCCGCATGAGTCGGCACGCGGCAGACCCGGGTGTTTACATCCGGAGCATGGGTACGCGCGGCGCGGTGGGCGGCTTGGCGAAGGCGGCGCGCGACGTCCTCTACGTGCTGGAGGCGTTCGGCTGCGATGTGATCCTTGTGGAAACGGTGGGCGTGGGCCAGTCCGAGTTGGACGTGCTGACGGTGGCGGATACCATTGGGCTGGTGCTCACCCCGGGTGCGGGCGATCACGTCCAGACCGCGAAGGCGGGCATCATGGAGATTGCCGACGTCTACATCGTCAACAAGGCGGACCTGCCCGGCGCGGATGCGTTGGTGCGCGAGATTGAGCTGATGCTGCGGGACAAGGCCAGTTTTCGCGAGGACTGGCGACCGCCCATCGTGCGGACCGTTGCGGCGCGCGGCGAGGGCACGGAAGCGGTGTGGCAGGCCGTTCGAACGCATCTGGCGCATCTCGAGTCGGGTGGCTGGCGCGCTGCCCGGCGGCGGCTACGGCACAGGAGTGAGACGACAGCGGTGCTGCACCATCTGTTCGACCGGTTCATCGCCGAGCGTGCCGCCTCCGACGATACCTGGCGGCGCCTGCTGGACGGCGAAACCGGACTGGATCCGCAGACGTGCGCGGAGCAGTTGTGGTCTGAGTTGAAGCAACGAGTTGCCACCACGGAACATGAAGCGCTGCCCGGAAAAAGGATTTGAGCGGTCTTCCGGCGTGTGCTATAATCTCTGTATTTGTGGGGGGAGTGTGCGTGTCAGTCGCATTGCAACGATCCCAAGAAGAGATCCAGGATATGCCCCTCGTCGAACTGGCCTATGAAATCCTCAAGGCCAAGGGCGAGCCGCTGTACTTCCGCGAATTGATGCGCGAGGTGCAGGCGCTGCGGGGCATGTCCGAGGAAGAGGCGATGGAGGTCATCGCCCGCCTGTACACGGAGATCAATATCGACGGGCGCTTTGTCTGCATCGGCCAGAACGTATGGGGGCTGAAGCGCTGGTATCCCGTCGATAAGGTGGCGGAGCGCACGCTGGGTGGCAAGCGCTTCATTCGTGGCAGCGGCGATGCCTTCAGCGATGAAGATGAAGATCTCGAGTTGGATGAGTACGATGAGGATCTCGTCGATGATGAGGAGTCCGACGAGGTGGCCTTGTATGGCGACGAGGAGACCGGTCTGTCGGATGTAGACGAGGATCAGGATGAGTTCGCCGTGCCGCCTGACGAAGAGGAGTCGGATCTCACGTCGGATGACGAGTTGCCGCTGGATGAGCCTCTGCTGGATGAGGACGTGGAGGATGATTCGGGAGAACATCACGACTGACGGTTGCTCGGCGACCACCGGGCCCGGCGGCAAGGGATTGCGTTCTGGCACACGCCGGAACGCTGTTTTTTGTGTGCCGCCGGCGGTCGCGTGCAACATGTGACGGGGCGAGACATGGCACAGGGGGCAGCACACGATGACGAAATTCATCTTTGTCACCGGTGGCGTGGTTTCGGGCCTCGGGAAGGGCATCACGGCCGCATCCTTGGGCCGCCTGCTCAAAAACCGCGGTCTTCGCGTCACCATCCAGAAGTTCGATCCCTACATCAATGTGGACCCGGGCACGATGAGCCCGTATCAGCACGGCGAGGTCTTCGTCACAGAGGACGGCGCCGAAACGGACCTGGACCTCGGGCATTATGAGCGATTCATCGACAACAACCTGTCCGCCGCCAACAATGTCACCAGCGGGAAGATCTACTGGTCTGTTATCACCAAGGAGCGCCGAGGCGACTATCTGGGCGGCACGGTACAGGTGATCCCTCATATCACCAACGAGATCAAGGAGCGTGTGCTGCAGGCCGCGGGGCCGGACACCGATGTGGTGATCACGGAAATCGGCGGCACCGTGGGCGACATCGAGAGTCTGCCGTTCCTTGAGGCCATCCGCGAGATGAAGAGCGAGGTGGGCCGTGACAACGTCGTGTACATCCATGTCACGCTCATCCCGTATCTGACCGCCAGCCGCGAGGTGAAGACGAAACCCACGCAGCACAGCGTGGCGGAACTGCGCAGCATCGGCATCAGCCCGCACGTGATTGTCTGCCGCACCGCCGTGCCCCTGAGCGATGAGGTCAAGAAGAAAATCGCGCTCTTCTGCGACACCGACGAGGACTCGGTGATTGAAGCACGCGACGCCGATGTGCTGTACGAGGTTCCGCTCATGCTCCACGAAGAAGGGCTCGACGATATCGTGCTTCGCCACCTTCGCCTATCCGCGCCCGAGCCGGATATGAGCGAGTGGCGCGCGATGGTGGAGCGCATCAAGAACCTGCATCGGCGCGTGAGCATCGCGCTGGTGGGCAAGTACGTGTCGCTGCACGATGCCTACGCGAGCGTGGTGGCCGCGCTTCAGCACGGTGGTTATGAGAACGACGCGCATGTGGACATCCGCTGGATCCAGTCGGAGGACCTCACCGACGACAACGCCGAGGAATGGCTGGGCGACGTGGATGGCATCCTTGTGCCGGGAGGTTTCGGTGATAGAGGTATCGAAGGCAAGATCACCGCGTGCCGCTACGCGCGCGAACACCGCATCCCCTACTTTGGAATCTGCCTCGGTATGCAGATTGCGGTCATCGAGCACGCGCGCCATGTGGCGGGCCTCGAAGGCGCCAACAGCACCGAGTTTGACGAGTCCACGCCGCATCCGGTGATTGACCTGTTGCCCGAGCAGAAGACAGTGGAGGACAAGGGCGGCACGATGCGCCTCGGTGCCTACGCCTGCCGGCTCGTGCCGGGAACGCATGCGGCACAGGCGTATGGGAACACCTGGGTGACGGAACGGCACCGGCACCGGTACGAATTCAACAACGAGTACCGCGCACGCCTTGAAGCCTCAGGGTTGCGCGTAGCGGGCACCTCCCCGGACGGCAGGTTGGTGGAGATTGTGGAGTTGGCGGACCATCCATGGTTCGTCGGGGTGCAATTCCACCCAGAATTCACCTCGCGTCCGAACCGGGCGCAGCCCTTGTTCCGGGAATTCATTCGGGCGTCGCTGGCGCATCAGGAGGCCAAGACTCGTTGAGGGCGGAACCTTGTCGGTTCCGCCTTTCTTTGTCAACAAAAACCTCCAACGCTCAGATTTCGGAACCATCCGTCATGGCAAATGCGGCATGGCCGACAGGAAATGCCACGCTGCGTGGCGAATGTTCGAGGGGACGCGTAACTAGAACGTACGGAAAAGGGTGACACGAGTGTCCAAACAGGTTCTGATTGTCGATGATCAGTTCGGGATCCGCGTGCTGCTTCAGGAGGTCCTGCAGAAAGAAGGCTACACGGTGTTTCAGGCGGCGAACGGGCCTGCCGCGCTGGAGATTGCGGAGCAGCAGCACCCAGATCTGATCCTGCTCGACATGAAGATCCCGGGGATGGACGGATTGGAGATCCTGCGGCAGCTGCGCCGGCGTGAGGTTCCGAGCAAGGTCTTGATGATGACGGCGTACGGGGAGCTCGATATGATCCAGGAGGCGATGGAACTCGGTGCCCTGGCGCACTTCACCAAGCCCTTCGATATCGAGGAACTGCGCAGTGCGGTGCGCGCGCACCTCGGGGAATGACCTCGTCCCGCGGGCATGTCCCCCGTTCCGGCGCGGATAATATGCTATGATGTAGACGCGTGGAAAGTGAGGGATCCTGCCATGAAGATCTTCATTGATACCGCCAACGTCGCGGAGATCCGCAATGCTGCGGAGATGGGTATCCTCAGCGGCGTGACCACGAACCCGAGCTTGGTCGCCAAAGAGGGCCGCGATTTCATCGAGGTGCTGAAGGAGATTGTTACCATCGTCGATGGCCCCATCAGTGCGGAGGTCGTCAGCCTGGACGCCGAAGGTATGGTCGAAGAGGCGCTCCCGCTGGCGGAGATTCACCCCAACATCGTGATCAAGGTTCCGCTCACCGCGGAGGGCCTGAAGGCGGTCAACCGCCTGGCGAAGCGCGGCATTCGCACCAATGTGACCCTCATCTTCTCCGCCAACCAGGCGCTGTTGGCTGCGCGCGCGGGCGCGTCGTTCGTGAGCCCGTTCATCGGCCGTCTGGACGACATCAGCTACGACGGGGTGGAACTGATCAGCGACATCGCCACCATCTTTGACCTGCACGGCATCGAAACGGAGATCATCGCCGCCAGTATCCGCCATCCGATGCACGTGACGCAGGCCGCCAAGGCGGGGGCGGATATTGCGACGTGTCCGTATGCCGTGATCGACAAGATGATCCACCACCCGCTGACGGACCAGGGCATTGAGCGGTTCCTGGCCGACTGGAGCAAGGTCAGCAAGGTCCACGCGTGACGGCCGCTTGGCTCACCACCGACTACGCCCCGAGGGAGAGAGGCATGGACGCACAGCAACTGATTGAACTGATCCAAAAGAGCCCGAAGAAGACGCCCGTCAAGGTGTACATCAAGGGGGATGTGGAGGGGCTCGATTTCGGACCGCATGTGCGCGCGTTCGTGTCCGGCCGGGCCGGCGTGCTGTTCGGCGAATGGTCCGACGTCGAGGCTGCGCTGCGCATGTATGCGGACCGGATTGAGGATTACGTCGTGGAGAGCGACCGGCGCAATTCGGCCATTCCGCTGCTCGACCTCAAGCACGTCCGCGCCCGCATCGAGCCGGGGGCCATCATCCGAGATCACGTGGAGATTGGTGAAGGCGCTGTGATCATGATGGGGGCCGTCATCAACATCGGCGCCGTGATTGGCGCGGGCACGATGATCGACATGAACGCGGTCGTCGGCGGCCGGGGAATCATCGGCAAGAACTGCCACATCGGTGCCGGCGCTGTGATTGCGGGCGTCATCGAGCCGCCGTCGGCGCAGCCGGTGGTGATTGAGGACGACGTGCTGGTGGGTGCCAACGCGGTCATCCTGGAAGGCGTCCGAGTAGGGCGCGGTGCCGTGGTGGCAGCTGGCGCGGTGGTGATTGAGGACGTGCCGCCGAATACGGTGGTGGCGGGTGTGCCGGCGCGTGTCATCAAGGAGATCGACGAGAAGACGCGGGCGAAGGTCGAGATCAAACAGGAGTTGCGCCAACTGTGAGCGGCGTGCGGTTGCCCGATTGGGTGGAGGTGCGGCGGGCGCTGCACCGCATCCCCGAACCCGGCTTCGCCGAACACAAGACGCAACGCCTGTTGCTGGACCTGTTGGCGCAACTCCCTTCGGAACGTTTGGAGATTCGGACCTGGCGCACCGGCCTGGTGGTCCGGGTGCCGGGTCTGCGTCCGCGCCGACGCTGGGCGTGGCGGACGGACATCGATGGTTTGCCCATTCGGGAGGAGACGGGGTTGCCGTTTGCCTCGGAGCACCCCGGGTACATGCACGCCTGCGGTCATGACATGCACATGACCGTGGCCCTCGCCATCCTTCATCACTTCGTACACCATCCGATGGATGATGACCTCATCGTGATCTTTCAGCCGGCCGAAGAGGGGCCGGGCGGTGCACGCCCCATGCTGGACGAGGGCGTGCTGGAGCCTTGGCGGCCGGACGCCATCTTCGCGCTTCACATCGGACCCGAGTATCCCGTCGGAACCATCGCCACCCGGCCGGGAATTCTGTTTGCCAACACCTCCGAACTGTTCATCGATCTCGTTGGTCTCGGCGGACACGCCGCCTATCCGCACCGCGCGAATGACATGGTGGTGGCGGCCGCGCACCTGGTGACGCAGTTGCAGACCATCATCTCCCGCGATGTGGATCCGCTCGAGGCGGCCGTGATCACGGTCGGCAGGGTGGAGGGCGGTACGAAGCAGAACGTGATTGCCGAACGGGCACGTTTGGAAGGCACCATTCGAACCTTATCATTGGCGGCGATGGAGCGCATCAAGGCGCGCATCGAGGCGCTGGTGAAGGGTGTGGAAGCCGGGTTCGAGTGCCGCGCGATGATTGACTACGGCGCCGCATACCGGCAGGTGGACAATGACCCGTTGCTCACCGGTGAGTTCATGTCGTGGGTGCGGCGTAGCGGCAGCGCGAATCTGCTCGAGTGCCGCGAGGCCATGACGGGGGAGGATTTTGGGTATTTCCTGGAGGCGTATCCGGGCTTCATGTTCTGGCTCGGTGTGGGGGACGCACACGGCCTCCACAGCGCCCGCCTGAGTCCGGACGAGCGGGCGCTGGATGTGGCCATTCGCACGGTCACGGGATACCTGCGTTGGAAGTCGGAAGCGAGCGGATGAACCTCTCCATCCTATCCATCGCTTCGCTCAGCAGCGCGTCGTCGGTCGCGTAGGAGATGCGAACGTAGCCCTCGCCCAAGGGAGAGAACGCGTCCCCGGGAACCACCGCCACCTTGCCTTCCCGCAACAGACGGCTGGCGAATTCAAACGAGGAGAGGCCGAGCTGACCGATATAGGGGAACACGTAAAAGGCGCCGCCGGGCTTGGTCACCTGAAGCCCCATCGCCCCGAGCCGCTCAAGCACGACATCACGACGCCGCCGGTACACCTCGCGCATGGCGTGAGCGTCATCCTTGCCGCGCGTGAGCGCTTCGACAGCCGCATACTGACTGATGCTGCTGGCGCAGGACACGCTGTACTGCAGGACCTTGAGCATCTCCGCCGTCAGCTCCCCGGGCGCGAACACGAACCCCACGCGCCAGCCGGTCATGCTATGCGATTTCGACAGCCCGTGGATGACGACCGTTTTCTCCCACATCCCGGGATACGCGGCGATGGAGGTATGCGCCTCATCGTACACCAGTTCGCTGTAGATCTCGTCGGACACCACAAACGCATCTTTTTCCGCCAGGAACGCAGCCAACGCTTCCACCTGGGCGCGTGTGGGGGCGGCGCCGGTGGGGTTGTTCGGGTACGGCAGGATGACACACTGCGTCTTGTCTGTCCATACCCTGGCCAGCGCCTCCGGCGTTACGACGAAGCCGTCTTGCCGGGTATCCACGAACACCGGACGCGCACCGGCCATCCGGACCTGCGGCTCGTAGCCGGGATACACCGGCGCAGGGATCAGCACGTCATCCCCTGGCCGCAGCAGGGTGCGGAGGCTGATGTCGATGGCGTGGCTGGCGCCGATGGTCACCAGCACCTCGGTGGCGGGATCGTAGGATAGCCCGTACTTCTCCTGCACGAACGCCGCGGCCGCCTTGCGCAGCTCGGGCAATCCGGCCGTGGGGGTGTACGCGGTGTATCCCGCGTCAATGGCGGCCTTTCCCGCCTCGCGCACATGTTCAGGCGTGGGAAAATCCGGCTGACCGATGGTGAGCGAGATGGCGCCTGGCGTCTCCGCCACAAGATTGCTGAAGCGCCGGATACCCGAGATGGCCAGTCCGCGCACGGCGGGATTCAGACGCGATTGGATGGAGCCTGCGGTCACGTTCGTCGCCTCACTTTGATCCAGGCGGGAGGAGGTCTTCCCGACGCCTGGCTGGGTGTCACCTCCAGTATAACAGAGGATTCAGTATGTCATATTTCATCAAATGTGCTATATTGAAATCGCCAATAGTCTGGAGTGTGCGCATCCATACGATGGCGACCTGACGGAGGGAGACGGCATGGAACGGGAACTGGCGCTGGAGATTGTCCGCGTGACCGAGATGGCGGCGCTCAATTGCGCCCGCTGGATGGGGCGCGGCCGCAAGATGGAGGCGGACGACGCGGCCACGACGGGGATGCGGCGGATGTTTGACACGGTGCAGATGGACGGCACCGTGGTGATTGGCGAAGGCGAGATGGACGAGGCGCCGATGCTGTACATCGGTGAGCGGCTGGGCACAGGCGTGCCGCCCAAGGTCGACGTGGCGGTCGATCCACTGGAGGGCACCAACATCCTCGCCAAGGGCCTGTGGAACGCAATGTCGGTGGTGGCGGTGGCGCCGGCCGGGACGCTGCTGCATGCGCCGGACATGTACATGGAAAAGATCGCGGTAGGACCGCGGGCGGCGGGCCGCATTGACCTGGACGCGCCCGTCGAGGAGAACCTGCGCGCCGTGGCCGACGCTCTGGACAAGGACGTGACGGATGTGGTCGCGGTGATCCTCGACCGCCCGCGTCACGCCGCGTTGATTGAGCGAGTTCGGCAGGCGGGGGCGCGCATCAAGCTGATCTCGGACGGCGATGTGGCGGCGGCGCTGAACACCGCCTTCGAGGACACGGGTGTCGATATCCTCTTCGGTATCGGCGGAGCTCCGGAGGGCGTGCTGGCGGCTGCTGCCCTCAAGTGTCTGGGCGGCGAACTGCAGGGGCGGTTGATGCCGGAGGACGACGAGCAGCGGCGTCGCTGCGCGGCCATGGGTATCACGGATACGCGACGCGTGCTGCGGATGGAGGACCTCGTGCGTGGAGACGACGCCATCTTTGCGGCGACGGGGGTCACCGACGGTGAGTTGCTGCGCGGTGTTCGTTTCATCGGCAAGTCGCGCGCCAAGACGCACTCCATCGTGATGCGCTCGAAGACGGGTACGGTGCGCTTCATTGAGGCGGTGCATGACTTGTCGCGTAAACCGCTGCCCGGTCTGTCGGCGGAGTTCGGCGCGGCTGCCAGCGCTGGTCCGGCCGTGCATAGCATAGGATCAAGTGGTGAAACATGATATAATGCTTGTCGGTTCCGGGCCGTCTTCCGGCGGCCCAAGGGACGGACAGACAAAGCGGGGGACGCCTATTGGACATTCGCGAATTGGAAGCGATGAAGCTGACGGAACTCTACAAATACGCGCGAGAGTTCCAGATACCCGGGTATGGCAACATGAAAAAACGCGAACTGATCTTCGCCATCCTCAGAGCCCAGGCTGAGCGAGACGGGCTGATGTTCGCCGAGGGTGTGCTGGAGATCATGCCGGACGGCTACGGATTCCTCCGGCCGGTCGGCTACCTGCCGAGCGCGGAAGACATCTACGTCGCAGCCTCGCAGATTCGCAGATTTGACCTGAGAACGGGTGACCTGGTCTCCGGGAAGGTGAGGCCGCCCAAAGAAAACGAACGGTACTTCGGGTTGTTACATGTGGAAGCCGTCAACGGCGTCAGTCCCGAAGAAGCCGCGGAACGCCTGCACTTCCCCGCTCTCACTCCCTTGTTTCCTCAGAAACGCATGGTCCTTGAAACCACACCTGAACGAATCGCCACTCGGATTATCGACCTGTTTGCTCCGGTTGGATTCGGTCAGCGTGGACTGATTGTCGCACCGCCGAAAGCGGGCAAAACGGTGCTGCTCAAAGAGATTGCGCACAGCATCGCAACGAATTATCCGGATGTCCACCTGTTCGTGCTCCTGATCGATGAGCGTCCGGAGGAAGTGACGGACATGCAGCGGTCGGTGCGTGGCGAGGTGGTGGCGTCCACATTCGATGAAGTTCCGGACAATCACATCAAGGTCGCCGAACTGGTGATGGAACGGGCGTTGCGCCTGGTGGAGCATAAGCGGGATGTGGTGATCCTGCTGGACAGCATCACGCGTCTAACGCGGGCGTACAACCTCTACATCCCGGCCAGTGGCAGGACGCTGTCAGGTGGCATTGACCCCGCTGCATTTCACCGACCCAAGCGCTTCTTTGGCAGTGCGCGCAACGTCGAGGAGGGCGGCAGCCTCACCATCTTGGCGACGGCGTTGATTGACACCGGATCGAGAATGGACGATGTGATCTACGAAGAATTCAAGGGAACGGGCAACCTCGAGCTGCACCT
Organism: Alicyclobacillus sp.; assembly: GCA_023511725.1. Taxonomy (GTDB): domain Bacteria; phylum Bacillota; class Bacilli; order Alicyclobacillales; family Alicyclobacillaceae; genus JAIMAY01. The sequence goes on from JAIMAY010000003.1 coordinate 86,501, forward strand.
TGACCGTCGCCTGGCGGAAAGGCGCGTGTTCCCGGCGCTGGACATCCGCAGATCCGGTACACGCCGCGAGGAACTGCTCATGCCGAAAGAGGAGTTGGAGAAGGTGTGGGCTATCCGCAGGTCGATGGGGGACAACCCGGACTTCACGGAAATGTTCATCCGCAAGTTCAAAAACTACAAGACGAACGCTGAATTCCTCGCCAGCTTGGAACTTCACCGCGAGCGCAAGGCATGACCGCCGCTGCCGCCGACTCCCCGCGGTGACGGCCGGCGGGGGGAGGAAGGTGGACTGGTGTGTCGCAACCCCGATTGCTGTATGCCAATCGATACGGAGATATCGTGGAGCACCCGCGTCTGCTGGCCGCGGGCCGAGCAGGTCAACTGATCACGGATGTGGAGCCGGAAGAATGGGTCCCGCTGCCCGATGGCGCGACCTTGGCGTGGCTGCCCGGAACAAGGCCCATCGGTGTGGACCCGCGCACAGGCGAGATGACCGCGCTGGGGGACGGTTGTTATGCCGTGGGCGCGCTTCTGCCTCAGGGATACACGCGGCTGCTGCTGCCGGGCTATGTGCGGCGTAAAGAGGAGGACGTCACCCTGCCTCTGTTCGGTTACACGGCGGTGGGCTGGCACCGTGGACGCATCATGGTGGCCGCCCACCGAACCGATGATCCGGCGCCATGGAACCCCGCGTTGGTTCGTGAAGTGGATGTCGAGCAGGCCGTGCGACGGATGCTCGCGTCTCATCCGGGCAATCGGGTGTTTGAGCACCTGTCCCACTGTGCGCTGACGTATGGCTGCATGACGGCGAAAAACACCTTCCTCGGCCGCTACGAGGGCGCGCTTCCGGTGTCTGCCGCATGCAATGCCGGGTGCGTGGGCTGCATCTCCGAACAGCCGGAGGATGCGCCGTTTCCGTCGCCGCAGACGCGGCTCACCTTCCGCCCCACCGTGGACGAGATGGTGGACGTGATGCTGACGCACATCCGTTCCCATCCAGACGCCATCATCAGTTTCGGGCAGGGCTGCGAAGGGGAGCCGAGCATGCGCTGGCCGGATATCGCCCGGGCCATTCGCCGCGTGCGCGAGGAGACCGCGGAGGGCTACATCAACATCAACACGAACGCCGGCCTCACTCGCGGCATTCAGGCGATTGTCGACGCCGGTCTCGACCTGATGCGCGTCTCCATCATCAGTGCCATCCCTGAGCACTACAACGCCTACTATCGCCCGCGCGGCTACACGCTCGACGATGTGGCCGCATCCCTGCGTTACGCGGCCGATCACGGTGTATACACGTCCATCAACTATCTCGTGTTTCCGGGGGTGACGGATCGGGAGGAAGAGGTCGAGGCCATGGCCGAGTTCCTGCGCCGCACCGGCGTCCGACTGGTGCAGATGCGCAACCTCAACATCGATCCAGATTACTACCTGGCGCGGATTCCACCTCAGCGTGGCGAACTCATTGGCATGCGGGGCGTGATGGAGGCGCTGCGGAGCGAGGTCCCGGGGCTGGAGATAGGTTCGTACACACACGTGCCGCCGGCGCCGTTGGCGCGTCGACGGGGCTCGCTGTGAACAGCGGTGCGGACGCACGGTGATCCAGGTAGACCATCATTGTGACGCGGGAGAGTCCATGCTCTCTCCCGCGTCTGTCGCCTTTCTGCGCGTGCCTACTGCCAGTCCGGCCCCATCGCGGCGCTCGGTGACACGGTGTCTGCCACCGCAACCGATCCGCCTGTCGGATGCATCGCGTGACGCACAGGTCCAGCGATGCCTACCCCCACTGCCAACAAGGTGAGCAGCGCGCAAGCCACCGTCCAGCGTTTCCACGTCCAACCTTTCATTCTGCATCTCCCTTACCTGGTTTTTGGGCCTTGTCCTCTTGTGGACCGTTGTCCGCGTCGCAGGCCCCCTTGCCCCTTGTCGGCTCGCCGCGGCGCGTTGAGTCCATGATAAGGTGTTTCCCAGCGGCTCGCCATGACGAACAGGAGAATCCCAAGGCTTCCGGTGCGTATGGTCGCATTTCCCAGGAGGGCGAGGCGTAATCTGCCCCTGTTGGGGCGAGAACTCAGAAGGTGACACGTTCACCGTTTCGTGATATAATGGACGGCAGTGTCTGATGTTCCACAGAAATGAGGTGAACGCCATGAAGTCCGGGATTCATCCCGAATACCATATCACGACGGTAACGTGCGCCTGCGGCGAAACGTTCGAAACCGGGTCCACCAAGGCCCACATCCGTGTCGACGTGTGCTCGAAGTGCCATCCGTACTTCACGGGTAAGCAGAAGCTGGTCGATGCGGGCGGCCGCGTTGATCGGTTTAACAAGAAGTACGGCCTGACGCAGGCTCAGTGAAGCCCAGTTCGCCGGACGCGGCTCGGGGGTGACGTCGGCATCGCGACGCGGTGCGGCGCGCACCCCCTTTTTTGTTGAAGTGCAGAGAGGTGTGCGCGGTGTTCGATAAACTGGACGCCATTGAACGGCGATATCAGGAGATCACGGACCAATTGTGCGATCCCGCCATCGCAGCGGACCCTCAGCAGCTGCGCGCGCTCTCCAAGGAGCAGGCCGATCTCGCGGAGACGGTGGAGACCTACCGCAGATACAGGCAGACTCAGCGTGGGCTGGAAGAGGCGCGCGCGATGCTTCAAGAGAAGCTGGACGAGGATTTGCGCGAACTCGTCCAGGCGGAGATCCGCGACTTGACAGAGCGTCTGCAGGCGCTGGAGCATGAGCTACGCCTCTTGCTGCTTCCCCGTGACCCCAACGATGACAAGAATGTCTTCCTCGAGTTGCGGGCCGCCGCGGGTGGCGAGGAGGCGGCGCTATTCGCCGCGGACCTGTTGCGCATGTACACGCGGTTCGCCGAACGTAAAGGTTGGCGCGTCGAGCTCATGGACGCGCATTACACCGAGCTCGGCGGGATCAAGGAAGCAACCCTCTCCATCCAGGGGAAGGGCGCGTTCAGTCAGCTCAAATTCGAGAGTGGAACGCACCGTGTGCAGCGCGTGCCTGTCACCGAGTCGGGCGGGCGCATCCACACCAGCACCGCCACCGTCGCGGTCTTGCCTGAGGTGGAGGATGTGCAGGTGGAGATCCATGACAAGGACCTGCGGATCGACACGTTTTGCGCGACGGGGCCGGGGGGCCAGCACGTGAACACCACCCAGAGCGCTGTCCGCATCACGCATCTGCCCACAGGCATCGTGGTGTCCTGCCAGGACGAGAAGTCTCAGCTCAAGAACAAGGAGAAGGCGCTCAAGGTGCTGCGTGCCCGCCTGTACGAGAAGTACCAGCGCGAGCAGCAGGAGGCCATGGCAGCGGCGCGCCGCAGCCAGGTTGGGACGGGAGACCGGAGCGAGCGTATCCGTACCTACAACTTTCCACAGAGCCGGGTGACGGACCATCGGATTGGTCTCACCTTGCACCGTCTCGAGGCGGTGCTCGACGGCGACCTGGAGGAGATCATCCAGGCGCTCATCGTCGCAGATCAAGCGGAGCGCCTGAGCGAGGCGGCGGAGGCGTGATGCAAGCTCATGACGACCATCCGCGCACGGTGGGCGAGGCGCTGCGGCGGACCAGGGCTGCCCTGGCGAGTTGCCTGTCCGAAGTGGCGGGCATCGTCCCGAGCGAGGCGGAGCAGCAGGCGCGGGCGGAGGCGGAGATCATGCTCAGCGCCGTGCTTGGCGCTGACCGTTCAGCGTGGTTGACACGCTGGGCGGATCCCTTGCCGCTGACCGCCTGGGCGACGCTGGAGGCGTGGCTTGCGCGGCGCGCACACGGTGAGCCGCTGCAGTACATCGTCGGCAAGGCGTGGTTTTACGGGCGCGAGTTCAGCGTGCGCCACGGCGTTCTCGTGCCGCGCCCGGAAACCGAATGGTTGGCGGAGGCCGCCATCCGCTGGATTCTGGCGCACCGGCCGGACGCGCGCGTCGTGGATCTCGGTACGGGCAGCGGCGTGCTGGCCATCACCATCGCGTTGGAGTGCGCGGGGGCGGAGGTGACCGGGATCGACATCTCCGAAGAAGCGCTGACCGTCGCCCGCGACAACGCGGCACGGTTTGGCGCGCAGCGTGTGCGCTGGCTCCGTGAGGATGGCCGCACGTGGCTGCAGCACGCGGCCGATCCGGCACGACCCCACGTGCTCGTCAGCAACCCGCCTTACATTCCCTCGGCGGACGTCGCGCGCCTGGCGGTGGAAGTCTGGCGGTACGAGCCTCGCCTGGCGCTGGACGGGGGCCCGGACGGGCTTGATTGGTACCGCGCTCTTCAGGCGGCGGGCCCGGACAGGCTTGCGCCCGGTCCTGCCGCGGTGTTCTGCGAGTTGGGGGTGGACCAAGCCGAGGCCGTGCTGGCGCTCTTCCGCGCCGATACGCGCTGGCACGGCTGGGAGATGGCCGTGCTGCCGGACCTCCGCGGTATCCCGCGCGTGCTGTCGTTGGTTCGGGAGGTTTAAATCTATCAACTGCGGGTCAGACTGAGACCTGGTAGGGATGATAGAGAAACCTCCCGGCCGGGCCGCATCCGCGGCGCTGCGTAGGCGCCGCCATCACCGGCCGGGGATCACCCGGAGGGATGGCGCGATGGTGATGCGGCGGTGGTTGTCCTTTCTGCTGGTGATGGCGCTGGTGGTCGGCGTGGGACGCTGGATGGAGCAAGGGCAAGGGGCTGCGGCCGGGGCCTCGGCGCCGGTCGCGACCACCGCGTCCAGCACGGGGGTCGCAGTGCGGACCGTGTCGGATGCATCCGGCTGGGACCCCGCCGAACCGCACGGTGAACCCATCCCGTCGGATGCCATCCGGCTGCGCATCATCGCCAACAGCGACAGCCCGGCGGATCAGGCGCTGAAGGAAGCGGTGCGCGACAAGGTGGTGACGGCGGTCGCCGTTTGGCTGCGCAACGCGAAAACGCCGGATCAGGCGCGCGCCATCTTGGTGCAGCATCTGCCGCAGATCCGCGAAATTGCCCAGGATGAAGTGCGCGCACGAGGCGCCCACTACGGGGTGCGCGCGGATGTGGGGCGGGTCCCGTTCCCCACCAAGGTCTATGGCAACATGGTGTACCCGGCAGGGGAATATGAAGCGCTGCGGATCACGCTGGGGGCCGGCCAGGGTCAGAACTGGTGGTGTGTGCTGTTCCCGCCGTTGTGCTTCATCGAGATCGCCGATGGGGACGCCGTGCCCAACACGGGTGGGTTCCCCGACCTGCCTCCGCTTGAGACGCTTCAGGTGCCGACGGTGGACGGGGGCACGACGCAGGTGCAGGTGCGGGTGGCGGCGTTGGATTACGGCGAGGCGTTGTGGCGCACCCTGCGTCACTGGTTGGGTGCGTGAGCTGCGTGCAGCGGCGACGCTGCGCGCGCGAGGAGGGGTGCACGATGAGGTGGTGGGACGCTCGCGACCTGGAGCGTCCGGAGGCACAGACGGCGTTGGCGGAAGCGGCGGCCCTGCTTCGTGCGGGCGGCCTTGTTGCGTTTCCGACCGAGACCGTCTACGGCCTCGGTGCCGATGCGACCAATGAGACCGCGGTGCGCGGCATCTTTGCCGCGAAGGGAAGACCGGCGGACAATCCGCTGATTGTACATATTGCAAGGCATGCGCAGCTGTCGACGGTGGTGGCGCCGGACGCCGCGATTCCGGAGTCTGCGCGGCGGGTGATGGCGGAGTTGTGGCCGGGGCCCATCACGCTGCTGCTCCCCGCCCATCCGGCGCTCGCGCCGGCGGTGCACCCTGAGCTCGACACGGTGGGTGTGCGCATGCCGTCGCATCCTGTGGCGCGGCGCCTGCTGGATCTCGCAGGGGTCCCGGTGGCGGCGCCCAGCGCCAACCTCTCCGGCCGGCCGAGCCCGACGCGTGCGGAGGATGTGGCGGAGGATATGGCGGGCCGGATCGACGGCATTGTCGACGGGGGGCCGTGCAACGTGGGCGTGGAGTCGACCGTGGCGTTGGTCACCGCTCACGAGGCCGTGATCTACCGCCCCGGCGGTGTGACGCCTGAGCGGTTGGCGGAGGTGGCGGGCGTGCCGGTGCGCCTGGATGCACACTTGACCGACCCTGCGGCGGCCCCGCGCGCGCCGGGCATGAAGTACCGGCACTATGCGCCGCGCGCGCAGGTGCGCGTGTGGTGGGGTGACGAGACGGCGGCGGTGATGGCCATCGCCGCGTGGACGAAGGCGCAGCCGGATGCACCGTGCGGAGTCATCTGCCCGGCGTCTGCCGCCACCGCGATTGCCCGCCACGCTTCGCCGGCGCGCATCTGGAGTCCGCCGCCGGCTGAGCCGTACGCGCAGGCGCTCGCCCGTGAGTTGTATCATCTACTGCGCGAGATGGACCGTGCTGGGATGGCGAGGATAGCCGTGATTGGTCCAGAACCCGATGGGGCGGGGCTCGCAGTGATGAACCGGCTCGAGAAAGCGGCGGAGGGCCGCGTGCTGCGCGTGTGACCGTAGAGCGCATGTCCCCCGGTGTTTCCGCATAGACATGGGCGTGGACAGACGCGGCCGCCTTGGCGGACGCTCGAGAGGAGGCCCCCTGTGTCTGCCGATCACGTCCATGATCTGCTGGAAATCCTGATGATGTCGCTCGCGCTCGGCATGGACGCGCTCTCGCTGTCGCTCGGCATCGGAATGCAGGGCATCTCGCGCAGGCGCGCCGTCGTGCTCGCACTGCTCATCGCCGTTTTTCATTTCGGCCTCACCTATGTGGGTCTGCTGCTCGGTGCCATCACGGGCGAGCTGCTGGGCCAGGTGGCCCGTTGGTTCGGCGCGCTTCTGCTCATGGGTCTGGGCTTGCACATGATGGTTTCCACGCTGTTCGTCAAGCAGCCGGCGGCGGTCGTTGGGTCCACGCTGCCGGCCATGCTCGCCTTCTCCACCAGCGTCTCCGTCGACGCGCTCTCCGTCGGCTTCAGCCTCGGTCTGAGATCCGCCACCTACGGCTTTGTCTCCGCCGCCAGCTTCGCCTTGTTCGGCGGCGCCATGTGTCTGATGGGCCTCGTCATTGGGCGCGGTGCGAACGCCATCGCCGGTATGTGGGGGGAGCTCCTGGGCGCCGCCATCCTCGTCGGCTACGGGGTGCACTTCTTGTGGACCTGAGCACCGCGGAAGCAGGCGGACCGTCGCTTGGACGCAGCCCGAGGGGAGGCTGTTGCAGCGGGCTTTCGCCGCATTGCAGGCGCGATTTTGCGGAGGCTATACTGGGGTTGCCAGCAAAGGCCCGATGTGCCGAAAGCGAGGTCAGGCAAGGTGACGCGAATCCTGTTTGTGTGCACGGGAAACACCTGCCGCAGTCCGATGGCGGCGTACCTTGCGCGGGTCGTGGCGCAGCGGCGGGGACTGGCCTGGGAGATTGACTCGGCCGGGCTGTACGCGGTGCCCGGCCTGCCCATCAGTGATCCGGCTACCGTCGTTCTCGCGCGCCGCGGCGTCGAGGATGCGCACACCCACAGCGCCAAGCCGGTGAGCGCCGCGTTGGTTGAGGCGGCGGACCTCGTTCTGGCGATGACGGAGAGCCACGCGCGCGAGTTGCGTGAGCGTTTCCCGGATGCGGCGGACAAGGTGCATGTGCTCGGCGCCTTTGTGCAAGACGGGACGGAGCGTGCGGATCTGCCCGATCCGTTCGGCGGCACGGAGGCCGACTACGAAGCGTGCGCCGCGCGGCTCGAGGGGTGGCTGGAGCGTCTGGCGGACAGACTCAGCGCACATACCGAGGCGCAGCCTGAGCAAGATGAGCCCTCGCAGGACGCGAAGGCGTGAGGAAGGGATCAGACGATGCGTGTCGCAATTGCGAGCGATCACGCCGGTTTCCGCCTCAAGGAGGCGCTCAAGCCGGCGTTGGCGGAGCTGGACGTGACGGTGGAAGACCTGGGTTGTTACGATGAGCAATCCGTGGATTACCCCGACTACGCGTTGAAGGTCGCGCGGGGGGTGGCGGCGGGCACCTACGACCGCGGCATCCTCATCTGCGGGACAGGGCTTGGCATGTGCATCACGGCCAACAAGGTGCGCGGCGTGCGCGCCGTCACGGCGCACGACACGTTCAGCGCGCGCATGTCTCGCCTGCACAACGATGCCAACGTGTTGACCATGGGGGAGCGCGTGATTGGCCCCGGGCTGGCGGCGGAGGTGGTGCGCGTGTGGCTGGACACGGAATTCGAGGGCGGCCGTCATCAGCGGCGGGTCGACAAGATCCGCGACGCGGAAACGGGTGCCGGCGGCATTATCGAGGCCCATCCGTTGCCGCACGAGGGCAGGTGCTGACCCGTGGCGGCGCGTGATGCGCAGGTGCGCGCGGAGGACGTGCGGGCACAGCTCGAGGAATGCCTCGCGGACCTGCAGGCCGTGGCCGAGCTCGGGCCCGGCGATGTGCTGGTGGTCGGCGCGTCGACCAGCGAAGTGGCGGGAGAGCGGATTGGCACGGCGGGCTCTGTGGAGCTGGGACGCACTATCGCCACGACGGTGTTGGACTTTACGGCGCGCTGCGGGTGCGACGCGGCGTTTCAGTGCTGCGAACACCTCAACCGGGCGCTGGTCGTTCCTCGGCGCGTCGCCCGTGAGCGCGGGCTGCGCGAGGTGTCGGCGGTGCCGGTGCCCGGCGCCGGGGGCGCCGTGGCCGCATGGGCGTACGCGCTGCTGGAGGACGCCTGCTTGGTGGAAGGAATGGAGGCGGAGGCCGGGATCGACATTGGGGATACACTCATCGGGATGCACCTGCGCTCCGTGGCGGTGCCGGTCCGCGGCAGGCGCACGGAGGTGGGGCGCGCGCACGTGGTCATGGCCCGGACGAGGCCGCCGCTGATTGGCGGTGTGCGCGCGGTCTATGACAAGGAGGAGCTGCGTCGGCGGCTCGGGCTGTGAAGCGGCTCAGTGATCCGGCACGGCTTTCTGGTCGGACCTGCCGTGGGCTTCCTCCGCCTCGCGCGCGGCGGCTTCCATGCGGCGCCGGCGCGTTTCAATCGGCAGGAAGATGTACAGCACGCCCATCAGCGCAATGACGCCCGCCGCCAGGAGGAATGGCGCCTGCGGGCTGAACGCGTCCCACATCAGGCCGCCCAGGTACGGCCCGAGCGTATTGCCCAAACCTTCGACGGTCATGAAGACGCCCCACAGGGCGCCTTTTTTGTCGGGATCAATGGCGTGATCGAGCACCGAGTTCCACGCTGGCAGGATGAAGGCGTAGCACATGCCGATCACGGCCACCATCACCCACGTGCTCCAGCGCGTGTGGTGCAGGGTGTAGAGCCCGAGGCCAATGCCGCAGATCAGGAACGCCGGCACCAGGAAGCGGCGCGGGCCGAATCGATCCACCAGCTTACCGGCGGGCAGCAGGAACAGCACCACGAGTGAGCCGCCGCACACCAGCAGCGCGCTGTACATGGCGGGGGTGAGGTGCAGCACCACGTTGGTGTACAGCGACAGGATGGGGATGAGCGACGAGACGGCAAACGTCTGCACGAACATCCCCGGGAACAGGAATGCGACCTGCTTCATGTTCCGCCACAGGCTACGCCAGTAGCTGCGGTCGACAGCGCCGCGCAGCCGCGACTTCAGCGCCTGACCGGCGGGCAGGACATGTCCCTCCGGCGCGTATACCTGCCTCGGGCGATGCACCAAAAACCATGCCGCCACAAACCCGGCAATGTCGACGCAGGTCATGATGACGAACGCCAGCCGATACGTGCCACCCGCCACCAGGTTGATCAGGACCGGGCCGAGACCGGCGCCCACCAGCCAGAAGATGTACATGTAGCCCATGAACGCCGCGCGATTGTGCGGCGGCGTGGCAATGCCGATGGCGGAGACAGCGCTGGGCCAGACCGGTGTGATGCCGATCCCGTACAGCGCCATCCACAGAAACAGCCAGCGCAGTTGGTGCACGTTCATCATGCCGAACATGGACACCGCCGACAGCGCAAAGCCGATGAGCAGCGCAGGGCGTTGCCCGACTCGGTCGACGAACCAGCCGATGGGGGAGCGCAGGCCGTTGTCGAACAGATAGTGGATGGACAGCGCCAGCGACGTCCACTCCACGCCGAACCCCAGCACCGTTCGGCCGTAATTGGGCAGTACGGAGAACACGAGCGCGCCCCTCACGAATTCTGCCAGCGTGATGGAGAGCAGCACGCCAAACAAAAAAGGCTCGAACAGTTCGGGTTCCAGCCAGCGGAGCCATCGCCCGCGCGGCGCACCGGCCTGTTCCGTCACACGGATCCTCCTCGCAGGACCGCCGGGCCGTCACGCCCGGCGTTCAGTGGTGATATTCATAGTTTGCCCGCACGGAAGCGGGATTTACGAGGCTGCACAACTGTTCGGCGATGTCGTCCGCTGCCCGCGGTCTTCGCAGAGCGCGCATCTGATCTCGCATCCGCGCCCGGCGCTCCGGGCGTTCCACCAAAAGGTCCCGCAGCAGCGCGCTCACCTCGCGTCGGCTTTTCGCATGAACCGCGACACCCGTCTGCGTCAGATACGCGGCGTTGGCCTCCTCCTGGCCCGGGATGGGACGATAGATGAGCATCGGCAATTCCATCGCAATGGCTTCCGAGATGGTGAGCCCGCCCGCCTTGGTGATCATCAGGTCGGCGATGGCCATCAGCTCATGGATCATCTCCACGAAACCGAACACCCGCACGGGATGGCGCGCATGGAGTGCCTGCGGGCGCAGTTGTTGGCGAAGTCGCTCGTTGCGGCCGCAGACCACCATGACCTGCACCGGGTGCGGGTAATGGAACAGCTCACGGCAGATATCCTCGACGTCACTCATCACGCCATACGCGCCGCCCATCACCAGGACCACCGGCACACCCTCCGTCACCCCGTACTTGTGCCGAAGTTTGCGCACATCCTGCGGGATGGAGAACACCTGGCGGATGGGGATCCCCGTCACCCGGATGCGGGCCTCCGGCACACCCCGTTCGAGCAAGCCCCGACGGACTTCCTCCGATCCCACACAGTACAGGTCCGTGGCAGGATGAATCCATTGGCTGTGCACCGCGTGATCCGTAATCACGGTGGCAAGCGGCACGTGGATGTGGCCGCGCAGTTTTAATGATGATACCACGCCGGCAGGCGTGGGGAAGGTTGCCACGACGAGATCCGGGCGCCAGCGTGTGAGTTCCCGTCGCATGACCTCCCAGCCGACACTGTTGAGCTGGCGCTGGATCAGCGACGTCGGTTGGATCTGGCTTGTCCCCCGGTAAAACCAGCCCCATAGTGCCGGGGCCACCTGCACACTCTTGAGATAGCAGTACTTGGTGAATTGATTGAGCCACGGGTGCACCGCCCGGATGTAATCGACGATGGGCACCCGCATGCCGGGATCCTGCCGCAGCAGCGCTTCACGAATGGCCGCCGCAGCCTGTTGATGACCGTCCCCGTAGGATGCGGAGAAGATCAGAACCTTGGACGGAATCGGCAAACATGCCACCCCACTCTGCGATCTCGTCCCGCCCGCCGTGGCCGGACCGTGATCGCATTCAAGTCCACATTATACCATACGGATCCTGCGCAAGCGCTTCGGCGGCAGCCGCCGTCGCCGTGCACGCGGGTCCTGTTCTGTTATAATGGCTAGGAAATCGCGCGGACAGACATCTTCAGGGGTAGACCGAGACACGGCCAAGGGCGCAAGGAGGAATCACGATGGGGCGTCTGCACATTCTGGATCACCCCCTGATTCAGCATAAACTTACGTACATCCGGGCCAAGGACACAGGGACCAAGGAGTTTCGCGCGCTGGTCGAAGAGGTGTCCATGCTCATGGCCTATGAGATCACGCGGGATTTGCCGTTGGTGGAAACGACGGTGGAGACCCCGGTCGGTGTGGCCCAAACCAAGGTGATTGAGGGACGGACGCTGGCGCTCGTCCCCGTGCTGCGCGCCGGGCTGGGCATGGTACACGGGATTCTCAACCTGATCCCCAATGCGAAGGTGGGTCACATTGGCCTGTATCGAGACCCCGACACACTCCAACCCGTCGAGTATTACTGCAAACTTCCGCAGTATATGGAGGAGCGGGATGTCATCGTCATCGACCCGATGCTGGCGACCGGAGGGTCAGCTTCGGCAGCACTGCGGGCGGTCAAGGCGCGCGGTGCATCGTCCATCAAGCTGATGTGCCTGGTGGCGGCGCCGGAAGGGGTCGCGCGCGTGCAGGCTGATCATCCGGATGTGGACATCTATGCCGCGGCTTTGGACCAGGGCCTGAACGATCACGGCTACATCGTTCCCGGATTGGGCGACGCGGGTGACCGCTTATTCGGCACGCGCTGAGCGGCAAGGAGGCCATCGAATGTCCAGGATTCGTGTGATGACGGTGTTCGGCACGCGCCCGGAGGCCATCAAGATGGCGCCGCTGGTGCAGGCGCTCGGGGCGCATCCCGAGATGGAGAGCGTGGTCTGTGTCACTGCGCAGCACCGGCAGATGCTGGACCAGGTGCTGGAGGTGTTCGGGATCACGCCCGACGAGGATCTGGATATCATGGAACCGAGGCAGACGCTCGGCACCATCACGCGCAAGGCGTTGGAGGGGCTCGAGGACGTGATGGCGCGGCGCAAGCCGGACATCGTGCTGGTTCACGGGGATACCACCACGACCTTCGCGGCGTCCCTCGCGGCGTTCTATCACCAGGTTGCCATCGGCCACGTCGAGGCCGGGCTACGCACCTACGACAAATACAGCCCCTATCCGGAGGAGATGAACCGCCAACTGACGGACGTGCTGTGCGATCTCTTCTTCGCCCCGACCCTCTGGTCTGCGCAGAACCTGTGGCGGGAAGGCAAGCCGGCGGACCGCGTGTTCGTGACGGGGAACACCGCCATCGACGCGATGCGGACCACGGTGCGCCAGGATTATCGGCATGAGGTGCTGGACCGGGTGAGCAGTGGGCGGCGGTTGGTCTACATGACCTCGCACAGACGCGAGAACCTCGGTGACGGGTTGCGCCGGATCTGCGAGGCGGTCCGCCGCTTGGTCGATGCGTTCGAGGATATTGAGGTGGTGTATCCGGTGCACCTCAACCCGCAGGTGCGCGAGACGGTGTTCGCCATCCTGGCGGACCATCCGAGGATTCATCTCATTGATCCGTTGGACGTGATCGACAACCACAATTTCATGGCACGCGCCCACCTGATCCTCACGGATTCCGGCGGCATTCAGGAGGAGGCACCGTCGCTTGGCGTACCTGTTCTGGTGCTGCGTGATACCACGGAGCGGCCGGAGGGCGTATGGGCCGGTACCTTGCGACTGGTGGGCACGGATGATCAGCGTATCTTCGATACTGCGGCACGACTGCTCACGGACCAGGCGGCGTACGACGATATGGCGAGGCGAAAGAATCCGTACGGTGACGGTCGCGCGTCGGAGCGGATCGTCCAGGCCATCCTGCACGCGTTTGGCCGCGGTCCACGGCCGGAGCCGTTCACCTATGATCTGCAACACGCGTGAGTGGGAGAGGGGAGACGGGGTATGACGAAACCATCGGAGGACGCGGTGATCATCAGCGCGGTGCGGACGCCCATCGGCAGTTTTCAGGGCTCGCTGTCGGCGCTTTCAGCGGTGGACCTTGGCGCTGTGGTGGTCAAGGCCGCATTGGAGCGCGCCGGCCTGGACGCGGCGCGGCTGGACGAGGTGATTCTCGGCAACGTGCTGCAAGCGGGACTGGGTCAGAATCCGGCGCGCCAGGCGGCGATTCGTGCAGGAGTGCCGGAGCAGGTGCCGGCGATGACCATCAACAAGGTGTGCGGCTCCGGCCTGCAGGCGGTGATGCTCGCCGCGCAGGCTGTGCGCGCCGGGGAAGGGGCGTTTTTCGTCGCGGGGGGCATGGAGAGCATGAGCAATGCGCCGTATCTGGTGCCCGGGGCGCGCGTCGGATTGCGCATGGGGGATGCGTCGTTGGTGGACAGCATGATCCGGGACGGTCTCTGGTGCGCGTTCTGCGATGTGCACATGGGGATCACCGCTGAGAACATCGCCGAACGCTATGGCATTACGCGTGAGGCGCAGGACGCATTTGCAGCGTGGAGCCAGCAGAAGGCGCAGGCAGCGATAGAGTCGGGTCGATTCCGGGACGAGATCATCCCCGTCGATGCGCCTGGTCGCAAAGGAGAAACAAGGCGTGTGGACACGGATGAGCATCCGCGGTTTGGCACGACGGTGGAGGCCCTGGCCAAACTGCGCCCGGCGTTCCGCCCAGGTGGCACGGTGACGGCGGGGAACGCCTCCGGGATCAACGACGGCGCGGCCGCGCTGGTCGTGGCGAGTGCGGGGGCGGCGGAGGCCGCGGGTCTGCGGCCGCTGGCGCGGATTGTCAGCTGGGCCAGCGCAGGGGTGGACCCGGCGGTGATGGGACTCGGGCCCATCGACGCGACGCGCCGGGCGCTGGCGAAAGCGAACCTGACCATCGACGACATCGATCTCGTGGAGGCGAACGAGGCGTTCGCCGCCCAGTCGCTCGCCGTGGCCAGGGAACTGGGAATTCCAGAGGAGAAGCTGAATGTGAACGGCGGGGCCATCGCGCTCGGCCACCCCATCGGCGCCAGCGGTGCACGCATTCTCGTTACCCTGGTGCACGAATTGATCAAGCGCGGTGGCCGGTTTGGACTGGCGACGCTGTGCATCGGCGGCGGCCAGGGTGTGGCGGCGGTGATTGAGCGGATCTGAGCTGTCAGCCACCCCGCGCATGGGTGCTGTGGAGCGCCAAAGCGCGCGTGCGAGCGCCGAAGCGAAAGATTTTCGGTCAAATTTATGAACACATCGCCGCTCGCGCCCGTTCACGGGCGCTGGCGGCCGCAGATTCGTTGACAACAATTTTTTCGGTAGTGTACTATTAGCGAGGGTTCCGGCGTTTCACGAGGGACACGCGTCCCGGTGTGTCGTGAACGATGCCGCCTCGCTTTTTCGTGTCGACGGCAGACGGAATCGGTGCAACCTCGCGATGAATGGCAGGGAAGAAGGGTACGATGAATCCGGTGGGATGAGTATCTTTCCCGCTCCGCACAACGGCTCTCCGCGAATCCGCAAGAACATGCGATGGGTGGGTGGCCACTGTCGGGACTGATAGCGACAAGCCCCGGAAGGACAGACCGCCGGGCAATGGAGCATATCCGGTCTGGAAAACGTTTGCACTTTTTTCCGGCGCCGGCCTGCAGCTCGGGGTCAATATCGTCGTGTTCGCGTACTTGGGCCGGTTGGCGGGGCTTCACTATCACAAGTCGTGGCTGGTGGCCGTCGGGGCGCTGGTGGGGATCATCACCGGTGCTTCCGGATTGGTGATCATGCTGCGACGAATGATGGGAGACTCGCGATGACGGACCGAAGCGCTGACGTGACGACTGACATCGAGGTGCTGCATGCCCGGTTTCGGTGGATGGCCATCACGGGCGTGGCTGCCATTATGCTGGTAGCGCTGCTGTGGCTGGCGTTGCCGGTCTACCGCCCCTATACAGGTGGGTTGCTCATCGGCCAGCTTGGGGGTGCGTACGTCGTGTACAGCATGTTTCGGCAGGGGCACCTTCGCGATGGTATGCAGGGCACGGCGCTGTTTGCGTCGGGGATGTTTGGGCTTTTCACCCGACTCATCGTCCTCGCGGTCGTCATCGTAGCGGCGGAAAAATTGCCGCATCTTAACGTATATGCCGCACTCGTGGGGTATGTGCTGGGATTTGTTTGGATCATCGCCGGTCTGTACGGGCTTGCGAAGCGGCGAGGCACGGCCCTTGGGGAGGAGAGGTGAGACATGCCGGCATTCCCGACGTTGTTCAGAGGTACAGCGTTCGCCATCAATCTGACCACCATCGCCATGATGGTGCTGACCGGATTGGTGGTGTTGATCGTGATGCGGCTGGCCGTGCGGCGGCTCGACATGCGGCACCCGCGGGGGCTGCAGAACGTGATCGAATGGATTGCGGACTTCGCAGCGACCACCGCACGCGATGCCATGCCTTCGGAGAAGGCGGCCCGGTCCATTCTGCCGCTCGCGATGGTGATGCTTGTCTACCTGTTTGTGGCCAACTGGCTGGGCCTCATCGCGACGATTGAGCTGGTCGTCAAGAAGCCTGTGCCATGGCTGGGGCTGACGCCGGACGTGTTGGAGCAGGCCCATGGCCGTGTGGCCTTGTTCGACTCGCCGACGGCGAACATGAGCATGACGCTCGGCCTCGCCATCATGGTGTGGTTGATGAGCCACGCCCGCGGTCTGCGCCATCCGCGCGAATGGGCAAAACACTTCCTCTCGCCCACGCCGTGGGTGTTGCCGCTGACCATCATTGAAGAGATCACAAACCCGCTGACGCACGGGATGCGTCTCTTTGGCAACATCTTCGCGGGTGAAGCGCTGATGGGTGTCATCCTCGGCATTCCCCTGATCTTCGGTTGGGTGCCGGTGGGGTTGCCTCTGCTCTTGATCTGGCTGTTCTACAGCGCGTTCGTCAGCACGATTCAGGCGTATGTCTTCACCATCCTGATGTGCTTGTACATTGGGAACAAGTCGTTTGACGAGGGACACGCGCATTGAGTTTTGCCGGTATCGGTCGACCGTCCTGCCGATCCGCTCTTGCTCCATCTTGCGCGCCCATCCTTGAAAATTGCTTGAAGCATGCGCAGAACGCGCGCCCGGCGCGCGATGCACAATCTCATCTGTCTTGAGGAGGATGGACTCGAATGAATCAAGCTCTGTACGACATTGCGGTGGCTCTCCTGCTGGGTCTGGCGGCCGTCGGTTCCGGCGTGGGCGACGGTTTGGTCATGAGCAAGTACGTGGAAGGCGTGGCGCGGCAGCCTGAAGCGCGCGGTTCCATCTTCACGAGCGCCCTGCTCGGCGTGGCTCTGGTTGAGGCGTTCCCGGTCATCGCGTTGGCGTTCGGTTTGATCATGCTGTTCACGGTCGGTCAGCTCTGATCTTGGGATGACGGCTGGACACGGACCGGCCGTGCGTCGGACCGCCCTGGCGTTGCAGACCACGGTCGAGGGAGGGTGGTACGGTTGTTCGAGTTGGGAACGTTCGTGGTATCCATCATCACGTTCCTGATCCTATTCTGGTTGATCAAGCACTTCGGCTTCGAGCCGTTGGCCAAGATGTTGGAGCAGCGGCGCGTGCACATTGAGACTCAGATCTCGGAGGCGGAGAAAAGCCGCGCCGAGGCGGAGGCGTTGCTCGCCGAGCAGCGCCGATTGCTCGAAGAGGCGCGCCAGGAGGCGAAGCGCTTGCTCGAATCCGCGCAAGCGCGCGCGGACGAGCAGGCTCGCCAGATTGTGGCCGAAGCGCAGGCGGAGGCCCAGCGGATCTTGGAGGAAGGCCGACAGGTGATCGAGCGCGAGCGAGCGGAGGCGCTCAGCGCTGTGCTCGACCGTGTTTCGCAGCTCACGGTGGAATTGGCCGCGCAACTGCTGCGTGAACATGTGACGCCGCAGGTGCATGAGGAGATGCTGCAGGAAGCGGAAAAGCGGTTGGGTGAACTGGTATGCTGAGCGGCGCCGTGACCAACCGCTACACTGAGGGTCTGTACCGCGCGGCTCGGGCGCAGCACAAGGTCGCCAAGGTGGATGACGGGCTGCGCTTGATTGCAGATGTTCTGGAGCAAAACTCGGAACTGGAGGGGATTCTGCAACACCCCGTGATTTCGCCGCAGCAGAAGGCGGGCGTGATCCAGTCCGTGTTCGGTGAGGACCTGGATCCACTGTTGACGCGCTTCCTGCGGCTGCTGTTTGAACGCGGCAGATCAGCCTACATCGGCGCCATCGCTCGGCGCTTTCACGAATTGGCCGAGGAGGCGGAGGGGCGCGTTCGGGTGCGGATCGAAACCGCCATGCCCATCCCCGAACCGCGCTTGCGAGCGCTCGAGGACGCGCTATCACAAAGGCTTCAGAAGCAGGTGAGGGCGGACATCGCCATCGTCCCCGACCTCATCGCCGGCATCCGGATTCATGTGGGCCATCGCGTGTTGGATGCCACGGTCAAGGGTGCGTTGGACCAGTTCGCGGAACGGCTTGGCCGCGTGGCGTCGGCACAGCGAAAGGCGGAGGCGGAATGAACGAGAGGCGACCCACAAGTGAGGAGGGAGCGCGTTGAGCATCCGACCCGATGAAATCAGCACACTCATTCGCCAACAGATAGAGCAATTTGAGCCTCAGGTGAAGGCTTACGATACAGGCACCGTGTTGCAGGTGGGTGACGGTATCGCGCGCCTACATGGACTCGACAACGTGATGGCGGGCGAGTTGGTCGAGTTCCCCAACGGCGTGATCGGCATGGCGTTCAACCTGGAAGAGGACAACGTTGGCGTGATTGTCCTCGGTCCGGTGACGGGCATCCAGGAGGGCGATGTCGTGAAGCGGACGGGCCGGATTGCGCAGGTGCCCGTGGGCGATGCGCTGCTCGGCCGTGTGGTGAACCCGCTCGGGCAACCGCTGGACAACCTGGGCCCGATTGAGACGGAGCACTATCGTCCGATTGAGTCGCGCGCGCCGGGTGTGGTGGATCGGCGTTCCGTGCACGAGCCGCTGATGACGGGCATCAAGGCCATCGACTCAATGATTCCCATCGGTCGTGGTCAGCGCGAGCTGATCATCGGCGACCGTTCGACCGGTAAGACCGCGATTGCCATCGACGCCATCATCAACCAGAAGGGCAAGGGCGTGAAATGCATCTACGTCGCCATCGGTCAAAAGCAATCGACGGTGGCGCGCGTTGTGGAGACCCTGCGCCGCTACGGCGCCATGGAATACACGACGGTGGTTGCGGCCAACGCGTCGGATCCTGCACCGCTTTTGTTCATGGCGCCGTACGCGGGCTGCGCGATGGGCGAGTACTACCTCTACAACGGCCAGCATGCGTTGGTCGTCTACGATGACCTGTCCAAGCAGGCGGCGGCATACCGCGAGATGTCCCTATTGCTGCGGCGTCCGCCTGGCCGTGAGGCGTATCCGGGCGATGTCTTCTATCTGCACTCGCGCTTGCTCGAGCGCGCGGCAAAACTGAACGACAAGCTTGGGGGCGGGTCTTTGACCGCGTTGCCGTTCATCGAAACGCAGGCGGGTGACGTTTCGGCCTACATCCCGACCAACGTCATCTCCATCACGGACGGCCAGATCTACCTGGAATCCGACCTGTTCTATGCGGGTGTGCGGCCGGCCATCAACGTCGGTATCTCGGTCTCGCGCGTCGGTTCGTCGGCGCAGACGAAGGCCATGAAGAAAGTCGCCAGCACGCTCCGTCTGGACCTGGCACAGTACCGCGAACTGCAGGCGTTCGCTCAGTTTGGATCAGACCTGGACAAGGCCACGCAGGCGCGCTTGATCCGTGGCGAGCGCACGGTCGAGATCCTCAAGCAGCCGCAGTATGAGCCGATGCCGCTCGAAAAGCAGGTCGTATCGATTTGGAGTGCCGTCAACGGTTACCTCGACGACATCCCGGTGACCGCGGTGGGCAAGTTCGAGTCAGAATGGCTGGCGTTCGTCGGGTCACAGTATCCGCAGATCTATCAGAGCATCGTGGAGACGAACGACCTGACGGATGAGACCATCGCGCTGCTGAAGGAAGCGATTCAGAAGTTCAAGGCGACGTTTGTGGCCTGACATCGGCCGCAAGGGTGGTGAACATAGATGCCAGCGAATATGAGGGATATCCGCCGGCGCATCAAGAGCGTGCAGAACACGGCCCAGATCACCAAGGCGATGGAGATGGTGGCGGCGGCCAAACTGCGCCGGGTGCAGGCGGCGGTGAAGCTGGCGCGTCCCTATTTGGAGCGCATGCAGGAGATGCTGGCGGCGGTGTCCGCGTCGGCCCGCTATGTGAAGCATCCACTGCTCTCGGCGCGGCCGGTGAGGCGCACGGGCTATCTCGTGATCACCAGTGACCGGGGTCTCGCAGGCGCGTACAACGCGCAACTCATCCGCGTCGCGCTGGAGCAGTTCCGTCATCAGGACCGGTCGTCCTACACCATTTACGCGGTGGGGCGTAAGGGGCGCGACTTCTTCGTGAAGCACGGCTATCCGCTGGGCGGCGAGATCACAGGCTTGCCTGATTCTCCGACCTACGCCAACGTCCGTCACCTGGCGGAGCAGATTGTGGCGGCATACGCCCGCGAGGAGTTCGACGAGCTGTACTTCATCTACAACGAATTTGTCAACCCCGTCGTGCAGCGCCCGGTGGTGAAAAAGGTGTTGCCGCTGGGGGATGTCGGGGCAGATTCGAAGCGGCCGCGTGTGAACTACATCTTTGAGCCCGATGCGGAGGCTGTGCTCAAGGCACTGCTGCCGCGCTACGCGGAGACGCTGGTGTACCAGGCCGTGCTGGAGGCCAAAGCGTCCGAGCATGGTGCGCGCATGACCGCGATGGGCAACGCGACCGATGCGGCGAAGGACATGATCCAGCAGTTGACTCTGTCGCTGAACCGCGCGCGCCAGGCCGCCATCACGACGCAGATTGTCGAGGTGGTCAGCGGTGCCGAGGCGCTCAAGTGACGCGCAGGAACGTCCTGCTTCGCTTCATCGCAAGGCAGCCTGACAGCGAGGAGGGTACCAGGTGAACAAGGGATACGTGGTGTCGGTCATGGGCCCTGTCGTGGACGTGCGCTTCCCGGAAGGGCAGTTGCCGGCCATCAACAATGCCCTGCGGATCGACCATGAGGGTGAGGTGCCCGTGCACCTGACGCTGGAGGTGGCGCTCCACCTTGGCGACAATGTGGTGCGAACGGTGGCCATGGCATCCACCGACGGCCTGGTGCGCGGCATGGAGGTCGTCGACACGGGCGCACCCATCAGCGTTCCGGTGGGCAAGGGCACGCTGGGACGGATCTTCAACGTGCTTGGGGAGACCATTGACGAGCGCGGCGACGTGGATGCGGATGAGCGTTGGCCCATCCACCGCAATGCCCCCGAGTTTGCGCAGTTGAACACCAAGGTCGAGATCTTCGAGACGGGCATCAAGGTCATTGACCTGTTGGCACCGTACGTAAAGGGTGGTAAGGTCGGCCTGTTCGGCGGTGCGGGCGTCGGTAAGACGGTGTTGATTCAGGAACTCATCCACAACATCGCGAAGGAGCACGGCGGTTACTCCGTATTCGCCGGCGTGGGTGAGCGCACGCGCGAGGGGAACGACCTCTATCACGAGATGATGGAGTCGGGCGTGATTGACAAGACGAGCATGGTGTTCGGCCAGATGAACGAGCCTCCCGGTGCGCGTCTGCGCGTGGCGCTGACGGGCTTGACCATCGCCGAGTACTTCCGCGACGTCGAGGAACGCGACGTGCTGCTGTTCATCGACAATATCTTCCGCTTCACGCAGGCGGGTTCCGAGGTGTCGGCGCTGCTCGGCCGTATGCCGTCCGCCGTGGGTTACCAACCGACGTTGGCGACGGAAATGGGCCAGTTGCAGGAGCGCATCACCTCCACGGTGAAGGGTTCCATCACGTCGATCCAGGCTGTGTACGTGCCGGCCGACGACTATACGGACCCGGCGCCGGCCAACACATTCGTCCACCTGGATGCGACGACGAACCTTGAGCGCCGCATCGCCGAGATGGGCCTGTACCCCGCCGTGGATCCGCTGGCGTCCACGTCGCGGGCGCTCTCGCCGGAGATTGTGGGCGAGGAGCACTACCGGGTGGCCCGCGGTGTTCAGCAGGTGCTGCAGCGCTACCGCGAACTGCAGGATATCATCGCCATCCTGGGTATGGACGAGTTGAGCGACGAGGACAAGCTGACGGTGCAGCGGGCGCGTAAGATCCAGAACTTCTTGTCGCAGCCGTTCTTCGTTGCGGAGCAGTTCACGGGCACGCCGGGACGCTATGTGCCGGTGAAGGACACGGTCCGCAGCTTCAAGGAAATTCTCGAGGGCAAGCACGACCACATTCCGGAGACCTACTTCCGTTACTGCGGCGCCATCGAGGACGTGCTCGAGAAGGCGGAACGCGACGGAATCAAGGTCGGCTGAACGGGGGATAGCGCGTGCTCACAGTGCCGTTGGAAGTTGTGACGCCGGACAAGGTGGTGCTCTCGGAACCGGTGCGGATGGTCATCTTCCGCGGCGGAGACGGCGAACTGGGCATCCTGCCTCGCCACGCCCCGCTCGCCACGACGTTGAAGCCGGGTGTGGTGAAGGTCCGGCTGGAGGACGGATCGGAAGACTTCATCGCAGTCACGGACGGATTCGTGGAGGTCCGGCCGGATAAGGTGACGATTCTGGCCAACGCGGCGGAGGTGTCGCATCAGATTGATACGGCACGCGCGGCTGCCGCAAAGGAACGCGCCGAGGCGCGGCTGGCTCAGCGCACAGAAGGCGTGGACGTGGCCCGGGCGGAAGCAGCGCTGCGGCGCGCCATTCATCGCCTCGAGGCCGCAGAGCTGGGTGCCCGCGCGGGTCATCCGCTGGCGAAGCGTATGACCGGCGAAGAGGTGTAAGCGCGCCTTGGCAGGCAGGCGCGTAAGTGCGAAGGGGCTGACCCTGGTCCATTTGGGGGGTCAGTCCCTTTTTTGTCGTATGCTATAATAGACTCGCCGATCTTCGACATCTGCATCTGGGGGCGACGCCATGCAGCCGTATTGGAACGCGTACCTGTTCATCGTGCTGTTCCTGGTCGTCGGAATACTTCTGCCAGTGGGATCATTGTGGCTGGTGGGGCCACTCTTGCGGCCCAAGAATCCGCGGCCTGAAAAGCTCACGAGCTATGAAAGCGGTGTCGAGCCGTTCGGCGACGCCCACGTACGCTACCATGTTCGCTATTACCTGTTCGCGTTGCTATTCGTGGTGTTCGACGTCGAGACGCTGTTTCTCTACCCGTGGGCGGTGGCCTACGGCAAACTTGGATGGTTCGGTTTCATTGAAATGCTGATCTTCCTCGTATTGCTCGCTATCGGTCTGGCGTATGCGTGGCGAAAGAAGGTGCTGGAATGGAACTGACGCGCGCGCACGAGCTCCCCGTGATTCAATACGAGGGTCTCACGCCGGAAGAGAACGCGGAACTGCGGCGCGGTGGCGTGCTGCTCAACACGCTTGAACAGGTGAAGGCGTGGGCCCGCAGCAACAGTTTGTGGCCGCTCCAGTTTGGGTTAGCGTGCTGCGCTATCGAAATGATGGCCGCGGGCGCCTCACACTACGACCTGGACCGGTTCGGCATCCTGTTTCGCTCTTCACCCCGCCAGTCGGACCTCATGATTGTGGCGGGAACCGTCACAAAGAAGATGGCGCCGCTGCTGCAACGCCTGTATGACCAGATGGCGGAGCCCAAATGGGTCGTCGCCATGGGCGTCTGCGCCACGGCCGGCGGTCCGTATGTGAACAGCTACTCGGTAGTCAAGGGCGTGGACCAGGTGGTGCCGGTCGACGTGTATATCCCCGGCTGCCCGCCCTCACCGCCCGCGCTGATCTATGGACTCAATCTCCTGCAGGAGAAGATTCGCCGAGGCGGCGTGCGCGTCAGGAGGTGAGTGGCATGGCAGACGATTCACAGCAAAAGGATCACCCCCAGCAGGAATCCGAGACACGGGCGGAAAGATCCGCATCCTCAGAAGCATCCGCACCTCGTCCTGCGAGGCCGACTGCGACTCCGCAGGCGCAGGCACCGGCAGCCCGCCCAAAGCGCCCGGCGCCACCACCGGACCCGCGCGTGGAGCGGGCGAAGGAGATTGCGGAAAAGTTGCGTGGCGTGATTTCCTCCGTGTTAGGCGACGACGCTGTGGAAGAGACGGGTGCCGCACACATCGTGCCGATGGTTCGCGTCCGGCGCGAGAAGTGGCGGGAGGCTGTGCAACTGCTGCGGGATCATCCGGATTGGCGTATGAACTACCTGGAGTGCATGGCAGGGACGGATTATCCCGAGCACATCGAGATTGTGATCTATCTGCAATCGACGAGCCTGGGGCATTTCCTCTGCCTGAAGACACGAACACCGCGCGATCCGGCCGAGGTTCCCTCGCTGGTGCCCGTCCATCCCGGCGCGAACTGGGAGGAACGCGAGATCTACGACCTGCTCGGCGTAAAATTCTCAGGTCATCCGGATCTGCGCCGGATCATGCTGTGGGAAGGATTCGAAGGGCACCCGCTGCGTAAAGACTACGATGCCTGGGCTTCCGGGGTGAACAGGATATGGCGCTGATGGACGAGCGGGACGTGGTACGGACAGAAGAGATGCTGCTCAACGTCGGTCCGCAGCATCCCAGCACGCATGGTGTATTCCGGTTAATTGTGAAAATTTCCGGGGAAACCATTCTCGATGCGGAGCCGGTCATCGGTTACCTGCACCGCGGCACGGAGAAACTGGCGGAGAATCTGCAGTACACACAGATCATTCCTTATACCGACCGGTTGGATTACCTTGCCGCGATGCTCAACAACTATGCGCTCTGCCACACCGTGGAGCAGGCGCTGGGTGTCGAGATCCCGGAGCGCGCGGAGTACCTGCGCGTCATCGTCATGGAGCTGCAACGCATCGCGTCGCACCTCCTTTTCATCGGCGCATACCTGATGGACCTCGGTGCGATGGGGCCGTTCCTCTACGCGTTTCAAGAGCGGGAGCGCATCGTCCAGATGTTCAACGAGATCTGCGGTGCGCGGCTCACGTACAACTATATGCGCATCGGGGGCGTGCGCTGGGACGCGCCGCCGGGGTGGTTGGACCAGGTCCGCGAATTCATTCCCTACATGCGCGAGCGACTCAAGATGTACGACGACCTTATCACGGGCAACGAGATCTTCCTCAATCGCGTGCGCGGTGTGGGCAAGTACGACACGGAGACGGCGCTGGCCTACGGACTGTCCGGCATCAACCTGCGCTGTACGGGGTTGGAGTGGGACCTGCGGAGGAAGAAGCCGTACAGCATCTATGACCGGTTTGACTTCGAGATCCCGGTGGGCAAGAACGGCGACTGTTTCGACCGCTACTATCTACACCTGCTGGAAATGCGTGAGTCGCTCAAGATTGTGGAGCAGGCCATCGAGCAGATTCCTTCAGGACCGGTGCTCGGAAAGGTGCCGAAGCTCATCCGCGTCCCTGCCGGCGAGTACTACAGCGGAATCGAGGGGGCGCGGGGGGAGATCGGCTTTTACATTGTCAGTGATGGCAAGGACAAACCGTATCGCCTGAAGATCCGCAAACCGTCCTTTGTGAATCTGCAACTCCTGCCGGAGTTGCTGCGCGGCGAGAGCATGTCCAACCTGCTGGCCATTCTCGGTGCGGTGGACATCGTGTTGGGGGAGGTGGATGCCTGATGTGGCAGTGGCAGACACAGCCGCTGACATGGTCGACCTTCCTGGCGATGCTCATCGGCACCGTGGTCATCCTGCTGCTCGCCCTGGGCGTGGTCACGTACGGTATCCTGGCGGAGCGCAAGGTGCTGGGGTGGATGCAGGGCCGGATTGGCCCCAACCGGGTGGGGCCGTTCGGCTTGCTGCAGACGGTGGCGGATGTTCTCAAGCTGTTCATCAAGGAGGACGTGGTGCCGGCGGCGGCGGATCGGCCACTGTTCTTGCTCGCACCCGTTCTGGCCTTCGTGCCTGCCTTCATGGCGCTCGCCGTGATCCCGTTCTCGATGCAGCACATCTTTACGGCGGGCATCGGCACAGGGTTGTTGTACTACCTGGCGCTCTCGGCGCTCACCATCCACGGCGTGATGCTTGGCGGTTGGGCGTCGAACAACAAGTACTCGTTGATTGGCGGCATGCGCAGTGCGGCGCAGATGCTCAGCTACGAGGTGCCATTGGGGTTGTCTCTGGTCGGTGTGGCACTCCTCGCCGGGTCGTTGAACCTGAACGATGTGGTGCGCGCTCAGCAGCATCTGGGTCTGTGGTTCATCATCCCGCAGTTCCTCGGCTTCTGCGTGTTCATCGTGGCGGCCACGGCAGAACTGAATCGCACACCCTTCGACCTGCCGGAGGCCGAATCGGAACTGGTCGCGGGTTATCACACCGAGTATTCGGGCTTCCGCTGGGCCTTTTTCATGCTCACGGAATACGTGTACCTGTTCGCGATGGCGGGTCTGACCGCCACGCTGTTTCTCGGCGGTTGGTCCGGCCCATGGCTGCCGGGCTGGCTGTGGTTTGCGCTCAAGGCCGCCGCATTCTTCTTCTTCCAGTTCTGGCTGCGCAACACGATGCCGCGCATTCGCGCGGATCAGCTGATGACCCTGTGCTGGAAGGTGCTGTTGCCGCTGGGACTGGTCAATTTGGTGCTGACAGCGGTGCTGAAAGCCGTTCTGCTGAAGGGGTGACAACATGCTGGGCTTTCTCAAGGGGCTGAGCGTCACGCTCAGCCAGCTGCCGAAGAAAAAGGTGACCATCCAGTACCCCGACGTGCAGCCTGAATGGCCCGAGCGGTTCCGCGGCGTTCATCGTTTTATCCCCGAGGATTGCACCGTGTGCAATCAGTGCGCGCGGATCTGCCCGACGAATTGCATCTCACTCTCCGGAACCCGCGATGAGAACAAGAAACTGCGTATCGATACCTACGATATCAACTTCGACATCTGCATCCTCTGCGGGCTCTGCACCGAGGTGTGCCCCACAGAGTGCATCCTGATGTCGGATACCTTCGAGCTGGCGAACGAATCGCGGGATAAGCTATACCTCGACATGCACTGGCTGTACGAGAATCAACTGCGATACACGCAGCGCCATCCTGAGCGTGTGGCTCAGGAAGCTGCCAAGGATCACGAGGAGGCGCCCGCGACATGAGTCCGCTGTGGTCTGCGCAGATGATTGCGTTCTTTCTGATCAGCTTGTTCATCCTTGCGTGCGCCGTGATGATGCTCAGCTTCCGCAAGGTGGTGTATATGGCGCTAGCGGTCGGCGGTGTCTTCATCGGCTGTGCCGCGCTGTACATCCTGCTCGGAGCCGAGTTTGTCGGCATCGCGCAGGTGGTGGTGTACGCCGGCGCCATCACCATTCTGATTCTGTTTGCCATCATGCTGACCAATCACGAAGCTACTGAACCCGAGGAACCCTGGACGGTGCGCAAGGCGTTGGCGGCCGTGGGCTGCTTCCTGCTCGGTGTGACACTGCTGTTCGTCATCCGCGGGCAGGCATGGCCGCAGGGCGATCCTTCGGTCGACGTCAACCAGGGCATGAGCAACACGCTGGCCATCGGTGAGGCACTTTTCAAGAGCTACATGATCCCATTCGAACTGGTGTCTCTGCTGTTGACGGTGGCGCTCGTCGGGGCAGTGATCCTGGCCCAGCAACGGAAGGGGGATCAGTGACATGGGAGGAACCGGCGCAATTCAGATCCCCACGGGCTCCATTCTGGCGCTCGGCGCCATCCTCTTCTGCATCGGGTTGTACGGGGCCTTGACGAAACGCAATCTGATCATGGTCCTGGTTTCCATTGAACTGATGCTCAACGCGGCCAACGTCAACCTCGTCGCCTTCTCGCGGCTGGGGGTCTCGCCCAATCTCAATGGGCAGATTTTCTCCCTGTTCACGATCACGGTGGCTGCGGCCGAGATTGCCGTGGGATTGGCGCTTCTGCTCGCGGTCTTCCGCGTGCGCAAGACGACCGAGGTACGCGATCTCGACCTGCACCGAAGATAGGGGGTGACGGCATGGTCTGGTGGATACCGGGATTTCCCCTCATCGCGTTTGCGATCACGCTCCTCGTAGGCCGCCGCTTGGCGGAGCCGGTGGTGGCGGGTATTGCCGTGATGGCAACCCTGATCTCGTTCGTCCTCAGCACCATCCTCCTGCTGCATCCGGGGACACCTGGGGCGGTGACGCAGCTGGATTGGCTGACGGTGGGGCAAACCCACATCGGGTTTGGGATGCAAACGTCTCACCTCAACGCGTTGATGGCGTTCGTGGTCAGTCTGGTGAGCACCTTGGTGCTGCTATACTCTCGCGGTTATATGGCGGGGGACGAGCGGTTCTCCGTGTACTACCAATATCTGAACCTGTTCGTGTTCTCCATGCTGGGGCTCGTCCTGTCGGCCAACCTGCTGGAATTGTACATATTCTGGGAGATGGTCGGCCTCTGCTCCTATCTGCTGGTGGGCTTCTGGTTCTTCAAACCCGAGGCCGCTCTCGCAGCGAAGAAGTCTTTCATCGTCACCCGCATCGGCGACACGGGGCTGTTTGCGGGCATTGTCCTGCTCTGGCTGGCGAGTGGCTCGTTCAACTTCGATGCGGTCTTCCAAGCCGCGCAGTCCCCGGGCTTCGGTTTGGGCTGGCTGAGCGGATCAGGGCTGATCACCCTCGTCGCCATCCTCGTCTTCCTCGGCGCCGTGGGCAAATCCGCGCAGTTCCCTCTGCACGTCTGGCTGCCGGACGCGATGGAAGGCCCGACGCCGGTGTCGGCATTGATCCACGCCGCAACCATGGTGGCCGCGGGCGTCTATCTGGTCGCCCGGATGTTTCCGCTGTTTGCGCTGAGCCACGCGGCGCTCACGACCGTCGCCTGGATTGGCGGCGTCACCGCGCTGTTGGCGGCGCTGATTGCGCTGACGCAGCGCGACATCAAACGCGTCATCGCCTATTCGACGGTCTCGCAACTTGGCTACATGATGATGGCGCTGGGGGCGGGCGCTTACGCCTACGGCGTGTTTCACCTGTTCACGCATGCCTTCTTCAAGGCGTTGCTGTTCCTGACCGCCGGTTCGGTCATCCATGCCCTCGGCGGTGAACAGGACCTGTTCAAGATGGGCGGGCTGGCGGGCAAGCTGCCGATCACGCGCTGGACCTTCCTCGCAGCGGCGCTGGCGCTGGCTGGGATCTTTCCGCTTTCCGGCTTCTGGTCCAAGGACGCCATCCTGACGGCGTTGCTGGCAGGGGGGCACGGCATCCTCTACGCCGTCGGTCTCATCACCGCCTTCTGCACGGCGTTCTACATCTTCCGCCTGTACTTCCTGGCCTTCGCTGGCACGCCGCGTGACGAGGCGTTGTATGCGCACGCGCATGAGGGCGGCTGGGTGATGACCGTGCCGCAGGTTGTGCTGGGGGTGTTGGCCGTGATGGCCGGGTGGTGGAACACTCCCATCGGGGGTCACCCCATCGAGCGCTATCTGTTGGGTGATGCGGGCACGTCGTTCTTCGCCGGAACGAGTGCCGGCGACATCGGACACGTTTACCCCGAGAATGTTTTGTGGATGGTGATTTCGCTGGTTGTCGCGCTGGCGGGCATCGGCTTGGCGGCGTGGATGTACGGTGCTCGCGCGGACCAGCGCGCGGCCGCAGCGGCGAGCGCCGCTGGTCCCTTGTATCGCGTGTCGCTGCGCAAGTTCTATCTCGATGAGATCTACGAGAGCTCCGTCGTGCGCGCGGGCAAGTGGCTGGCCAGGATCGCCGACGGTCTGGACCGGTTCGTCATCCAGAGCATCGTGTATTTGGCGTCGCGCATGACGTATGCCGCAGGATGGGGTCTCCGCCTGCTGCAAACGGGTCAGGTTCAAACCTATGGCGTCGTTGCGGCGCTTGGCTTGTTTGTCCTCATTGCCATTGCCATGCTTCGTGGGGGGGTGATGTGAGATGGGCCTGGTCGCTTGGAGCGTCGCGATTCCGCTGTTGGCGGGCCTCGTCACCATCTTCCTCCCGTCGCGGGCATGCGGGGTGGCGCGCGCGCTGAGCCTTGTTTCCTCGCTGTTGACGGTGGTGCTCGCCATCTGCGTATGGGTGCTCTCCGCAGCGCAGCCGGCAGGATTCCACGCGCAGAGCAGCCTCCCTTGGTTCACGTTGCCCAACCTGTGGCAGGGCACGGATCTGGCGGTGCACCTCTCGTTTGGCGTGGACGCGCTCTCCCTGCCCATTTGGAGCCTGGCGATTCTGATCTCGGCCGTCGCCGCGTGGGCTGCGGCCACGGCAGATGATTGGCGGGAGCGGGGGAAACTGCGGTTTCTCTGGTTGGACCTCGGTTCCGCGGGCGTGATCGGCGTGTTTGCCGCCACGGACCTGTTCACGCTGCTGGTCGCGGTGGAACTGACGCTGGTATCGGCCTTCTTCCTGGTCCACCTGTTCAGTCGAGGAGCCGCCCGCGGTGCTGCGCTGCAGTTGTTGATCTACCGTGGGCTTGCCTCCGTGTTCCTGATCACCGCCATCGTCGGCATGGCCTACGGGTTGGCGGGCGGCTTCGGAGACGCCACGGTGGCCGCGCAAAGCGGGGCGGTGCTCACCTTCGACATCCCGAAACTGCTGAGCCAGCACGTCGACGCGAGTGTGTTCCCGGCGGTGGCTCGCTCGTGGTTGTTCCTACTTCTTCTGCTCGGTGTGTTCATGGAAGAGGCACTGGTTCCGCTGCACTCGTGGTATCCCGCGGTGACGGCGGGCGCGGAACGCTGGGTGAACCTCTGGCTGGGCGGCATTGTTACCAAAACGGGCGCCTATCTGTTGCTGCGCTTCGGTGCGGGGCTCCTCCCGGATCAGGTTCAGCACTGGGGTGCGTTGCTGGGCTGGCTCGGCGTCATCAACATCCTGTACGGGGCGTTTGCCGCATGGGGTGCGAGCGGATGGCGGCGATTGGTGACCTTCAGCAGCATCAGCCACATGGGTCTGTTCCTGCTGGGCGTGGCTTCGGCCACCACAGCGGGTGCCCAGGGCGCCATGTTCCTGATCATCTCGTCGGGCCTGCTCACGGCGTTGCTGTTCTTCCTCGCTGGTGGCGTCGAGGCCCGCGTGGGCACGGAGCGGTTTGACAAGCTGGGAGGCTTGTCCTCGTCCCTGCCGCTGCTCAGTGGCTTTCTGCTCACGGGAGCGCTGGGGGCACTGGGTCTTCCCCTCACCAGCGGGTTCATCAGCGAGATCCAGGCTTTCATGGGAAGCTTTCGGACCTATCCGGGGCTGTCCTTCGTGGCGCTGCTCGGATTGATCCTCTCTGCGGTCTACCTGCTCTATGCCATGGAGCGCACCACGTTTGGGCGTCCGGGGCCGGCGCTGGAGGCCACGCAGGGTGCGGCGGACCTCACCGGTGCCGAGTGGGTGCCGGTGCTGATCCTGACGGCGATGGTGCTTCTCGTCGGCGTGTGGCCCAGCGTTCTTGGCCACTGGTTCAATCCTGCAGCCGGTGCGCTGCTGCGGATAGGGGGTTGAAGCATGCCGGACCTCATTCACGCTCATTACTTCGTCACGATGGGTCCGCTGCTCATCGTCACCGCCACCGCCTTCATCGTGATGGTTCTCGAGTTCTGTCTGCCCCGCGTGGATGCACGCGTGTGGTTGGGCTTGTCGATACTCGGTACGCTGGCCGCGGTGGTTACAGCCGCCGTGCATGCAGGTCAGAGGGCCCTGACGCTGAACAGCGTCGTGCAGGATGCGTTCTCCGCTGTCTTCTCGCTGGTGATCCTGGGCACCACGCTGCTCATCCTCTGGTTTGCGCTGGATTTTGCCCGGCGCGAACCGCAGGCGCCGAAGGAGCACCCCTATCTCATCCTGTTCGCCGTCGCAGGCGCGTTGACCATGGCTTCCGCGGTCGATCTCGTCACCCTCTACGTCGGCCTGGAGCTGCTCTCTGTGGCCAGCTATGTGCTGGTCGGCGTGCGCCGTCAGTCCGCGCGATCCACTGAGGGCGCGGTGAAGTACCTGCTGATGGGCTCCATCGGATCAGCGGTGCTGCTGTACGGGATGTCGTTCATCTACGGGCTGACCGGAAGCACCAACCTGTACGACCTGGGCCAGCAGGGCATGATGCTGTGGACGAACTATCCCGCGGTCACCGTCCTGGCGTTCCTGCTCATGCTATGCGGCATGGGGTTCAAGCTGTCGCTCGTCCCCTTCCACGCATGGACGCCCGACACCTACGCGGGTGCGCCGGGGCCGGTGTCGGCGTTGCTCGCCACCCTCTCCAAGACCGCCGGCTTCGCACTTTTGTTGAGGATGCTGCTCTTCATCTTCAACGGCGCACCACAGGTGTACGTGTGGGCGGGTGTGATCAGCGCGGCCACCATGGTCGTGGGCAATCTCGCCGCGCTGCCCCAGCGTCACATGAAGCGCATGCTCGCGTTTTCGAGCGTGGCGCAGGCCGGTTATCTGCTGGTCCCGTTTGCGCTGTTTGGGGCGTCGGGCTATCAGGATTGGATAGCGCTGTTCGACAGCCTGGTGTTCTATCTGGTGGCGTACACCTTCATGACCGTTGGTGCGTTCGCCGTGATCTGGTGGGTGAGCCGGCAGACGCGAAGCTTCGATGCGTCGGTGCTGGACGGCCTGGCTCGCCGGAATCCCTGGCTGGCCGGGGCACTCACCGTCTTCCTGCTGGGGCTCGCCGGCATGCCGCTGACGGCGGGCTTCGTCGGGAAGTTGTATCTGCTCATCGACACGGTCCATCTGCACGAGGTCTGGCTGGGCGTGCTGCTGTTTCTCACCAGCGCCGTCTCCTTCTACTACTACTTCGGCTGGATCCGGCGGATGTTCCAGCCCGCCGTGTCTGACGCCGAGTTGGCGGGGACCGTGCTCGCCGCCGATGCCGGTGTCTTCACGTTCGGTCTGCAGTTCGACAATCCGCCAATCACGCCACACCCCGGCGACGAACACTGGCAGGATGATGTGGAGGGGGTTCGCGTCTCGGCTGCGCCTGACGAGACTGGGGCGTCTGATCAACAGGTGGGAGACGGCTCGGCGGGTACGGACGCTCGCCCAGGCATCGTACTGCAGACGTTGATTGCCGTGTGTGTGATCGGCACGCTGGTGCTGGGCGTGGCGCCTGCGGTACTCCTGCACGGACTATGGGCCGTGGGTTGGTATCAATGAACCCAGACTTCACCCTGACCCCGTCGCCGGTACTCGCTGTCGATGGCATCGTGTTCATGGCGTTTCTGCTCGCGTCCACGTATGTCGTGTGGTGGGCACTGGGCATTGTGCGGTGGGACAAACTGCTGTTTGATCCCACGGGGCCGCAGGCGCGCTGGCTGCGCTTCATCCTTGCCTTGATTGGCGGCTTCTGGATTGCCCTGTGCCTGCTGCTGTACCTGGCGGCGGCGCAACTGCTGCATCTCCTTGCCTGAGGCTTCGTCCAGCAAACAGCCAGATGCAACAAAGGGACAGGGGATACCCCCCTGTCCCTCATCTGTGTCGACGGCGGATGCCGCCGGTCGACCCGAAGCATCTGCTCCTTGCATCGCCGCGGGATCAGCGAACGAGGATGTCCGCGCCGATGCCGAACTCCGGGTTGTACTGCAGGTCTACCTGCAGCCGATCCGGGATGAACTGATGGTACTCGGCCAGGTACACGGCGATGGCGTCGACGATGTCCTGCTCCGTCAGATAGGCGTGCCGGAAGCCGAATCGGGCATCCGCGGCGAAGCCGCTGCCCTCCTGAAATTGTAGGTCTACCTCGACCTGTTCCGGACGGACGCGGTGCTGCCGCGCGACAAACACGCAGCACGCGTCAATCACGTCTTGCTCTTCAAACCAGATCCTCACGCGCTCACTCCTCCACCCTTCCGTGGGTCAGCGCCGGAACAAAAAGCGGCGCACCACGGCGATGATGATCACCAGCAGGATGATGTCCCCAATCAGCCCCCATAGGCTGAACGGGTGATAGGCCATCCCCCAGTAACCACCAAACGGGTGAAACAGGCTCCCCAGCAGCCACCCTGTACCGAACGAAAACAGGTGCGATCCGAAGCTGCTTCCGAAGCTGCTCCCGTATGCGCCGTACGTGCCGCGCGACACGCTGGGAGACGGGGAGCGGTAGCCCGAGTGATAGGTGCCGCTCGTACTGTAGACGCCGGATGATCCAAAGCTACTGCCGGAGCTGTACGAGCGTCCACGCGTCGAGGCCCCACCGCTGAAGGTGCCCTTCGCGCTGGCTGTCGTTGTGCTGACGCTGGGCGTGACGAACACAACCCTCTGCGCTGGCTCAGTGGCCACCTGTGCACTGGCGCTCGTGGCCGATTGTGGCGCCCTCATGTCACTGGCCTGGGCAGCCGGGGCGGCCACGCCGGCCATCACCATGCCCGCACTCACCCATCCAGCGAGTGCGGCCAACCATCTCTTGTACTGCATCGTCATCTCCCCTCTGTGCCCGCCGCACTGCGGCGGTTCACGACACCATTGTATCCACTCTTCACATCGCCTGCCTCCACGAGAAACTCCAAGGAGAGGCGGTGTCGGATGACGTGAGGCGATGGCGGCGCACGGGGAGGGTTGCACCGTATCCGCGCGCCGCCGTGCCCGTCGGCGCGGCCTCGCACGGCTGCACGCCGTTCTTTTCATCCTCGCACGGAATGCCAAGAGACATGGTATAAGCGGCGGGCGGATGGCCCACACTGCCGTATAGAGGCAGGACGTGCGGGGGAGGAGTATAGATGAAGGTTCGGTCAAAGCGGCGTTGGCTGTGGCTCGGGGCACTCGCCGCCGTGCTGGCGTGGGGCCTGCAGCAGGCAGCTCAAGCGGCACCGGGAACCCCGGCGCCAGCAGCGACGGAACGGACGCGCTTTTTGGAACGCGCGTGGCAGGCGAGCGGCGGGACCCTGACGGGATACGAACTACACCTGTGGCAACCGCTGTCCTCCGGGGCGGCGCCGGAGGCGGCGATGGCGACCGTGATCAACACCGTTCGGCAGGAATTTCAACTGTCCGACGCGAAGATCTCTCAAGCGACAGCGGGCAGCGAGCGCGTGATGGAACTGACCGGTCGGTGGAGCGATGGAACCCAGGTGACGGCCGTCGTCAGCACTTGGGACGGCAGCGCACAGACGCCGGGCACGGTGCTGGTGATCCGAGCAGAGCATGCGGGTAACTCGACGGATGGTCTGGCGGCGCACCTGGGGTCGTTGTACCAGGTTTCACGTGACCTCTCGGGCGCCGATGCGTCAGAAATTAGCGCTTGTCTGCAGGGTTTCCTCGATGCTAGAATTGTTGGCGTTGCTGCGGATCATGTGATATCAAGCGTATTTCAAGCGGTCGGCGCGACACGGGTGGAGGGTGTCTCAACAGCCACGGAAACCAGCGTCTCCGGTTATTCCTCCAATGAACCCGAGTACATCATGACCCACGGGCGCAGGATGAACATTCAGGTGGCGGTGCACCCAGATACATACCACCATCGTACGAATCTCCTGATTGGAACGCCCATCATAACGTCCGCGTACTGACGGTTACGCTCCCCGCAGCGTGACGTGACAGGAGTCCGGCGGCTGATTCGGGGGTGGTGCCATGGCAAAAATCATAGTGGAAGGCGGACACCGCCTCGAGGGCAGCGTGCGGGTGAGCGGTGCGAAGAACGCGGTATTGCCGATTCTTGCAGCGAGCCTGCTGGCGGCACACGGTACAAGCCGCATCGAGGACGTGCCGCACCTGCTGGACGTAGAGAACATGATGGCCACCGTCGCTGCGCTTGGCGCGCGTGTGGAGCGCGACGGCCAGGCGGTGTCGGTGTGCGCTGAGAACATCCATTCCGTGGAGCCGCCCCATGAGTTGGTGCGGCGGATGCGGGCATCCTTCGTGGTGGCGGGGCCACTCTTGGCGCGCTTTGGTGAGGCCGTGATCGCGCTGCCGGGCGGTTGCAACATTGGGCCGCGTCCGGTGGACCTGCACATCAAGGGGTTTGAAGCGATGGGGGCCACGGCCACCATCGAAGGCGGCCGAGTTCACTTTCGCGCACCGAAGGAAGGTCTGCGTGGTGCGCGCATCTACCTCGACATTCCGAGCGTGGGCGCCACGCAGAATATCATGATGGCGGCCTGCCTCGCGCGCGGTCAGACCATCATCGAAAATGCTGCGAAGGAACCGGAAAACGTGGACCTGGCCAACTATCTCAATGCGATGGGGGCCCGGGTGCGCGGCGCCGGTACGGACACCATTCGCATCGACGGTGTGGACGAACTCCATGGGGCCGTGCATGCGGTGATCCCGGATCGGATTGAGGCGGGGACCTTCCTCATCGCCGGTGCGCTGGCGGGCACCGGCGTCTACGTGGAGAACGCGGTATCTCAGCATCTGATGTCGCTGATTGCGAAGTTGGAGGAAGCCGGCGCACGCATGGAGGACGATGTCAACGGGATTCGGGTCTGGCCGTCGGACGGAGGTCGTTTGAAGGCGGTGGACGTCAAGACGCACTATTATCCCGCCTACCCGACGGACCTGCAGGCGCAGATTGTCGCCGCGCTCGCGACCGCGCAGGGCACCAGCCTGGTCACGGAAACGGTGTTCGAGAATCGCTTCATGCATGTCGCCGAGCTGCAGCGCATGGGTGCGGACATCCATATTGAAGGACGGACGGCCATTATCGAGGGGATCGATAGGTTGGAAGGCGCGCGCGTGACCGCCACCGACCTGCGCGCCGGCGCGGCGCTGGTCATCGCGGGGTTGATGGCGGAGGGAGAGACCGAGATCCACGGGCTGCACCATATCGACCGGGGGTATGACGACCTGGTCGGAAAGTTCCGCGCCTTGGGTGCGCGGATCCGCAGGGTGGACGGCGAGAACGAGAATTGAGGGATGGCGATGAGCGGGGCGGGATCGGCCTGTTAGGCTGATTCTCGCCCCGCTTCTTTTTGTGCGCGGGCATCATAGTTTGTCCGACACAGGCATAGGGTAAAGTGGGTGCGCTCCCCGTACACGTCTTCCCTCACTCCCCAGAGAGAAGGTGGCATTGTGCGCACTCGCCTGAAGCATTTCGCCGCACACCGAACGCCGTCGCTGTCTCGCGGGTCCCGCAATGCGCGTGTCACCCGCCTGAGGCGGTTTGGGCTACTGCGGCTGATCTGGCGTTGGCCGAAGCTGGACAGGCGATGGCGTGTCGCTGGGGCATTGGCCGCTGTCTACGCGGCCATGATTTTGCTTCCCACCGCCTTCGCGTACACGCTGCATCGGGGGCCTTTGCCTCCTGTGATGGACCCGCACGCGGCGGATGCACGCGTTAGCCTTCGGGTCTATCGGAAGGAAACGGGATCCGTCGTGACGGTGAGTCTGCGCGACTACGTCATCAGCGTGCTCGCTGCGGAGATGCCGCCAACCGCCCCAGCCGGCGCGCTCGAAGCCGCGGCGGTGGCCATCCGCACGTACGCGATTCATACCAAAACCGCGGGGCCCTCCAGTCAGGAGGCCCGTTCGCACGGCGCGGACCTCACGGACGATCCCGGCCTCGACCTTCCCTGGCTGCCGGCCGCGCAGCGGGATCAGCGCTACGGAAGCAGCGCCCCGGTGTACGAGGCGCGGCTTGCCCAGGCGGTTCAGGCCACAGACGGCATCATCCTGATCTACGGCGGGGCGCCCATCAATGCCTTCACCTGCGCATTGTCGCCCGGGCGCACGCGGGACGCGTCCACCGTGTTTGGGCGCCGTCTCCCCTACCTACCATCGGTGCCCTGTCCGGACGACGCCAAGGCCCCGGACCTGGTGCGAACGGAGACGTTCACGCGGGACGAGATCGCCAGTGCGCTTGGTTTGGACGATGCGGTGAACCCGCGATCCTTCCAGGTGGCGGGGAGAGATGCATGGAACTTTGTGCTCACCGTGACGGACGGGAAGCACCGCTGGA
Organism: Alicyclobacillus sp.; assembly: GCA_023511725.1. GTDB lineage: Bacteria > Bacillota > Bacilli > Alicyclobacillales > Alicyclobacillaceae > JAIMAY01. The sequence continues at coordinate 123,883 of JAIMAY010000003.1, forward strand.
CGGGCGAGGAGTTCGCCGCCAAACTGCATCTTCCCACAGCCTGCTTCACCATCGCGGCTGCGGACAGTGGCACGCTCACCGTGCGAACGACCGGCGAAGGGAACGGGCTGGGCATGAGTCTGCATGAGGCGCAGGCGATGGCGCAGCGGGGCACCGCGTGGGCGTCCATCCTGTCCACATTCTATCCCGGGGCGAAATTGGAATCGGTGACCGCAATTCTACAGGTTCAATGAATGTGCACAGGTATAGAACATCCATTTGGTGGCGACACTGTCGTACTGAGGTGAGCGCCAAATGGATGAAAAGAAGAATGTGAACGCGTCTACCGAGAACCAGGAAACAGACAGGAAGGAAGACTTGGTGGAGGAACCGTTCGCGGATACTGCGGGCAAGGCACGGCGCCTGCTGTCGAAGCGGTGGGTCTATCCGGCGATCTACCTGGGAGCGGCCGCACTCATCATCGGTTTGATGTACATCAAGAGCCAGATGGGGGCCGCGCCGACGACCGGTGGGTCTGTCGAGGAGGGGACCACGGCGGCCACGGGTCAAGCGGCACAGGAATGGGTGTGGCCGGCTACAAGTGATGTCAAGACGTCTGTGAGCATGGGGTTCTTCCCGGATAAGGGCTCCGCAAGCCAACAGGCCGCCGCTCTGGTGTTCTACGACAACGCCTACTATCCGCACCAGGGAATTGACATCAAGGCGAGTGGCGGACAGGCGTTCGATGTCGTCGCGGCTGCTCCGGGCAAGGTGACGGCGGTCGACAACAATCCGCTGTACGGCAAGACCATCGAGGTCCAGGTCGCCGGTGGTTACACCGTTCGCTATGAATCGCTCAGCCAGACCAACGTGAAGGTGGGCGACATGGTGCAGGCCGGGCAGGTCATCGGTCGCAGCGGCACCTGCGAATTCGAAGCGGGTCAGGGCAATCACCTGTTCTTCCAAGTCTTGAAGGACGGTGCGCCGGTCGATCCGCAGACGCTGGTCAGCCCGTCGGCGGCGACGTCTGCCGCATCCGCGATGGCGCCTTCCGGTTCGAACCCGCGGTGATCTCCGCGCTTCCACCCTTTCGGCGAACCCTGCACAAGGGTTCGCCCTTTTTATTTCCCGGGGAGAAAACGAGAGAAAACGAGAGCTAGCGCGAAGAAACAAGCCTTAACGCGGCTTCGCCAAGGCATATGGTGTACACCCCCTCATATACTGTATCAGACCATCCGAAGAGACCTGGGGAGGCGAGGGGAGTGCATGACTACATCAAAGAGCGGACGTTGAAAATCGGGGAATACATTGTTGAGACGCGCAACACGGTCCGTACCATTGCCCGCGAATTCGGTGTCTCCAAGAGCACGGTTCACAAGGATTTGACGGAGCGCCTGCCGGAGATCAACCCGGAGCTCGCCAATCGGGTAAAGGAGATTCTCGAGTATCACAAGTCGATCCGGCATCTCCGCGGCGGCGAAGCCACTCGTCTCAAGTATCACAAGGAAGAGAAGTCGCAGAAGGCCTCAAAAAACTATGGCTCCCGGAAAGGAGTTTCCACAGGGCTGTAGAATACAATCTCGGACACCGTCACGCGGGACGAAAGCGGATCATTTGAGACAGCGCACCCGGCAACGGACACGCTCGGATGTACGCACCGATTGGGGAGGACTCGCCGTACATGTTCTCGAAAGACGTCGGGGTCGACTTGGGCACGGCTACCGTGCTGATCTATGTGCGGGGCAAGGGGATTATTCTGGCGGAACCGTCGGTCGTTGCGATGGACCTGACGACCCGGCAGGTGCTGGCCATCGGCGAAGACGCGCAACGCATGGTGGGACGGACACCCGGAAGCATTGTGGCCATTCGGCCGCTGAGGGACGGCGTGATCGCCGATTTCGAAATCACCGAAATCATGTTGAAGTACTTCCTGCGCAAAGCGCTCGGCAACACTTCCTGGACGAGGCCGCGGATGATGATCTGCATCCCCAGCGGCACGACATCCGTGGAACAGAAAGCGGTGCGTGAAGCGGCGATGGCGTGCGGCGCCCGCCAGGTGGAACTGGTGGAAGAACCGCGAGCGGCGGCTGTCGGCGCCGGCCTGGACATCTTTCAGCCCAGCGGCTGCATGGTGGTCGACATTGGCGGAGGAACCACGGACGTGGCGGTCTTGTCACTGGGCGACGTGGTGACCTCTGCCTCGCTGCGAGTCGCGGGGGACAAGCTGGATGATGCCATCATCAAGTTCATTAAGCGCGAGTACAATCTCCTCATCGGTGAGCGGACCGCGGAGGAGCTCAAGAAGTCGGTGGCGACCGTGATCCCCGGCGGTCGCTCGGATACGCGGGATGTCCGCGGACGGGATCTGATGACGGGCCTCCCCAAAACCGTCACCGTGCACTCCCAAGATCTCGCCCGCGCCCTGGAGGAACCGGTCAGTGCTATCATCCAAGCCGCGAAGTCCGTCCTCGAACAAACACCGCCTGAACTCGCCGCGGATATCTTCGACAAAGGGGTCGTGTTAACTGGAGGCGGGGCGCTGCTGCACGGATTGGACAAGCGCATGAGCGAAGAGTTGCAGATCCCTGTGCACCTTGCGGACCACCCGACGGAGTGTGTGGTGCGCGGCACCGGCGTATTGCTGGAATGGCCTCAGCCTGGACGCAAATCACGCGCCCCGGGACGGCGCAGCATGTGACGCTTCTCATCCGATAACGCGAGGGAGGATGGTTTCGTGATCCGCGGTCTGACCACTGCGGCTGCCGGCATGCTGGCGACGGAGCGATGGCAGCAGGCGCTGGCCAACAATGTCGCCAATGCAGACACGCCGGGCTTCAAACCTTCCACAGGGGAGATCCTCTCCTTTCCGGAGCAACTGCTGAGCCTATGGGACTATGGCGCGCAGCAGGTGGGTCCGCCTGTCGGCGTGCTCAGCACAGGCGCCGTCTTTCAGGAGGGCGTACCGCTGTTTCTGCAGGGGGCTGTGGAGCAAACAGGGCGCCGGCTTGATCTGGCCATTCAAGACAGCGCGGCTGACGCCGCGCAAACCGCGGGCGGCTGGCACAGCTTTCTTCCCGTGGCTTACAGCGGGATGGATGGTGAAACCGGGATCGTCCTGACGCGCGATGGGCATTTGGATACGGACGCGCAGGGTGTGTTGGTGGATGCCGCGGGACATCCTGTGCTGCCTGTCGATGCGCAGGGACGTGTGCTGTATGACGCTCGGATTGTGATCAATCCCAACTACCGGGGGCAGGACCTGTTTGGAACGGATGGCGCTCCGCTCGTGGATGCTGGCGGGGAGCCGTCCTACACGGTGAGACCCGCGGCCAATCTCACCGGCCCTGCCATCGCGGGAGCCAGGCTGGGGTTGGTGGACGCCAATGTGGCGAATCTGCAACCCTTGGGCGAAACCGAATGGATGGCGGGGGCCATTCAGCCGACGCTCACGCAGGGAACGTGGCGACCTGGCACGGGTACCATCACGCCCAGGGCTCTGGAGGATAGCAGCACCGATGTGACGGCGACGATGACGCGGATGATTGCGGCCGCGGCCCAGTACACGGCCAATCAGCGCGTGGAGCAGGCGGTGGATCAGACGCTGGGTGTGGCTGTGACCGATGTGGGCAAGGTCAACGCGTAACGGCGCCCAAGCCGCGACGCTGGGAGGGGTGATGGCTCCGTGCAGTCGTTTTGGACAAGCCTCACGGGGATGAGATCCGGGGAGGCATGGCTCAATCGGGTGGCGGAAAACATCAGCAACAGCGATACGCCAGGGTATCAGACGCTCACCGGATCGTTCGCTGATACGCTCACCGCTTATCTGCAGCCGCAGGCGACGGCATCCGGTGTTCCTGGACGAAACACGCCGCCCGGCTGGCGTGGTGGCACCGGCGTTCTTGCCACGCGCGCGGAGGTGGACCCGGCCACGGGCGCCATCCAGCAGACCGGCATCGACACGGACCTGGCCGTGACGGGCGATGCCTATTTCATGGTGCAAGCCCCGGATGGCCCTCGAGTGACGCGCAACGGGCAATTCCAATGGGCCGCGGCGCCCGGCGGGGGCTTCATCCTGACGACCGCGCAGGGATACCCTGTGCTTGATGTGAACGGCCGCGCCATCGCGAAACCCGGTAACGGATCGGTGAGCATCGCCCAAGACGGCACTGTTTACAACGGTGTGGGGGCGTCGCAGCGGATCGCCTTGGTGCGTGTTCCCTTGCCCGAGGAGGCGCTTGAACCCGCGGGAGACAGCACATACCGTGTGACCCGCGGGCCGATGCAGGTGATCAACCGCGCGCCAGGTACCCTTCCTAGCGATGTTCAGGTCACGCAGGGTGCGCTCGATATCAGCACGGTGGACCTTGGTCAGGCGATGACCGAATTGATACGCGCCCAGCGGTCTTTTGATCTGAATGCCGAGGCGTTGCAGTTGTCAGAGAGGATGATGGATGCGGCGAATCAACTCCGCCAGGGCTGAGCCCGGATGGTTGCACGCCTTTCATGCTCCCAGGTATAATTTCGTTGTTATAGACAGAGGGGGCTGGGAAGTGAACCTTCCGAACACACTCACCCTGGTTCGGCTCCTGCTGGTCCCCGTTTATCTCGCTGCTTTCTACGGGACCGAGAGCCCGCATAAAATCGCTGCACTCGCTGTGCTGCTCACTGCCGGACTGACCGATGTCCTAGACGGATACATTGCACGCCGCCGCCATCTGGAGACGCAGACGGGCCAGTTGTTGGATCCGTTGGCGGACAAGCTCATGATGGTTGCGGTGCTTTTTTCGTTGATCCAATCGCACCGGGTACCGTGGTTGGTCGCGGGGCTGTTGGTGTTTCGGGACGCTGCGATGATCATCGGGGCGGCGTTTTTTTACTTTTTGGGGAAACGCGCGGTGCCCAAGGCCAATCGTTGGGGGAAGACCACGACCATCTTTTATTACATCACCATCTGCGCCGTAATGCTGGCGTGGCCCTCGGTGACGACGGGACTGGTGTTGATGTGGTTCACCGTCTGCCTATCGTACGTCACAACCCTCCTGTATGTCGCGAGCATGCAGATCATCGACGTGCGCCGGATTCTCTAAGGTGGGCGCACGTGGTTCGCCTGGTGCCGGCGCTGCCCGGCCGGCCATCCAGCGCCGGGCAGTCCGCCACCTATCGTGAACCCCCGCGCGGAGGATTGACCATAGTGTGATCAACTGCGGAACCGCGCTATGTCGGAATGATCTGGCCGGCGTGGTGGTGGATGGACCGCAGCATGGTGATGAACACTGGAGGTATGGCCCGTGAGTGACGTGCAAGACTGGAAGTCGCCGCTGACCGCGGAAGACATTCGCCGGCTGCTGCCGCATCGCTACCCCTTTCTGCTGGTGGACAGGGTGACGGAACTTGAACCAGGTAAGTATGCGAAGGGGTACAAGCTGGTGACCGCCAATGAGCCTCATTTCACCGGTCATTTTCCCGAATACATGTTGATGCCCGGTGTGCTCATCGCGGAGGCGATGGCTCAACTCGGCGGCGTCGCACTGCTCGCGATGCCGGAATACAGCGGACGCCAACCGATGCTGACGGGGCTCGACAACGTCCGTTTTCGCGGTCAGGTGCGGCCCGGGGATCGGCTGGATATGGTGGTCGAGATCGACCGACTCCGCGGCAGCATGGGCCGCGGGCGCGGCGAGGCGTTCGTGGACGGGCAGAAAGTCGCGGAAGGCATGATCCTGTTCGCGTTGGCCTGAGGGCCGAAGGGTAGGGAGACGCGTGGGACCGGATCTGTTCCGCCCGCTGCGCGACGCGGTTCATGCGATGCTCGCAAAGCATGCGAGCGGCGAAGGCACGCTGGTCGTCGGTGTGTCCGGCGGCGTGGACTCGATGGTTCTGCTGCATCTGGTGGCGGATGTCGCGCATGACCTGGGTCTGCGGCCGCACGCCGCGCATGTGCATCACGGGCTGCGCAAGTCCGCTGACGAGGACGCCGCTTTGGTGATGCAGACGGCGCACGCGTGGGGCTTGTCCGCCGAGGTGAGAAGGGTGGACCTGAGTACCATCCCCGCCCCCGACCGCCGAGGGACGGAGGCCGATGCTCGTTTGTTGCGCCGGCAGGCGTTGCGGGACGCGGCGGCGAGCGTGGGCGCGCGCGTGATCCTGCTGGCTCATCATGCGGATGATCAACTGGAGACCATGCTTTGGCGGCTGATGCGCGGCACATCGCTGGAGGGGTTGGCGGGGATGCGGCCCGTTCGTCACGAGGGAGGCATCACATGGCTTCGCCCACTGCTCGCCTTTGAAAAATCCATCCTGAGCGACTACGCGCGAGCGCACGCCATCCCCTGGCGGGAGGACGAGAGCAATCGGGACCCGACGTATCTCCGAAATGCACTGCGTCATCAGGTGATCCCTCTGTTGAAGCGGTTGCAGCCCGCGCTGGCGCAGTCGGCCGCGCGCCTGGCCACCGTGCTGCAGGCGGAGAATGATTGGATGGAAGCGTCGGCGCGCGCTTGGGTGCAGGCGCACGTGCAGCATGACCCCGGTGGCCGTGTGGTGCGGATGGCTGTGGCCGACCTCTCGGGTGCGCCCGTTGCTTTACAACGGCGTGCCATTCACATACTATTGACTTGTTTTTTGGGCGCGGACGCCAGCTATCACCATGTGGAAAGCGTCCTTGGTCTTGCGGCCGGGGGCGGCGCATCGCGAGAAGTGGCGCTGCCCGGCGGTGTGTACGCGTGGCGGCGCTATGACGTCCTCTGCATCGGTGAGCGTGATCCACACATCGAAGCGGAGGATGCACCCGAACTTCACTGGAACTTGGCCCATCACGGTCGCATCCACTGGCACGCCGGCACGATGTCATGGTCGTTCCAATGTCGGCGGTGGACGCGCGAGACGGCTGCCCGGCCGTTGTCTATCCACGAAGGTGGTGCGCATCGCTGGAGCCTGTGGTTGCCCGCGGATGTCCGGCAGGTCATCATCCGTCCATGGCGGGCCGGTGACCGAGTGGCACCGCTGGGGATGAACGGCCGCAAGAAACTGCAGGATCTGTTTGTGGACGCCAAGGTCCCGCGAGACCAGCGGCACGCGTGGCCTGTGGTTTGCGACGTGGAGGGCACCATCCTCTGGATCCCGGGGCTGGCCCGGAGCCGGTACCGCCTGGTGACGGAGGATACCACCGCGGGTTGGCGAATCGAAGCCGGCGCGTCGCCGCGAGAGGACGGCGTGAATTTCCCGCAGCATACCCTGAACGGATAGCAGGAGGCCATCATGCACGAGGATCTCGAACGGATACTGTTTACCGAGGAGCAGATTCAGGCGGAGGTGGCGCGGCTGGGGCGCGAATTGACGCGCGATTTTCAAGGGCGCCATCCACTGTTCGTGTGCGTGCTCAAAGGCGCCGTGATGTTTATGGCGGATCTGGTCAAACGCGTCGAGCTGCCGCTCGAGATGGACTTCATGGCCACGTCCAGCTATGGGAGCGCGTCCAAGTCATCGGGCGTCGTGCGGATCCTGAAAGACCTCGACCGCCCTGTGGAGTCGCGGCATGTCGTGATCGTTGAAGATATTGTGGATACGGGTCTGACCCTCAAACACCTGCGCGAAATGATCCTTCATCGCGGAGCGGCTTCCGTGACCATCGTGGCTCTGTTCGACAAGCCCGAGGGACGCGCGGTGGCCATTGAGCCCGACTACTACGGATTCCGCGTACCCAACGAGTTCATCGTCGGTTATGGTCTCGATTACGCCGAGCGCTATCGCAACCTCCCGTACGTCGGAGTGCTGAAGCCCGAAGTCTACGTGAAGTGATTGCGGCCGGCCTTCTCTCGAGGCGACCGCCGCGGCGTATCCGCCCGGCGGAACCGTTGAAAAATCGTGGAATCCGGACGGGACGGCGCGCTGTCGGCGGTATAGCGCATATGGTACAATATTGCCGCCATGACCGAGAGGAGGTAAGGCATGAACAGGTTTTACCGCAGCATCGTGTTCTACGTGCTGATCCTTCTGGGCATCGTGTGGTTGATCAACTACATTGTGAGTGCAGACCACACCCGCGATGAACTGACCTATACGCAGTTCACGACCGCGGTTCAGAATAAAGAGATTGTCGGCGATGTCGTGGTGACGCCGGAAGGGCTGACGGCCACCATCGACGGCACGCTCAAGAACAACCATCGTTTTGAGACGCGAGTGCTGCTGGACCACGATGTGAGCACTTACCTCCAGAGCCACGGCATCAGCTTTGAGGTGGCGCCGCAACCCAGGGCGTCCATCTGGATACAGCTGCTTGAATCCGTGGTGCCGTTCATTTTCCTCTTCATCCTGATGTTCCTGCTGTTCAATCAGGCGCAGGGCGGCGGAAGCCGGGTCATGAACTTCGGCAAGAGCCGTGCCCGTCTGTACACGGAAGAGAAACGAAAAGTCACCTTCCGCGATGTGGCCGGGGCGGATGAGGAAAAGGCGGAGCTGGAGGAAATTGTCGAATTTCTGAAGGATCCGAAGCGCTACTCCGCGCTGGGTGCGCGTATCCCAAAGGGAATTTTGCTGGTGGGCCCGCCGGGCACCGGTAAGACGTTGCTCGCGCGAGCCGTCGCCGGAGAAGCTGGTGTGCCGTTCTTCTCCATCAGCGGTTCGGACTTCGTGGAGATGTTCGTCGGCGTGGGTGCGTCGCGCGTGCGAGATCTATTCGAGACCGCAAAGAAGAACGCACCGTGCATCATCTTCATTGACGAGATTGACGCCGTGGGTCGTCACCGCGGCGCGGGCTTGGGCGGCGGCCATGACGAGCGCGAGCAGACGCTCAACCAGTTGCTTGTGGAGATGGACGGCTTCTCGGCGAACGAAGGGATCATCATCATCGCGGCGACCAACCGACCGGATATTCTGGACCCGGCGTTGCTGCGGCCAGGGCGGTTTGACCGGCAGATTGTTGTGAACCGGCCGGACGTCAAGGGGCGCGAGGAGATCCTCAAGGTTCACGCGCGGAACAAGCCGCTCGCTCCATCGGTCGATCTCGGCCTGATCGCCAAGCGCACGCCCGGCTTCACGGGCGCGGATCTGGAGAACGTGCTGAACGAGGCGGCGCTGCTCGCGGCACGCAAGCGGGAGACCCAGATCACGCCGGAGGACATCGACGAAGCCATCGACCGCGTGCTGGCAGGTCCGGAGAAGCGCAGCCGCGTGATCACCGAGCACGAACGCCGGTTGGTGGCGTATCACGAGTCCGGCCACGCGGTCATCGGCCACTACGTGCAGCATGCGGAGACGGTGCACAAGGTGACCATCATCCCGCGCGGCATGGCGGGTGGTTACACGGTGACGCTGCCCAAGGAAGACCGCTACTTCATGACGCGCCAGGAGATGCTGGATCGCATCTGCGGGCTGCTGGGCGGGCGCGTCGCCGAGGAGATTGTGCTGAACGAAATCTCCACCGGTGCAGCGAACGACATCGAGCGTGTGACCGAGATCGCGCGGCAGATGGTGACGCAGTTCGGCATGAGCGACAAGCTCGGGCCGATGCAGTACGGACGCAGCAGCGGTCAGATCTTCCTGGGTCGTGATCTGTCGACGGAGCAGAACTATTCCGAGCAAGTGGCCTACGAGATAGACCAGGAAATGAAGCGTATCGTGGAAGAATGCCATGAGCGCACGCGGCGCATCCTCACCGAACATCGCGACAAGCTGGACGCCTTGGCGCAGGCGTTGCTCGAGCGGGAAACGCTCGATGCCGACGAGATCCGCGAGATTTTGGGAGACCGGCCGTACTCGCCGGAGGAGGATGGCTCGGCGCGCACCGGCGGTGAGGATGGCGATGCACCGGGGGAGACGGTGTGAGCCACGTGCTGCCAGGCCCTGCAAGATGACCTCGGGCGACGGGCCCGAGGTTTTTTGCATCGAACGGCGGGAGGCGAGAGGATGACCGCGCCGGCGTTGTTGGTGATGGATATCGGCAACTCCAACATCTCCATCGGCGTGTTCGAGGGTGCGGTTTTGGCGCACCGGTGGCGCGTGGCCACGGTGAAGGAACGCACCTCGGATGAGATGGGCCTGCTCATCAAGCTGCTATGCCAAGATAAGGGGATTCCCCTGAGCCGCGTGGAGGGTGTGGCCATCTGCTCGGTGGTCCCACCGCTGATGCCGGCCATCGAGCGGATGTGCCAAGACTACCTGCGCCAGGCGCCGCTCATTGTGGGTCCAGGCATCCGGACGGGACTGGCCATCAAATACGAGAATCCGCGCGAGGTGGGGGCGGACCGGATTGCCAATGCGGTGGCAGCCATCCACCTCTACGGGCCGCCGCTGATCATCGTGGATGTCGGGACGGCGACGACGTTTTGCGTGATAGATGATCATGGCCAGTACCTGGGGGGCGTGATTGCCCCGGGAATGCGGACGTCCACGGAGGCGCTCTATGAACGAGCCGCCAAATTGCCTCACATCGAGCTGACGAGGCCGCGCCAGGTCATCGGCCGCAGCACGGTGACCAGCATGCAGTCCGGCGTGGTCTACGGCTTCATCGGATTGGTCGATGGTATCATCGGCCGGATCCGGCGGGAGTTGCCGCTGCCCTACAAAGTGGTGGCGACCGGCGGGTTGGCGGCGCTGGTGGCGGAGGAATCGCGGGAGATCACCACGGTGCACCCCCATCTCACGCTGGAGGGGCTGCGCATCCTCTGGGAGCGCAACCGCCATGTCGCGGCTGGCGAGGCGCCGTTGCGGCGACCGGGATCGACAGGAGGAGGACAGGCATGACGGACGTGGCACTGCGCGCGCTGTCTGCGGATGGGCATGTTCGCGCGATGGCGTGTGTGGCGACGGAACTGGTGGAAACCCTGCGCAGGAGACACCACACCTCTCCTGTGGCGACGGCGGCTCTCGGCAGGACCGCCTCCGTGGCTGCCATGATGGCGCTGATGCTCAAAGGAGACGAGCGGCTGACGGTGCAGATCAAGGGGGATGGGCCGCTGGGCAGCATCGTGGTGGACGCGGATTCACACGGCCACGTGCGGGGCTATGTGGATCACCCCGAGGTGGATCTGCCCTTGAACGCGCAGGGCAAGCTCGATGTGGGCGGCGCGGTGGGTCGCGGCACGCTGTACGTCATGCGCGACATGGGGCTGCGCGACGTGTACAGCAGCAGCGCCGCGCTGCAGACGGGCGAAATCGGCGATGACTTCACGTATTACTTTGCGGTGTCGGAGCAAACGCCATCGGCTGTCGGGGCGGGCGTGCTTGTGGACAGGACGGGCGTCATCGCCGCGGGAGGCTTCATCGTGCAGCTCCTCCCGGGCCACGGCGAGGCGGATGTGCAGGCGTTGGAGGAGCGCCTGGGGCAGATGCGGAGTGTGACGGATCTCCTCCGCGACGGCGCCACCGCCCACGACCTTCTGCACCGAGTGCTGCCGGACGCGGTCATCACCGCGGAGCAGCCGGTGCAGTTTCGTTGCACCTGCTCCCGGGATAGGCTCGCTGCCATCCTCCGGAGCCTCGGTGACGATGAACTGCGCGCATTGATGGAGGAGCAGGGGGGCGCGGAGGTGCGCTGCCACTTCTGCAACGAGGTGTACCGTTACAGTGCGGAGGAGCTGCAGGCGATGCTGTCCACGCCACAGGCTGAGGAGGTGAGCCGCGAATGACGGCTGCGGTTCGATCCCACGCACGCATGGAAGCGCTCACCCGCAGTTCGCGCACGCTCGTCATGGGGATCGTCAATGTGACGCCCGACTCCTTCTCCGACGGCGGTCGCTTCTACCGCCCCGACGATGCTCTGGCGCATGCTGCTCGACTGGTGGAGGAAGGTGCTGACATCCTGGACATCGGCGGTGAGAGCACGCGTCCCGGGCACCATCCGGTATCCGCTGAGGAGGAGTGGCGACGGCTGGAGCCGGTGCTCGCCGAGCTATGCCGAACGTCACCGGTGCCGATCTCGGTGGATACGTACAAGGCGGAGACGGCAGCGCGCGCGCTTGACCAGGGCGTTCAGATCATCAACGACATCTGGGGTGGCCTTGCGGACCCGGACATTCTGCGTGTCGCAGCGGACGCGGACTGCGTATATCTGTGGATGCACAACCGATCCCGTCCCGCCGACGGCGACCCGTTCGAGACCTTGGTGGCCGAGACGGAGGCGGGCATTGAGCGCTGCCTGAAGGCGGGGATCCGTTCGGAACGGTTGTGGATTGACCCCGGCATTGGATTCGGGAAGACGTACCGTGACAACCTCATCATTTTGAAGCGGCTGAGCGAATACTGTCGGCGCTTTCCCTTCCCGGTGCTGCTCGGAACGAGTCGAAAGAGCGTGATCGGCCATACCCTGGGTTTGCCGCCGGAGGAGCGTCTGGAGGGAAGCTTGGCCACGGTGGCGCTGGGCGTGCAGGCGGGCGTGCGCGCGGTGCGCGTGCACGACGTACAGGCGACGGTGCGTACCTGTCGGATGGTGGAAGCGATCCGCGATGCCTGACGTGTTCATCGGCTTGGGCTCGAATCTCGGTCATCGCCTGCATCACTTAGGCTGGGCGGTGGAATGCTTGCAGAAGTTGGCGGACGGTCCGCTGGTCACGTCCGCCGTGTATGAAACAGACCCGGTGGGATACACGGATCAACCCGCGTTTCTCAATATGGTCGTGCGCATGCCAACACGCCTGTCCCCGCGGCGGTTGCTCGCGGAACTGCAGCGTCTGGAAGCGCTTCACGGGCGGACGCGCGAGATCCGCTTTGGGCCGCGGACGCTGGACCTGGACATCCTGCTGTACGGCACGGAGTACGTCTGCTTCGCTGATCTGCAGATCCCGCATCCGCGCATGTGGGAGCGCGCCTTCGTACTCGTACCGCTTGCGGATGTGGCCCCGGATCTGCCGGGTCCCGGCGGGTGGACGGTGGCGGAGTGGGCGGCACGCGCGAAGAAGGGGGGCGGCGTCCGCGATGTTGGACGTTTTTGGTAGGCGGCTGCGCGCCTATCGGAAACTGAAGCAACTCACGCAGACCGAACTTGCGGAGGTGTTGGGCGTGAGCGTGGCGATGGTGGGGGGGCTGGAGCGGGGGACGAGATCGCCGACCCCTGACCTGGTCAAGCGAATCTGCGCCGCGCTCGACGTGACCGAGGACGAGTTGTGGGGACGACGGGGTCTGCTGGCGGAGGGCCGGGAATCCGCCGGAGCCGGCGACGCCGCGGACGACGCCCACTGGGATGGTATGCGTTGACAACCCACCGGCCCCTCTCTATAATTGCGCATAGACATGGCGCGCATGGAGAGGGGAACTGTCAGACGTCGCTCTGGCAGTATTTTTCATCCTCTGCTGAATAAAACAGGGAAGCAGACAGGGCGGCGCCTGTGGCCGCGGTTGACGGAAAGGGAGAGAGCAGATGGCTGACAAAGAGGTTATTCTGACGCCGGAAGGTCTGCAGAAGCTCGAGGAAGAGCTCGAACATCTGAAGAGTGTGAAACGTCGTGAGGTTGCGGAGCGGATCAAGGTCGCCATCAGCTACGGCGATATAAGTGAAAACTCCGAATACGAGGATGCGAAGAACGAACAGGCCTTCATCGAAGGCCGTATCATGACGCTGGAGAAGATGCTCCGCAACGCGCGCATCATCCAGGAGGATGAGGTGGACACCGATGTCGTGAGCATCGGCTCGACGGTGCGCCTGCGCGACATTGAATTCGATGAGGAGGTCGAATACACTATCGTTGGTTCCGCCGAAGCGGATCCGGCGAGCAACAAGATCTCGAATGAATCGCCGGTCGGCCGGGCTCTGCTGGGTAAGCGCGTCGGGTCCATCGTGGACGTGCAGGTCCCGGCGGGCACCATTCAGTTCCAGATCCTCGGCATCAAGCGCTAGCCGGACTCATTCGCCGCGGTCGGCGGCGTACAACCTCTGTCGCAGACAGGTCAGGTGAGCGGACGGAGGATCAGGCGGGTGCCTGGTCCTTCTTCCGTTTCAGCCCGTTCGCCGGCCGTGGCCGGCGATGGTTGGAGAGGTGACGATGGACAACGAGCAGCAACTGATCCAAACCCGTATTCAGAAGATGGAGGAGCTGCGGGCGCGCGGGATTGATCCGTTCGGTCACCGCTACGACGTGACGCATCACGCGGCCGATATCCACGCCTTCGGCGAAGGCAAGTCGAAGGAGGAGTTGGAGGCCATTGGGTTGCGCGTGCGGATCGCCGGACGCATGATGATCCGCCGCGGGCACGGCAAGTCGACGTTCGCTGTGCTCCAGGATAGGACGGGCACCATCCAGATCTACGCCAAAATTGATGTGCTTGGGGAAGCGCAGTACGAGGTCTTCAAACTGCTGGACCTGGGCGATTTTCTTGGCGTGGAAGGGACCGTGTTTCGCACCAACCGCGGCGAACTGACGGTGCTGGCGGAACAGGTGGAGGTGCTGACAAAGGCGCTGCGCCCGCTGCCCGAGAAGTGGCATGGACTTCGGGATGTGGAGACGCGGTACCGGCAGCGCTACCTGGACCTCATCGTCAACCCGGAGATTCGTGAGACGTTCATCCTCCGATCCCGCATCATCCAGGCCATCCGCGACTTTCTCAATGAGCGCGGCTTCCTGGAGGTAGAGACGCCGACGCTGCATACGGTGGCGAGCGGTGCTCACGCGCGCCCATTCATCACATACCACAATGCGCTCGAGATGTCGCTTCATCTGCGCATCGCGCTGGAGCTCCACCTCAAGCGCCTAATTGTGGGCGGGTTGGAGCGTGTGTACGAGATCGGCCGGGTGTACCGTAATGAAGGCATCTCCACGCGCCACAATCCCGAATTCACCATGCTCGAACTGTACCAAGCGTACGCGGACTTCCATGACATCATGGACCTGACCGAGGCGCTGGTGAAAGACGTGGCCCGTCGTGTGCTCGGGACGCTGCATATTCGCTATGGCGATCACGACATCGACCTCGAGTCCCCCTGGCAACGCCGCCACATGGTGGACCTCATCCAGGAGCACACGGGGGTGAACTTCTGGACGGTCCGCACGACAGAAGAGGCGCGCGCGCTGGCCCAGGAACACGGGGTCGTCGTGCAGCCCACCATGACCTACGGCCATATTGTCAACGAGTTTTTTGAACAACGCGTGGAGGACAAGCTGATCCAGCCCGTGTTCGTGTACGGCCATCCGGTGGAGATTTCCCCGCTGGCCAAAAAGAATGCGGACGACCCGCGCTTCACCGACCGCTTCGAGCTGTTCATCGTCGGCCGCGAGCACGCCAACGCCTTCAGCGAATTGAACGATCCGATGGACCAGCGGCAGCGCTTCGAACAGCAGGCAGCCGAACGCGCTGCCGGGAACGAAGAAGCCCAGGCGCTGGATGAGGATTTCCTTCTCGCGCTGGAACACGGCATGCCGCCGACGGGCGGTCTCGGCATTGGCGTGGATCGGCTCGTCATGCTGCTGACGAACCAGCCGTCCATTCGTGATGTGCTCCTGTTCCCGCTGATGCGCGAGCGCGGTTGAGTGCTGGACTTGGCCGCTGGACGGTCGGCGCAGGCGTCATTGGGGCGCCTGCGCGCCGTCGCGCCAAGCCGCTGCGAGTCGCGTTCCGCCGCTGAGCCCAGCACTGCCGGGCTGTTCTGGGTGCTGCTGGGGTGTTGGTTGGGTGTTGGCTGCATGGCTGTTTGAGTGAGTTGGTGCATATAGCCGCTCTGGGACACCACAAAATGCCTGTTGATCACGCTATCCCTGCCGTGCTATAGTAGTCGCTGTCGCCGCTGCGGATGACGCGGCGGGCGCGAGCACCGCGGCGGAAGCCGCGGGCGAGCGCGGAGTGATTCGTTCCTT
>JAIMAY010000060.1 GCA_023511725.1 Alicyclobacillus sp.
GCCGGAGGCGCGATCGCGCCACATAAGCCGGGAAAACCGGCTTATCCGCTCCGCCGAGGGCGCCATCGCGCCACATAAGCCGGGAAAACCGGCTTATCCGGCCCGCCGAGGGCGCCATCGCGCCACATAAGCCGGGAAAACCGGCCTATCCGCCCCGCCGAGGGCGCGTTCGCGCTGCATAAGCGGGGAAAGCCGGGTTATCCGCCCCGCCGGGGTCACCGCAGCGCCCCATAAGGCGGAAAAACCGGCTTATCCGCCCCGCCGGGGTCACCGCAGCGCCCCATAAGGCGGAAAAACCGGCTTATCCGCCCCGCCGAGGCCGCGATCGCGCCGCATAAGGCGGAAAAACCGCCTTATCCGCCCCGCCGGGGTCACCGCAGCGCCCCATAAGCCGGAAAAACCGGCTTATCCGCCCCGCCGGGGTCACCGCAGCGCCCCATAAGCCGGAAAAACCGGCTTATCCGCCCCGCCGAGGGCGCCGCAGCCACGTAGGGGGAGATCACGCTAGGCCGTCAGCGCGATGTCGCCGAGCCCGAGCTGGCCCCAGCGCCACGCTAGGGTGCCACCGGCATCTCTGCCGACGCCTCCTCCATTGGCGACGCGCGTGCCTCCCCTCAGATGCGCCATTGACGCACAATATTTCGGTTGTATAATACAACTATCGTAGGAACGCTGAAAACTCTATCGGAATCATCGGAGGGATTGCGAGCCATGGCCTCAACACAGGTGGAATCCGCGTCTGCACCCGCCGCGGTGCATGTGCATGAGAAGGTCAACATCTGGCGGCAGCCGAAGGCGGTGTGGGCGGTGGCATTTGCCTGCGTGGTCGCCTTCATGGGGCTTGGGCTGGTGGACCCCATCCTGCCTGCCATCCGCGACAAGCTGCACGCCACGCCAAGCCAGGTGGAGCTGTTGTTCACCAGCTACCAGTTGGTGACGGGGGTGGCCATGCTCGTGACGGGTGTGGTGTCGACCCGCATTGGCCCGAAGCGGACCCTGCTCACCGGGCTTGCGTTGATTGTGCTGTTTTCGGCGGCGGCTGGATCGTCCGGGGGGATCTGGGGGATTGTCGGCTTCCGCGCCGGTTGGGGCCTCGGCAACGCGCTGTTCATCGCGACGGCGCTGGCGGTCATTGTGAGCGTGGCGCGCGGCGGCACGGAAGGCGCCGTGATCCTGTATGAAGCGGCGCTCGGCCTGGGCATCTCCGTCGGTCCGCTGCTCGGTGGCGCGCTGGGCGGTATCAGCTGGCGCGGGCCGTTCTACGGCGTGGCGGTGCTGATGGCCATCGGCTTCTTGCTGATTGCGCTGCTGCTGCCGCGCGTCGAGACGGAGGCGAAGCGCACGTCGCTGGCCGACCCCATCCGGGCGCTTCGCCACGGCGGTCTGCTGACCATGGCGCTATGCGCGCTGCTGTACAACTACGGCTTCTTCACGCTTCTCGGCTTCACGCCATTCATCCTGAACATGGGTCCGCATGGGCTCGGGCTGGTGTTCTTTGGCTGGGGCGTTCTTTTGGCGATCACGTCCGTCCTCGTCGCCCCCCGCATCCAGGCGGTCCTGGGCACACTCCCGACGATGGTGCTCATGCTGCTGCTGATTGCGGCGGATTTGGCGGTGATTGCCACGCACACGCACGACCAGACGGTGGTGATTGCGTGTGTGATCATCGCCGGTGCCTTCCTCGGCATCAACAACACCCTGATCACCACCGCCGTGATGGAGGTCTCGCCCGTCCCACGTCCGGTCGCGTCGTCCGCCTACAGCTTCGTCCGCTTCGTCGGTGGCGCGCTTGCACCGTGGCTGGCCGGCAAGCTCGGCGAATCGATTGGCGTGGCGGTACCGTTTTACGTCGGCACCGTGTGCGTGGTTCTGAGCGTGGTGGCGCTGCTCGTAGGTCGCAAGGCACTGCGGGGGATCTGAGACAGGCTGTCGAGAGGCGGGTTAAAATTCACAATGCCCCGGTCCAGAACTGGACAGGGGCTCTTTTCATGCCCTTCCATGTTAGAATGGACCCAATAAGCGTACATACGGACGGATAACACTGGCACTCCTCACATCGTGGATAAAGGGTGGCATGTGGGTATGTTTAAACGCTTGATCATCCAAAATTGGCGTAACTTCCGCAACGTGGACGTTGAGTTGTCCTCAAGGACATTTTTGGTGGGACCCAATGCCTCAGGCAAGTCCAATCTTTTGGACGTGTTTCGATTTCTGCACGACATTGCCAAAACCGGCGGCGGTTTTCAACACGCAGTGCGGCAACGAGGCGGAGTGTCCAAGATCCGCTCACTCTCTGCACGACGGCAGCCGGCAGTTGTCATCGAGGTGTCGCTTGACATTGGCAAGGAGAGTTGGCGTTATCGCATCGCGTTCTCCCAGGACAATCACCGTACTCCAAAACTCATAGAAGAGAAAGTTTGGAGGAGCCATCAGCTACTCGTTGACAGACCTTCCTCAGAGGATGAGGAGGATCCCGTACGTCTCACTCAAACGGTGCTCGAGCAAATCACGGCGAACCGGGAATTCCGAGAGATTCAGGAATTCTTTGCGTCCATCCGGTACCTGCACATTGTACCCCAATTGATTCGCGAACCCGACCGATCCACGGGTCGCCAACACGATCCATACGGCGGTGATCTTCTCGAGCAGCTGGCACAAACCTCGAAGAAAACGCTGGAGAGTCGGCTCAGAGAGATTAACCGCATTCTGCAGATTGCGGTGCCTCAACTGAAGGAACTCAAACTGGAGCGGGACGCGCGTGGTACCCCTCACCTCAAGGGTTTGTATGAGCATTGGCGGCCCCATGCTGGTTGGCAGTCGGAGGAACAGTTCTCAGACGGTACGCTGCGGATGATTGGGTTGCTCTGGTCCATTGTCGACGGGACAGGACCTCTGCTCCTCGAAGAACCTGAACTATCTCTGCATCCCGGAGTGGTGCGCCAACTCCCGCAGATGCTTGGACGAGCGCAGCGTCGCTCTCGCCGTCAGCTGTTCATCAGCACGCACAGCCGCGACATCTTGGAAGATCCGAATATACATCCTGACGAAGTTCTGATCCTTTACCCAACACCGGAGGGCACCCAAGTTTTATCTGGGCGCCATGACCGTGTTCTCATAAAGTTGCTTGAGGGCGGCGGTACAGTTGCAGATGCCGTGTTTGCTCGCACGCAACCTGCGCAGGTGGAGCAGTTGTCATTGTTCGGAGAGGACCTGGTATGAACCTGGAGACGAGGATTCATATCGTGGTCGAAGGCACCCTGGACGCCGCAGTGGTGCAGAGTCTGTTAACGCAACTCGGTGTCAGAGCTGAACTGTCCATCTATGGTCAACGCGGCAAGCGCTACATTCTTGATAGACTCAAAGTCTATAACTATGCCGCCATGAACGTGCCAGAAGAACCTTGGTTGATTCTCGTGGATAAAGACACGCAGCATCAGTGCACACCATCCATGGTGCGCGAGTGGCTTCCCAACCCGGCTTCCAGCTTATGCTTTCGTGTCGTGGAACCTGAGATTGAAGCGTGGTTGATGGCCGACACGCACAATTTCGCCAAGTTTTTACGTGTCTCCGCCGCACGAATACCACAGTTTCCGGACCAGCTTCAGAATGCCAAGGAAGCCTTGCTGCGTATCGCGAGCCAATCCCGCTCTAGGGACATACGGGGGGACATGTGTCGCGTAACCAGGCACGGAGAGGTGGTCACGGGCCCAGCCTACGTCAGCCGCCTGATTGAATTCGCGAAAAACCACTGGAGCGTGGAGAGCGCCCGCGGCCAATCCCCCTGCTTGGATAGATCCATCCGCCGAATCCTCGAACTCTTGGCGCGCTTCAGCGGTGCCCCACCGTGAGTACTGCGGGATCCGTGACCACCTCCAGCACCACCGGTACCTCGCCGCCGCGCACCGCAGCGTATGCCTCCTCCAACACCAATCGCATGTCGATCACGCGCTCCACCCGATACCCTCTCGCCCCCATCGTCTCGGCCAGGCGCGCGAAGTCGGGGCTGCCCAGTTCTGTGCCGATGACGCGCCCCGGGAAGTGCCGCTCCTGATGTGCGCGGATGGTGCCGTACAGCCGGTTGTTGACGACGATGGCCAGCACCGGCGCGCGCATCCGCACGGCCGTCTCCAGTTCGGCCACCGTCATCATAAACCCTCCGTCGCCGGAGAAGCTGACCACCGTCGCCTCCGGCCTCGCTAGCTTCGCACCGATGGCCGCCGGCAATCCGTAGCCCATCGCGCCCGACGTCGGCCCGATATACGTGCCGGGCTGGGCAAACCGCCGGTAGCGCGCGAGCCAGCCGAAGAAGTTGCCGGCGTCGCTGGTGATCACCGTATCGGCGGGGAACACCTCGTTGAAGTGGTGCATGAAGGCGTCCAGATGCAGAGCACCGTCGCGCCCGGTGTCCGACGCGTCCGGCGTCGAGAAACGCAGGTACGCCTCGTGAAGCGCCTGCACCCACGCCGCCCGATCCCGCCTCACCCCCTCGGTGTCTGCCACCGCCGCGGCACCATCCGTCGCATGGGCACCGGACGCTTGTACCGCCGCAATCGGCGTGCTGGGCGTTCCACCGGTGGCCCCGGCACCCGCCTTCGCCCCGTCGCCCCGCGCCTCTAGGCGCTCCAACAGCGCCGCGAGAAAGGCGCGCGCGTCTGCCAGCACCGTCTCCGAGGCGGGGGTGACCTGGTGGAACAAGGCGGGATCAACATCGACGTGGATGCACGTCTCAGGCCGCAGCGGCAGCGTATAATCCTGCGTCGTCACCTGAGAGAGGCGGGTGCCGAGGGCGAGGACGAGATCGGCCTCGCGGAAAGCATCGCGCACGGAGGGCGCCGGACCGAATCCGAGCCAGCCGGCATAGCAGCGATGTTCATTGGGGAAGGCGTCGTAGCGGCGGAAGGCGGTCACCACGGGCAGCGACAGCCGCTCGGCGAGCTGCACCAACAGCTCCGTGGCACCGGCGCGCAGTACGCCGCCACCGACGAGCACCAACGGGCGACGGGCCGAGAGGAGGCGAGTGAGCACCCCATCGACCTGCGCCGGGTCCGGCACAGGGACAGGGATCCGGGTCGGCGCGATAGGTGCCGCGTCGGCTTGGTCCTCCAGCATATCGTGCGGCAGCGCCACCGCCACGGGGCCTGGCCGGCCGGACTGGGCGACGTGGAAGGCCCTGCGAACGAGTTCCGGAATGCGTCGGGCATCGTCGATTTCCACGGTCCACTTGCAGATGTGGCTGAGCCAGGCGGCCAGGTCCACCTCCTGGAACGCCTCGCGGTAGCGGAACGGCCGCTCGATATGGCCGAGCAGGGCCACGACGGGCGTCGAGTCCTGACGCGCCGTGTGCAGGCCGATGGCCAGGTTCGCGACGCCGACCGCGCGCGTCGCCATGCAGACGCCGACGCGGCCGCTGGCCTTCGCGTACGCCTCCGCCATGAAGGACGCCCCGCCCTCATGGCGGGTTGCCACCACCTGGATGTCGGTGTCGTACAGGCCGTCGAGCACGCTCAGGTAGCTCTCGCCCGGCACGCAGAACACATGCCGCACCCCTTCCGCCTGAAGAACCTTCGCCACCAGATGCCCGCCCAACTGTCTTGCCATCGTCCTATGCGCCTCCCTGCAATCGCTATATCCGGCCGCGCTCCACCATGCCCAGTGCTCGATGCATCCGTCTGCCAAGCCTCATCGTCCGGTGTGAGAGCCAACCACTCAATTGTTGTCGATCTGCGCCCGCTGCAACCGCCCACTGTAGTCCACGTAGATGGCGCGCCACTCGGTGAACACGTCGAGTGCCGCGGTGCCCGAGTCGCGATGGCCGTTGCCCGTCGCCTTGGTGCCACCAAACGGGAGGTGGATCTCGGCGCCCGTCGTGCCGGCGTTGACGTAGACGATCCCGGTGTCGAGATCGCGCATCGCTGCAAACACGCGGTTCACGTCCTGCGTGAAGATGGCGCTCGACAGCCCGTAGGACACGTCGTTATTGACCGCGATGGCCTCCTCGAACGTGTCGACCGGGATGATGCTGACCACCGGGCCGAAGATCTCCTCGCGCGCGATGCGCATCGACGGCGTCACATCGGTGAACAGGGTGGGGGCGTAGTAGAAGCCGCGGGCGAGATCGCCATCGCGCAAAATTTTGCCTCCTGTCAACAGTCTAGCACCTTCGTCCAATCCAATCTGCACATAGCGATGGATGTTTTCCAGCGCCTCGCCGTGGATCACCGGCCCGACCCTGACCGTCTCGTCGAGGCCGTCCCCGACCTTCAGCGCCTCCACGCGCGGTACGAGCATCTGCTCCAGCTTTTCCTTCACACTGCGCTGGACGATGACGCGGCTCGTCGCCGTACACCGCTGCCCGCTGGTCCCGTAACCGCTCCACAGGATGGCCTCCACGGCCAGCGGCAGGTTGGCATCCTCCATCACCAGGATGGCGTTCTTGCCGCCCATCTCCAGCGACACCCGCTTCAGCTTGGCCCCCGCTTTGCTCGCGATGATACGCCCCGTCTCGGTCGATCCGGTGAACGATATCACCTGAATCCCCGGATGCTCCACCATCGCATCCCCGACCACCGGCCCCTCGCCGAACACCAGGTTCATCACGCCCGCCGGCAGCCCGGCCTCCTCGTAGATCCGTACAAACTCCCGCGCCAGCAGCGGCGTATCCTCCGCCGGCTTCCAGACCACTGCGTTACCCGCCACAATCGCCGGCAGCGACTTCCACGAGGCGATGGCAATGGGGAAGTTCCACGGCGTGATCAGCCCCACCACGCCCACCGGCACGCGCACGCTCATCGCAAACTTGTCCGGCAGCTCCGATGGCGTCGTCTGCCCAAACAGCCGCCGCCCTTCCCCCGCCATGTAGTAGGCCATGTCGATGGCCTCCTGCACCTCGCCGCGCGCCTCCTCCAGCACCTTGCCCATCTCCATCGTCAGCGTCCGCGCCAGCTTCTCCTTCCGCTCGCGGAGCAGATCCCCCACCCGCATCAGCACCTTCGCGCGCTCCGGCGCCGGCACGAGCCGCCACCGCCGCTGCGCCGCCTCGGCGGCCTGCACCGCCGCATCCACGTCTGCCGGCGTGGACAGCGGCCACTCGCACAAGACCTCCCCCGTCGCCGGGTTGATGTTGGGCGCGAACCGTCCTCCCGTGGGCTCCGCCCACCTCCCGCCGATGTAGTTGAGGCACCGCTCAAACGGATACCCGACTTCCATCTGATACCGCCTCCTTGTTCTAGGAAAAAAGCCCCACAAGATTGACACGAATGGACAAGGTGTCCCTGCCTCTCCGCGATCGCGCCACATAAGCCGGGAA
>JAIMAY010000061.1 GCA_023511725.1 Alicyclobacillus sp.
CGTGGGCGGGGTCGTGGTGGAAGGCGCCGTTCCACCCGACCCGCCCCATCCGGAGTGGGGCGAATGGTTCGATGATGGGCTGTTGCGCGTTCCGGTGCAGCAGGTGCGGGTCTACGTCCCGCAGACCGAATCGTGGGAGGATGTTCAGGAGCGGGCCTGGGCAGTCCTGGAACGGGTGTCGGCCGCTGCGCTGCCCACCACAGATGCGGACGTGGCCGTCACCGCGGTGGACGAGCAGGATTGGGCAGACGCCTGGAAGAAAGAATACCGCCCGCTTCCCGTCGGACGCGGCTTGGTCATCATCCCCCTGTGGGAGCGTGAGGCGGCCGGGCGATGGCCGGATCGGACGCCCGTGTACCTGGAGCCCGGCATGGCCTTCGGCACAGGTACGCACGGGACCACCACGCTCTGCCTCGAGGTGCTGGAGGAAGCGGTTCGTCTGGGCTCCGAGGTGCTGGATGTGGGTTGCGGGACCGCCATCCTCGGTATCGCCGCCGCCAAACTGGGCGCGAGCCGTGTGTTGGCGCTGGACATCGATCCGGTCGCCGTCGATGTGGCGCGCGACAATGTGCGGCAGAACGATGTGGCGGATCGCGTCGAGGTCCGGCAGGGGGATCTGCTGAGCGGGTTGGAGCCGTCCGACGCGTTCGACGTCATCGTCGCCAACATCCTGCGCGACATCGTGATTCGGCTGATCCCACAGGCGGCGCCGCGACTCCGGTCGGGTGGCCGCGTCATCCTGTCCGGGTTTGTGTCGGGTCAGGCGCCGCAGGTGGAGGCGGCCATGACGGCGGCAGGACTGGTGGTGGTGGAGCGCCGGATGCTGGATGACTGGGTTGCGCTGGTGGGGGAGAAGCGCCCGTGATGCCGCGGGTCTTTTATCCCGAGCCGCTCTCCGAAGGCGAGCTTCTGACGCTGGAGGGCGGCTGGGGCCATCACTTCGCGCGCGTGCTTCGCGTTCATCCGGGCGAAGAGATCCCCATCGTCGCCGCGGGGGTGCCCCGGTCGACGGTGGTGACGGCGGTCGATCCGGCTCGCGGCCGCGTTGAGGTGCACGTCGGGGCCGCCTTGCCGCGGCGTGATCCGCGAGCGGCCATCTATGTGGTGCAGGGCTTGCCGAAAGGCGACAAAATGGAGACGATCATACAAAAGTGCACCGAGATCGGCGCCGCGGGTATCCAAGTGGCGGCGTGCGAGCGGTCGGTAGCGCGCCTCTCCCAGGAGAGGGCGCGCGGGAAGCTGGAGCGCTGGCAGAGGATTGCCGAGGAGGCGGCCAGCCAAGCGCAGCGAGATATGGTGCCACCGGTGGAATACAGCCCGGATTGGCCGGCGGTGGAGGCGTGGCTGCGCAGGATCTCGCCCCACACCATTTTGGTATGCGACGAGGCGGAAACGGCGGTATCGCTCCAGGATGTCGTGGCGACAAACGCCTCCCGCGACGGTGCGCGATGGGTGGTGGCGATTGGCCCCGAGGGCGGCTGGACGGAAGAGGAGCGGGAGCGCTGGCGCACGGTCGGTGCGGTGCCTATCAGCCTGGGTTCGCGCATCCTGCGCACAGAAACCGCCGGCCTCGTGGCGCTTAGCGCCTTGCTTTATGCGTTGGGTGATCTTGCCCATTCCTCGGCAGCAAAGGGAAACATGACATGAAAGGAGGGGACAAGGTGCGGACCGTGGCCTTTCATACCCTGGGGTGCAAGGTCAACTTTTATGATACGGAGGCCATTTGGCAGAAGTTCAAGGCGGCCGGCTACCGGCAGGTGGCGTTCGAAGACCGCGCGGATGTGTATGTGATCAACACGTGTACGGTAACGCACACCGGTGACCGCAAGTCGCGCCAGATGATCCGGCGCGCGGTGCGCACCAACCCCGACGCCACGGTGGTCGTGACCGGCTGCTATGCTCAGATGGCACCGGACGAGGTGGCGGCCATCGCCGGGGTGGACCTGGTGGTTGGCAATGACAGGAAGTCGCAGATTGTCGAGTTGGTCGAACAGGTACAGCGCGAGCAGCATCCGTACCAGTCCGTGGGCAACATCCTCAAGACGCGCGAATTCGAGGAAATGGACGTGCCGTTCTTCGAGGATAGGACGCGGGCGAGCCTGAAGATCCAGGACGGCTGCAATCATTTCTGCACATTCTGCATCATCCCCTACGCGCGTGGGCTCGTTCGCAGCCGTAAGCCGGAGAACGTGATCGCCCAGGCGAGAAAATTGGCCAAGGCCGGATATCGCGAGATTGTGCTCACCGGCATTCACACGGGCGGATACGGGGATGACCTGGAGAACTACAGGTTGTCGCATCTGCTCGAGGACCTCGAGAAGATCCCGGAACTCTATCGCATCCGCATCAGCTCGATTGAGGCCAGCGAGATCGACGAACGCCTGATGGAAGTGTTGGACAGATCACGAAAGGTCTGCCGACACCTTCACATCCCGCTGCAGGCAGGGCACAACCATATCCTGTGGCGGATGAACCGCCGCTACACGGTCGAGGAGTACGCCGCGAAACTGGAGCAACTGCGCCGGGCGTTGCCGGAGGTGGCGGTGACGACCGATGTGATTGTCGGCTTTCCCGGCGAAACCGACGAGCATTTTGAGGCCACCGAGCGCTTCATCGCCTCGCAGGCGTTTTCGCAGCTGCACGTGTTCCCGTATTCGCCGCGCAAGGGAACGCCAGCGGCTCGTTTCCCGGATCAGGTGCCGGAGGCGGTGAAGGAGGCGCGCGTCGAGAGGTTGATCCAGCTTTCGGCGGAACTGACCGCAGCATACGCGGCAAACTTCCGTGACCGGGTGGTCGAGGTCATTCCCGAGGAGCCGCTGGATTGGCAGAGTGAGATCCGAGATCACGGCTGGACCGGCGGTCCGCGTTCGGGCTTCTGGCTGGTGGGTCACGCGGACAATTACCTGCGTGTCGCCTTCCCGGTGCCCGAGGGCGTGGCGCCGGAGGCGCTCATGGGCGAGGTATGCGCGGTGCGGCTCACGGAGACGGGTGGGCGACTGCAGTTGGGTCGCTGGGAGCGGTCCATCACGACGTCGGAAGATCATGAGGAGGCGCCTTGGGCCTGTCCCGTGGCGCAGTGAGAGGAGTGGGCGGCATGACGGGACGGCCAGACGAGGCGGTGGAGCGCGCAGCAGGGGGCATCGTCGTCCGCGTCTCGCAACCGGGACGCGATGCCTTGCTGATTGATGATGCGTATGGCCATGTGACGTTCGCGAAAGGACACCTCGAAGCGGGTGAGACCTGGGAAGACGCCGCGGTGCGCGAGGTCGAGGAGGAAACGGGCGTGACAGCCCGCATCCTCGGTCCGCTCGGCCGCGTCGAGTACCGCATCGAACGAGCGTCGAGCACGATTCGGAAACAGGTTCGGCTGTTTGTGATGGAGGCGGTGGATGAAACTACGGAGCCCGTGCCGCAAGCGGAAGAGATTGAGAGTGCCCGGTACGTGTCCTGGGCCGAGGCGCAGGCTCGTCACGAGGCACAGGGATACGCCAATTGGCGCTGGGCACTGCCGAAGGCGGCGGCGCTCCTCGATTGGCATGATGGCCACTGGGAGAAGCGCCTGCGCGGGCTGCGCGCGGATGACCCGGCGCTGGTGCAGCGCTGGCTGGAGGCCCGGCCGGTTCTGGCGCAGTTGTTGAAGACCACCGCAGATGAAGTGCGGACGGTTTGCCCGGACTGGTCACTGCCGAGCATCGACGAGATGCAGGCTCGGCTGGGACTGCCGAGACCCGCCGACAGCGTGGCGCTGGCAGACGCCGTGGAGCACACTCTGCTGCGTCCAGATGCGACGGAGCCGGAGATTGACCGGCTGTGCAAAGAGGCCGTCGAGGGCGGCTTTCATGCGGTATGCGTCCAACCCCGTCATGTGGCCCGAGCGGCAGCCAACGTGAGCGGGCGTGTTGCCGTCTGCACGGTCGTGGGCTTTCCGCACGGTGCGACGACACCACGGGCTTTGGCGGCGGAAACGCGGGCAGCCATCGCGGACGGGGCGCGCGAGATCGACATGGTCATCCCCGTCGGCGCAATGGTGGAGGACGACCTTTGGACCGTGCATGACCACGTGAAGGCGGTGGTGGATGCGGCGCGCGAGGCGAAGGACGTGATCGTCAAGGCCATCCTCGAGACGCACTACCTCTCCGTGGACCAGGTGATCAAGTCAGGTCTGGCCGCCACGGCGGCGGGCGCAGACATGTTGAAGACGTCCACTGGCTTTGCACCGACGGGCGCGCGCGTGCTGGACACGGCGCTGATGGCCGCCGTCGCCGGGATTGGCAAGGTCAAGGCCGCCGGCGGCATCCGCACGCGGCGAGAAGCGGAGGCGTTCATCGCGTTCGGCGCGTCGCGGATCGGGACCAGCTCAGGTCCTGCGCTGGTCCGGCCATAGCCGCTCGATGAAGCGGGCGTAGGGTGTCGTGATGGGCCAGACGGCCAGGGTGGAGAGGACGTTGAACAGCGTGTGGGCGTTGGCAATGTGCCGCGCCGCGTCTCCGCCCAGCAAGTCCACCCAGGATGCGTACAGCGGAAGCCACGGAAGCACCGCGAGAACGCCGAGCACATTGAGGATCACATGCCCCAGCGCCACCTGCATCGCCGCCCGCGGTTGACCGATGGCGGCGATCACGGCCGTCGCACATGTCCCGACGTTGGCGCCGAGAACGATGGCGATACCGGCCATCGTGGGGATGATGTGCTGATCACAGAGAGTCATCGTGATCAGGGTGGTGGCGGTGCTGCTCTGGATGGCGGCGCTGGCCAAGCAGCCGGCGGCCGCCGCCCACCATACGTTGTGACTGGCGTGCGCGAGCCAACCGGCAAATGCCGGCGTTTGGCTGAGCGGCGCCAGCGAGTGGCTCAATGCATCCAGACCGACCAACATACCGCCCAGGCCGGCCAGCGCCAACCCGGCGGGCCGCAGTCGAGACGGGCCGAGAATAGCCACCAGCGCGCCGATGAGCAGTGCGGGCAGGGCAAGACCCCATAGCCCAAACGCCAACATCTGTGGGGTCACCGTGGATCCCACGTTTGCACCGAGCACGATGCCCAGCGCGTGTCGGAACGGCATGCTCCCCGCCGCCACCAAGCCGACGCAGATTGCGGTGACGGCGGCGCTGCTTTGGATCAGCGCGGTGGCGACGATGCCAGTGACAATTCCGCGGCTCGGCGTCCGCGCCAGCCGCAGCAGCCAATGTCGGAGTGACCCGTCCGCCATGGCGGCAAGACCGTCGCGCATGACACGGAGGCCGAGCAGGAACACGGTGAGGGCGGCGCAAGCCGCCACCAGGTGCCAGAACATCAGCCTTCCCTCCATGTGACACTCATATGTAAAGTGGGGGACGAGCATGACAGGCGGGATATGGCTGTTTTACGGATGGTGGGGTCTGAACCTTGCGACGCTTATGCTCTGGGTTTGCCTGGCGCTGCTGGCGCTGCCGGACCTGGCACGGATGCCTAAGCTGCATGCCGCGCCCGGGGAGGCCGAGCAGAGCTGTGCGCGCGACATGGGCGACGCGATGGGTTTGCGTCTCAAGGAAACGTCCGACACTCCGCTGTTATCCGTCGTCGTGGCTGCCCGCAACGAAGCCCCCGCATTGCCTCGGACGCTTGCTGCGCTTCGCAATCAGACCCTGCGACAGATCGAAATTCTGGTGGTGGATGACCGATCCACCGATGACACCTGGTCCATCCTACAGCGACTCTGTGCGGAGGATCCGCGATTTCGTGCTTTTCGCGTTCACGAACTGCCTTCGGGTTGGTTGGGCAAGAATCACGCGCTGCACCTTGGCGCTTCCCACGCGCGCGGCCGCTGGATTCTTTTCATGGATGCTGACGTCTGGGTGGCGCCGAAGCTGCTCGCAGAGGCGCTCCGGTGGGCCGCAGCGCAGCGGTTGGACGTGCTCACACTGGCCCCCACGCTCCGCGTCCGCAACGGCTGGCTCGAGGCGGCCATCCGCACCTTTGTGCTCAACTTCCTGGCCTTCATTCGGCCGCAATCGGCCCATCGCGCTCGCAGTCGGGCCTATGCCGGGATCGGCGCCTTTCTGCTGGTCCGCAGGTCGTTCTATGACGAGCACGGCGGGCACATACCGGTGCGCATGGCCGTAGACGATGACGCGGCCCTGGCCCGCTGGCTCAAACGCTGCGGCGCACGGGAGCAGATGGTTCGAGCCGGCGCCCTGTGCGAGATCGAATGGTATACCTCGGTCAACGAAATGATCCTCGGCATGGAGAAGAATCCGCTTCCTGCGTTTCACTACCATCCGGGCTATCTGCTGCTGTGCATTCCTCTGCTCGCCTGGATCTATCTCGGACCTTGGTTCGCCCTGCTGGTGGGACCTGCCTCGGTTCGCTGGCTGGGTGTCGTCACCATCGTCATCATCACCACGCTGAGCAGTGTCCTGAACGATGTGATCCGGCCGATCCGGCCGTTCGCACTCATCACCTGGCCTGTCGGCGCCGTGATTGTGACATTCGCCTATCTGCGTGCGGCCATTTTGGCCTGGCGCCGCGGTGCCCTGGAGTGGCGTGACACTCGTTATCCGCTCAGCGTACTTCGCGCCTATCAGCACGGCGGTGCGTGGGTTGAGGCGCAACGGTGCGCTGCGCGTGACTAGCATTCAAGCAAGATCCCCTACTTGCCATCGTGCCGGGTGTCGCCATTGCGATTGCCGTACTGGCCTTTACACTGTTGGGTGAGGGTCTGGAGACGCTGTGGGACCCGAGGTCGAAACATTAGCCATGCGATGCAGCAGCCTGGCCATAGGGCAGAGAAAGGGGCGACTTCCATGGGAAATTGGCCGTTGTCGTTTGATCCTCTCTATCACCCGCATCCGTCGCGGCGCATGACGGTATTTTCACGCCGCGGCATGGTGGCCACGAGCCACCCGCTGGCGGCGCAGGCCGGCCTTCACATCCTGCGGCAGGGCGGCAATGCCATCGATGCGGCCATC
>JAIMAY010000024.1 GCA_023511725.1 Alicyclobacillus sp.
TACATGACGGAAGAGGCGCAGGAGGGTAAAAACGCATTCCTCGAAAAGCGGAAGCCGGACTTCTCGAAGTTCCGTCGTCTGCCCTGAGCATGGATTGCCCAGCCTGGCGCTGACACGAAAGTCCAAGCACCACCGGAGGTCCGGTGGTGCAATCTTTGTTGGGGAAAGGTGGAACGATGGTGTCTGCGATGGAAACCGCCACGTCCACGCTGTCTTTGCCGGATTGGTTGGGGCGTCGCGCCTCGACGCACGCGGACACGGAGGCGCTCCGCCATGCGCAGGGCACCTGGACCTACCGCGACTTGTACGAACGGGCCGGCGAGCTGGCGGGCGCACTGGCAGAGCGCGGAGTTCGTCCCGGGGATAGGGTGGCTGTGCTGATGCGGCACGGCCTGGCCTATGCCTGGGTGGCGCACGCGTTGATCCAGGTCGGTGCCATCCTGGTGCCCATCAACACCCGGCTGGCTCTGCCGGAGATGGCTTGGATTGCCGAGGATGCGGAGGCGAAGTGGCTGCTCCACGACGATGCGCACGATCCGGCCGCGCGCGCCCTGTGCAGCGACGGGCTCCGAGCCTGGAACGTCGAACGGGAACTCGACCGAGATGGTGTCTCGAGTGCCCGGTTGTACCGTGATCGGATTGCGCTCGACGACGTGCAGGTCCTGATCTACACCTCTGGAACCACGGGACGGCCGAAAGGCGCCATGTTGACCTACGGAAACCAGTGGTGGAGCGCGGTGGGGTCGGCGCTGCAACTGGGGGTCTTGCCTGGAGATCAGTGGTTGGTGCCCATGCCTTTGTTTCACGTGGGGGGGCTCGCGGTGCTGATGCGCAGCGTGATCAACGGTACGACGGCGGTGATTCATGATCAGTTTCGCCCGGAGGATGTTCATCGCGCCATCGACGAGGAGGGGGTGCAGCTTCTCTCCGTGGTGCCGACCATGCTGCAGCGGATGCTGGACGTGCGCGGTGACAAGCCTTATCCCCCCTCGCTGCGGTGTGTTTTGGTCGGTGGCAGCGCGGCGCCGCAACCGATACTCGAGCGCTGCTTGGCGCTGCGGATGCCCGTCGCGCAGAGCTACGGTCTGAGCGAGGCCAACTCTCAGGTGGCGACGCTGCGGCCGGTGGATGCTCTGCGCAAGCTGGGATCGTCCGGAAAGCCGTTGATGCCGACCGAGGTGGCCATTTGGGCTGACGGTCAACCGGCGCCGGCGGGCGTGGTCGGCGAGATCATCGTTCGCGGCCCCACCATTACTCGGGGATACTGGCGTCGGCCCGATGCGACGGCCGAAGCATTCATGGGAGAATGGTTTCGCACGGGAGACATCGGCTATCTGGATGACGAGGGGTATCTGTATGTGCTGGATCGGCGCACTGATCTGATTGTCTCCGGTGGAGAAAACGTGTATCCGGCTGAGGTGGAGGCTGTGCTGCACGCTCACCCCGCGGTGCGTGAGGCTGGCGTCGTTGGCCGACCGGACGCCGAGTGGGGCCAGGTGCCCGTGGCGTTCGTGGTCCTGCGCGCGGGCGCTCAGGTCGCAGCGGAAGAATTGCAAGCGTTCTGCGTACAGCGGCTCGCGAAGTACAAGGTCCCGAGGGACATCCGGTTCGTCCAGTCGTTACCACGGAACGCCGGAGGTAAGCTGCTGAGGAGGACGCTCCGGGCATGGCTGTGATCCGGGTGCCACCTGAAAGTATCGCATTATGGGCCGCCCGCTGGCGCGAGAGGGCGGAACGGCTCGCGCATACGCTGGAGACGCGTGGTTTGCGCAGCGGCTGGGTGGCGTGGTCGGAAACGGTGCGCACTGCGCTGGATCCAGCCCGCGTTTTCGCGGGACTGTCGCGGCCCAGGGTGATGTGGCGGGATCGGGAAATGGATACCGTCTGGCTGGCCGCCGGGGAGAGTGTGGAGTGCAATGCCTCGCTCGAGGCGCTACCTGCCGCGTGGCGTCAACTGCGCCAGTCGGTGGCGTTGGCCGAGGGCAGTCACGCGCGGTGGTTTGCCGGCGCCGCATTTGACCCCGCCGGGGCCGGTGAACCATGGCAGGGTTGGCCGCTCGGATGGCTTTGGCTACCCAGGGTTGCCGTGCGCAGCGTTGAAGGGATGTCCGAACTGGACGTCTGCCTCCCTGTCGCCAAAGATGGAGAGCGCTGGTGTGTGGACGAGCAGGCTCTCCAGATGGCGGTTCGTGACGCGGAGGTGATGCTGGCGGAGCGTCATGGCGACGCACCCGAAGCGGATCCGGTCGCTTGGGCGGCCGAACTGCAGGAGGTTCCAGCCCGCGGTGCGTGGCTGGCGACGGCCCATGGCGCCGTTCATGCGCTTCGCGATGGCAGATTGCGCAAGGTGGTGTTGGCACGGGCGCTGTGCAGGCGCTTCGCCGGCACCTGGTCGCCTGAACGGATCCTGCGGCGTCTGCTGGCCGAAGGGAAGGATTCCTACATCTTTGCCGTGGAGAGGGCTGGCGGGTGCTTTTTCGGCGCCACGCCCGAGCGTCTGTGCCGGGTTCGGGCAGGTACTGCTGACCTCGACGCCCTTGCCGGAAGCCGCCCCCGCGGCCGGACCCCTGAGGAAGACGCGGCGCTGGCCGCGGAACTCCTGACCAGCGGAAAGGACCTAGAAGAACACGGGCGCGTGGTGGAATGGTTGGTCCAGGTACTACAACCGATTTCGGAAGATGTTGTGCATGCGGCCCAGCCCCGGTTGCGACGGTTCAGCTACATTCAGCATCTGCACACGCCGGTCCAAGCGCGTCTGCGAGCGGACGCAACGGTCTTGGATGTGGCGGCGCGGATACATCCGACACCGGCGGTGGGTGGCGTGCCCCAGGATGCGGCCATCGAGTTCATCCGCGATGGGGAAGGTGTGCCACGCGGTTGGTACGCCGGGCCTGTGGGCTGGCTGGATCACGCGGGGGACGGTGAGTTCGCCGTGGCGCTGCGCTGCGCTCTGGTCACCTCGCGGGAAGCGTGGTTGTATGCGGGGGCGGGTATGGTCGCGGGTTCAAAGCCTGAGGTTGAATGGGAAGAAACTGGGTGGAAACTCCGCCCCATGATGCGTGTCCTGGGCTGGCCGGAAGAGGGGGTCATCCGTGAGCAATCGTGATCTGGTGCCGGTGTATGATTTCGTCGATGGTCTGGTCGCCGCCGGCGTGACCGACGCGGTGATCTCGCCGGGGTCGAGATCGACCCCGCTCACGATGGTGATGGCGCGAGATGGGCGGCTTCGCACGTGGTCGATTCTGGACGAGCGCTCTGCAGCCTTCTTCGCGCTGGGGATGGCGCGTGTACGCGAGCGCGCTGTCGTCCTCGTCTGCACGTCCGGGACGGCTGCTGCAAACTATCTGCCTGCGGTCATCGAGGCGTACTACAGCGAGGTACCGCTGGTTGTGGTCACCGCGGACAGACCGCAGGAGTTGCGTGGCGTGGGGGCAAATCAGACGGTGGACCAACTCAAATTGTACGGCTCTCACGTGAAAGGGTTTGTCGAGATGCCGGTGCCCGTGGACACGGCCACACTTCGGCAGCACGCCCGGGCCATGGCTGTGCGCATGACGGTGTGTGCGACGACGCCGCCGCGTGGACCGGTTCACGTGAACTGGCCATTTCGAGAGCCCCTCATCCCACCGCGAGCCATGGCGGCGGAGGACGCGCATGACCTGCCGGCCGTGGTCCACCCCGGCCGTCTCGTTCCGGCGCCGGAGGCCGTGGCATGGGTGCTGGACACCCTGCGGGCCGCAGAGCGCCCGCTGGTGGTGGCAGGTCCGCAGCAGGACCGTGCGCTGGCCGTGCGGTTGCGTCGCTGGGCAGCGCGGGAGGGCATCCCGATTCTGGCCGATCCGCTCTCGCAGGTACGCACGGTGGAGGGGCCGGGGGACGCCGTGATCGACACGTATGACGCGCTTCTGCGGTCTCCGCGCGCGTCCTCGCCGCCGCCCGACTGGATTCTGCGCATAGGCGCCACGCCCGTGTCGAAGGTGCTGGGGCAATACCTCGCGAACGCGCGAGAATGTCAGATTGCAGTGTCGCCGGCGGCGGACTGGCGCGACCCGTGGTTCACCGTCCATCACGTGATTCAGGCGGAACCCCTGGCGCTGTTAGAGGCGCTGGAGCAGGCGGCATCCGATGCGGTGCGGCCGCAGCGGCAGGCTTGGTTTCATCGCTGGCGTGATCATAACGACAGAGCGCGCGAAGCCATCCGCCTGGCGATCCGGTCCCACGACACCGATCGGATGGATCTCGAAGGCCGCCTGTTTCTGGAGCTCGCCGATGTTTTGGCGAATGATGCGGTCTTGATGGTGGGCAACAGCATGCCGGTGCGGGACCTGGACACGTTCTTCCCAACCCTGGACAGGCGCGTGAGGATCCTTGCCAATCGCGGCGCAAGCGGGATCGACGGCGTGGTGAGCACGGCGTTCGGGGCCAGCGCAGGCGAGGGTGGTGGCGGGGTTTGGCTTGTGATCGGCGATGTTTCGCTGTTCCATGACCTTGGGGCGCTGTCGCTCGCCAAGCGCCTGGGTCTGACCCTTCGCATTCTGGTAGTTCACAATGACGGTGGAGGCATCTTTCAGTTCCTGCCGCAGGCGAGCGAACGGGACACCTTCAACCACTTCCGGACGCCGCATGGTCTTGACTTTCGACCCATCGTAGAAGCGTTGGGCGGCACGTTTCACAGGGCTGGAACGTGGGCCGAGTTTCGAGAGAAGGTCGGCCAGGCTGCAAACGCCGAGGGCTTGGTCGTGGTGGAGTTGCGGACGGATCCCGAGGTCAACCGGAATCGGCACGCCGCGGTGATGCGAGCGGTGCAGGAGGCGGTGCTGGAATGACGGACGCCGAAGCGGAGACGGTACTCATCCACCACGCTGTCACGGTGCGCGGGGTGCGGATGGCTGTGACTGAAGCGGGCAGTGGCGATGCTCTGTTATGCCTGCACGGCTTCACCGGGAACTGGGAGACGTGGTGGCCGCTCTTGGCCCCGCTGGCGCAGGAGCGACGCCTGATCATGCCGGACCTGCTGGGACACGGCCAGTCCGATGCACCCCGAGACCCGGCTCGTTACGCGGCCCCCGAGGCTGTCCTGGATCTCTGCGCCATCCTCGACGCGCTCGGCGTTGGCGCCGCGGAGGTGCTCGGCTACTCGATGGGCGGGCGGTTGGCACTGTCCTTGGCGTGCTTTCATCCGCAACGAGTGCGGGCACTGATCCTCGAGAGCGCCTCACCGGGCCTGCGCACGGAGGCAGAGCGCGCGGAGCGTCGTGCGGCGGATGAGGCGCTAGCCGACAGGATAGAGGCGGATGGTGTGGCCGCGTTCGTCGCCTACTGGGAGCAACTGCCGCTGTTTGCAGGCATCCGTCGTTTGCCTTCCTCCATACAGGACAAGGTTCGCACTATTCGTTTGCGTCAGCGGGCCGCCGGTCTGGCGGGGAGTTTGCGTGGTATGGGCACAGGGCATCAGCCGTCGTGGTGGGATGCGCTGGCGCAAGTCAACGTCCCTGTACTTCTCATCACCGGACAAGAGGATGAGAAGTTTACGCGTATCGCGCGCGAAATGCACGCGGCTCTGCCGATGAGTCGCGTGGTGACGGTCGATCACGCGGGGCACACGGTGCACCTGGAACAGCCAGAGGCATTTCGGGATGTGGTGCAGTTGTTTCTGGCCGAACGGGCCATGGGGACTCAAAAGGGACGAGGCTGAAGCTCGCCGCGTCCCGTTTTCCATCCGTTGATTCGATGGTGCCAGGCCCCAAAACCCGCTTGCATCCAGCGAAGTGCGTCCACGGATACCTTGGCTTTCACTTCACGGTCACGGTACCGGATGGCGTCGTGATGGTGGGCGATTTTGCGCTGGACGACACATCGAACTCATCCCACATCCCGTTGGCCGCGTGTCCCGGAATCCCGCAGACCATGGCATACTGGCCCGCCGTCGTCGCCTTGAAGGAAAACTCGACCGCCGGATCCGTTGCTTGGATGCCGGACTGGAAGTTGTTCATCAGTGAGCCTGGAAATGCTGCAGTAAAGCTGGATCCCGTGCGCTGTGACCACGGTACGAAGCCGACACTGTGCGGCATGTTGGTGTCCTTGTTGACGAAATGCACTTGGACGGTCCAGCCGACGGGTACGGTAATCTTGAGCTGACCGTTGTTGTACCCGTTGAAGGTCATACCGGCATCGGTGGTCACGCCCTCGATGTTGAGGGTGAGGGTGTTCTGTCCAGGGCCAAGGCTGTAGAAAGCTGTGTTGCCGCTCGTCCCTTGGCCGGTGCTGTTGCCGGCGCTGCCGGTGCTAGTTCCGGTGGTGTTGCCGACCGAGGTAGCGACGGGCGGATTCGCCGCGAGGTTACGGTGAGATACATCGTTGGGAAGTTCGAAGTAGGCCACGACCCACAGCACAATGCCCAACACAACCCCGATGGCAGAGATCAACAGGCCTTTCAGTGACAATCGCTTCGCCTCCATTCGTACCCGCCGTATGAACATGCGCGGGCCCCGTGATCCCTCTCATTTTTCAGTATAGCGGCAAATGATTGCAAGAAACAGAGGGATGTGCTCACCAAAACAGCGAATGGCCATGTTGTCTGAGCCAATGGCGATGATGGCGATGATCCGGGATCCAGCGCGCGACATGGGCCCAAAAGCGCGGCGAGTGGTTCAACTCGAGTAGGTGACACAACTCGTGCACCACCACGTAGTCGGCCACGGCGACGGGTGCGAGCGCGAGCCGCCAACTGAGCATGATGCGCCCCTTGGGGCTGCAGCTTCCCCAGCGGGACTTGGGGTCCGCGATGCGGACGGCACTGGGGGCAAGGCCAGTCTGTGCCACCCAATCAGACACCCTATCCTGCATCCAGCGGCTGGCTTCGTCAGAGATCACGCGGCGGATAAACCGCTGCATGGCGGGGGCGTCGAGGGCAGGTACCGGCCCACCGAACTCTAGCGTGGTGCCCGTTCTCCGGACGTACCATTGCTCTGCCTGGCTGAAGGCTACATGCCGGGTGTCTCCGCCGAGCGTCAGCGACCGCTGTGTCCACGGGGGCTGCGTGGTACGGGAGGTTCGCATCTGCCGCAACATGTTCATGATCCAATGCTGGCGCCGCCGTACCTCGGTCTTCCACACGTGATCCGGCAAGGTGGCGGGAATACGCACGACAATCGCATCATCCTCAACGCGAATGGATATGGTGCGATGGCGCTTGGCCGAGCGAATCACCCGCAAGGGAGGTATATCAGATGGCAGCACGGGGTTATGGTCAATCATGACCCACCTCTTCCTGCAAGTCTTGATGTGCAACGTTGTACCGCTGCGGCGATTGTAACGCAAACCACGCCCGCAGACCACGCCGAAAGCTGCCTCGTATCGGCCAGGTGTGGTAGGGGGAACGAAAATGTTTTATCCTGAAAAGGCGCACCGATGAACATCCTGGGAGGTGCGGCGACTGGAGGAGACGCGGATTTGAAAGTGCTCTTGATCTCAGCGTCGTTTGGTGAAGGTCACAATCAGGCGGCTTTCGCGGTGCAGGAGGCGCTGCGCGACGCCGGTGCGGATGCCCGTGTCGTGGACTACATGGAATTGGTGCACCCAGCGCTCCGCTCCGTGGCCAAATTCAGCCTGATCCAGGGCGTCAAGCGTGTGCCCGGCTTGTACGGATGGTTCTATCGTTCGACGTCACGCTTGGATCCGCCGCCGAGTCTGCAGCGACGGCTGAATCGGTTGGGTATTGCGCAGGTTCGCCGCTGGCTGCGGGCGTATCAACCGGATGCGGTGGTGAGCACCTTTCCCGTACCGAGCGGAGTCATCTCGGAATTGCGTCAAGCTGGAGAAACCGGCGTCCCCAGTCTGGTCGTCGTGACCGATTACACCGCACATCGGCAGTGGTATCAGCCGGAGACGGACTGGTATTTCGTGGGGAGTGCGGAAGTGCGCGATGAACTGGCCGGGTTCGGCGCGGACCCTGCACGCATCGAGGTCACGGGGGTACCCGTCCGAAAGCGTTTTGCGAGCGTCCGATCCGAAGCGGCCCAGCACCGTGCAACGTGGCGGGAACAACGCGGCCTGCGCAGCGATGTGCCTGTGGTCCTCATGATGGGTGGCGGTGCCGGATTGATAGCGGACATCTCGGTCTGGATCCGGATTATACGGGACACGCCCGCTCAATTTGTGTTCATCTGCGGACACAACGAAAAACTCTACCGGCGCCTGGCGCCCCTGCAGTCACCTCGTGTGCGTGTGTTGGGTTATGTGGAGGACATGCATGTGTGGATGGCCATGGCGGATTTGATCATCAGCAAGGCCGGCGCCATCACCGTGACGGAGGCGCTTGCCGTCGGCACACCGATGCTTCTGTTCCGTCCCATTCCTGGGCAAGAGGTAAAGAATGCCGCATTCGCCCTGAACTCTGGGGCGGCCGTGTGTTTTGATGACATCGCGCAGGCGGCGCATTTCCTACACGAAACCCTTGCTCAACCTGAGCGGCTCGCGCAGATGCGGCAGCGTGCACTGGCATTGCCCCCGAGCAGCGCAGCGGAACGTATCGCGAAGCGAGCGATGGCGTTCGCCGCCAAGTACCGAGAGCATCGGCATGCATATGCGGTCGGCGGTGCAGAGCCGCAGTGAGGACTTCACAGTGCCGGCGTCCGAGAGCAAACGGCAGACAGGTGAGATGGCGGCTATGGTAGGCTTGTGGATTCTGGGACTCGTCATCCTTCTTGTGCTATGCTACTGTGTTGTGCCCAACTTGTGGATTCGCGTCCTTCGGCGCGGTGTGGTGTGGCGCGGACCGGGCAGAGCCGAGATTGCCCTGACGTTTGACGATGGCCCCGATGAGCGTTACACCGGGCGCCTGCTCGACATCCTGCGCGAGGCCGGTGTCCCCGCGACGTTCTTCGTGATCGGCGAAAAAGCATTGCGCGCTCCGCAATTGGTGCAGCGCATGCGCGAGGAAGGGCACGAGGTGGAGGTGCACGGCTTTCGACACCTTCCTGTGCCACTTTTGAGCCCCGCACGGGCTATGGCGCAGGTGGGGCGGACACACCAACTGCTGCGGGACCAATTTGGTGTGCACACGCGCTGGTATCGCCCGCCATGGGGGCTGTGCAATGCCTGGAGCTTGTTTCCGGCAGGCCGTGCCGGGCACCGACTCATCACTTGGTCTGTCATGGTGGGGGATTGGCGTCTGACGCCTCCACAGGAGCTTCGCCGGCGTATTCTACGGCGGCTGAAACCGGGTGCCATCATTGTACTGCACGACAGCGATAAAACCTGGGGCAGCCAGCCCGGAGCGCCGGAAAACGTGCTTGCCATGCTGCCGTCGCTCATCGAACAGGTGAGAGCGCAGGGTTACGAATTTGTACGCTTGGATCGCTGGTGGCCGAAAGGGAGTTGACAGGCGTGCAGATCATGGTGGCGCTGTGGATGCTGTGGGAACGGTTGTTTCATGTTGTGATGCGGTTGCAACCGCTGGTGCCAGGCGAGTCCCATCTCTTTTTCTTCAGCGTCCGGCGCTATTTCGGCAGACCTTTCGTGGCAGGTGATGTCACGGTGAAGAGGTTTGACCGGGTGATCGAAATCCATATGAACAATCAGTTGATCATGCAGTTGATGAGAGAGACAGACAGCCTGATGGCCTTGGTCGTTCGGCTGATCCAGTTGGCCAAGCGTGATCTGCCGCTGCTGGCGCAACGACTCGCATCGCCCGAGTTCGACGGTATCGGTGTGCTGATTGGGACGACCTTCATCCACCGCAGCGTGCAGCATTTCGGATTTCAGACGCGCGACATGTCAAGCCGGCTGTGGCGATGGGTGGTTCGGCGACATCTCCGTTTCGTGTTTCGAATGGTCAACCCTCATGCGGACGAGTTTCTCCGGTCGCACGCGGAAGTGTTCGTGCCAAAGCTGGTTTACATCTCGCGGGCTCGACTTCTGCAACGTTTTCGCGTGATACCATCGACTCCGACGGTGACGACTTCAGATCAGTGAGGGTGAAGCCATGCGGATTCTGATCTTTACCGGACGATTCGGGGACGGTCATCAGCAGGTTTCGACAGTCTTGCGCGAGGCGTTGGAAGCGCGCGGCGTCACCATCATGGAGCAGGACTGTCATGAGGCAACGAATCGCTGGTTGGCCGCCATCAGTCGCCGATCGTATGAGCTGGCGACACAGTTCACGCCGTGGCTGTACGGATGGAGCTATCAGGTCACGGCCCGGTTGTCCACCGAGAATCCGTTCTGGGACTGGTTGGCGGTGTCCAC
Source organism: Alicyclobacillus sp. (assembly GCA_023511725.1). Classification (GTDB taxonomy): domain Bacteria; phylum Bacillota; class Bacilli; order Alicyclobacillales; family Alicyclobacillaceae; genus JAIMAY01. The sequence goes on from JAIMAY010000024.1 coordinate 10,249, forward strand.
GCGGAAGGCCGCGTTGGAGGCGGTCCAGACGTTTCGCCCGGATGCCGTCCTGCAGGTGTTCCCTGATCACGCGCTGGCGACGCGTCGGCGGAAGGGTCCGCGTCCTTTTACGGCCGTCGTGCTCACTGACTACGCGGTCCACCCTCACTGGTTCCATCCGGCGGCGGACGCGTACTTCCTGCCCGCCGAAGAGCTCGTGACACGTGCCAGACGCCTCGCGGGACCCAGAGCACGATTGTGGGCTTCCGGCATCCCTGTTCGATCTCAGTTTCGCGAGGTTCAACCGCGACCTGCCGAGGCGCATCGCCCCTACATCGTCGTTGCGACGGGTGGACGCGGCGTGTTCTACGGCTTGAAGGAGACCCTCGAAGTTCTGCACACGGCGTTCGGCGATCACGACATTTACGTAATGTGCGGACGCAATGAGCGGATGAGGAGCGAGATCGAGCGGTGGCGCGAAGGATGGCCGAATGTGCATGGGCTGCCCTTCGTGGAAAATGTCGCCGCCTGGTTCCAACATGCGTCGTTTGCGGTGATCAAAGCGGGAGGCCTGACGGTTACGGAGTGCCTCGTCTCAGGTTGTCCTATGCTGATTTACAAGCCGCAGCCGGGGCAGGAAGAGGAGAATGCCCGCTTCATGGAGATGGCTGGGGTTGCGCTCTGTGCATCGCGGCTGCCCGAGTTGGCCGAGCAACTCCACAAGCTGAAGGATCCAGCGGTTATCCAAAACATGCGCCGGGCATGCGAACGATTGGCCCGTCCGCATGCCGCCGATTGGATAGCGGACCAGATGGTCGCGCTCCTACGCAAACGTCGTCAGGGGTTCGGTAGCTGAAGGGGCACGGCGCGGCGATATTGGCTGTGGTAGTAAAGCAGTGGCTCGCGCGTCTCGTCCACATCGGCTGCTTCGACCTGGCCGATGAAGATGGTGTGGTCGCCGGCGGAAATTTGGTGTGCGGTGATGCATTCGAGCCACCCGAGCGTGTTCTCCAGCAACGGATGTCGGCTCGGGCCGGATCGCCATGGGATGGCGGCAAATTTGTCGTCCATCTTGCTTGCAAAGTGGGCAGCCAGATGTGCCTGGTCCGCGGCGAGAAAATTCACAGCGAAGCCACCCGCCCGTTGGATCACGGGAAGAGCTTGTGACCGGTTGTCAATGCAGATCAGGATGTAAGGCGGATTGAGGGACACGGAACAGAAAGCTGAAACGGTGAGACCTGCGCGCTGCGATCCGTCAAAGGCGGTCACCACCGTGACTCCGCTCGCGAATCGGCCGAGTGCGCGCCGGAAGACGTCAGCGCTGACTGGCATGAATGGTATCCTCTCCTTGGCGACCAAGGCCGCTCCAACGTGAACGCCGTTATTGTATCAGATCTCCGTGGTGCTGCGCAGCCCGCACGCTGCTCACCTCGACCAGGGTCCCCATCGTTCTAGCATTTCTTTCATTTATCGCCCGGGCTTGTTGTCAGGTTGCGAGATTCGATATATAATGACTCCAGTGCGCGAAAATTGTCCGAACTCCCGTGCGCAGGGAGGCGGGGGAAGCTCTTCCATCTTGGGGCGAATCGGTTCATGGTCCTCAACGCATGACCGTAGGGATGACCCTGTCCCGAGCCCGTCAACTAACCTCGCAGGACGTAAAGGGGTATCTGCCGTTGGCGCGTTTCCATACGCTATGGATCAGTGTGGCCTTGTGTGCCGCTGCCCTGCCTTCTTTGGCATGGGCGGGACAAGGCGGGGCACGGGCATCCGTTTCCACCGCTGTGGATTCCACGGCATCGACAGCATCGCTCACGGTTCCTCTCGCTGACGCCAACTCCGATTACGCTGCGGACGCCCTGTCACCGGTGCACGACACGGTGCCGTCAGCAGCGAAGTTTTCCACGCCCGCCACGAGCACCGAAAATCACTCCGCCAAACCTGTTGCCCAGCCCCCACAGCATCCGGCATACATATCCGTGCAGGCAGGCCAGACGCTTTGGGAGCTTGCCCAGACATACCATGTGTCCGTCGGGCAACTGCAGCAGTGGAACGGCCTGACGGATACGAGCCGTTTGCAGATAGGCCAGCGTTTGGTCCTCAGTCGCGAGGCGGTACAGGCAGCTACGGCTCGGCAAGTGGCGCAGACGTTCCGCCGCACAACGAGCCGGGATGGTGCTACTGGTTACGTCACGCAGCCCACGACGTCCTCGGTGGGCGCTCGCGCTGCGAGCTACGCGCTGCGCTATCTGGGTGTACCGTATGTCTTCGGCGGTTCGTCACCGCGCGGCTTCGATTGTTCCGGACTCGTGCAATATGTGTATGCGATGTGCGGGGTATCGTTGCCTCACTACAGCGGTTCGCAGTTCGGAATGGGGGAGCGGGTCAGTCGCTCTGCCCTCGCGCCGGGAGATCTGGTGTTTTTTGACACCGACGGCGCCGGACCCAGCCACGTCGGTATCTACATTGGCGGAGGCCGGTTCGTGAGCGCCGCAGGTTCGGCGGTTCGTGTGGATTCCTTGGACAATCCCTATTGGGCGGCGCATTACATCGGGGCGCGCCGGATAGGGCGCTAGGGTTGAGGAACCGTCTGGAGAGGACAGGACGCCGTACGATGGGCGTTGCTGTCCTCGATTTTTTTTTGGCGCCGGCCACACTGCCAGCTTGCGAACGTGTGGGACGCCATGCTACACAGGTGGCAAAAGGAGGCGCATCTATGATCAATCGCGTGTGTGACTGCCTGGGTTGCAAATACCCGGTGCTTGAAGGCGGGCTGGCATACGTGGGAAACGGTCGTCTGGCCGCCGCCGTGTCCAACGGTGGGGGGTTCGGGCAAGTGGGGTCCGCCGGGCGAACACCCGACGGGTTGGCGAGGGAATTGGAGACAGCGTTTGCGCTGACGGATCAACCGCTCGGGGTGAACGTGCCCATCAGCGAGCACCGTGATCCGGAACCGGTGTTTCGCGTGATCGAACGGTATGCGGCACACCTCAAGGCGGTCAGCCTGTCCGCCGGGAACCCGCGACCTTGGATTGGACCTTTGAAACAGTGGGGACTGCGCGTGATCACGCTGGCATCCACGCCGGCGCAGGCCAAGAAGGCGGAACAAGCGGGGGCGGACCTGGTGGTGTGCGAGGGTTATGAAGCCGGCGGGCACGATGGGCCCGCGGAACTGACAACGCTGATCTTGGTTCCGCTGACGGTGCAGGCAGTGTCCATCCCCGTGATCGCGGCGGGCGGTATCTCCGACGGGCTGGCGGCTGCCGCGGCCTTCGCCCTTGGGGCAGAGGGTATCCAGATGGGCACGCGCTTCGTGGCCACCGTCGAGTGCGAGGCACACGAGGCGTACAAGGCGGCGTTGTTGCAGGCGTCTTCGGAGGATACGGTCGTCATGGAGCGCTCCCTCGGGCACGTGACTCGGGTACTCCGGTCGCCGTTCGTGGATCGGGTGTTGGCACAGGAGCGGGCCACACCGGGCGATCTCGAAGCTCTGCTGCCCCTCATCAGCGGACGCAACAATGCTCGGGCAGCGTTGGAAGGCCAGATGGACGACGGCTACGTCAACTGCGGGATGGGCGTGGGCTCGATTCACGAGATCCTGCCAGCGGCCGAGGTGGTACAGCGCGTGATGGCAGAGGCGTTGCGACAGCTTCAGGAGAGTTCAGCCCGCGTCGCGGCGTGGATGTCATGATCGCCGTGAGCGGCCCGTCTGACCTTCATTTCTGCGTGATGATCAGGCGCGCGAAGAACTCGGGGCGATTTTCACCCGATGGGTCTGAGATGATGTCGAAGCTTCCCGGCATCCATGGTGCAAACGAGATGGTCGACACCTCTCCGGGACCCAGGTTGGCGCTGTAGATGCGGTAGTCGGGGATTCCGAACTCATGCACGTGCCGACCCCGGTTGACCACGCGGATGGTGAGTGGTTCATCCAGTGCAGCGCGAATCACGCCAGGCTGAAAGCCGTTGTCGGTGATGACGACCTGCACCGTGGTGTCCGCTTTGGCGGGATGGACACTGACGACGGTCGTGAGTAGAGCGACAATCATGCTCAACAGCAGGCGCATCCCTTCGAAGCCTCCTCGGGCGTCAAGTCTGCGCTTAATGTTTCCAGGAGGCGTCGAGGGTATGCGCTTGTTTTGCACTGCCCATGGGAACGACGGGGCGCCGGTGAGCCGGCGCCGTCCGTCACCAAGGGTATCCGCCATACGGGCCATACGGAGGATAGTAATACGGATAGGGTGGCCTGGACACAGCGCTGCCGAAAAGGCTTCCCGCGGCGAACGAGGCAATCACTGCGAATGGAAAGAAGAGCGGGCCAACATAGACGGGCTGCACGTCTTGCCGGTCGGCGTCCGTTGCTTCGGCTGTCCGGACATTGACGTCCATGGTGCCGGACACGGGGACAGCGTGACCGAACGGCCACAGGTAGACGCCCTTCTTCGTAACGCGAATCAGCAGGCCGTGATAGACCCATCCATTGATGTGCTGGATGACCACAGGCTGATGCAACAACTGCAAAGCCTTCTGGTAGAGTTCCTTCCACATGGTGTACCCACCTTCCGGGCAGGATTGCTGCATCCTATGGCACATCCGCCCGCCCTGTGGAGGACACCTGCCCATCACGATGGGCCGCATGCAAAAGCGACAGCCCTCGCATTTGTCGCCATGCGAGGGCTGTCCTATTGGTGCGGTCGAGAGGACTTGAACCTCCACGAGCTTGCGCTCACAAGAACCTGAATCTTGCGCGTCTGCCAATTCCGCCACGACCGCGCGTAGTCATATGTGCCGATTCGTTCACGTTTGTGTCGGCGTTCGGCGCGACGACTATTACTATACATGTTCGTCCGGCTCCGGTCAACCTCTTGAAAGATGGAATTGTTTCCAGTTCAGCGGGGAACTGTAGAAGCAGACGAGGGGGGAGTGGCACGCCATGTGGAGGCATGTGTTGGTTTGCATCGCCGGTGTGTACTTCATCGTGGCACCCTGGTGGACCGGCACGGCAGCTCAGCGCACACCGACGGTGGTGAGCGTGTTGGTCGGACTGGCATTGGCAGGCGTGTTCGGCCTCATGGTCGCTCGGCGAGAGACGGACAGAGCGGGGCTTTGGTTCGGTGTGGTCGCCGGTCTGTGGTTCGTGCTTCATCCGTTTCTTGGCCACTTTGAGATTCCGTCCTACTGGGGGTATGTGGCGCCGGCGCTGGTGGTCATTGCGCTCAGCCTGTGGTCCCTCATGCGCATCACGCAGGTCAGTGAGCGCTGATCTGCGCTGGGGAGGGTGAGCGGCCTTCACTTCGCGGCACGTTGTAGAACGCAAAAGGCGCCGTCTCAAGACGGCGCCTTTTTGTGCGACAATTTCTGGTGCGGTCGAGAGGACTTGAACCTCCACGAGCTTGCGCCCACAAGAACCTGAATCTTGCGCGTCTGCCAATTCCGCCACGACCGCATGCAGGGCCGGCTCCTCAGCTTTCGCCTGTCTGGTGTCGCGGAACAGAGTATAGCACGGATGGCGGTACGGATGCAAGCGTTGGCCGCACCTGTGTCATCTCTTGCTCGTCCGGAAACATCAAGCAGGGCAAGGCTGCATGTGTTAGACTCGGATTAGCAGTGCCCATGCGTGAAGTGTGCAGGAGGGGATGCACGTGGCGTTGGTGTATGCGGCCGTTGCGCCGCACGGATCGCAGGCTGTGCCGGCCCTGGCGGGTGGGGACGCGGCTCAGTTCGGCGAGACCGCGGCGGGTTTGAGAGCGATTGCCGAAGGTTTGCGCAATGCAGCACCGGATACGGTGGTAGTGGCCACGCCACATGGGTTCCGGATCGAACGGATGATTTCCATTTCGACGGCGTCGTATGCTGCGGGAGAGGTGGCGGACAACGGCGCGGCCGTCTCAGTGAGAGCCGAGGGGGACCCTGGGTTTGCGAGAAAATGGCTGACTGCCTCGCAGCAAAGGGGTATCCCGGCGGCGGGGGTGACATTCGGCACCGCCGAGGGTGAGGCGTCCGTGCTCCCCTTGGACTGGGGGGTTGTGATCCCGTGGTGGTTTTTGGCGGATGCCGGTGTCAGGCCGCGCCTGGTGGTGGTGACGCCCACGCGTGATGTCGGTCTTGAACCCCTGGTCAAGTTGGGGACCTTGCTCGCCGAGATTGCCGAAGCGGATACTCGGCGTGTGGCGTTTATCGCGAGCGCGGATCAGGCGCATGCGCATGATGTGAACGGACCATACGGGTACGCGCCGGAGGCCAAGCAGTTTGATGAGGCCGTCGTGGAAGCCGTGCGCGCCGATGACCTGGAGCGGATCTTGAGCTTCGATGCGGAGTTTGTGGATCGAGCGAAGCCGGACAGCCTGTGGCAGATGGCCATCCTGTGCGGCGTGCTGCGGCGGGTACCGATGCGAGGCACGTTCCTGAGCTACCAGGCACCTACGTATTTTGGGATGCTGTGTGCGTATTGGTCACCGCGGGAGGGTGTTGCCGGAGCATGAGGATCGTCAAGATGCACGCGCTTGGCAACAATTACGTGTACGTATCGGAGGCAGATCTGCCATCCGGAGAAGTGGATCTGTCCGCGCTCGCACGTCGGCTCAGCGATGTCAGGCGCGGCATCGGGTCGGATGGCATGATCCTGATCGGTCCGTCCGCCGTGGCGGATGTCCGCATGCGGATCTGGAATGCGGATGGTTCTGAAGCAGAGACCTGCGGCAACGGCCTGCGGTGCGTTGCCAAGTACGCGTTTGAGCGTGGATGGGTGAGGGATCCTGTGTTCCGGATCGAAACCAAGGGCGGTATCGTGAAGGCCACCGTGCATACGAATGCCCAGGGGCGCGTGGATACCGTGACGGTCGACATGGGGGTACCGTCGTTTGGGGCCGAGGCGGTGGGTTATACCGGCCCTGTCGATCCGGCGGAGCCCGCGCTGGCACACGTCCCCGTAGGCCACGCGCAGTGGAGCGGCTGGCTGGTGTCGATGGGCAATCCGCACCTCGTGCTGTTCGTAGACGACGCAGCGGCCTTTCCGGTGGCCGAGGTGGGGCCGGTGCTGGAGCGTCATCCGGCGTTCCGGGATCGGGCCAATGTGGAATTCGTCACGTGCGTCAACGACCATGAGTTGGTGTTTCGGGTGTGGGAACGCGGGTCGGGGATCACATGGGCGTGCGGCACAGGCGCGTGTGCAGCCGTCGCCGCGGGCATACGGGCGGGGATGCTGGCGGACCGGGTGACGGTGCATTTGCTCGGGGGAGACTTGAACATCGAACAGCGAAACGGCCGCATGGAAATGACGGGCGAAGCGGTCGAGGTTTTCGAGGGCGAGTTCCACCTGTGAGGGAATGCCATCCTCGGACGCCTGGGCACAGGGCTCATGCACCGGGACGCCCGGCGCGAAGGATGGCCAACCCGACAATCAGCAGCACCCCCGCCACGGCGAGTATGCTGATCAAACCGATGCAGAGCACGAACAGCGTCAGCAATGTGGACCCCAACCAGATCCAGGCTGCGCGGGCGTGGCCGCAGTGGAATGTGACGCTATAGGCGTGCGTCAAAAGCCAGGCGGCCCACAGCAGGGACAGTGCGGTCAAGACCCATGCCCACGGCGTCAGATTGGAGAGGCTTACGCCCACGGCGGCGGGTACGACCAGCGCCAATACCGTGGTCCACGCATTGAGCAACCGAAGCCGTCGGCCTCTCACCTTAAACAGGTGGATGACCATCGTGTGGTTGACGAGCGTGAAGAGACGAAGTGCACCATAGCTCACGGGGACAGCGCCGGCCAGACCGACAAGCAGCGCGAGGATGCGCGCCCAGGCCGGTGCTTCGTGAACCCACGGCAGATGCATGAGGCGTGGCAACAGGGCCGCGGTGAGGAGCGCGACCGACCAAGCCGTCGCAAGGGCGCTGCGCCGCGGGGCGGTCTCCAAAGGAATATCCAGGGTTTCGTCGATCACGGCCACGCCCTCGCGCAGCCGCATCAACACAGACCAGTAGTCGCCGTATGTCGATAGTTGCGGCATGGGTTGAACCTCTCTTCTCAGTGCTTGCGTCACCATAGTATCACGCATCACGAACAGACGGAGGTGGCGGAATGAACGTACCCATCCGCCCGGCGGCCACGTTGCTCCTTGTGCGCGACGGTGCGTCGGGTGTGGAGGTTCTGCTCGTGCAGCGCGCGCGGACGATGCGCTTTCTACCCGGTTACATTGCGTTTCCCGGCGGGGCTGTGAGCGCGGAGGATGAACGCTTGGTGGAGCGGTATGCCATCGGTCGGCCGATGGCTGCGCAGGCGGCCGACGATGACAGGTTTGCGGTGGCGGCACTGCGCGAGACCGCGGAGGAGATTGGATGGCTGTGTGCACTGGCATCGCCAGACGGGCCTGAGGACAGGCCGCTGACGAGAGACGAACAGTGCATCCTCCTGCAGGATGATCACGAGATCACGACCTGGCTGGACCGCGAGCGCCTGCGCTTTGATCTGCGGCACCTGCGGTTCGTGGGACGATGGGTGACGCCCCCATCACAGCCGGCACGTTTCGACACCCGCTTCTTCGTGTACGCCGCGAGACATGTGACCCATCCCCAGATCAGCCGTCAGGAGTTGGCGGCAGCTCTGTGGCGCGGCGCCCGGGAGACGTTGGCGGACGTCGAATCGGGGCGTCTCCAGGCCGTTCGGCCCACCGTGGCCATGCTGCGCGGCTTGGCGCGCTGTGCCACGGTGGCCGAGGTGATGGATAGCCTTGACGTACCCGGACCGCCTCCCGTACCGTGATGCGCGTGTCGGTGCAGCGCGTCTTCCGTTGTCCGGGTCAGGAAACGGTGTACGTGAAGCTGTGCTGGACAGGATCCCAGGACCGCCTCACCGCGCCGACGTCCAATAGCCGGAGCAGGTGTGCCTGCACCGTGCGTTGGGCCACAAATTCCGCACCCGCGGCGAGCTGCCCCGCATAGAGAGCGCGCGAGATGTCCCGCACCGTCAGCGGTCGCTGATGCAGAAGTTGCAGGATCTGCTCCTCCCGCATGGCGCGCCGTTGCCTCAGGGCGGCGGCGGCCTGCGCCACGTTGGGGAGCGGATCGCCATGACCGGGACCGGCCTGCACATCCCGAAGCGTTTTCAAATGCTCCAACGTGTGAAAATATGCTTCCATGTGCCCGTCCGGCGGTCCAACCCACACCGTTCCATCTCCCGATAGATTGTCTCCCACCAACACGAGCTGATCTGATTCCACCCACACGTGCAGGTGCCCGTGGGTATGCCCCGGTGCATGCCACAGGTGCACGGCCAAGGTGCCGACCGCCATCTGTCTGGGTGCCTCGGTCCAAGCCACATGGGCCGGCAGGCGCACGCCATCGAGCCGATGGATGTAGAGGGGAGGTGCCTCGCGTGCGAGGTCCGTGTGTGCCAGGGGCGCGAGGCCGTCAACGTGGTCCGCGTGGTAATGCGTCGCGATCACGGCCTGGATCCGTTGCACGCCCATCGCCATGAGCCACTCGCACAGGGCCGAGCGGATCTGGGCATCGGCGGACCCCAGGTCCACCACCGCTGCGCAGCCCCCGTCGACGATGACGTAGGTGTTGGTCGCGCTGGCCGGAGGAAGGGTCCGGGTCGGGATGGGAATGCGCCACACATGCGGTGTCATGCGCTCAGGATTGAACGATGTCATGGAGGAGGTCATGCCGGCATCATCCTTTCGCCGTGATCGGCACGGCACAATCTCATGGTAGGCGGAGGCAGAAGCGGCGTCAACGTGATGTGGGAGTGACATGGACAGGAGCCGGGCCACTATGATGCATTGACACACGCTGAGGAGGTCGATGCATGTGGCGGAACTGGCGCGCGGATTGTGGACGGAAGTATTGCGTCCGCTTTCGGTGAGCATCTACGGTGAGCAGGTGTTCTGCTCCATCACGACGGAGATGAAGTGGCTGCCGCCCTTCCGGGATGACGCTGACCTGACCGCTCTCCATCGGGAGAACTACGAAACCAGCTACCACCGGAACACTGCGGCAGGGAATCTCACGCGACTGATCTGGCAGCAGGCGCAGGCGCGCACGCCGTCCAAACGGCTCGTGCTGGTGACGGTCGAGTGCTTGCTCGAGGCGCGCGAACACGACAGGCGTGCGGCGCAGCATCTTCAGGCGCTGGCGCAGCGAGCGGATGGGCACCGGTCGTGGACGGACGCTGCGTTGCGTTGGCACGAGCACCGTACCCAGTGGCTGAGGCGCGCAATGCGAACCCTCCGTCGGGGGATTCCCGCAGACTGGTGGGAGGAAGGCAAGGCGTGGATGGAGCCCTCGGGCCAGACGGGAGAAACAGACGACGGTCGCGGCTTGGGCAGCGCTGCACTATAATGGAGTCCGCAGCATCGAAGAGCATGCGGGAGGTTGCGGACGATGAGGATGAAGATATGGGCTGCACACCGCTGGCGACTGGCTTTGCTCGACCTCGACGGCACGCTCTATCAAGGCTCTCAGGCGGTGCCGGGGGCGGATGCGTTCGTCGAGCGCCTGCGGATCTCCGGGGTGCAGCCCGTCTTCTTTACCAACAATGCCACGCGCACACCTCAGCAGGTCGCGGACAAGCTGGGCTCTCTGGGCATCAAGGCGCATCCAGAGGAAGTGTGCACGTCGGCCCAGGCTGCCGCGGACTGGCTCAGGCAGCATGTCGATCCGGACAAGGGCATTGTGTACATCGGCATGGATGGTGTGGAGGCCGCGCTGCAAGAGGCGGGGATGAGGCACGCGCACGTGCGATCCTGGCATCCAGACGATTTCCAGCCGGGGGCCGCGGTCATGGGGCTGGATACCTCCGTCACGTACGCGGATCTCGCGGTGTTCTGCCGCGTGGTCGTCGGACTTCGTCGCTTTGTATTGACGAATCCAGACGTGGCCCTGCCGGGCGATGGCGGACTTCAGCCAGGCAACGGTGCTTTCGGCCGTCTCGTCGAGGCGGTGACCGGGGTGGGGCCGGTGGTCACGGGTAAGCCTGAACCGTACTTTGTGGATTACGCGCTACGGCGGTTTGGCGCTGCTCGAGACGAGGTGGTGCTGATTGGGGATAATCCGAGGACGGACATCGCGCTCGGCAAGCGCTGCGGCGTGCACACCATTCGGGTGCGCACCGGCCTGGGCGCGTGGGTGGCTTCGTCGGAAGACGAAGCGGACTGGGTCGTCGACAGCGTGGCGGATCTGTAACGCCCGGCGCGAGTTGGCAGCGGATGCCAATCCCTCAATTCTATTGGCCTCGCTGGCACAGGCTTGCTAGACACAGATCTAGTGTGTATAATGGCGATGTGCCTCGGGCTCAACACTACATATAGTAGCCTGTACACAAAGCCTGACGTTGCGCCGGATGAGAGGCGATGCAGCGATGAGATGCCCGTACTGTCAGGCCGAGGATTCACGCGTTCTGGAGTCGCGCACTGGGGATGATGGCACGACCATCCGAAGGCGGCGGGAGTGTACCAATCCTGCGTGCGGCAGGAGGTTCACCACCTATGAGCGCGTGGAGCAGCGGCCGTTGATGGTGGTCAAGAAGGACGCCAAGCGGGAAGAGTTCTCACGGGAGAAGTTGTACCGCGGAATGATGAAGGCGTGTGAGAAGCGCCCAATCTCGGTTGATCAGTTGGAGGCCGTGGTGGACCGGATCGAGCGCTCCCTCCGCTTGGAGTACGAGCGCGAGGTGCCATCGTCCGTGATTGGCGAGCGCGTGATGGACGAGCTGCGCGCACTGGATGGTGTCGCCTATGTGCGGTTTGCCAGCGTGTACCGAGAATTCCGGGACGTCGAGACGCTGGCGCGCGAGGTGCTGGCTTTGCTCAAGGAAGCGCCGGGGCAGAAGTCAAATGATTCCGTCGACGAGGCGCGGGGGTGACAGGATGGCGGTCAAAGCGGACGAAACGATGCTGCCGTTCACCGAAGAGGACAAGCTGGGCGTGACGGGCGAGCGGATCCTGGCGGACCGGTATCTGCTCAAGGACGTTCAGAAGACGTCGCTGGCTCCAGGGTCGCTGGTGGTGGCGGTGCTGGACAAAAAGCGGGCGTATCACGAACTGGCGCGAGTCGTGGATGTGGACGAGAATGAAAAGCGTGTGACCGTGGAACTCAAGGATGGCACACGTGAGGTGCTGCCCTACCACCAGGTGGATGTGCTGCTGGAGACATCGCCGAAACAGATGTGGCGCAGAATCGCCAAGGGTGCGGCGGCCGTAACGAAGGATCCGGCGTACTGGGAAGAGCGTTTTTACCAACTTCAGAACCGCTGGCGATACGTCCCCGGTGGCCGGATCAACGCGTCCTTGGGAACCGGCATGCGGACGACCAGCTACAACTGCTTTGTCATCCCCAATGTGGGGCCGACGATGCGTGATTACGCCGAGTCGTTCGGCCAGACGCTGGAGATTCAGGCGCGTTCCGGCGGTGTGGGCATGAACCTGTCGCGCATCCCGCCGCAGGGCACCCTTGTACCCATATCGACGACGCCGCGTAAGCAGGAGTTGCAGCTGGTGCTAGATGTGTGGCACGCGGATCTGCCCGAGTTCCTGCAGATGGATTATCCGAACAGCACCAAGGTGGTGCGCGTCAATCGCGACTTTCTGCGCGCGGTGGAGGAAGGCACGCCGTGGCGATTCGGATTTCCGGATACCACCACACCGGGGTACGACGACATCTGGAATGGATCGCTGGAGGATTGGCTCGCGCAGGGGCTGCCTGTGCAATGGTCCGATCCGGTCGATGCCCGCAAACTGTATGACGACATCCTGCACAGCGGCGCACTGGTGCTGTCCGAGGTGGTGGGCACCATCCTGTGCCCCGGTGACCAGCGCAGCACCATCGCTTCGACCCTCGGGGACATGTGGGAACGCATGTACGAGGGGAAGCGTGTGGCCATCCTGCTGTCTTCGCTGCGTCCGCGCTACAGCTACGTTCGTGGCGTGAACGGGCGCAGCTCCGGGGCGTACTCGTGGGGACTGCTGTACGACAAAGGGAATCAGGTGTACGGCGATGGCTTTGGCCCGGTCGGCGTGGGCGAGATCATGAGCGTCGGCTGTCAACTGACGCTGCAAGGCGGATCGCGGCGTGGTGCTTTGATGCTGATCCTCAATGACCGCCACGCGGACGTTTTGAAGTTCATTCGTTGTAAGCAGGTGGACGGCGTCATCACCGGTGCCAACATCTCTGTCGGTATCTCCGAGGCGTTCATGGCAGCCAAGGAACGCGGTGAAGCGTGGCAGATCGGGTATGTGCCGGCGGCATATGTGAATGAGTTCGATGGAGATTTCGAACGGTGGATGGAGGCTGGAAAACCGTTCGAAGTCACGCAGACTTTGCGTGCGGACGAACTGTGGGATGAGTTGGTGTTGTCCGCATGGAAGTCGGCGGAGCCCGGTGTGGTCTTCCTGGATCGGGCGAATCGCCTGAGCAATTCATGGTATTTTAATCCATTGGTGGCAACTAATCCGTGTGGAGAGCAACCTCTGCCGGCCAACGGCATCTGTAACCTGGGCGCTGTGGTGTTGAGCAAGTTCGCCGCTGGATTCGAGGACAGTGGAGAGCGGATCGAATTCCAAGACAAGGAGAAGGAAGCCTACATCCGCGGATGGTTGCGCCGCTACTTCGATGAGGAGCGAACGGAGTTTCTTCTGCACCACGTCCGGTGGGAGGAGCTCGAGCAGACGACGCGCACGGGTTTGCGTTTCCAGGATGCTGTGATTGACGCGACCTACTACCCGTTTGAGGAGAACCGCGAGAATCAGATGCGCGAGCGGCGCGTCGGCCTAGGCATCATGGGCTTGCATGATCTGCTCATCTACTGCGGCATTCGCTACGGGTCGGAGGAATCGGTGAAATTCATCGATGTGCTGATCGGCCTGATGGCGGAATGGTGCTATCTCGAGTCGGTGGAGTTGGCCAAGGAGAATGGACCGTTCCCTGCGTTTGACGCGGAGAAGTTCCTGAGTTCGGGGTATATGCGTCAGATGGCGGCGGAACGTCCCCACGTGGCCGAGGCCATCCGCCAGCATGGCGTGCGGAATGTCACCACGATGACGGTGGCGCCCACGGGGACCACGGGAACGATGATTGGCTGCTCGACAGGGTGCGAACCATACTACGCGTGGTCGTACTATCGAAACTCTCGCCTCGGGCTGTTCGAGGAACGGGCGGCCATCGTCGACGAGTACTACGCGACGCACCCGGAGGCGACCGAATTGCCGCCGTACTTTGTGACCGCGATGGAACTGACGCCGGAGGAACATGTGCGTGTACAGGCGGCGTTGCAACGGTGGATTGATGCATCCATCTCCAAGACCTGTAACGCACCAAATTCGTACACGGTGGAAGACACCAAACGCCTGTACAACCTGGCGTACGAACTTGGTTGCAAGGGCATCACCATTTATCGCGACGGGTCCCGGTCGGAGCAGGTGCTGTCGCTCAAAAAAGACGAGGATCAGGGCCAGGGGCATACCGGTGAGACGGCGGAGCCCGTGCAGCAGGCGGCAGCAACACTGGCCAGCAAGGTCAGCCAGGAAGGGTGCACGTACGTCAAACGGCGGCGGCCGGATGTGCTGTACGGCGCAACGTACCGCAAGGAAACGCCGCTCGGAAAAGCGTACATCACCATCAACGATGACCCGGAGGAGCACTTGGCGTTTGAGATGTTCGTCAACATCGGTAAGGCCGGAAGTGATGTCTATGCCGCCAACGAGGCGCTGGGGCGGGCCATCACGCTGTATCTGCGCGACTCGCGTAACCCCAACAAGGAAGCGGAGTTGGTGAAGCACTTCTCCGGCATCGGTGGTTCCAGCTCCGTGGGCTTCGGGGAAAAGCGGATCACGTCCGTGCCGGATGCCATCGCCAAATCGCTGATCGAGCATGCGGAAACCTTCCCGCTGCGCAAGGCGGCCTTCCGCGAATGGGCATCCGGTCAGGAGACGGCCACGGCAGAAGTGTCTTCGCTACGGGATTACGAGATTGGCAAAGACCTGTGCCCGCAGTGCCATCAGGTCACGCTGGTGAGAACCGGTGGCTGCTACGAGTGCGAGGCGTGTGGCTACAGCAAGTGCTGAAAGGGCTCATGGTTAAAAATGGGGTGCGCGAATCCGCGCACCCTTTTCACATACGGTTGGACTCCGCGGAACTTCACAGGATGTGAACGATGATCCATGCCAGCACTGCACCAATTACGCCACTGGCCGGAATCGTAATGAGCCACGCAAGCACGATGTTGCGAGCCACACCCCAATTGACCTGCTGAAATTTCTTCGCCGCGCCGGTACCCATAATGGCCGACGAGATGACATGTGTGGAGCTGACCGGCTGCTTGAGCAGCGTGGCGGTCAAAATCACGGTTGCCGACGTCAGGTCCGATGCAAAACCGTTGATGGGCTCGAGCTTGATGATTTTGGAGCCGACCGTTTTGATGATCCTCCAGCCACCGCTGGCGGTGCCAACCCCCATCGCGGCAGCGCAGAGCAATTTCACCCACAGGGGTACATGAAGGGTTTGTTGAAACCCGCCCGCAACGAGGGCGAACGTGATGACGCCCATGGTCTTCTGGGCGTCGTTCGTGCCATGCATCAACGCCTGATACGCGGCGGAGAACATCTGTAGAAAACGGAAATACCGGTTCACCTTGTGCGGAGACGCGTTACCGAATACCCAGCGCAGAATTGTCATCAGAATGTAACCCACGATGAGTGCTGCGATGGGGGAGATGATCAACGCCTCCAAAATGGTGGAGAAGCCCGAGGCGTTCACGGCGTGGACTCCGGCTGCGCCGATGACCGCGCCGGTAAGCCCCCCAATCAGTGCATGCGATGACGAGCTGGGCAAACCAAAATACCATGTGAACAGGTTCCAAGATATCGCCGATACAAGGGCCGCCAGGACGATCCACATCCCGTGCTGAAGATGAAGCGGATTCGCGATCTTTCCGCCCACGGTTTGTGCCACGCCCGTGAAGGTCAAAGCTCCCACAAAGTTCATGGCACCGGCAACGAGAACGGCTTTGCGGGGTGAGAGGGCCCGCGTGGAAACCGTGGTGGCGATGGCGTTCGCCGTGTCATGAAAACCGTTTGTGAAATCGAAGGCCAGTGCCAACAAAACCACGATGGTGATGAGGACCAAGCTAGGGCACCCTTCCTTAGGCGTTTTTCACAATCACCGAATCCAGCACGTCCGCCACATCTTGGCATCTGTCGGTGATGCTTTCCAGGATTTCGTAGATCTCCTTGAGCTTGATCACGCGCAACACGTCGCTTTCGTCTTGAAAGAGTGCCCGCAGGGAGTTGCGCAGCAGGGTGTCGCCCGCCTTCTCCAGCTGATTGAGGCTGAGGGTGTGCTGCCGGATGTCCAGTAACTTGCGGTTGTTGAGTTTGTCGATAGCAGCACGGATCTCCCGAGCGCTTTGCACCAAGGTGTCGGCAAAGTCATTCATCACCGGCGTGGACTCCGTGACATTATACAGATCAAACCGAACGGTGCAGGCTTCGAAGCCGTCGAGGATATCATCCATCTTGATGGCCAACGCGAGGAAGTCCTCGCGTTCCAAGGGTGTGATGTAGGTGGAGTTGAGCAGCGTAACGAGTTCGCTGACGCATTCATCACCCTTGTGCTCGAGCGCTTTGATTCGCGCCGCCAGCGACTCAGGGTGCGCGAGGTCTTTCAGTCCAGTTTGGAACATCTGTGTGGCTTCCTCAATATTGGCGGCCACCTGCACCAGGTAGCCAAAGAGTTGCTTGTCCCGTTTGGACATCAATGATCCCCTTCCGCTGACCGAGCCCAACGGGGCACGGTGGATGGTTGCACGATAGTTACATCACGATCATAGGGACGGATTGTAAACGGGCCGTTGAGGGTATGTAAAGTTTGTGTAAACGAAGGGGTGTCCTATGAGAAGACAAACACCCCGTGCATTCACGGGGTGTAAGACTGGGGGACGCACAGTATCAAGGCCGGTGAAAGGAGATCAATCTTCCCGGACATTCATGCATCGTTCGCATTCGTAAAGGGAACCGGAACGTTGCAGGGCAAATTCCGCGCCGCACCGCGTGCACTGGCACGTCCATTCGGATGGAGACAGCCGGTGGTATCCCCAGCCGTAGGCTCTGGCGGCCGACCAGTATGGGTGGGACTGGGGCGTCGTCCATCCGTACAATTCCGACATGGAGACCATGGGCCTCGCCTCCCGCCTGCGCCTTTGCCATCATTATATTACAACAGGTGAGCAAATGTAACTGGCTGTTATAGTACACCATCGTAGTTCGCGGAATTGTCACAATCGTGCGGGGGGCAGGGTCTCTGTGAGCCTCGATTGGACGCCCAAAGATTTGGCTGCTAAAATACGGGCAAGGACGAGTACGGACTGGCTGTGGGAGTTGAGGAAAATCCATGGCACCCATGGATGCAGGGGAGCATCGAGCTCGCCAATTGGATGAGTTGATGGCGAGATTGCACCGGCTGATGACCGTGAAATCAGATCACGCCAGCCTGGGTCTGACGGCGTCACAGGTTTTCATCCTGCGCTATCTGGACCGGTGCGACGTGGCGAAAGCGTCCGACATCGCTCGTGTTTCCGGACTCAGCCCGGGCGCCGTGACGCAGGTTTGTGATGAACTGGTTCGGCAGGGTTTGGTGCAACGCGAACGTTCCACCGATGACCGGCGGGTGGTGCATATTCGCATCACCGGCCAGGGCCGGGATAAATTGGAGCAGATTCGGAAGCTTCGCATGGAGCGCATGAAAGGGATTTTGGACAAACTGGACCCGGACGATCTCGATCACTTTCTGCGCACCATGCATCGCATCATCGACATTGTGGAGGAGACGCAAACACCGGGAGGTTCTGCGGATGAGTGACCGCCCCTTGCCACCTGCCGTGATCCTGGACCGGGATGGGGTCATCAATGATAACGACGAGCCGGTGAATGGACCTGAACAGCTTCGCCTCTACCCATGGGCGGCGGCCGCCATTCGCCGATTGAACGAAGCGGGGTACAGGGTGATGGTGGCCACCAATCAGGGTGGGGTGGGACTTGGCTACATGAGCGCCCAGGATCTCGATGCGGTTCACGAACGGCTGTCGGCACTGCTGAAGGAGGAGGGGGCGGTGATTGAAGCGTATGCGGCCTGCACCCATCCGCCACAGGCAGGATGTGATTGTAGAAAGCCACGGCCGGGGTTGATCCACAAGCTCTGGGAAGTCATCCCATTTGATAAATCACGCAGTTTCATGGTCGGGGACCGCGAGAGTGACGTCGAAGCCGCGCTAGCCGCGGGGTTGAGAGCGATTCGTATCGGGCCACCGTCAGAGGGGACGCGTGCAGAACGGTCGGTTGCCAATCTCCGCGAAGCGGTGGATTACATCATGCAGACCTCACGGGACGACTTCTCACCTCATACGATGGGGGCAAAGACACCGAGGGAAACGTTCCGAGGAGGCGGCAACGATGACGCGCGACCCTGTCCCGTACACATGGGGTGATGAAGTATGGCCGAGCGAGTGGGCGCCTCCCATATTCCTCTCGGTTCCTGGGGCGGGCGTGTGGACCGACTGGTGGTGGCGTGAGGGCACATCCAGCCTACAGTTGATGGGCGAGACGTATCCGGTGCTCATGCCGTGGTATCCGTGGGCCAGCCCTGCGCTTGGCTGGTGGGATGCTTGGAACTTGAGTCCGTGGACCGGGGTTTGGGTTTGATGTGTACTGGTGCACAGTGGGGCTCGCACTTACGGCGAGCCCTTTTTTATGGTATGCTGGGGACAAGTTGAAGACCAGAAACTGGCGGAGGTCATTTCGTGCGCAAGCCAGAAGTCACCATCATCCTTCCCACATACAACGAGAAGGACAATGTGATTGTCATCACCGAACGCATCCGCGCATGCCTCGAGGCTGAGAATTACGAGATCCTGTTCGTGGATGACAGCCGGGATGACACGCCGAAAGTGCTGGAACGCCTAGCCAGCCGGTATCCCGAGGTGCGCTTTGTACACCGAACCGACGAGCGCGGGCTCGCCACAGCGGTGATTGAAGGGTTTCGGCGTGCTGCAGGAAAATACTTCATCGTGATGGACGCGGATCTCCAGCATCCGCCGGAAGTAATCCCAGAGATGGTTCGACTGTTACGATCCGGTGTCGATGTGGTCATTCCCAGTCGCTTCCTCCCCGGTGGGTCGGATGGCGGACTGGGGCCCTTGCGCAAGCTTATCTCCTGGACGGCTCGTTGGATTGGGCGAATGGCCATTCGTCGGCTCCGGCCCCTCACCGATATCACCGGTGGGTTTTTCGGCATCCGGGCAGAGGTGGTGGAGGGCGCCTCCCTGAACCCCGTGGGTTGGAAAATCCTTATGGAGGTTCTGGTGAAGGGCCGCTTCGACCGGGTCGTGGAAATCCCCTATGTCTTCCAGGCGCGCGAGGCAGGCGCGTCCAAGATGAGCCTGCGGGAACAGTGGAATTACCTTCGACACGTGGCACGCCTCGTGGCATACAGCCCGGAGGACCGCCGGTTTTTTCTCTTTTGCTTCGTGGGCGCGATGGGGGTGATCGTGAATCTCATCGTGATGTCGTTCCTCGTCTACGTATTGCATTGGCATGGTGCCGCGGCTTCCGTGGTGGCGTCCCTGGTTGCCATGTTGCATAACTTCATTTGGAACGATCAGGTGACATGGCGCGGTCACGCACACCCCGTGCGTTGGCGTCGCTGGCTCCAAGCCCCTCTCTTCATGGTGATTTCCGCGGTGAGTATCCTCATCACGGCCGGATGCGCGGAACTTTTCCATCGCCTGGGGTGGAATGAGCTCGGTGGTCAGTTGGTGGGAATCCTCCTGGGTACCGTGTGGAGCTTTACAGCCAACAACCGCTGGACCTGGGGTGTACCCCATGAGGATAGGTCAGCTGCGCTGATGGTTCACAGGCCCGACGAGCAAAAGCATTGATTCCTCACACCGTTTGTCCCCGGTTGGCCCAACCCCGGCCGAGCTGCAGCTTTCGTTTCATACTTGCCAACGCCACCTCATTTCCGCAAAATACAAATTACCCTGGATCGTACGGGTGTGTGTAACAACATCTTGCCGTTCCGGAGGTGAGACCTTCGATGGGAACGTGTTCCCGTGCCACGGACCCCACTGCTGTACAGGTATCGCACGCGCTGGATATTCTTGTGCGGGACAGGGTTCCAGAATGGTTGGAATCGAAGGGGAACATCACCGAGTGTCGTATCTTGAACGACACGGAGTTTGAGCGGGCACTGCGCGACAGTGTAAATCGCTACGCGCGACGGTTCGCGGAGACCGGGGATTTGGAGCTACTCTGCGACCTGGTGGAGGCGGTGGATACTTGGCTGGCGCTCCGAGGTGTATCCTCCGAAGCGCTTGCTCACGCCCGGGAAGAACGCAGAAAACGGTGCGGCGGTTTTGACAAGCGTCTCTTTTTACAGAGCATCACGCCGGGCGACGGTGCCTTGCGGCTGCGCGGCCGAACCTGCTGAGTTTCCGCACCCGCAAAGCACCCGCCGCGCTGCGCAGAGGGTTCAGTCGTGGTGGCCCTCCCACTGTTGATCCAGCACCTTGCCGCACTGAACGCAGATGTAGCGGTAGTGCACGTCGACAGCCTGCGCGGGCACCGGTAGGTCGTCGCGCACAACAATGCTGGAATCAATCTGCAACAATCGCTCCTCCCGAAACCAGGTACCCTGGCAGTGGGGGCAGACAACGGCATGCTTGGATGAAGCCACGGGTGTCACCTCGTCTTCCCTTGAGCTGCGACCGCAATTCGGACGGTCGGTCCCGTTCCATTATACTGTAGGTCATGGGGTGGGGAAAGCGCGCGCGGCACGCGGCGCTCCACCACAAGGAGGATGAGGATGACACCATTTTTTCCTGACTGGATGTTCGTTGCCTTTGCTATAGGCGGGTGGGAGTTGTTTGACCTCGTGGCGCGTTGGTTGCATGACCCCCGCTGGCGATACGCGGGCGGGGGCATTGCTGCGCTGTGCATGTTGGTGCTGGCGATCCGTTACGCTGTCCGGTTCGTGCGTCGGCGGATGCAGCCACCTCCACCCGAAGATCCGGACGCCTGGAAGCACTATTGACGCCTTACCGAGACCTCGGGACGTGGTTACTGAGGATCCCGTGACGGCCCGGCGAACGGGATCACCGGCGCGTCCGGCAGCGGAACACCGAATGCGTGCGCCAGATCCGGGTGCAGGATGTTCAGCAACTGCTCCAGCCCGTCCACGAGTCGCGGCGAAGGACGACAGAATAGACCCTCGCTTAGCGCGTACACCCTGCCGCTCTGCACGGCAGGCAGATTCCCCCACGCTGGACGGGAGACGATCCGCTCCAGGCGCACCTTGCGTTGGGGGATCCCCGTCCACACGGCAAGGATCACGTCTGGCGCTGCCTCCAGCACACGGGCACCGGTGGGATCGCACACCTTGGCTTCCGGAACGTCGGCGAAGATGTTTTGCCCGCCGGCAAGGGCAGTGATTTCCGTAAGCCAGTTATCACCGCCGGGAGAGTACAGGGGGCGCGGCCACCATTCCCAATACACGCGGGGCCGGCTGGACGCCTTCGTACCGGCTTCTCGTACCCGCGCTATACGCTCTTTCAGCTGCCATTTCACCGCCTCCGCCGGCGGATTCAAACCGTGGGGCCGTACTGCCTCCGCCAGTCGCTCAAGGTCGGTCATCACATCGTCCAGCGATCCCGGATTCAGGACGAGCGTGGGCAGTCCCGTGCGGACCACCTGGTCCACGACACGCTCCATGCCAGGGACCGACAGCGAAGCCAGGACCAGATCAGGTTCCAACTGGCGCACTTTTTCCACGTCGATGTGCAGATCTGACCCCAACTTGGGCAGAACCGACACCACCTCCGGTGGCCAGTCTGAATAAAGGTCCACACCGACCAAATGCTTCTCCAGTCCGAGAAAGCAGACCATCTCGGTATTGCTGGGACAGAGCGATACAATGCGCACAGTCTCGGTGTCCTCCTTCGAGACGCACGTGTATTCTTAGGCTTTACTTGACTTGATGAGCTTTCCCTTGTATGCCAAGCGGCGGAATGACAGTTTCCATGGTAGAATGAACAGCAAATCCATTGAACGAACCGTGCTAGAGAGGACGGAGGGTCGCCGTTGTTTGCTTACTGGTTTCTGCTCTCGCTTCTTACTGCGGTCACGGTGTTTGGTGCGGCTATGCTGGTGAATATGGTTGGACGCCGTTGGTGGCTTGCGCTTCCCGTGTGGGTGGTGGTGTCCACCGCCATCCTCATCCGCGTGTGGGGCCTGATCAAGCCCGCGGAGTGGTCCTTGTACACCGCTGGATGGGTGGGGGCAGCGGCTGGGCTGGCTGCGTCCCGCTGGTTGGAGAGATCCGGCTACCCGGTTTTTCGGCGATCCTAGACACAGCAAGCGGGGCGCATCCATCCATGAAGGATGGACACGCCCCGCAAATGCTTCCCTCAGCCCTTGTAACGGGCGATGGACTCGTTGAGAATACGCTGTGCCTCGTCCACACCCTTCCAACCATCAATGCGCGTCTCCTTGCCTTCGAGGTCCTTGTACACCTCAAAGAAGTGCGCGATTTCCTTGAGAATGTGCGGTGGCACATCTTCCAGCGATTGCACCTGGTCAAACCGCGGATCAGTTGCGGCGACACCCAACAGCTTTTCGTCCTTGCCCTTGTCGTCCGTCATATACAGCACGCCCACAATCCGAGCCTCAATCACGCAGCCCGGGAACGTGGGGAAAGACGTGAGGACCAGCGCATCCAGAGGATCTCCATCCTCAGCCAGTGTGTCCTTTATGTAACCATACTCCGCAGGATAGTGCATGGGCGAGTACAGCACCCGGTCCAGGCGGAACACGCCCGCCTCCTTGTCGAACTCGTACTTGTTTTGGCTGCCGCGTGGGATCTCGACGAAGACGTCCACCGTGAGCGTTTTCTCTGCCATCCCTGTTCCCCTTTCTCCATCCACGGATTTCTGGCATGCGGCCGTTGCTTCCCGTCCATTATAAAGCGAGCGAGATGGTGGCCGCAATGAACGCAACGGGAGGCTTCTTCGTGTCTCCTCGCGCACCTTCCATGTGGTAAAATCGTGCTGATATGCGCTCCGGCGGAAGGGCGTAGCAACAAGGGGGAAGTGGTTTTGAACCGCTGGATTTGGCCTATCACGGCCTTTCTCGTCGTGGCCAGCGCCGCTGCCGAATTCAGCCACGCGTCCGACCTCGTGGTGTTCGTCCTGTCGTGCGCCGCCATCGTACCGCTCGCAGGTTTGATGGGCCGCGCCACCGAATCCATCGCCGCACATGCCGGCCCCCGCATCGGCGGCCTCTTGTCCGCCACGTTCGGCAATGCGGTCGAGCTCATCATCGGCGTGATCGCCCTGGCACATGGCATGAGCACCCTCGTCAAAGCTTCCATCACCGGTTCCATCCTCGGCAATCTGCTGTTCGTGTTGGGGCTGAGCTTCTTTGTCGGCGGTATTCGCCACCCCATCCAGCACTTCAATATCCGTGCCGCTCGCAGCAACGCCTCGATGCTGCTCTTGGGTGTCGGCATTGCCTTCATCGTGCCCGCCATCTTCTCGATGTCCGGGCAGGGCGTGGGCATCGGTTTGTCGGGCGCCGTCGCCGGCGTTTCGCTTGTCCTGTACCTCGCGGGGCTGTATTTCGCCCTGTTCACGCATCGCGAGGTATTCGCGTACCTGGAAGACACCGGGGAGGCGGAGGAGGAGCAGGGTGCCGCCATGCGGATGCTCCCCGCTGTGGCCGTGCTGCTTGTGGCGACCTGCATTGTCGGGATCGAAAGCGAATGGCTCGTCGACAGCATGCGGACGCTCGGCAGTGCGTTGGGCTGGAGCGAGGTGTTCCTCGGCGTTGTGGTCGTCGCCATCATCGGCAACGCGGCAGAACACGCCTCGGCGGTGTGGATGGCCTGGAAGAATCGAATGGACCTTTCACTCGAGATTGCTGTGGGCAGCAGCCTGCAGGTGGCGATGTTTGTCGCACCCATCCTGTTCATCGCCAGCCTGCTACTTGGGCATCCGATGCCGCTGCTGTTCTCTTGGCCCGAGCTTGCCAGCATGGGTGCGGCGGTCATGCTGGTGGTGGTGCTGATGGTCGACGGAGAATCCAACTGGCTGGAAGGAGCCATGGCCGTCGGGGCGTACCTCGTCATGGCGGTGGGCTTCTATACCCTCCGCAGTTTCTAAATGCATGGCGTCTTCTCAGGCGTCGCCCGTGACGGGATGGTATCCCGTTTCGCGAAGCGTGTCCACAATCCTGCGGATGTGGGCGGCGTCGCGGGTTTCCAGGTCCAGTTCCACCTCGGTTTCGCCGATGGCAATGCGAGCGCCGATGCGATGATGCTGGACAGTCACCACGTTGGCCCCGAGTTTGGCGATGATGTCAAGCAGATCTCGGAGCGCACCGGGCCGATCCGCAATCGTCACCTTCAGACGCAGATAACGGCCGGCCTCAACCAGGCCGTGCTCGATGGTGCGCGACAGCACCGTGACGTCCACGTTTCCACCCGACAACACCACGGCGCAGCGCCCGGGGTTGGTGATGCGCTGATACAACACAGCTGCCAACGCGGTGGCGGCAGCACCCTCCGCCACAACTTTGCTCCTTTCCATGAGTAGCACCATCGTCCGGGCAATCTCCTCATCCTCCACCGTCACGATGTCATCCACCCACTGCCGCACGGCCGCAAACGTCAAATCACCGGGGCGCTTCACCGCAATGCCATCGGCGATGGTGGAGGCTGCACTGAGAGTGACAATCCGGCCTTGCTCCAGGCTGGCCGCGAAGCAAGCGGCCCGAGCCGCTTCCACACCAACCACCCGCACCCCAGGGCGCGCGGACTTGACAGCCACCGCAATCCCGGAAATGAGACCGCCGCCGCCCACGGGTACCACGACGGTATCGACGTCCGTCAGATCCGACAGGAGTTCCAGGCCGATGGTCCCCTGTCCCGCCATCACGTGAGGATCATCAAAGGCGTGTACAAAGGTGTAGCCGTGCTCCTGCTGCAGCATGAGCGCGTGAGCGTAAGCATCATCGTAGGTGTCGCCGTGCAGCACGACCCGCGCTCCGTAACCCTGCGTCGCCGCAATCTTGGCCAGACTCGCGGTCTCCGGCATGACGATGGTGCAGGGGATACCATACCGTGTCGCGGCGTAGGCGACCCCTTGGGCATGATTTCCAGCAGAAGCGGCGATCACGCCTCGCATTCGCTGCTCATCCGTCAGATTCGCAATCTTGTTGTACGCTCCCCGGAGTTTGAACGAGCCCGTCTTTTGGAACATTTCCAGCTTAAGATACACGGGGTGGCCGGCCAAGTCGGAGAAGGTCTGAGAATGTTCGAGTGGCGTATGGCGGGCGATACCCTGCAGCTTGACCCGGGCCGCCTCGACGTCTTCAAGGGTAGGGAGGGTGGCGCTCACGACCGTCCATCCTTTCACCTGTGATACAATGGACAACACCGTATTGTACCAGAAGAGGAGAGGAGACAGGGCTAGTGAGTCTTGAACTTGAACGGCGGGTGCGGTCCGGGATTGAGCGGATCGAACCCTATCAGCCCGGGATCACAGATGATGAGCTCCGGCACCGTTATGGATTGACGCGGGTCATTAAGCTGAACGCGAATGAGAACGCGCTCGGACCATCACCGCTTGCGATTCGCGCGGTTCAGGAGGAGCTTCCACACCTTCATCACTACCCGGATGGCGCGAGCGAATTGCTGCGTGAGGCCATCGCGGAGTTCCATGGAGTGACGCCGGCTCATGTCCTGGTGGGCAACGGTTCGGACGATATCATCAAACTGCTGTCCGAGACATTTCTGGACGACGGCGATGAGATCATCGTTCCACATCCCAGCTTTTCGCAGTATGCGTTTGGTGCCCACGTCATGCGCGCGACCGTCAAGCATGTGCCGTTGGAGGCTCCGGACTTTGCGTACGACGTGGAGCGGCTGGCGGCCGCCGTGGGACCTCGAACCAAGCTCGTGTACGTCTGCTCCCCCAACAATCCCACCGGAGGGATCATGACAAGGGCCCAGGCGCGCTGGCTGTTGGGGCACCTGCCGAAGCATGTGTTGGTGGTGTTCGACTTTGCGTACAACGACTATTCGCAACACCCGGAGCGAGTGCGGGAGGAGGACGGGTTGCTCGATGATCCACGCGTCATCGGTCTGCACACCTTCTCCAAATTGTATGGGTTGGCCGGACTTCGCGTCGGCTACGGCTTGGCTCATCCCGCCGTGTGGTCGTACGTGCATCGCGTACGGGAACCATTCAATGTCAACCGTGTAGCGCAGCGGGCCGCCGCCGCGGCCTTGCGCGACGAGTCGCACCGCCGCGCATCGGTGGCCCTGGCGGCGCGGGCGAGATCGCAGTACACGGAGGCATTGCGACAGATGGGGCTGCCGCACCCGATGCCGGAAGGGAACTTCATCCTGGTACAAACCGGGGATGGGCGTGCCACCGCCCACGCGCTGATGCAGCGTGGGATCTTGGTGCGAGCGGGTTTTTCCGGGTTGGACGCGTATGTGCGCATCACGTATGGGCTTGAGGAGGAGAATGAAGCCTGTCTCGCGGCGTTGCGTGAAGTGGTTCAGCACCGGGGGTGAGGATGGAACGGCCTGGTCCAGACAGACATGGTCCAGCCTTCGCGCAACCCGTCTGGGCCGGCCGCTTCAATGGACGCGGTCGGCCCGGAACCGCCAGATGAGCAAAATCACGCCGAGCACGACGAGAGGAGCGCTTGTCCACTGCGCCGCATCCCAGTGAAACAGGAACCGCGGCGAGTCACCGCGCAGCATCTCGAGAAAGAAGCGAACGAGGTTGTAGCTCACGAGGTAGTACAGGAAAAGCGTCCCTTTCGGCCACCGGCGCTGCTTGAGGATGAGCAGCAGGGCGAACAGGATCACGTCCGCCTGGCCCTCCCAGACCTCGGCGGGCCACAGTGGCTGATCACCGAATGTCTGTCGCGCGAGTGTACCGGGAGGGTAGAGCAGGCCGAAGTCGCCGTGGGTCGGATCGCCGAACGCATCCCCGTTCATCAGGTTAGCGTCGCGTCCGATGCTCTGCCCGAGCAGAAGGGCTGGCGCCACCACATCGGCAAACGACCAGAAATCAATACGGTGTTTTCGGATGTACCAAATCGCCACCAGCGCTGCTCCCACGACGCCGCCCTGAATCGACAGGCCACCATGCCAAATGGCCGGGATCTCTGCGGGGTTGGCACGGTAATACGCCCAGTCAAAGAAGAACACCTGCCAGAACCTGGCACCCACCAGCCCGCCAATCAACAGGGCCGGTGCCAGATTCCACAGGTGCGGGACGAGATCCGGCTTGCCGTCCGCTTTGGCGAAATACAGAGCGGCCCCCAGACCCAGTAAGAACGCTGCCGCAAAGATGGTGCTGTACGCGCGGACAGGGAAAGAGCCAATCCAAAACCAGTATTGATGCATACTGCGCCTCCCGGGTATCACGCGCCGCCTCTCGCAGCGGTGCGGCGAATTCCGGTTCATTATACCATATCCCCGTCCATGGCTCTGGGGGCGCCTCGGAAGTGGCGGTGTTCATGATACAATGGGACGTCGGTGGATGGCCTGATGGTCAACTCTGGCCCTCGATGGATCCGCGCGGCGCGTGGCGCTCCGGTTCGCGTGTCGGCGTCTGCCTGTCCGACCGCATGGGATTCTGGTCGCGATGGGCCGATACGCGGCGCTGACCGTGCTCCCAAGGGGTCGACTCACCCAGGCCCTCCGTCAAGGCACTCGCACCGTAGGGGCCTTCGGGAAATTCCTCCGGGAGAATGTCCTGTCGCTGGCTCTGTACATAGGAGAGCTCGGGATTGGGCGCATCCTCGGTCGTCACGGGACCGGGATCATAGGCACCTGATGCGACGGAACGGATTGGGGGATGCGCATCGGGAACATTCGGCTTCTGCTCCGTCATGGGTCTCACCTCACGGGGTAGGATACGACAAGCCGGCGTGGGCTATCCCAGGAGACCGAAGGCACCGCTCCGCGCGCCGGAGGTGTGCGGATCATCCTGCGAATCACAACAGTCGATAAGGAGTCGATGGGAATGTCGGCAGAGACGGGACAGGTTCGGGTGCGGTTTGCACCGAGCCCCACAGGTGCTTTGCACATTGGTGGCGCCCGCACCGCCTACTTCAATTGGTTGTTCGCGCGTAAGCACGGCGGGGTGTTCGTGTTGCGGATCGACGATACGGACCGTCAGCGCTCCACGGAGGCGTCATACCGCCAAATCTTGGACAGCCTGCGTTGGCTCGGCATCACTTGGGATGAAGGCCCGGAGGTGGAGGGACCGTTCGGGCCGTATCGGCAATCGGAGCGGCTCTCTGTGTACCGTGAGCAGCTGGACAGGCTATGGGAGCAGGACAAGGTCTACGCTTGCTTCTGCTCACCTGAAAAACTGGCGGAGGAGCGGGAGCAGGCGCAGCGGGAAGGAAGGGCGCCGCGGTATGCGGGGCACTGCGCCGGCTTGTCGCTCGAGGAGCAGCGCCGGCGGATTGCGGCCGGTGAGCCGCACGCGTTCCGGTTGCGCACGGCATCGACAGGGCAAACGGTTGTGCGCGATGTGATCCGCGGAGAGGTCACGTTCGATAACCGCGAGTTGGATGACTTCATCGTCTGGAAGACGGACGGTATGCCGACGTATCACTTTGCGAGTTGCGTGGACGATGCGCTGATGCATATCACACACGTTATCCGCGCGGAAGAACACCTCTCCAACACGCCGCGACACGTCGCGCTGTTCCAGGCACTGGGGGTCCAGCCGCCCGTCTTTGCGCACGTGCCGATGATTTTGGCACCGGATCGGAGCAAGCTGAGCAAACGGCATGGTGCCACCAGTGTGGAGGAGTATCGGGAGCAAGGGATTCTGCCTGAAGCCTTGGTGAATTACCTTCTGCTGCTCGGTTTTTCGCCCGGGGAGGATCGGGAAATTGTCAGCCGCGATGAAGCGGTGCAATTGTTCGATCTCGAGCGCGTGGCCAAACATGCGGCCGTTTACGATGTGAAGAAGCTCGAGTGGATCAACGCGCATTATGTTCATAACATGAGCCCGGATGCGTTGCTGGACCAGATCTGGCCGGAGCTCGAGGGGCGAGGTTGGACCGGGCCTGACCCGGCTCGGGAACAGCTCGCGTGGCTGCGCACCGCGGTGGAGTTCGCGCGCGAACGTACGCGTACCGTTCGCGATTTGCCGGACATGCTCCGCTACTACTTCGAGGCGCCGGAGAGCTACGACGAGAAAGGTGCGCGCAAGCATTTTCGCCCCGAGACCGCCGTACGGCTGCAGGCTGCTGCGGATCGGCTGGCCGATGTCCGGCCCTTCGGCGCGGTTGAGGTGGAAAAGGCGTTCCGTTCCTTGATTTCCGATCTCGGCATCAAGGGCGGAGATCTGATCCACCCGACACGCTTGGCGCTAACCGGTGTCACCGTGGGTCCAGGGCTGTTCGACGTGATGGTGCTCCTGGGGCGTGACGAGTGCGTGGCGCGGATGCGGCGGGCCGCTCAGTGGATTGAGTTAAACGCCCAGTCGTAACTGCGCACACGGGTGCGGTGCAATCTGGAAAATAAGAAATACGAGAATCAGGGTTGACATGCTTCGTACCCGCCGATATAATGCAAAAGTGTCGGCGGGAACGAAACGGTGCCGGATGGTGTAATGGTAGCACGACTGACTCTGGATCAGTTAGTCTAGGTTCGAGTCCTAGTCCGGCAGCCAAGCGGCCCTATCGTCTAATGGTTAGGACGCCGCCCTCTCACGGCGGTAATCGGGGTTCGAATCCCCGTAGGGTCACCATGGGTCATTAGCTCAATTGGTAGAGCATCCGACTCTTAATCGGCAGGTTGAAGGTTCGAGTCCTTCATGACCCACCATA
>JAIMAY010000062.1 GCA_023511725.1 Alicyclobacillus sp.
ACGCGCCCGGTCACGACGCCACGAAGGACTTCAGGGGCTCCCCTGCCATGGGGGCCGGGCAGCAAAGCGAAGCCCGCCAAAGGGCTTCGCTTTGCTTTCATGAGCCCGCACCAATCCCACTCTTCACCCGGTCTGGCGCTGCACCGCATGGGCCTCCACAAACCGGCAGATTCGCTCGAGTCCCTCTTCCAGCAGATCCTCGCGGTTGGCCAGCGACACGCGAACGAAGCCCGCGCCGCCGGCGCCGAAAGCCTCCCCAGGGGCGACGGCCACGTGCGTCTCGCGCAGGATGGCTTTGGCCGCTTCGAACGAGTCCATGCTGTAGGCCGATACATCCACCAACAGGTAGAACGCGCCCTGCGGCGTGTAGCGGGCGAGACCGTGGCGGCGGAGGACGTCCATGGCGAGATCGCGCCGCTGACGGTATGCGTTTCTCATCTCTTCCACGCAGTCCTGCGGGCCGGTGAGGGCGGCGACGGCCGCTTTTTGCGCAATGCTGTTGGTGCTGGAGATCACCGGTTCTTGAAGCTTGATGATGACATTCGCCACCTCCGGTGGTGAGACGGTGTAACCGATGCGCCAGCCGGTCATGGCGTACGCTTTACTCAGCCCTGACACGGTGATGGTGCGCTCGGGCGCGAAGCGAGCGGGGCTGACGTGGGCGTGATCGAACACGATGTGCTCGTAAATCTCATCGGAAATCAGCCACAGGTCGTGCCGTCGGCAAAAGTCGGCGATGCGCCGAACCGTCGTCTCGTCAAACACCGCGCCGGTGGGGTTGCCGGGCGAGTTGACGAGGATGGCCTTGGTGCGCGGCGTGATGAGTTGCTCGAGACGGTCGAAGTCGGGCAGGAACCCGTCCTCCGCGCGCAGCGGATAGGGCACGGGCGTGCCTCCCAGCAGCCGCACGCTCATCTCCGCGTTGGGCCAGGACAGTGCCGGCAGCAACACCTCATCGCCGGGGTCCACCAGCGCCATCACAGTGGTGAAGATCCCCGTCACCGCACCCGGGTGGACGCACACCTGCTCGGCCGTGACGTCCAGGCCGTTGTAGCGGCGCATCTTCTGCGCAATGGCCTCGCGGAGCTCTGCAATGCCGGCGTTGGGCGTGTACTTGTGAAAGCCGGTTCTGGCCGCTTCCACCGCTGCTTCGACGATGTGATCTGGCGTGGGGAAATTCGGCTCGCCAACCTCCAGATGGATGCATTCGGGATCCTGCCAGGCCAAGTCCATGATCACGCGAACGCCCTGCGGCGGCAGGGTCCAGGGAACAGAAGCGAGCGGTTTCATGCGGCGGTGCCTCCTTCGCAAATCAAACCCTACAACTCGCAAGTATAGCAGGTTTTCGGAACCTCGGGCGGCCGAGATTCGCTATAATAGATTCGGCTTTCGAAACATTGGTGCACCATGCACCCATCGCGAGAGAGGAGACGGATCTCCATGGCAACACGGCCCAAGCGGTCGGAAATCCCCGAAGCCCTGACCTGGAATCTGGCGGATCTGTTCGCGTCGCGCGAGGCCTGGGAGACGGAATGCAGCGCCATTCGCGAGGAACTGCCGAAGCTGGTCGATCTCGCCCGCCGCGCCGCCACCGGCCCCGACGCGCTCGCGGCCTGCCTGGCGGCGTTTGAGCAACTCGCCATCCGCCACCAGCGCGTGCAGGCGTTCGCATCGCTGCGCTTCTCGTCGGACGGCACGGACCCCGAGTACCAGGCGGATGCGGCTCGCGCCATGGCAATGGCGGCGGAGTTCGGGCAGACGGGCTCGACCATCGAGGCGGCGGTGCTCGACATCCCAGAAGATACGCTGGCGGACTGGCTGCAGCAGCCGGTACTGGCGCCATTCCGGCGATACATCCAGGACCTTGCGGACACGCGTCCGCACCGTCTGCACCCGGAGACGGAACAGGCGCTGCAGGCGCTCGGCGAAGTGCTGGGGGCACCGTATCAGGTCTATCAGCGCAGCAAATCGGCGGATATGACGTTTGAGTCTGTCACGCTGCCGGATGGCTCGGAGCATCCGGTGTCGTTCGCGCTGTATGAAGACAGGTACGAATTTCATCCCGATACGGAACTACGGAGGGCGGCGTACGACTCATTCATACGCACCCTGCGCCGCTACCGCAACACCTTCGCAGCCGCGTACGCCGCGGAAGTAAAGAAGCACGTGGCCTTGGCTCGGCTGCGTCGGTTCGACAGCACGGAGCAGATGCTGCTCCAACCGCAGCAGGTGACGATGGAGATGTATCTCAACCTGCTGACCATCATCCGCACCGAGTTGGCCCCGCACATGCGGCGCCTGGCGCGGTTGCGGCGGCGGGTGCTGGGGCTGGACAAGATGCGCTTCTGCGATCTCAAGGTCCCCCTCGACAGCGACTTCGTACCAAAGACGACGGTGCAGGAGGCGGGTGAGCTGATCCAGGAGGCGCTCGCTGTGTTCGGCCCGGACTATACACAGATCATCGCAACGGCACTGCGCGATAGGTGGGTGGACCTCGCGGACAACATCGGCAAGTCGACCGGTGCCTTCTGCAACAGTCCGTACGGAGTACACCCGTTCATCCTCATCACCTGGACGGACACCATGCGCGGCGCGTTCGTGCTGGCGCATGAACTCGGGCATGCGGCGCACTTTGTGCACGCGGGCGGATCGCAGAACTTCTTCAACACACGCCCATCCATGTATTTCATCGAGGCGCCCTCCACCCTGCACGAGATGATGCTCGGCAGGCACATCCTCTCCAAAACGGAAGATCCGCGTATGCGCCGCTGGGTCATCCTGCAGTGGCTGGGCACGTACCACCACAACTTCGTCACGCACCTGCTGGAAGGGGAACTGCAGCATCGCGTCTATCAGGCGGCGGAGGCAGGCAAGGCCATCACCGCGAATCTGTTGTGCGAACTGAAGGGCGAGATCCTCTCCGAGTTTTGGGGAGACGCGGTGGAGATCGACGAGGGCGCCACGCTCACGTGGATGCGTCAGCCGCATTACTACATGGGTCTCTACCCGTACACGTACTCGGCCGGGCTGACGGTGTCGACGCTCGTCTCGAAGCGCATCTTCGAGGAGGGCAAGCCGGCGGCGGAGCGTTGGCGCGAGGTGCTGCGCGCGGGCGGCACGATGCGGCCGCTGGAGTTGATGCGGCACGCCGGCGTGGATATGGCGAACCCGCAACCGATTCGCGAGGCGGTCGCGTTCGTCGGCGAGTTGGTCGACGAACTCGAGCGTTCATTCGGGGAGGCGCGATAAATGATGGGACGGGCTTGGGAGACGTATTTGGAGCAGCATCAAGGCCGGTTCGTGGAGGAGCTTTTGGAGCTTCTGCGCATCCCCAGCGTGTCCACCGACTCGGTGCACGCAGGGGACGTCCGCCGGGCGGCGGTGTGGGTGGCGGACAGGCTGCGCCAGGCGGGCATCGAGCATGTGGAGGTGCTCGAGACCGGCGGGCATCCGGTGGTCTATGGGGACTGGCTGCATGCGGAGGGGGCGCCGACGGTGCTCATCTATGGGCACTACGATGTACAGCCGGCCGATCCGCTGGATCTCTGGGAGACGCCGCCGTTTGAGCCGGCCATCCGCGCGGAGCGCGTGTACGCCCGCGGCGCCTCGGACATGAAGGCGAACCTGCTGCTGCCTGTGATTGCCTGCGAGGCGATGCTGGCGACGGACGGCGGGCTGCCGGTCAACGTCAAGTTCATCCTGGAAGGTGAGGAGGAGATTGGCAGCCCATCGTTGGAGCAGTTCGTGGCGGCGGAGAAGGACAGGTTCGCCTGTGATCTCTGCGTCTGCGCCGACGGAGGCATCGGCAGCGCGGAGCAGCCCACCATCACCGTCGGCCGGCGCGGTCTGACGGCGCTCGAGGTGCACGTTCGCAGCGCCGCGACGGACCTGCACTCGGGTGGCCACGGCGGCATGGCGCCCAACGCCATCCACGCCTTGGTGCAGATGCTGGCGACGCTGCGCGACGCGGAGGGGCGCATCCTCGTTCCCGGCTTCTATGATCAGGTGCGTCCGCTGACGGACGCCGAACGTGCCGAGATGGCACAGGCTTCGTTTGATCCGGACGCGTACAAAGCCTCGACGGGCATCCGCGACTTCCACGGCGAGCCGGAATTCACGCCGCTCGAGCGGAATTGGGCTCGTCCGACGCTGGAGGTCAACGGCATCTGGGGTGGCTACCAGGGTGAGGGGACGAAGACGGTCATCCCGTGTGAGGCACACGCCAAGATCACCTGCCGCCTCGTCCCCGACCAGACGCCGGAGGCGGTGCGCGATGCGGTGATCCGCCACCTCGAGCGGGTGGCGCCGCGCCATGTGGAGGTGCGCGTCGACGTGTTTCCTGGTGACGCGGACCCGTTCGTGCTCGATCCCGCCCTCCCCGCCCTCGCCGCGCTCGAACGCGCCGTCGCCGAGGTCTCAGCCCAGCCGCCGCGCCGCGTCCGCGCCGGCGGCACCGTGCCCATTACCGCGATGTTCCAGCGCCTCTTGGGCGTGCAGACCATCACCCTCGGCGCGTCGCAGGGCGATGAGCGCGCGCACGCGCCGAACGAGTTCGTTCGCCTCGCCAATTTCACGCGCGTGCAACGGGCGTTCGGGCTCTTGTTCGAATATCTCGCTGCAGACGCGCGGTGACCTCTCGCCATAGGCAAAGCCGTTGCGCGTCCGGTTCACGTCCCGCGGACGAGGCCGGACGCGCTGTTTTTTTGTCTTCGCGTTGTGGACGGGAAGATGCAGGAATGGAATCCACACGTGTGGAGACACTGACAACGAATGGTACGGGCTGCTGCATGCAACTTACCAGGAGGTGGTTCCCGCCATGTCCAGGTCGGAGGCAACACCGGTACCGGCGCAGGCGGAACGCGCCGTCGCCCACGTCGAGCAATGGCTCATGCCCTGTCCGGACCTGAAGCAGCAGCGTTTCCTGCTGTCCGGACGGCATGCCATTGTTCTCTGGTTGGATGGGCTGGTCAAGGAAGAACGCCTGCAACATGCGATGGCGACCGTCATTGCACAGGACATGTCGCTTCACACCCGGCGTCGTGGCCCCGACCCGGAACATCACGGTCTCACGCCGGCCCTGTCGGTCCGCGAGGTGGAGAAGCTGGAGGACGCCTTGGAAGCGATGTTTGACGGACAGGCTGTCCTGTTTGTGGATGGGGAGCGGCGTGCGTACACCTGGGATGTGGAGGAGCCGCCAGGGAGGTCCATCGACAGGCCGGAAAACGAACCGACGTTGCAGGGACCGCAAGAGGCCTTCGTGGAAAGCCTCGGATTGAACCTGGCGATGCTGCGCAAACGCCTCAAGACTCGACAGTTCAAAGTGGAAACGTTGGAGATTGGCCAGCGATCCAGGACGCGTGTAGCCATCCTGTACATGGAAGGGGTCGTCAAGCCAGAACTGGTGGAGGAGGCGCGGGAGCGACTGCAGCGAATCCAAGTGGATGCGGTGATTGACCTGAACGTCATCCGCGAGTACGTGACGGATTCGCCGTTTTCGCTCTTTCCCACCACGGAGGAGACGGAGAGACCCGAACGGGTCGCGTCGGGGATCCTGCAGGGGCGCGTTGGGGTGATGGTGGACGGCGCGCCGATGTGCATGATGGTTCCCGTGACGTTCACGATGTGTCTCTCCTCTCCCGAGGACTACTACATGCACTATACTCTCGCTTTGCCACTGCGGCTGCTGCGGCATCTGATGTTCTGGTCGGCTGTGTTGTTGCCGTCGCTGTACGTGTCGCTGCTGACCTACAATCAAGACCTGGTACCCACGCCGCTCTTGGTCAGCGTGGCGGCGCAACACACAGGCATTCCGTTTCCGACGGTGGTCGAGGCGCTCGGTATGATGATAGCGTTTGAAGCCCTGCGCGAAGCCGGCACCCGCTTGCCGCGCGCCGTCGGTCAGTCGGTCAGCATTGTCGGCACCTTGATCATCGGTGATGCGGCGGTGCGCGCCGGGCTTGTTTCCCCGGGGATGGTGATTGTCGTCTCCGCCACAGGCGTCGCGTCGTTCACCTTGCCGGCGCTCGGGCTGGTGCAGGCGGCGAGGTTGTTGCAGTTCCCTTTTGTCATCGCCGCCTCGTTCTTCGGCCTGTACGGCGTGTTGCTGCTCGGCATTATCCTGGTGGGCCGCCTGGCATCGCTTCGTTCTTTCGGCGTGCCCTACTTATCCCCTGTCGCTCCCAACATTCCGGAGGACATGAAGGATGTGGTGATCCGAGCGCCTTGGTGGTGGATGCGCAGGCGTCCACGCCAGTTTGAAACGCTGGAATCGACCCGTGCCGGGGGACGCCGCCTGTATCCGCGGCGGAGCGGGCCATGATGGAGGGT
>JAIMAY010000025.1 GCA_023511725.1 Alicyclobacillus sp.
GCGAGGCCCTAATAAGCCGGAAAACCCGCCTTATCGGGGCAGAACCGCGCCTGCGTTGGCCCAATAAGGCGGAAAAACCGCGTTATCCCACCGGATCGGCGTACGCGAGGCCCTAATAAGCCGGAAAACCCGCCTTATCGGGGCAGAACCGCGCCTGCGTTGGCCCAATAAGGCGGAAAAATCGCGCTATCCCACCGGATCGGCGTACGCGAGGCCCCGATAAGGCGGAAAAACCCGGTTGTCCCCCTCGCCAGACCCTTGCGCCGCCGCAATGAGGCGAGCCCACGCGGCACATCGCCGCCCTCTCCTGGCCCACCCGGCGCGTCCGCCCAACGCGACTCGCCGGCCTATATGGGCCAGGTGCGCAGGCTCCGCTCGATGGTGTCCCACGCGTCGCTGATCTCGGCGAGGTACGCGCGCACGAGATAGGCGTCCACCTCATTCTGCCAGTGCACGATGTCGGACCACTCGGGCGGGTGGTAGCGGCACAACGTGCCGAGCGAGTACAGGAGCACCATGTGGATCATCCACCGCGGTGGCGGCCAGTCGTCGGCAACGTACAGGTTGCCGTTGTGTTCGAGGGTCCACGGGTGATCGATGGGGGACTGTGGCAGGTGCATGAAACCCAGTGGCTCGCGCGCGCCCGTCGATCCCCGTCCTGTCGCGGCTCGCGCCTGCTGAGTCCGGGCGGACGCACGTCCGTCATCCGTCTGCACCCTTCCGTCCTGGGGCGGGTTACTGCCTTGATTGTCATTCAGCATCGCTGCTGCCGATCCCGCCCTCACCCCCACAGCTGCGGCATAACCGGCCCTCCACTCGTCCACCGTCATGCCCCGCCGCGAG
The DNA here is from genome assembly GCA_023511725.1 of Alicyclobacillus sp. Classification (GTDB taxonomy): domain Bacteria; phylum Bacillota; class Bacilli; order Alicyclobacillales; family Alicyclobacillaceae; genus JAIMAY01. The sequence goes on from JAIMAY010000025.1 coordinate 844, forward strand.
GCGGCCGCTCGTGAAATGTACCACGGTCCCTCACCCTGTCCTGTCAGGGCCAGGCTGGCTGCCCCGTCGCGTCGCCTGGAGGAGACGCCCCGCGTCGCCTGGTCCTGCGCCGCTTCATCCCGCGCCGCCTTATCCCGTGCCGCGGGATACAGGTGTACGTACTCCTCATGGAAGCGGGCGACGGCATCGCGCGTCCACGGCAAAAAGCCGAGCATGTCGCCGACGACAAAGCGCTGAGGCAACGGCTTGTGCCACGGCACAATGGCCGCGAAGCTCTGAAACACGCCTGATCTGTACACGTACACGCCGTCGTGCGCCCAGGCGTAGGTCTCGCGCTTGGCTCGCCGAGTGGAGAGTCCGTGCTGAAGCACCGCCGTGTTCGCGGGATAGTTGAGATCCTGGAGGTGCAGCACCACCTTGATGGCGTGCAGCACCGCGTAGTACGCGAGCAGAGGTTGAACTTCGAGCGGAGATTGGATGGCGCTGTCACGGAACGCCACGGCTTGCCGGGCGGCCGCCGCAATGCGGGACGCTGCTCGGTAGCGCAGCGCTGTGTGCGCCCCCGGGTGTCGCGCATCAATCCACCGCAGGGCCACCGCCTCACTGCGAAGAGCTTCTATAAATCTCGTCACCTGCCGCAAATCCCCTCAATTCTCGGTCTTCTTGAACATTGCTCCTTCGCGTTGACACTCGAAACGACACGTTGCTATACTGCCCATAACATCCGCGGGACAAGCGGAATTTATGTGGCTCGTTCAGCTCAAGCAGGGGGCTTCCGAGATGGAGAGCATGGATAAATGGGCGAATAAGTTTGGCCGGGAGGGTCTGACCTTCGATGATGTCCTCCTGGTGCCGGCGAAATCCGACGTGTTGCCGAAGGACGTGGATGTGTCCACGCAGCTGACCACCGACATCCGCCTGAACATCCCCATCATCAGCGCGGCGATGGACACCGTGACCGAGGCGGCGTTGGCGATTGCGATGGCGCGCGAGGGCGGCATTGGCATCATCCACAAGAACATGCCGATTGAGCGCCAGGCCGACGAGGTTGACAAGGTGAAACGCTCGGAGAGCGGCGTCATCACGGACCCCATCTACCTCACCCCGGATCATCCCATCGAGGACGCGGAAGCGCTGATGGCCAAGTACCGTATCTCCGGTGTGCCGATTGTGGAGCCCGGATCCAGGAAACTCATCGGCATCATCACCAACCGCGATCTCCGCTTCGAACGCAACTTCCAGCGCCCCATCGGCGAGGTGATGACGCGCGAGAACCTGGTGACGGCGCCGGTTGGCACCACGCTCCAGGATGCAAAGGAGATCCTCGCGCGGCACAAGGTGGAAAAGCTGCCGTTGGTGGACGATCACGGTGTGCTCCGCGGCCTCATCACCATCAAGGACATAGAAAAGGCGCGCCAGTTCCCGAACGCAGCGAAGGACGCGCAGGGTCGGTTGCTGGTGGGGGCGGCGGTGACCGTCTCCAAGGAGATGGATGACCGGGTGGCGGCTTTGGTTGAGGCGGGGGTGGATGTGATCGTGATCGACACCGCGCACGGTCACTCCACGGGCGTGCTCGAAGCCGTCAAGCGCGTGCGCCGGCAGTATCCTGACCTGCAACTGATTGCCGGCAACGTGGCGACCGCGGAAGGTACGATGGACCTCATCGAAGCCGGCGTCAACGCGGTGAAGGTCGGCATCGGACCGGGTTCCATCTGCACGACGCGCGTCGTGGCCGGCATCGGTGTGCCGCAGATCACCGCCATCTACGACTGCGCCACCGCGGCGCGCAAGACCGGCATCCCCATCATCGCCGACGGCGGCATCAAGTACTCTGGCGACATTGTGAAGGCCATTGCGGCCGGTGCGAGCACGGTGATGATCGGCAGCCTGCTCGCCGGTACCGAGGAGAGCCCGGGCGAGATCGAGATCTACCAGGGGCGCAGGTTCAAGGTGTATCGAGGCATGGGATCCCTGGGCGCCATGAAGGCCGGAAGCGGTGCCCGCTACTTCCAGGAGGACGAGAAGAAGCTGGTGCCCGAAGGCATCGAGGGCCGCGTGGCGTACCGCGGTACGGTGGCCGAAATCATCTACCAGCTGGTCGGCGGCCTGCGCGCCGGCATGGGCTACTGCGGCACGCCCACCATCCGTGATCTGCAGGAGAACGGCCAGTTCATCCGCATCACCAGCGCGGGTCTTCGCGAGAGCCATCCCCACGATGTGCAGATCACGAAGGAAGCGCCGAACTACAGCATCTGACGGAGATGGAACGAGCCCCGCGCTGGCGGGGCTATTTTTGTGCGAGTCACACGGGGCTTCCTTCCGTGTGGAGTATCTGTCGCGCATGTTCATCACATTTTGGAGAATCATGCAGGCGTTTGCCGAACCGCGTCGAACTTCTCGAATACCAACCGTCGGACACCAGGTGTTCTTCCGCCCCACACACGGACGGTGATTCCCTCTCGGGAGGTCTTTCTCACATGATGTCGATGGACGAATGGAAAGCTGCGCTCCAGGAGGTTCTCCAACCTGCGCTGTCCAGCATCCACGAGAAATTGGACAGCCTTGCGAATCGACTGGACGCCGTGGAACAGCGCCTGGATGCTGTGGAACAGCGCCTGGACGCCGTGGAACAGCGCCTGGATGCTGTGGAGCAACGCCTGGATGCTGTGGAACAGCGCCTGGACGCCGTGGAACAGCGCCTGGATGCTGTGGAACAGCGTCTGGACGCCGTGGAGCGACGCTTGGATGCTGTGGAGCAGCGCCTGGACGCCGTGGAGCAGCGCCTGGATGCTGTGGAACAGCGTTTTGAGCAAATCGACCGCCATTTGGAGAACGTTGACGCCAAGATTTCAACGTTGGACGAGACGGTTCGACGACTCGAGCGAGATGGGCGGGAGATCAAACCCGTGTTGTTCTCAACGCAGGACATGGTGGTCCAACTGATTGACACAAAGTTTCCAGCCATGATGGACGAATTGCGCATGACGCGTGAATATTTCGTGCTCAAGTACGGTGAATTGGATCAGCAGTATTTCGCATTGAGACGGACGCTCGAGAGGCTGAGCAGCCGCCTCGACCCGCATGCATCCTCCTCAACCGGCACCGCGGGCCGTTCGACGGTGTGACGGAAAGACTCCTGGCACCCAGCCCCGGATCACGGTGCGAATTGGCAAATTCTCCGCCGCAGCCGCTGTGTTATACTGGCCCTGTATGTGTACTGACACAGTCTACGACAGAGCGACGAGCTCGCTCCCCAACGAGACACTCACAGAGACGGAGAGGAGCCCGACATGCGTCTCATGCGGTCAAAGAAAAGTTATCGCACGCGCTGGGTGATGGGGCTCAGCGCAGCGTTGTGTTCCCTCAGCGGCTGGGTTGTGTTTCCGACCGCCTTCGCGGAAAGCCTCACGGCATCACCGGTCAAGGACGGTGTCATCCCCGGGGTGAAGATGCCCACGCCGCCGAAACTCCAGGCGGTCTCGGCCGTGCTGATGGACGCGGACAACGGCCAGATTCTTTACGCCAAGAATCCTGACGAGCGTCGTGCGCCCGCCTCCACCACCAAGATCATGACGATGCTGCTCGTGATGCAGGCGGTCGCGGAGCACAGGGCCTCCTGGACGGATGAGGTGCCGGTGACGCCCGACGCGTATCAGGTGGGCACCATGCCGGACGTCTCCAGTGCCTATCTGGACCCCAAGGAGCATTTCACGCTGGAAGATATGATGAAGTTTGTCGCCGTCATCTCGGCGAACGATGCCACCGTGGCCATTGCGGACAAGCTCGCGGGCTCCAAGCAGAACTTCGTGGCCGAGATGAACAAGGAAGCTCAGACCCTGGGTCTGTCCGGCACCCACTATATGAACCCGGATGGGCTGCCGCAGGATGGCCACTATACGACCGCGCGCGATCTCGCCACGCTCGCACGCTACCTGGTGACGGAGTACCCGCAGGTGCTCACGTACACCTCCATGAAGGACGTCACCGTGCGGAAGGGCAACACCTGGCCGAACACGGATCAACTCCTCGGCAAGTACCCGGGCATCGACGGGCTCAAGACCGGCTTCACCCAGGACGCCGGGTACTGCTTCGTGGGCACCGCTGAGCGCGATGGCGTACGGCTGATCTCGGTCGTGATGGGTGATCCCTCGGAGGCCCAGCGTTTTGCCGACACGAAGGCGCTGTTTGACTACGGCTTCTCGCAATTCCATGAGGCTGAACCCGTCCAGGCCAACAGCTCGTTGCCCGATGTGGTCAACGTCAGCGGCGGTAGGCGGTGGACCATCCATGTCAAAGCGAAGGACAACCTGATTGTGGACCTCCCGCAGGGTGTGCGGGGTCAGGTCCAGGTGCACTTGAAACCCGCGACCGCACCGGTGCATCAGGGGGACGCGATGGGCGAGATCGACTATGTGGTGAACGGCGCGACGGTGGCCTCCGTGCCGGCGGTGGCGGCGGAGGATGACCCGAAAGCCAACTTTCTCGTACGCGGTCTGCGCGGTCTGTTCATGGCCATCGGCCGTTGGCTTGCGCATGTGTAGTTTATAATAGTGTAGAAGCGGCGGAAGGATGGTGGGGTCATGCCAGGGTGGATGACGGCTGCGGCGATGGTGCTCAACAGCATCCTTGTGATTCTGTTCCTCGTGGGCGGCTTCTTCATGACCCGATCCTTCCTGCGCAAGATGGACAAGGGCGACCGCTGAAGCGGGAACCAATACAAAGGGAGGGTCCACGGTGTCCAAGACGGGAACCGATGTTGTGAAGCGCGGTATGGCGCAGATGCAAAAGGGCGGCGTGATCATGGACGTGGTGACGCCGGAGCAGGCCAAGATTGCGGAGGCGGCGGGCGCGTGCGCCGTCATGGCGTTGGAGCGTGTGCCGGCGGACATCCGCGCGGCGGGCGGCGTGGCGCGTATGTCGGACCCGACCATCATTGAGGCTATCATGAAGGCCGTGTCCATTCCGGTGATGGCCAAGTGCCGGATCGGCCATTATGTCGAGGCGAAGATCCTCGAGGCGCTCGGCGTTGACTACATCGACGAGAGCGAGGTTCTGACGCCGGCGGATGACAAGTTCCACATCAACAAGCGTGAGTTCACCGTCCCGTTCGTGTGCGGTGCGCGTGACCTTGGTGAGGCCCTCCGCCGCATTGCTGAAGGCGCCGCGATGATCCGCACCAAGGGCGAGGCTGGCACGGGCAACATCGTGGAGGCCGTGAAGCACATGCGTACGATGCAGGCGCAGATCCGCAAGGTGCAGAACATGTCGGAGGACGAGCTGGTCGCGGAGGCGAAGAACATCGGCGCGCCGTACGAACTGTTGCTCGAAGTGCACCGCACAGGCAAGCTGCCGGTCGTCAACTTCGCGGCGGGCGGCGTGGCAACGCCGGCTGACGCCGCATTGATGATGCATCTGGGTGCGGACGGCGTGTTCGTCGGATCCGGCATCTTCAAGTCGGAGAACCCTGAGAAGTATGCGCGCGCCATCGTGCAGGCGACGACGCATTACGAGGACTACGAGCTGCTCGCCGAGCTGTCGAAGGGCCTCGGCACCCCGATGAAGGGCATCGACCTGAACACGCTGCGCGAGGAGGAGCGTCTGGCCGTCCGCGGCTGGTGACGCGAATTCCGGCCTCGCCGCGGACCGATGGCGGGGCCGGTTGGACAGCTCAGAGGAGATGACAACCATGAAGATTGGGGTCGTAGCGGTCCAGGGTGCATTCGCGGAACACGCTCGGATCTTTGGCGATCTCGGTGCCGACACGGTCCTCGTCCGCCTGCCCAAGCATTTGGACGGTGTGGATGGCCTCGTGTTCCCAGGCGGCGAAAGCACGTCCATTGGGCGGCTGATGCGGGATTACAACCTGATGGAGCCTATCCGCGAACTGGGCCAGCAGGGCTTGCCGATGCTCGGCACCTGTGCGGGTATGATCCTGCTCGCCAAGCGCATCGAGGGGGAACCGGAGCCACACCTGGGTCTGATGGACGTCACGGTGGTGCGCAACTCGTTCGGCCGGCAGCGGGAGAGCTTCGAGACGGACCTGGACATCCCCGTGCTCGGCAAGCCGCACCTGCATGCCGTGTTCATCCGCGCGCCGCATATCACGTCCATCGGCCAAGGGGTGGAGGTGCTGGCGCGGTACGAGGACAGGATTGTCGGTGTCAAGCAGGGCAATCTGGTTGCGCTGTCGTTCCACCCGGAACTGACGAACGATTACCGGGTCCACAAATACTTCCTCAGCTTGGTCGAAGCCTATCGAGGACAGCACGTCGGGTGAGTGGACGAAAGGTTGTGGCAGCATGTTGGACATTCGGGCGATTCGCCAGGATCCGGATCGGTTCCGTGCAGGGCTGACGCGAAAGCACGCGGACCCGCAGTTGATTGATGATCTTTTGGCGGCAGACGAGCAGTGGCGGGCCGCGCTGACCGAGACGGAACAGCTGAAGAGCCTGCGTAACAAGGCGTCGGAGGAGATTGCGCGGAAGAAAAAGCAAGGGCTCGACGCATCGGACGAGATAAACCAGATGCGCGACGTCTCTCAGCGCATCAAAATGCTCGACGACGAGGTGCGCCAGCTGGAGGCTCGGGTGCAGGAACTGTTGCTGGCCATCCCGAACATCCCCCATGCCTCCGTACCGGACGGCGAGAGCGAAGAGGATAACGTACCCGTCCGCCACTGGGGAGAGAAACCGCAGTTCGCGTTTGAACCGCGCCCGCACTGGGAACTGGCGGAGGCGCTCGACATCGTCGATTTTGAGCGAGCGGTGAAGATCACCGGATCGCGATTCGTGCTGTACAAAGGCCTCGGCGCCAAGCTGGAGCGCGCGCTGGCCAACTTCATGCTCGACTTTCACGTGCAGCGGCACGGTTACACTGAGATGTTTCCGGCGTTCATCGCCAATGAGGAGAGCCTCGTCGGCACCGGCAACCTGCCCAAGTTCGGCGATGAGATGTTCAAGCTGGAAGGGCTGCCGTACTATCTGATTCCAACGGCGGAGGTGCCGCTGACCAACTACTACCGCGAGGAGATCCTGACCGCGGATATGCTGCCGGTGAAGCTCGCCGGTTACAGTGCGTGCTTCCGGTCGGAGGCGGGATCGGCAGGGAAGGATACGCGCGGTCTGATCCGGCTGCACCAGTTCCAGAAGGTGGAGTTGGTCAAGCTCGTCACGCCCGAATCATCGTACGAGGAGCTCGAGTCGCTGGTGCGCGACTGCGCGGCCATCCTGGAGGCGCTGGAGTTGCCGTATCGCGTGGTCGAGATCTGCACGGGAGACCTGGGCGCGAAGGAGACAAAAAAGTACGATCTCGAAGTCTGGCTACCCGCCCAGAATACATATCGGGAGATCAGCTCCTGCTCCAATTTCGAGGACTATCAGGCGCGTCGCGCGGGTCTCCGTTTCCGCCGCGAGGAGGGTGCCAAACCGGAGTACCTGCATACGCTGAACGGGTCAGGTCTGGCCATCGGTCGCACTGTGGCGGCCATCCTCGAAAATTATCAGCAGGAGGATGGCAGCGTGCGGATTCCCAAGGCGCTGGTGCCCTACATGGGCGGCGACGTGATCCGGCGCCCGTCGTGAGGTTGCGCCGATGCATACGTGGGGCAGCGTGTTGTTCGTCATCGCCGTCGTGGTGGCCGTGGCGTGCGTGATCATTCAGCGGCGTGCGCTCAACCGGATTGCCTTCGGAAGGTCGATGTTCATCAGCTGGATGGCCATCCTCACGGGCTTGATTGTCGGCATGTTGCCAGGCATCGCGGCGACCGTCGTCGCCGTCATCCTGTTGCTGCTGGGCTACGGCTTCATGGTGCTGATGGCCGTGAAGTCGTGGCAGCGGCTGAGATCCCAACGGACGAGGCGGTGACGGTTTGCGCATCTCGCAGGTGATCCTTCACGTTTCCGCTGATGACCTGAACCGGGCCATCGCGGAATTCGCCCCGGACACCAAAGCGCGCGTGACGCGCATCGATAGCGAGGGCATCCACGGCGAGGTGCGCCTGTGGATCTGGTCGGTCGACCTGCTCTTGCGGCCATCGGTCACGGCCGATGGCCAGGTGGCCATCGAGGTGTCCGCGCAAAAGCTCGTGCCCATCCCCTCTGCCATCGTGGAGCGCCAACTTCGTCTGGCCATGAAGGATGCACCCGCCGGCGTCGACGTATTCCAACAGGCGCTGCGCGTGCACCTGCCCTCGCTGCTGCGTCCCTTCGGAGTGTCGCTGGCACTGCGCGAGCTGCGGACGATGGACGGGTACCTGCGGGTCGCCGCCGAGGCGGTGGAGTTCCCCAGTCCGCTCGCCTCGCGTTCAGGCGCACGGGAGGCGGCGGGGCAGACGCGTGCGGCTGGCGCTGCCATGAGCGATCCGGATCGGCCGCGCATTTCCTTTGCCGACGGGCAACATGGTGAGGTATAATAGGGGACGCGCACGTGCGCCCGTAGCTCAGTTGGATAGAGCGGTGGTTTCCTAAACCGCGTCTGCCGCAGGTTCGAGTCCTGCCGGGCGCACCATAAGATTCAGTCGTGGCGCGGGTTCTCGGGGTTCCGGGGACCGGCGTTTTTTTGTGTTTGGCGAGGGGGGAGGATTCTCGGCTCCATGTATTGCCGCGGAGGTGACGTGGAATGACACCGGGGATGTTAGCATGGTCGCGTATGAGCGCAAGTGAGCTCATGTGGACCGACGGTAGGATTTTCATGTGCTGTATGGAATGAGAAAGAATGGACACCTGAATTTTGAGCACGGGGTGGGAACGACTGTGGCCGTAAAATCCATCAAAGTGAAACTGATGCTAGCGAGTCGACCCGACGTACGCGAAGGCATCTGGTGCCTACATCAAGCCATCAACGCGGGTGTACGGTATTACACCGAGTGGCTCGCGCTTCTGCGACAAGAAAACCTGTACAGGCATGGCGCTGACGGCAAGCAGGAACTCTTCATGTCTGCTCAGCAATGTCGTGAAGAATTACTGCGGCGACTGCGAGACAGGCAGCAAAGGAACGGACACAAAGGGGACCTGGGCACGGACAATGAGCTACTTCGCATCGCGCGCCGGTTGTATGAAATACTCGTGCCGGAGTCCGTGGGTGGAAAAGGCGATGCGCAGATGCTTTCTCGGCGTTTTTTGAGTCCCCTGACGGATCCGAACTCTGAAGGCGGGAAAGGCACCTCCAAATCCGGACGCAAGCCGAAGTGGGTATTGCTTAAGGAGGCGGGGGACCCCACGTGGGTAGAGGCTAAGGCCAGGTACGAAGCGAGTAAAGCTTCCGATCCAACCAAAGACGTGTTGGAGGGGCTAGAAACCTACGGGCTCAAGCCATTGATGGATGTTTTTACTGAAACGTGGAAGGAAATCCGATGGAGACCATTGGGCAAACGCCAGGGCGTCCGCAAATGGGACAGGGACATGTTCCAGCAGGCGCTCGAACGTCTCATGTCTTGGGAGGCATGGAATCAACGTGTAGGAGAAGAGTACGCCAAACTCGTAGTAGCGCGGGATGATCGCGAGGAGAACTTCTCCAGTCAGCGGCATTTGGTGGAGTTGGCACGGCGACTTGAGGAGGACCTAAAGACTTCCTCGTTGGGTTTTGCTGCGAAATCCGCTCAGGCTCATCGCATTACAATGCGCGCCCTCAGAGGTCTGGAGGACATTATTCCGGCTTGGACGAAAATGTCGGATCAGGAGCCTATGGACGCCTTTGACGATGTGATCAAACAGAAGCAGGCGAAAGATCCGCGTAGGTTCGGTTCTCATGATCTCTTTTATAAACTCGCAGAGCCTCCCTATCGTCCCCTATGGAGGGAGGATCCTAGATTTCTGAGACGTTGGGCGGAATATAATGCTATTCTTAACAAGTTAGACAAGGCGAAGCAGTTTGCAACGTTTACCCTACCAGATGCCTGTTCTAATCCCGTCTGGGCCAGGTTCGAGAACGCAGAGGGGACGAACATTGTAACCTATTCATTCCAATTTGACCACGATGGACCTGGTCGCCATGCGGTCGTTTTCGAGCGAATGATTGTCATGCAAGATGGACAGCCGACTGAAGCCGACAATGTCGTTGTACCAGTTGCGCCGTCCAAGCAACTCAGTGCAATCCGCGCCGCAGGAACGGATTCTCCCATTACAATCGCACTTGACGACCCCGCTGCCCCTGGGGAATTTCATGGCGAGTTTGGTGGAGCAAAGATCCAGTATAAGCGTGCCCTGCTGGAGCGTGTGGGCAGGCAACGTAAGCATCCGCGTAACTGGGGTGCCCTCGACCCCGGTGTCGTGTCGGGCCGGGTACGTGACGTTTACTTGAATCTCAGTATCCGTGTAGCAAGCCAGTCTGAAGCCTCGGGGGCCCGCAGACCTCCTTATGCGGCACTATTTAAGATTGCTGAAGGAACGCGACGGGTGACCGTTGACTATGGTCAGCTGGGCAAGTACCTGGAACAGCATCCTGACCGCGGGATCCTCGGAGCACAGGGCCTGCACAGTGGTTTGCGAGTCATGAGTGTCGATCTCGGCCTGCGTACGGCAGCATCCATTTCCGTGTTTCGCTTAGCCAAGAGGCGTGAGGTCCAGCCAACGGACTCATCGTTGCAATACGACGTACACAACTGCGACGACCTCGTGGCCGTGCATGAGCGCTCCTACCTCATTCGTCTTCCGGGTGAGGTGGAGACCAAACGGGTCCGCCAGATTCGCGAAGCACGGATGGAGCGTTTGAATCGTCTTCGTGCGCAGTTGGCAGCATTGCGAATGCTTGTCCGCGTAGGGGTGAGCGACGAGCAAACCAAGCAGCGGAATTTGGAGCGGTTACGTGGGTATTTAGGGCGTGGGGTTCATCGGCTGCCCGAGGAGTGGTTCACCATGCTGAACGACTCTGTAGCCCTGCTCGAACGGAAGTCCACTCTCCGAGGGGACGCGTGGGTCCGCATGGTCCAAGCATCAATCAGGCCATTGTGGCGCGCCCTCGCGAAAGAGGTAAGCGCATGGCGACGGGAGGTACGAAACGGTCCGAAGGTGAAAATCAAGGGGCCGGCCCTCGATGTACCAGGTGGTCAGTCGCTAGCACAGTTGGAGTACCTTGAACGTCAATACAGGTTTTTGCGCAGTTGGAGTTCTTTCTCGGTTGCCGCAGGACAAGTCGTGCGTGCAGAACGTGATTCGCGCTTTGCGGTGTCGCTACGTCAGCATTTGGATAACGCGAGACGGGACCGCTTAAAAAAGCTTGCTGATCGTATCCTGATGGAGGCCCTTGGTTACGTGTACGTGACAGACGGCCGGCGCGCAGGCACGTGGCAGGCGCAGTACCCCCCGTGCCAACTGATTTTGCTGGAGGAACTCAGTGAATACCGGTTTAGTAACGACAGGCCACCGAGTGAGAACCAGCAACTGAGGGTATGGAGCCATCGCGGCGTTCTTGCGGAGTTGGTCAGTCAGGCACAAATGCATGACGTCCTTGTAGGAACCATTCCTGCAGCGTTCTCTTCCCGGTTCGATGCAAAAACTGGGGCACCTGGCGTTCGGTGCCGTCGGGTGCCGGTCGTCATGCGGGGGCCATTGCCTGCTTGGCTGGTTCGTTACATCGAAAAGGAGAAGATCGCCCTCGAACAGCTTTATCCCGGACAACTTGTACCGACCGGTGATGGCGAATTCCTTGTCTCACCTGCAGGGAAAGGAGACGCAGGGGTACGAGTTGTCCATGCGGACTTGAATGCCGCGCACAATTTGCAAAAGCGCTTATGGAGTGACTTTGATCTAAGTGACATTCGCGTACCTTGCACGAAAAAAGAAGCAGGAGCCGCTATGATTGCTGTCCCGCGGAACACTTATGAGCGGATGAAGAACAATTACCAGCGAACGCAGTTTGTGTCGCAAGACGGTGTTGTATTTGAGGCACGAAAGAGTACCGATAGAATCAAGCGACAAACAGCAAACGTCGCAGAGGTTACCGTGGAAGAGGTAGAGCAGGGAATGTCGACAGGAGATGATGCAACGGCAGACCGCTCCATAGTTCTATTCCGAGATTTGTCCGGCTTTGTAAACGGGGGTCGTTGGACAGAACAGAAAGCGTTCTGGGCAATGGTGCAGGCGCGGGTGGACAAGCAACTCCAACTGCACTATGCCGCAAAATCGAAGCAGAGGGTCTAACGTCATAAAAATGGTATAAACGCCCCTCGTCTTTCCGAGACTAAGAATTGTCACCAAACGCATGTCCCGAGACGAGGGGTGATTCCCGTGAGCGCGATTCCTATTCGTATGCTGAATGAGCTTGTATACTGCGAACGTCTCTTTCATCTCATGCACGTGCAAGGGCTGTTCGAACCATCCGCGGATACGATAGAGGGGAGTTTCCAGCACCGGCGCGCAGAACTTCGGCAGCGTCCATCGGACGTAGGTGCCGATGCGTGGGAAGAGGCACCCCAAAGTCTTTATTTGGGAGACGAAGAGCTTGGAATTATCGGAAAGTTGGATGCGATAAGGCGCAAAGAAGATGGAACTTGGGAGCCCGTGGAATCGAAGCATGCGAGTTCTCCTAAGGAGAATGACACGTTCCGCATGGGCGAATGGGTTTTGAACGGTGGAGCATGGCCCAATGATCAGGTACAGCTCTGTGCACAGGGACTCCTACTGCGAGCAAATGGATTTCCGTCGACGAGCGGCCGCATCTTCTATAGAGGCAACCGCAAGAGTGTACGTGTCGCATTTACCGAGCCACTGATTCAATTTACACTATCCGTGATCCGGCGGGCCCACGAATTGGAGCATGAGCCGATGCCATTGCCGTTAAGGCAGTCCAACAGGTGCTTTCGGTGTTCACTGAACGCTATCTGTCTGCCTGATGAGACATTGCACTTACTAGGTTCTGTGGAGGAAGAGGGCGAGACGCCGCCGAAGATTCGAGACATTGTGCCTCGGCGAGATGACCTCGCAACGGTGTACGTGACGGGGCATGGGACGAGGGTCGGCAAATCCGGCTTCGAGGTGACCATCGTTCAACCGGACGGCGATAAAACCACGTTGCCTATGAAGGACGTTCGTCACATCTCATTGTTCGGCAATGTTCAAATTTCCACGCAGCTCATTCATGAGTGTCTAGAGCAGGGTATATCGGTGAGCTATCTAACGGCGGCTGGGCGTCTACTAGGCATGGCCCATCCCATCAACACAAAAAATGTCCTTGTGCGGCAAGCGCAATTTCGCCGCTTTGACGACGAGCAAACTCGGCTTCGCCTGGCCCAAGCCATCGTGAGGGCCAAGATTCTTAATCAAAGAACTCTCCTGAGGAGAAACGGCAGCGGAGTGAAAAGGGACGTGCTGCAAAAGCTCAAGGAGGCCGCGGATCGGACGTCGATAACGGGCGAGATTGGGTCCCTCTTGGGAATCGAGGGATGGGCCGCGAAATTGTACATTGAACACTTTCCTTCTATGCTCAAGGTTGCAGGTGCCCCTCCCGGACAGGTTGTGATGAATGGGCGCAACCGTCGGCCGCCGAAAGACCCAGTCAACGCGCTCTTGTCACTCGCCTATTCCTTGCTAGCCCGGGAAGTGTACGCCGCCGTAGTGGCTGTGGGATTAGATCCACTGTTAGGCTTCTATCACCGGATTGAACCTGGGCGCCCGGCGCTTGTGTTGGATTTGATGGAGCCGTTCCGCCCAATCGTGGCTGACTCTGTCGTGCTACGGGTACTCAATACCGGGGAGCTTGAATGGTCCGATTTTTACATGGGACCTGAGTCGTGCGCCCTGAAAGACAAGGGAAGGAAGACTTTCTTTCTTGCATTTGAGCGTCGCATGCATGAGATGGTCACGCACCCCGTGTTTGGGTATCGGATGAGTTACCGGAGGATTCTGGAGTTGGAGGTTCGCCTTCTGTCGCGATTTTTAATGGGGGAATTCCCGGAGTATCGACCCCTGGTGACACGGTGATCCCATGCGACGGTATGTGTTGGTCAGCTACGATGTGAGTGATCCCAAACGGTGGCGACGTGTGTACAAAATCATGCGCGGGCACGGCACGCACGTACAGTATTCGGTATTTCTTTGTCAGCTTACGGAGCAGGATGAAGTCGCTCTCCGGTGCAGTCTTGCTGAGGTGATTCACCCGTCAGTCGATCAGGTACTCTTCGCGCGTCTCGGCCCTGTTGATTCAAACCGACTGGAAAAGACCATCACGTGTATAGGACGCGACTTCGCGCCGTTGGACCTCAAAGGCTTAGTGTTCTGAATGTCTTGGGTGATTCGGGGACTAAAAAACCTGTTGACTGAACGTTGGGCCAAAAGGTATACTCAAATTGCCGATCTAAAGGACGGCATGTTCAACGGGATGTGCCAATGCACTCTTTCCAGGAGTGAACACCCCGTTGGCTTCGATACGACCGCCCGCCCAACGGTCCGACTTCGAGCGCCGGCTCAGGACAGAAATCCTGGTCGGCGCTCGAAACGTTGATGCAGCGCGGGCTTAACGGGAAGTGTGCGCATGTACAACGTACTTCGAACAGTGCTCGTTTCCCTCCTTCCGGACGTCGCTCGAAATCCATTGCGGAATGCCTTGCTGCACAAGGGATGCGAGCACCTGCTGTCGGACCGTCGGGCGGGCGGTCTGAGAAGTGGCACTTCATGGGCACGCATGATGTCATGCCGCATCACACGTCGGACCGTCGGGCGGGCGGTCTGAGAAGTGGCACTTCTCGGTAACCGTCGCTTGGATGCAGGCTCCACCGTCGGACCGTCGGGCGGGCGGTCTGAGAAGTGGCACGGTGAGAGTCTTCTGGTTGATGCCGAAGCTCTGAAGTCGGACCGTCGGGCGGGCGGTCTGAGAAGTGGCACATAATAGAAGCGTTCTCAGTTCTCGCGGGATAGGAGAGTCGGACCGTCGGGCGGGCGGTCTGAGAAGTGGCACGCGCATCAAGCGCGGGAGGTCCTTTGCGTGGTTACCGTCGGACCGTCGGGCGGGCGGTCTGAGAAGTGGCACTTGTCGAGTGCCTTGTCGTCCGATTGCAGCGTCTGCGTCGGACCGTCGGGCGGGCGGTCTGAGAAGTGGCACTGTTATGTCGTGATGCGGTTCTCTAGGGCGCGTGGGTCGGACCGTCGGGCGGGCGGTCTGAGAAGTGGCACCACCTTGTCGCACCTCGCCCACACAACATTGAACACGGTCGGACCGTCGGGCGGGCGGTCTGAGAAGTGGCACGCGACCCAATCCACGCGCAGAACAATGCGGTCAATCGTCGGACCGTCGGGCGGGCGGTCTGAGAAGTGGCACCAGGGCGCATTTTGGGCCAACGGTACTGCCAGCCGCGGTCGGACCGTCGGGCGGGCGGTCTGAGAAGTGGCACCCCAGGGCGGGACGGTGACAACAACCACAACCACGTCGGACCGTCGGGCGGTCCGAGAAGTGGCACTAACACTCCGATGTTGGACATCCGAGCACGTTCGGGCCGCACACCATACCTCTCCCTGCTGTCAATCTCCACATCCTCTTTGGCGCCGCTCTCTGTCCTTCACTCCCCCCTCGTTTCAGCCGTCTTTCAGCTACCTCTCAGACCCGTTTCAGTTCCCCCTGCCATACTGGGACCATCGCAAACCTGGGCCCGCGTCACGCAAGGTGCCGTCCGAGGCACTGCTACCTCACGATGAGCGGCGTGGCTATGAAGAGTGCACTGAATGCGGGACAGCGGTCCAGGCGGGGAGGGAAGTCTGTGGCAACGAGGCGGTGGAAGTGGCACCACGCGGTACTAGCCGTGATTCTGGTGGTGTCCGCGGTGTTGAACGTGTGGGGGCTGGAGCGAGAGGGCTACAGCAACGAGTATTACGCGGCAGCAGTCAAATCGATGCTGATGTCGTGGCACAACTTCTTCTTTAATTCATTCGATCCGAACGGATTCATCACCATCGACAAGCCCCCGGTGGGCTTCTGGATTCAGGCGTTCTTCGCGTGGCTGTTCGGCTTTCATGGATGGGCGTTGATCCTGCCGCAGGCGTTTGCGGGCGTGGCCTCGGTGGCGGTGTTGTACCACCTGGTGCGCCGTATCTTCGGTGTTCCTGCAGGGCTCATTGCTGCGGCGGTGATGGCGCTGACTCCTATCGCGGTGGCGGTGGCACGCACGAATCAGGTGGACAGCACGCTTGTCCTCTGCATGCTGCTGACGGCGTGGGCGACGTGGAAGGCGGTGGAGACGCGGCGTTGGCGGTGGCTGGTGACGGCGGCGGTCCTGGAAGGTATCGGATTCAACATCAAGATGATGGAAGCCTATCTGATCCTCCCGGCCCTGTACGTGCTGTTGCTGACAGTTCAGCGTGTGTCGTGGCGGCGCAGGATCGGGATGGCGGCAGTGTTCACCGCCATCATGGCGGCGGTGTCCTTCTCTTGGCCGATGGCTGTGGATCTCACGCCGGCGTCGGAGCGGCCCTGGGCCGGCAGCACGGAGACCAACAGCGAGATGGAGCTCATCTTCGGTTACAACGGCATTCAGCGGCTCACCGGCGACATGAGCGTCGGTGGGGCGCTGTCGAAGGGGGGCGCATCGGCCGGGACCAATGGTCGCAGAACAGCGGCATGCCGGGCGGTACGGGTTTTGACGGTACCGCGCCGGGCAGCGGTGGACCCAGAGGTGCGGGTCGCGTCGGCGGGATGTTCGGTACCGGAACGCCGGGACCGTTGCGGTTGTTCCGGCAGGCGCTCAGCGGCCAGATCAGCTGGATGCTGCCGCTGGCTCTGCTCTCGTCGATCCCGCTCCTCCGCCGGTTCCGGCTGCGCAGATCCCTGGACAGGCGGACGCAGGCGGCGATGTTCTGGCTGGCATGGCTGTTGCCGATGGTCGTCTTCTTCAGCATCGCGGGGTTTTTCCACCAGTACTACCTGGTCACGCTGGCGCCTGGCATCGCGGCGCTGGTGGGCGCGGGCACGGTGCGCGGCTGGAAGGACTGGCAGGCGCACCGCAAGGGCTGGCGCTGGTTCCTGCCGGCAGCCGGTGTGCTCAACCTGATGTTTGAGCTGGGGGTGGTCTGGCCGTACACCGGGCTGCGCTGGTCGCTGGTGGTCCTCGCTGTGGGGCTGACTGCTGTTGGCGCGGCACTGGTGCTGTGGGCGAAGCGCGCGCCATCGAGGCGGCTGGGTGCGGCGCTGAGCGTGTTGGCGCTGCTCGTGGCACCGGGGTATTGGGCGCTCACGCCAATGCTCAACGGTGTGAATGGACAAATGCCGTCCGCGGGACCGGCGGGCGGCAATACCTTCGGAGGTGGGCGTATGGCAATGCGTGCGGGTGCGTACGGTTTCCCAGACGGCGGCTTCCGCGGCGGCGCGGTGGATGGTGCACCTGGGCCGGCACAGGTGCCCGGCTACGGCGGGGCTTCCCTGCAGGCGCGTACGGGGCCCGCGGCGGCTTCCCTGCGGGGGCGGACGGTGCGTATGCTGGCTTCTCCGCGCCGGGGGCGGACGGGACGCCGTCTATCGATGGGTTCCAAGGCTTCGCGAGAGGCGGTAGCGTGCCCAGCGCGCTCCTGACCTACCTTGAGGCGCACTATGCGGGGACGCCAGGGTCGTATCTGGTGGCCGTGCCCAGCATGCAGACGGCGGTGCCCATCATCCTCGCCACCGGCTTGCCGGTGATGGCGATGGGGGGATTGACGGGATCGGACCCGGCCCTCAGCCTTACCACGCTGGAGCAACTCACGTCGTCCGGCAAGCTGAAGTACTTCCTCTTGTCCGGCGGCGGGATGGGTGGCCCAGGCGGCGGTGGGAACGCAGAAGTGCTGGGTGGCGGCGTGGCGGCGGGACTATGACGTGGTCTACGCTCGCCGCGTCGCCCGCGAGGGCGAGAGCCGCTTGAAGCGCTGGACGGCGGCCGCCTTCTACCGGACGCTGCGCTGGCTGACAGGGCGAGGGAGGCGATGACCGGTGAACCCAATTTCAGCGGGTGCCGCTGGTGGGTCTGGCGGCGGTGACGCCGAGGTAGGTTTCGACGATGTACTCGCCGATGCATAGGGAGGCGGTGGCCGCGGGTGACGGCGCATTCAGGACGTGGATGAAGTGACCGTCGCGGATCACCGTGAAATCATCCAGCAGATTCCCGTCGGCGTCGAGCGCCTGCGCGCGCACGCCGGCCGGCGCTGGGGTGACGTCCTCTTCCTGCAGTTCCGGGAGCAGGCGTTGGGCCGATTGCACAAACAGCCGCTTGCTGTACGACCGCGCCATCTCCCGCATCCCCTCCCGCCAGTACGTCCGCGCCAGGCGGCGGAAACCGCGCCACGCGAGGGTTTCCCAGAGTTCGCCCAGGTGCAGGTCCTGGCGCCGGTACCCCTCGCGCCGGAAGGCGAGCACGGCGTTCGGCCCTACTTCCACGTGTCCGCTGATCATCCGCGTGAAGTGGACGCCGAGGAACGGGAAGTTGGGGTCCGGCACAGGGTAGATGAGATTGCGCACCAGATGGCGTTTCTCCGCGCGGATCTCGTAGTACTCGCCGCGGAACGGAACAATCCGCACGGTGACCGGCGTGCCGGCCATGCGGGCAATGCGGTCTGAGTAGAGGCCGGCGCAGTTGATGACGAGATCGGCCGCAATGTCATCGCCACCCGGCCCACCGACGTGCACCACCACCTGGTCAGATGGGCGGCTGAAGCCGACCACAGGACGGCCGAACCGCACTTCACCCCCCAAAGCGCAGATGTCGTCCGCGAGCGCCTCGCAGACCTGACGGTAATTGACGATGCCCGTGGTTGCCACGTGGATGGCCGCCACGCCGCGCACGTGCGGCTCGACTTCGCGCAGCTCGCCCGCCTCGAGCCAGCGCACGGGGATGCCGTTCTCCTGACCGCGTGCGTAAAGCGCGCGCAAACCCGGCAACTCGCTCTCGTCCGCGGCGACAATCACCTTGCCGCAGACCTCATGCGGTATGCCCTTCTCCTCGCAGTAGGCCACCATCCGGCGATTGCCCTCGCGGGCCAGACGGGCCTTGAGGCTGCCTGGGCGGTAGTAGATGCCTGAGTGGATCACGCCGCTGTTGTGGCCCGTTTGGTGCTCCGCCGGGCGGTTTTCCTTTTCGATCACGGTCAGACGCACACCGGGCTGCCGGCGCAGCAGCGCATACGCGGTGGAGAGCCCGACGATGCCTGCGCCAATGACGACCACCTCACGCATCCTGAGTCTTCTCCTTTCCGGTTGCGGCCTCGTTCATGCTGCGCAATAGCTTGTTGCGCACGCCCGTCAGGTGGCGGATCATGGCCGCGCGGGCGGCGACGGGATCACCGCCCCGGATGGCCTCGGCGATGGCGTCGTGCTCCGCGGCCACCTGCTGGGATCTCTCGGGGGTCTTGAGATTCTGCCCCAATGTGTAGGCCATCCCTTGTTCCATCAGATCCTGAATCCGGTTCATCAGCTCGGTCAGCACCGGATTGCCTGCGGCGCGCGCGATGGCGCGGTGAAACCGGAGGTCTCCGTCGATCCCGGTCTCGCCCCGTTCCGTCTGCGCGCGATAGTCGGCGGCGGCGGCCGCCAGTTCCGCATGATCCTCGGCGGTGGCGCGCAGGGCGGCGAGTTCGGCGGCTCCGGCTTCAAGGATGGACCGGACCTCGAGCAGCGCCAGCGCGGTATGTGGGAAGCCGAGGGCGGAGGCCGTGATCGGCGAAAGGTAGTCGGTGATCTCGACGCGTTTGACGAAACTCCCTTCGCCGTGCCGGATCTCAATCAAACCGGCGGCTGCGAGTCCCGACAGCGCCTCCCGAATGGACATCCGGCTGACACCGAACGCCTCGGCCAAGGCTTTTTCGGTGGGCAACCGGTCGCCAGGCTGGTAGCGGCCGGAACTGATCAGGGTCTGCAACTGCTGCATGACGGTCTCGCTGAGTTTTTTGCGTTCGATAGGGCGCAGATCTTGCACAGGGACACCTACCTGTCCGTTTGACAAGATTGAAAACGGATTCTATGCTACTGTTGTCAGACAACCAGATGACCCGGTCACTTGGTATCATACCAAATCTTTTGCGAGATGAAAGCGCTCGCCGGGATCTGGCTGTCGAACCTACGAGGAAAGGAGAGAGACTCGTGGCACAGTTGGGGACGAACACTGCGCCGGGCATCAGCACGGGGCCGCGCACCCGCTTCCGCTGGACGTTCGCGGTGGTGCTGTGGTTTCTGCTGCTGGTGTCGTACATTGACCGGACCAACATCTCCATTGCCGGTCCTCTGATGGTCAAGGACCACGTGGTGACCAATGAGGGATTGGCGCTCGCGAACTCGTTGTTTCTGTTCATGTACGGCTTATCGAACATCTTTGGTGGGTATTTGGGGGATCGGCTGGGGCCACGCAAGGTAGCGCTCATTGCGCTCGCCTGGTGGTCGCTGATGACGCTGTTCACCGGTGTCGTTTGGAGCACCTTCGCCCTGATCCTGTCGCGCGTCCTGCTCGGCCTCGGTGAGGGCATGCACTGGCCGATGAACTCGAAATGGGTCAAGGCATGGTTTCCGCCGCGTGAGCGGGCGCGAGCAAACATGTTCTGGGAGTTCGGGCTGACCATCGGTCCCATCCTCACCGGGCCGCTGGTGACGTGGATGGTTCTCTCGTCTGGCTCCTGGCGGACGCCGTTCGTGGTCCTGTTCTTCATCGGCGTGATCATCATGCTGCCGCTGGTGGCGTGGGTGGCCAAGGACACGCCGGAGCAAAGCCGCCACGTGTCTCCGGCGGAACTCAACTACATCCGTGAAGGTTCGGAGGCCGAGGATGCGGTGTTGGAGCAGGTGCGGCTCGGTGAGTTGTTCCGCAAGGCGGACTTCTGGCTGCTTCTGCTCAACTGGTCGGGCATGGCGACCGTGTTCTATGGCATCCTGTTCTGGCTGCCGAAGTACCTGCTCAGCGTCCGGCACATCACGCTGCATAACACGGGCATCTGGTACATGCTGCCCTACATCCTGATGACCATCTGCCTGATTGTGACCGCGGTGCTCAGCGACAGGTGGATGAAGCGCGCGGTGTTCGCCGGCGTGGCCACACTGATTGCGGCCCTGGGTCTCTTCCTTGGCACGCGCGCCTCGGATCTGACCACCGCGATGTGGCTGATCTCCATCTCCAGCGCGATGAATGGTGTGGTCCTGCCGACGGTGTGGAGCGCGCTGCAGAAGATGTTCCCGAGCCGCAATGTCGGCGTGGGCGCGGGTTGGCTGAACGGTCTGGAGAACATCATCTCCGCCGTCGGTACGTACATCCTTGGGATTTCCTTCGCGGTGGGTTTCCCGTACCTGATCATCTTCGCCGTCGTCGGGGGCATCTGCGGCTTGATCCTGGCTGCGCGCGGGTACTGAGCCCATCGGCGCCGTCCCGCCCGCTGCCGGCTGGCATGTACACCGTCGAGGCTGCGGATACGTGGGCCGAAGCGGAGTTCGCCGCGAGGAGGTGAAACATGGGCATCGCGGTTGAAGACACCCATGTGCGAACGCGGGAGTCTTCCCCTCTTCCGGCGAGCATAGGCATGACACAGAGACGTGTACAACCGCAGTGCGGAGGTGTGCCATGCGCAAGGTGTGGTGGTGGACCGGTGCAGGCGTGTGCGGGGCGGTGCTGGTGGGACTGCTGGGATACGCCGGGTGGCAGAGGCAGAGCAGTGGCCATCCCAAGCCGGGCGCGGTCCATGTGGACGCCTCGGCGACGGATGCCGCGTTGTCACGCCTTCAGGCAGATTCGGAGACACTCCACGAGCACATCGACGATTTTGTGGGTTGGGGCGGCGCGGAGCGCTTGCGTGAGGGGGACGCACAGCTTTGGGCCGAGTTCAGCAACGGCGGCGGAGGTAAGTCTCCTCTTCGCGATGCCTTCCGCCGAGATGTGGAACAGGTTCTCCGGGACCTTGCCTCGGCTCATGTGAACCGGCTGACGCAACTCCGGAGGGATGCACAGAACCTGTTGCTGTTGCTTTCGTTGGCGGATAAACACCATGGTCCGCTTGGCGCGCAGGCCCTGGTTTACTATCACCGTGTGTCGGAAGATATTCACTACTATCTCACGGGGAAGGGTGAGGAGTACAGCGTGTCGGAGGTTGAGGGCAGCCGGGAAGTGGACCAATTCCTGCAGCCCTACCTTGCGCAACTCAGCGCTCCGTGATGCGGCGCAGAAGCACCGGGTTTTCCACATATGCCCACTTATCTGAAATATTGTTCGATTCGAGGAAACCGTTTATAATGATTTTGCCTGGGACAGATGTGGACCGGGAGACTTCATTCAAAGGGGGAAGGGCGTTGAACAAGGCGCTGTCCATCGTGGTATGGACCGTGATCTCCGTCCTTGGTGCAGCGGCTTTCGCCGTGCTGGCATGGCACCGCGGTGAAACCGTTTCCGCGGCGTGGATGGTGATTGCGGCGGTTTGCGTCTACGCGGTAGCGTATCGGTTTTATAGCAAATTCATCGGTTACAAGGTGTTTGGCCTGAACGACAAGCGTGCAACGCCAGCGCGGGTGCACGACGACGGAAAGGACTTCGTTCCGACGAACAAGTGGGTGCTGTTTGGCCACCACTTTGCGGCCATTGCCGGCGCGGGTCCATTGGTCGGTCCTGTGCTCGCTGCGCAGATGGGTTATCTACCTGGCACGCTGTGGATCCTTATCGGTGTGGCGCTTGGCGGCGCGGTGCAGGACTTCGTGGTTTTGATGGGGTCCATGCGGCGCAACGGCAAGTCCCTCGGCCAGATGGCCAAGGAGGAAATCGGGCCGTTTGCAGGTATTCTCGGGGCCATCGGTATCTTCTGCATCATGGTCATCCTGATTGCTGTGCTTGCCATGGTCGTCGTGAACGCGCTGAAGGGTTCTCCGTGGGGCACCTTCACCATTGCGATGACCATCCCCATCGCGCTGATCATGGGCGTCTACATGCGCTTCATTCGGCCTGGCAAAGTGCTCGAGGGTTCCATCATCGGCGTGATCCTGCTGATCCTGGCGCTCATCGGCGGTCAGGCCGTGGCCAATTCGTCGGCGGCGGCGTACTTCACGTTCAGCGGTCAGACCCTCGCAGTGCTGATGATCATTTACGGTTTCATCGCGTCGGTGCTGCCTGTGTGGCTCCTGCTGGCGCCGCGTGACTATCTCAGCTCGTTCCTGAAGATTGGCACCATCATCCTGCTGGCGGTGGGCATCCTGTTGACCCTGCCGGAGCTCAAGATGCCGGCGGTATCGCGGTTCATCGACGGAACCGGACCGGTGTTTGCCGGACCGCTGTTCCCGTTCCTGTTCATCACCATCGCCTGCGGTTCGGTGTCGGGTTTCCACTCGCTGGTGTCTTCCGGCACCACGCCAAAAATGCTGCAGCAGGAATCGCATGCGCGCTTTATCGGCTACGGCGCCATGCTGATGGAGTCCGGCGTTGCCATCATGGCGATGATTGCCGCGTGTCTGCTGGATCCGGGTGTGTACTTTGCGATGAACTCACCTGCGTCGGCGATTGGCACGACAGTGCAGCAGGCCGCGCAGACCATCAGCCACTGGGGCTTCGCGGTGACACCGGACCAGATCACCAATCTGGCGAAGGAAGTTGGCGAGAAGACGATTCTCTCCCGGACGGGCGGCGCACCGACACTGGCTGTCGGTATGGCGACGCTGTTCGGCCAAATCTTTGGCCCTGGAATGCTGGCGTTCTGGTATCACTTCGCCATTCTGTTTGAAGCGGTGTTCATCCTGACCACCATCGACGCCGGAACGCGCATCGGCCGCTTCATGCTGCAGGATCTCATCGGCAACGCCTGGAAGCCGTTCGCCGACACTCGGAACTACGGTTTCAACGTCATCGCATCCGCCATCACGGTGGCTGCTTGGGGCTACTTCCTGATCCAAGGCGTGAACGATCCGTACGGCGGCATCAACTCCCTGTGGGCGCTGTTCGGTATCGCCAATCAGATGCTCGCGGGTATCGCACTGGCGGTGGTCAGCACCATCCTGATCAAGATGGGCAAGGCGAAATACAGCTGGGTCACCATCATCCCGATGATCTGGTTGCTGGTCACGACCCTCGGCGCGGGCTTGGCAAAGATCTTCTCGCCGGTTCCGTCCATCGGCTTCTTCGCGCACGCTCGGGTCATCAGCGGAGCCATCGCCCAGGGCAAGGTGCTGGCGCCGGTCAAATCCATGGCGCAGATGCACGAGGTGCTGTTCAACGATTATCTCGATGGCATCGTCTGCATCCTCTTCGTCGCGGTCGTGGTGCTGGTCGTGCTGGCGGCGCTGCGCGTATGGTATAAGGTGTTGTTCAAGAAGGAGACGCTGCCGTTGGCGGAATCGGAGTTCGTCTCGGTGGATGGCGTGTCCGCGACGGTTTGAAGGTGATGCGTATGGCGTTCCGCGAGTGGATGCGGCGGGCGAGCACGGAGATCAAAACCATCTTCGGCATGCCCAATTACGAGCGCTATCTTGAGCACCATCGGAAGGTCCACCCGGACCAACCGGTGATGTCGGAGCGCGAGTATTATCTGCACTGCCTGAAGGAGAGGTACGAAAGCGGCAAGGTCTCTCGATGTTGTTGATCACTCCACCGCCCGGTGGGCGGTCAGCAAGACGGTCTCCCGGTTCTGCGGGAGACCGTCTTTCTTATCAGCAGCGTATACCCGGGCCCGTCGTCGTGACGGATCATGGCCGCGTGGATCAGGATGCCGTCGGACGCCGGCTGCGCACCACCAGGACCAACGTGGCGACGGCCAGGAGGATGGTGACGGCATCGCTGATCAGCCAATGCATCAGGGTTCTGCGCGATTCGTCCGCAAGCTGCCGAAATGCAGCGGCGAAGTTGGCATCGTATGTGCCCGTTGCCGAGCTTACATCCTGGTAATATTGCAGTGCCCAGAATCCGGTGGCACAGAGGGACACGAAGAAAGCCACCAAGCAAAGGACGAAAAGGACCGTATACAGCTGTTGCCGGCGAGACTTGGTCATGGCCCCGGCTTCTCCCCCTTCCCGCACCAGACCTCGCTTGTGATTCTTCATGATTATCGCAAAAAACCGGTTGCTGTGGAGGAATTCCCCATGCTCAACACGGCTTGTCGACGGCGCCGCGCTGTGCTTGAATGGATGTATCATGGAATCCAGTCGATCTCGGTTCCATCCTGATTGCCCGAAGGCGTTCAAGTCGTGTGTGGAGGCTTCCTGACATGCGTTTTCTTGTGCCTGCGGTGGTGGCTGTGGTCGTTCTCGGATCGTCCGTGGGCTACGGCTATTATCGCATACAGCAGGGCCGTACCAGTCCGCTGTCACCCG
The DNA here is from genome assembly GCA_023511725.1 of Alicyclobacillus sp. Lineage (GTDB taxonomy): Bacteria > Bacillota > Bacilli > Alicyclobacillales > Alicyclobacillaceae > JAIMAY01. The sequence continues at coordinate 26,047 of JAIMAY010000025.1, forward strand.
AGACGGCTATGGCGGATACCCCGACTGCAGCGGGTGCCACGGCGCCTGCACAGGGATCCACATCCGCCGGATCCTCATCAGCGCCAGATCCGGTGCTGAAGCAACCACACCGGACGAGTTCCGAGAATACATCCGACGCTGCCGCCAAGGGTTCAAGCCGTATCGACGACGCAGAACCGGAGGACGACGACCATCCCGTCGCCAACCACCAGAGCGACACCGCCGAAAAGACGACATGGGTGGATTGGACACAGCCGACCGGCGGTCCGTACCCGGATCTGTCCAAGTACCACGATATTTGGGTGGAAGTATCCATTCCCAAGCAGCGCACCTACATTCACGCGGGGGACAAGATCATCTACACCATGATTGTGTCGACCGGCATTGACGGGAATCCAGCCACCGAGACGCCGCGTGGCGTCTTCCACATTCAGCCGGAACGCGGCACCTGGTTTTACGCGCCGCGCTTCCAGGAGGGTGCGGAGTATTGGGTGTCGTTCCTGAACCACGGCCAATACCTTTTCCATTCCGTCCCAATGGACAAGAACCATCACGTGATTGAGTCCGTCGCCAAGGACTTGGGCCACGAGGACTCTCACGGCTGCGTGCACCTGTCCATTCCCGACGCGAAGTGGTTCTACGACAACATTCCAACCGGGACCAAGGTCGTGATTCATTGACTGCGCGATGGATGGCAGGCATACCTGCCATCCGTGCGCGTCACCGTCCGATGACACCCCAGGTTTTCCCGCACGTTGGAGCCCGCGGAGCACCTCACACCCGCTTCTCCGAATACCCCTTCATGTTGCATCCATATCTACACTCAGAATTGAATAGGAATGATATAATCTCATCATCCAACTATCTCCTGGGGCACGTCCAAGATCATCACGGAGGGGTGCGCGATGTCCATTCTCTTGCAAGACCTGGATGCACTGGTGGAGCAGGTCAAGGACGATGTGGTGCGGTGGCGCCGTTATCTACACCAGCATCCGGAACTGTCATTTCAAGAGCACGAGACCGCGCAGTTTGTCTATGATACCCTGACGTCCTTCGAGGTCTATGAACTTTCGCGTCCGACACCCACCAGCGTCGTGGCGCGCCTGAAGGGGAGCCGGCCGGGGCCGGTACTGGCGCTTCGAGCCGACATGGATGCCCTTCCGATTCAGGAAGAGAACACGTTCGAATTCGCCTCCACTCGGCCCGGGGTGATGCACGCCTGCGGGCATGATGGGCACACCGCCATCCTGTTGGGCGTCGCCAAGGCTCTCGCGTCATGCCGAGACCAACTGCAGGGCGAGGTGCATTTCATCTTCCAACATGCCGAGGAGTTGTTCCCCGGCGGTGCACAGCAGTTGGTGGACGCCGGGGTCATGGAGGGCGTGGACTTCGTTGTCGGCGCGCACCTGTGGGCGAATGAGCAGGTGGGAAAGGTGCTGGTCAAGGCCGGATCGCTGATGGCTGCACCGGATGCATTTTACCTCACCATCCGCGGCAGAGGCGGTCATGCAGCGTACCCGCATGCCACGGTGGATCCCATCGCCATCGGTGCGCAGGTGGTCACCAATCTGCAGCACATCGCGTCGCGCCACGTGGACCCGTTGCAGCCCATCGTGGTGTCCGTCACGCAGTTTCACGCCGGCACCGCCCACAACATCATCCCGGAAACCGCGGAGCTGTGCGGCACCGTGCGTACCCTCAGCCCGGCGTTGCGCGAGCAGGTGCCGAAGTGGATGGAGCGGATCATCCGCGGGATCACCGAGGCGCACGGCGCCAGCTACGAGTTTCGCTACGAGCGGGGGTACAGGGCGGTCATCAATGACGAAGAGGTTACCGCGCGCGTACGCGATGCCCTGATCCGGGTGTTTGGTGAGGAGATTGTCCAGGAGGCAACACCGACAATGGGTGGCGAAGACTTCTCCGCCTATCAGACGGCGGCACCTGGGACGTTCTTCTTCATCGCGGCGGGCAACCGTGACAAAGGCATCGTCTATCCTCACCATCATCCGCGTTTCACGGTCGATGAGGATGCCTTACCGATGGGTGTGCGGGCTTTTCTCGGGATCATCGGCAGTTTCTGCGGACCGACTGCCTGACCGGGGCCGGGAATGAAAGGAGGAATGGGCGTGCGCGCGGTGCGCTGGCTTGCGGTTCTTCCCTTTCTTGCCCTGATCATCGGCATGTTCTTTGCCAATCGAACGCAGCCGTTCGTGCTTGGGCTGCCGTTCATTCTCTTCTGGACGGTGTTGTGGGTGGTGCTGACCAGCGCCATCATGGCGGTGGTCTGCTTGACGGACCCCGCCAACCGCGGAGGTGACGCGTGACGTGAACGCGGCGCTGGCGGTTCTCATCCTCGGTTTGTTGGTGGCGCTCGTCCTCGGTTTGCTGGCACGGTTCGGGAAGACGATGACCCTCGAGCAGTGGTCCACGGCCGGGCGAAGCTTCGGCACGCTGTTCGTGTTTCTGTTGTCGGCGGGCGAGATCTACACGACCTTCACCTTCCTGGGCGCAAGCGGCTGGGCCTACGGTAAGGGCGGACCGGCGCTGTACATCCTATGGTATGGCGCGCTCGCCTACGTCCTGTCCTATTGGATGCTGCCCGCGATTTGGCGATACGCCAAGGAGAAAGGTCTGCTGTCTCAGTCGGACTTCTTTGTGGTCAAATACCAAAGCCGCGCTCTGGGTTGGCTTGTGTTCATCGTCGGGATCATCGCCATGGTGCCGTACATGGTGCTGCAGCTGAAAGGGCTTGGCAGCATCGTGCAGATAGCGTCCTATGGCAGCCTGTCCTCGGCCGCTGCGGTGTGGATTGGCGCGCTGGCGGTCGTGATTTATGTGTATGTGTCCGGCGTTCACGGTACGGCGTGGACCGCGGTGCTCAAGGACACGCTGGTGCTTGTCGTCGTGTTGTTCTTGGGGATCTATCTGCCCGTGCACCTGTATGGCGGGATTGGGCCGATGTTCCACGCCATCGACGCCGCGAAACCCGGTTATCTGGCGCTTCCTTCGAAGGGTATGAGCGTGTGGTGGTTCATCTCCACGGTGTTGCTCTCGGCGCTCGGATTCTACACCTGGCCGCATGCGTTCCAGGCGGTGTACACCGCGCGCGACGCACGCGTCTTCCGCCGCAACGCGGCGCTATACCCGCTGTATCAGCTCATTCTCCTGTTCGTCTTCTTCGTGGGCTTTGCGGGCATCTTGAAGATTCAGCCGCCGCTCACCGGCTCGGCAGGCGACACCTCGCTGCTGGTGTTATCCGTTCAGACGTTCCCGCGGTGGCTGGTGGGTATCATTGGCGTGGCGGGGATGCTCTGCGCGCTGGTGCCGGGATCGCTCTTGGTGCTCACCTGTGCCACGATGATTGCCAAGAACGGCTACCGGGCCATTCGGCCAGACGCGACGGATGATCAGGTCGCGCGCCTCGCTCGCTATCTCGTACCGGTGGTCGCGTTGGTGGCGGTCTACTTCACATTCCGTGGCGGACAGACGATTGTCGCCCTGCTGCTCATGGGCTACAGCCTGGTGACACAGTTCTTCCCGGCCATCGTGTTCAGCCTTGCACGCCGCAACCCGCTCACGAAGCAGGGAGCATTCTTCGGGATTCTCGTCGGCGAGATCATCGTTGCGTACACGACCATCACCAATCAGACGGTGGCCCAGCTTTTGCCCACGTTCCCGCAGTGGGTGAAAGATCTCAACGTTGGTATCGTTGCCCTCGTGGTCAATCTCGTGGTGGCGTTCGCGGTCAGCTCGGTGACGCGCCGACCCGATGTGTCCGCGGATTCAGCCGTGAGGGCTTGACAGTGGCCAAAGCGTGATCCACAATCGATCCCAATCCGGATATTCCAATAAAAAAGGTTGGTGTTTAGGATGGGATCGATCACGGCTTCTCACGCCGTTTCCAACGCGATACCGAGGCCCTTGGTCCGCGCGAACCAGTGGTTCATTGTCATCTGCGTCCTCGCCACGTGGCTCACGGGTTGGCACATTCTGCTCGTCCTGCCCCTTGTGGCGGGGCTCGGTGGGGCGCTGTTCAACTTCAATCCGGTGATGCGTTTGGCGAAGCTGTTCCTGCGGCGACAGCCGTCCAAGTATGCGCTGGAAGATCGGGAACAACAGCGCGTGAATCAGTGGATTGCCGTGGCCTGCCTGGCGTTGAGCCTGGTTTCGTTCGCGGCGGGCTGGATCATCGCCGGCTACCTGTTCTCAGTGCTGGTGTTTTTGGCAGCGTTCATTGCCATTCTGGGTTTCTGCATCGGCTGTTTTCTCCAGTATCAGATCCGCATGCTCATGCATCGCAGGCGCATGCGACACTCTTGAACAAGGTACATCTAGGAGCTTCCCCCGCGACCTGGCGGGGGTTTTTGTTTCACACCTCATCCGACAGAAAGTCCATCCTTGCTCGCCCCTCTGGCATTTGAAAGCGCTTTATGGTACATCTTTGATCAAGGCGTCGCTGATGTGTTCAAAAGTTGGACAGTGTGTCGAGATATTGTGCAGGAGACGGGGAATGGCGGGATCGACATCATGGAGTTGGATACCACAGGCGTCCTCACCATCCTTGACGTGATGCCGGACGCGGTGACCGTGGTCGACGCGGAGGGTCGCGTCGCATACTGGAATCGGGCGGCAGAGCGCGTATACGGCATCGCGCGAGAGGACATCCTGGGCCGGCCGGTGAGCGAGTTTTTTCCGCGTGAGTCGGTGATGCTGTTGCAGGTGCTGCAAACCGGGATGCCGGTCACGCACGTGTACCACCGGCCGCGGCCGGCCTGGCATGTGTTCATCAGCGCGGTCCCGCTGCGCGACGCGTCCGGCCGCCTGGTGGGCGCGGCGGCGGTGGAGCGCGACATCACGGCGGTGATCCGCCTCAGCGAGCGGCACGCCGCGCTGAATGCGGAGGCCGGGCAGGCGTCCCTGTGGCTGCACACGCCGTGGATGAGCGAGGTGGTGGAGCTTCTCCGGTTCGGCCCTGCGCACGGCCCTCTGGTGCTGGTAATGGGCGAGCCCGGAACGGGCAAGGCGAGCCTGTTGCGGCAGGCGCTTCAGGAGCTTGGCGCGCCTGGGCCGGTGTGGACGGTGGCGTGCGAGTCGCTGTCGGAGCCGCTGTCGGAGTTGGAGCTGTTCGGCGCGGCGGGAGGTTCGCAGGCGCCGGAACGACCGGGGGCGCTTGCGCGAGCGGCGGGAGGCGTGTTGCTGTTGAGGCGGATCGACGCGTTGCCCATCACGACCCTCCACCGCCTCGGCCACGCCATCACCGAGGGCTGGTTCCAACCGCCGGGCGGGGATGCATCCCAGCCGCTCCGTTGCCGCATTGTGGCTACAGCGGACGCGAATCTCCCGGAGCGGGTGGCGGCCGGCGAGTTCCCGGCGCGCCTGTACTACGCCTTCCAGCATGTCGTGGTGCCGCCGCTGCGCGCCCGCCGCGACGAGATCAGCACCTGGGCGGTACACTTTCTGCGCGAGGTCTGCAGGGAGCTGGGGCGTCCCCTTCCGTCCTTGACAGGAGATGCGGTGGCGGCGCTCACGGCGTACGACTGGCCCGGCAACCTGCCGGAGTTGCGGCACGCCATGCGCGCTGCCGTGCAGCGTGCGACCGGGCCCGAGGTCACGGCTGCGGATCTGCCCATCCCGCTCCGCCCCGTCACACTCCAGGACGTCGCCAAAGAAGCGCTGCCGCTGCCGCGGTGGTCGAGCGAGTTGGAGCGGGATCGGATAGAACAGGCCCTGCGCCAGTGCGGTGGCAACAAAGCACGCGCGGCGCGCATGCTCGGCATCTCCCGCGGCTCACTCTATTACAAGCTGCGCCAATACGGAATGGAGGAATGATGCATGGTCCCAGAATTTCGCAACGAGCCCTTGACGGATTTCAGCGTTCCCGCCAACCGGCAGGCGATGCTGGACGCGTTGGCGAAGGTGAGGTCCGAGCTGGGCAGGACGTATCCGCTGTTCATCGGCGGCGAGGAAGTGATGACAGAAGCGAAGATCCGCTCCATCAACCCATCCAACAAGGACGAGCTGGTGGGGCTGGTCGCGAAGGCGGACCAGGCGCTGGCGGAACGCGCCATGCAGGCTGCGCTGAAGGCGTTCGAAAGCTGGAGCCGCAAGAGTTTCACCGAGCGCGCGCGCTACTTGTTCAAAGCCGCGGCCATCATGCGCCGCCGCAAGCATGAGCTGTCCGCCTGGATGTGCTTCGAGGCGGGCAAGACCTGGGCCGAGGCGGACGCGGATACGGCGGAGGCCATCGACTTCTTGGAATTCTACGGGCGCGAGGCCGTACGGATGGGCGAGCCGCAGCCGTTGGCGCGCATCCCCGGTGAAGACAATGAGCAGTTCTACATCCCGCTTGGGGTGGGGATCATCATCCCGCCCTGGAACTTCCCGCTGGCCATCCTGACGGGGATGACCAGCTCCGCGATTGTGGCGGGTAACACGGTGGTTCTCAAGCCGGCGAGCCCAACGCCGGTCATCGCGTGGAAGCTCGTCGAGATCATGCGTGAGGCGGGCATCCCCGACGGTGTGCTGAATTATGTGCCGGGGAGCGGCAGCGAGATTGGTGATTACCTGGTCGACCATCCGAAGACGCGCTTCATCTCGTTCACGGGATCGCGCGAGGTGGGGGTACGCATCTACGAGCGGGCTGCGAAGGTGCATCCGGGTCAGATCTGGCTAAAGCGCGTCGTCGCGGAGATGGGCGGCAAGGACGCCATTGTCGTCGACAGCGAAGCGGATCTGGAGGAGGCGGCGCTGCAGATTGTCGGTTCCGCGTTCAATTTCTCCGGTCAGAAGTGTTCGGCCTGCTCACGTGCCATCCTGCACAAGGACATCTATGACCAGGTGGCGGCGCGTGTCGTGGAACTCGCCAAGTCGATGCGCGTTGGACCCGCCACCGAGCCGGACAGCCAGGTTGGGCCTGTGATTGACGAGAGCGCGTACAACAAGATCCTGGAGTATATCGAAATTGGCAAGGGTGAAGGGAAGCTGCTCGCCGGGGGCGGCAAGGCGGAAGGGAACGGCTACTTCATCCAGCCGACGGTCTTCGGCGATGTCGATCCGCACGCCCGCATCGCCCAGGAGGAGATCTTCGGCCCCGTGGTGGCGCTCATCCGCGCCGACAGTTTCGAGGATGCCATCCGCATTGCCAATGACACGGAGTACGGGTTGACGGGATCAGTGTTCAGTCGCAACCGCGATCATCTGGAATACGCGCGGCGAGAGTTCCACGTCGGCAACCTGTATTTCAACCGCAAGTGCACGGGTGCACTTGTGGGCGTGCATCCGTTCGGCGGCTTTAACATGTCCGGCACCGACTCGAAGGCCGGCGGCCGGGATTACCTGCTGCTGTTCACGCAGGCCAAGGCGGTGTCGGAGAAGCTCTGAAACAAGAAGCCCCTCCGCTTGCCCGCTGCGAGTGTAAAATATTCCGGCACTTCCCAGGAAATACGATCACGATTCAAGAGCGCGCGATGTCACAGTCGCGCGCTCTCTTCGTGAGCGGCAACAGACAACCTTCGACCGCATACTCATCCAATAGCCTGAAACATTCGTCCTGGTGAAAGCGTCATTCATGCAGACGAAGACGTTCATACGCTGCCGAAATTTTTGGAGAGGATTTCAAGTTGCCGGGTGTATGTTGAGCGCAGAGACAAGCAGGATGGGAGTGGGGAGGCATGACGACGGCAGAGCCGCAGGCTTTCCGTTGGTACTGCATCACCGGCAGGCTGGAGGGTGATGGATCGGACGTCGCCACGGTGGTCTGCTTTGTACAGGCGTCATCGCCCGCCAGCGTTATCAAGCATTTCGGAGGCAGGCAGAAGTGCAAGGATCTGTTGGGGAGATCTCGCGTCGTTCTCTTTCCCAAACGTCCCGCGGAGGTCATGTCGCTTCCGCGTGACTGGACGCCAGCCGATATCCGATCCGGTCTCGTCCAAGGGCTGCATGTGATTGTGCAGGTGATCCCTGCCGTGCGCTACGTTTGTGACCAATGCGGGGCCGAACGCATGTCCGAACGCTGGTATGACCACGTGTGGTGCTCCTGCGGACAGGCCGTCCGGCCGGCGGCGCCTGTGGGCACAGAGACGGGGTTCGGATGGCTTCATTTTCCGCAGCGCGGGCCGTTGTCAACCCTCAGTCACACCTAGGCCGACCGCGAGGGGTAAGTGATAGAGTTTCATACACAAGCAATGGGCAGCGGGGTGCGCCGCAACCTGGCGAAAAGCCGTTGGGCCCTATTGGGACTATTGACAAAAAACAAAAAAAAGAGATATCATGATTAGCGGGAGCTCCTGATGGGTCGTCGCGACGACTCCTGACAAAGGGGGTACATTTCGCGGGGAAGGTCGGAGCTCGCACTACGAAGCTCGCCGCAGGGGTAACATTGTTGGGTTTGTCGGCAGCGTCGGGTGTTGCATGGGCAGGTACCGCGTGGCAGTCATTCGCTGGCGCACTGCCGCGCTTTCAACAAGCCGCTATAATTAGCCACGACGTCAATCAGAACAACTCCTACGCGCAAGCGAAGTTGTCAAATGTCGGTGGCGACTATAAGCTTAACATGAACGTATACGACGCCACCAACAACAAGCAGGTGTCGGCGACGTACGAAGGGGCGGACGACGGCACTCTCGCGAACTTCAACCTCGATTCCTCTTCCTTGGGTCATACGGTAAACTTGGTGGCCTGGACAGCCAATTGGACGGTTGTTCAAGTGGAATATTCCGGCCAGTTCCGAGCTGACAGTTGAAGTCGGTGTCTGGTGTGAACTTTCCGGGGCGGCTTCGGCCATGGGTCGAGGCCGCCTTTCGAGGAGTGAACACGGTGGTCGTATTGAAGCGGGTCATCCTGTCCAAGCGGACCTGGATTTGCTTCCTGATACTTCTCGCCATCAGTCTCATCGCGGCGCTTCAAGGGGCGACGCAGTACAGTCAGGATCGACAATTGATAGAGCGGCTGGACCAAGGTTATCCGGACAGCATCAATCTGATTTCGCCGTCACATTATTGGTTGGGTATGTCGGATGGTTTCTTCTCATCATTCTACCACTTCATCTTTCCTCTGTTGGTTTCCATCCCGTTGGCGGACCTCATCTTCGAAGAGTGGACGACAGGAAACATCGTGTATCAACTGGTGAGGATGAGTCGCCGCAGGTACTACCTTGCGAAGGTCTCCGCGACTTGCTTATGCGCCTTTGCGCTCTGCTTACTGCCCATGCTGCTCAACATGGTGGTGGTCAACGCACTCGTGGGTCAGTGGAACATGTCGAGTTTTTCGGCATCATACGCCAAGTTGGTGCATGGGACTGCGCGTCTTGCGGATTCTACGTCTTTGTCTCAGCAAAAAGAGTTGTTCTCCGGCTTGCTGGAGGCATCCCCCTACGTGTACGCCTTTGTGTACTATCTGATCAACGCCGCGTATGCTGCAGCCTACGCGTTCTTCGGCCTGGCCGTGTCCCTGTTCATCCGCAATCGCTACTTGATAGTGATGGCGCCTTTCATTCTGTATATCTGCGTATGGATTGCGTTCTCCTTGATTCAACTCCTTCCGTGGGATCCATTTAATTTCCTGGATCCGAGGCAACCGGTCACGCATCTGACCTACGCGGCTTTTGTCGTTGATTTTCTTGTGTTGGGGTTAGCTGCAGGAGTGGCTTACGTGACGGGGGTGAGACGCCATCAGGATGTTCTTGGCTGACTGCGCGCGGTGGACATGCCAGGACTTACGAATCCGACGCACAACGGCGCTTTGGTTGGCCGTGATGCCACTCTTCCACGTCGCGGGATCACTTTGGATGCCGTATTTGCGAACCGCTCCATCGTTGGAGTATTGGGTGCTTTATTATGAGTACCCCTTCAGTTACATTCCCATCTTCATCTTCTGGTTGACGAGTGTAGCTGGACGGCTTCCTCCATACGTCATCGTTCGCCGGTATCGTTCCCGACTGGAAATTTTGCTACATCAAATGGTCACCGCGGCCTTATGCGCGCTCCTGTACACGGGGGTCATCTGTGTTGTGGCTGGGATCCTTTTTTGGGTGGCCACGGGTCGATCCGTACTTGCGGGATATAGCGCTGCGTTTGTCGTGTCGTTCTACCTGTGCATGGCTTTGGCTGGTACCGCATGTCAAATCCTGAGCCTGTGGTGGGGTCGCGTGTTTGCGACCATCGTTGTCTTGGCGGTGTTCATCACGGATAGGTTTTCCACCCAGATCATCACCCGTGCGCTGTGGAATGTGTCGGCGCACCCGCTGCTCTCCATGGCCGTGCCCGCGGGGTTCATTGTTGCACTTGCGATAGTGGGTGGTTGGCGAGTGCGGAGGGTGGATATATTCTGATTTGTGTCCGGGGGTTGGGTATGGCCTATTGTTGGGTCATTTTGAGATACCTGTGGCGCCGGAACCTGAGCTGGGTCGGTGTGATTGCCCTTGTCAACGTAGGACAAGCCTTGTTTCTGAATTTGAGCGCTCTGGACCCTTGGGTCCTGTATGAACGCTCGCAGCCCGACTATGCTTCGTTTCTGTATTGGATGCTCTGTTTCCTAGGATATCTGACGTGTCTTTTGGTGGTGTGGGGTCCCATGCCTCCCAAGGTGGTTCTGAACATTCGTCTTCGAACCCGCTCTCGTTCCAGCTATGCACTCGGCCGCGCACTGTTGGGAGTCATCGTCACGCTATTTTACGCCGCGTGCTGGGTCGTGACGGCCGTCGTTGCAGGCGGACTCCATTCCCAGCAAACGTCCCTTCGAGGATGGATCTTGGCCGGCGTCTTCGTGGTACTTTGTCTTGACATCCACGCCCTGATTTGGCTTTTGTTGCAGGTCGTCACGCGCGCCCAATGGGCCACCATGGTGTTCTTGGCCTTGGTGTACACCGGTCTCCGGTCTTCTGGCCCGTGTGTTCCCATGCGATACATGTTCATGTCCGTGGCGGCTAAACACTGGCTCACCGTCACCATTGGCGAGGCGGTGGCCATTTGCCTACTCATGGCCCTCATTCTCTGGCAGGATGGGCGTCGAGACGTCTTGCTGTGATTTGCGCGAACGCGAAGGGAGGCCATCTGAAATGTCGGAACATGCGGTGGTGCTTGAGGCTGTGTCAAAGAGGCTAAAGGGCAGGGAGGTCCTGCGGAATGTAACCCTAGAGATCCCGAGGGGACAAATCATCGGCATCGTCGGGCCCAACGGTTCCGGAAAGTCTATGCTGTTCCGCATCATCAGCGGTTTGGTTCGTCCCACTCAAGGGAAGGTGTTCGTCTTGGGCAAGAGGCTGCACGAGGACATTGCCTTTCCACCGAGCCTCGGTATCCTTTTGGAACATCCCGGGTTTCTGCCAACATACTCGGGATTTCTCAATCTTCGGTTCCTGGCTGATATTCGGCGCAGGATTGGACCTGAAGAGATTGCCGAGGCAATTCGGCGTGTGGGTCTCGACCCATCGGACAGGCGTCCTGTGAAGGCTTATTCGCTGGGAATGAAACAAAAGCTGGCCATTGCCCAAGCCCTCATGGAGCGTCCGGAGCTGCTGCTGCTCGATGAGCCGATGAACGGCTTGGACGAGGAATCGGTTGCAGCCATGTATGAGGTGCTGCGGGCAGAAAGAGGGCGCGGCGCGACGATATTGTTGACATCACATCACCGAGAGGATATCGACGCGTTGTGTGATGAAGTGTACGCGGTTCGTGACGGCAACGTGATGCCTTTGGACCGATGACGGGCGAGTCGCGGTGCAGAAGGTGGGCATGGCTTCATTTTCCGCAGCGCCCGGGCTCGCCAACGTACCAAGGGGTGTAGTATATTGTGAATCGCGGGTCTGCAAGCGCTATCATTGGGGAGGAGGGCGAGCCTTGTCCACGCAACAGGAGACGTTGCCAGCGAGCGGCGGCTTGCATCGCGACCTGCGGATGCGTCACATGACCATGATTTCGCTGGGCGGCGTGATTGGCGCTGGGCTGTTTGTGGGCAGTGGCGCGGTGATT
>JAIMAY010000026.1 GCA_023511725.1 Alicyclobacillus sp.
GGGATTCGAACCCACGAGCCCCTTGCAGGGCTACTCGCTTTCGAGGCGAGCTCCTTCAACCACTCGGACATCTCTCCGAGTCGTCACGTGTTCGCACCGCCTTCCTCGCCGTCCGCCGCCGACTGGCCACGGAGGTTTCGGAAGAAGTCCTTGAGTATATTACCACACTCCTCTGCGAGAATGCCAGCGGTAATTTGCGGGTGATGGTTCCAGCGGCCGGGCACCAAGAGCTCCAGCTTGGACGCGATGGCCCCCGCCTTCGGGTCCGACGCGCCGTAGATCAGCCGCTGCACCCTCGCCTGCATCAGCGCGCCCGCGCACATCGGGCACGGCTCCAGCGTCACATACAGCTCGCAACCATCCAGCCGCCATCCGCCCAACCGGCGTGCCGCCTCGCGGATAGCCAAGATTTCCGCGTGCGCGGTTGGATCTCGCCACGTCTCCCGCCAATTGTGCGATCTCGCCACCACCTCGCCATCTTTCACCACGACGGCGCCGATGGGCACCTCGCCGTAATCCGCAGCACGCGCCGCCTCCGCCAATGCCATCCGCATGAAGCGCTCGTCCCTGCGCCGCTGCTCCTCATCTGCTGCAGATACCCCGGACATCCGCCCCGCCACCTCCTGATCTCGCGGCATACGCTGCCACGGGTTGTTCTCATGTCTCGGGAGGCGATAGCACGTGACCCACCGCCCGACCTCACCGCGTCTGAACGCCGAAGCCAAGCGCATCCGCCGCTGGGGGCCGCCGCGCCTGGACCCGGATCGGCAGTTTCTGAACAAATGGGAGATGTACAAAGTGCTGGTCGCGTCGCCGCCTGTGCCCTTTCGCTTGCCCGTCACACGCCCCTACACCCGGCGACACCTGCTCCGGCTGCTGCGCCGCTTTCGGGGCGTCTACGTCAAGCCGGTCGGCGGCTACGGCGGCGCAGGCGTCGTGCGGGTCAGCGCGGAGTCGCACGACCGGTTCACGGTTCAGCCCGCTGTTGCCCCCCCACAACGCGTCACCGGCACCGATGCCCTCCTGCGCGCGGTGGCGACCGCCCTCGGTGAAGCCGCTGACGACGCCTGCATTGTACAGCAGGCGGTGGCCAGCGTGAAGTGGCGGCACCGGCCCATGGACATCCGCAGCCTATGGCAGCGCGACGAGCTGGCCCGATGGGTGCACGCCGGATGCGTGGTGCGCATCGGCGGGCGAGACGCCGCCGTCTCCAACGTCGCCCTCACCGGCGGCCAGGTGCTGCCTTGGGACCGAGCCATGGCTGGCATGGGCCTGAAGGGGCCCCGGGCACTGGCCCTGACGCGTCAAATCCTGCACGGTGGCCGCCGTGTCTGCGAAGCGCTGGCGCCGTACCGGGAGTTTGAAGAGGTGGGTCTCGATCTCTGCCTCGACGGCCGCGGACGCCTCTGGCTGATTGAGGTCAACACCGACGACGCGTGGGGCGCGCCGAGCCACGACCTGTTTCAGGTGGATCCGGCCCTGCACGCCGCCATCGAGGAGCGTTGGCTCGCCCGACGGCGGCGCTGGCTCGCGGACCTCTTCACCGCCATCGGGGCCGAGCTGCAAAGCGGCGCCGCCTGCCCCACAGACGGTGCGTGCATCGCACCCCGTACCGCCGATGCGGACAACGCAAACGCGGACAGTTCAGCCGCTGCCGGGTGCAGCGTCGCGCAGTTCGCTGACGAGCCGCTCGACAATCTCCCAGTCCTCGAGGCCGGTGATGTCCCCGCGGACCTCTCCCGTCTGCAGGATTTCCCTGAGCATACGGCGGATGATCTTGCCAGACCGGGTCTTGGGCATGGCCTCGACGAAGTAGATCCGGGCCGGGCGCGCGAATGAGCCGATGTCATGCACCACCTGCTGCTTCAACGCCTCGACCAACGCGTCGTCCGGCGCGTAGCCTTTCTCCAGCGTGACGAAGGCGACCGGCACCTGGCCGCGCACCTCATCCGACTGACCGACGACGGCCGCCTCCACCACCGCCGGATGGCGGATCAGGGAACTCTCCATCTCCATGGTGCTGATGCGATGGCCAGACACATTGATGACGTCATCCACCCGCCCCAGCACCCAGAAATGGCCGTCCTCGTCACGCACGGCGCTGTCGCCCGTGAAATACACACCCGGGATCTGCGAGAAATACGACTGCAGATACCGCTGCCTGTCCCCGTACACATCCCGCGCCAGCGACGGGAACGGTTTGCGGATGACCAGATACCCCGGCGTGCCCGGCGGCACGGGCTGCCCGTCCCGGTCCACGATGTCCAGCTCATGCCCGAAGAACGGAACGCCGCACGATCCCGGCTTCATCGACACCGCCCCCGGCAGCGACGCCAGCGGAGTGCCGCCCGTCTCCGTCTGCCCCCACGTGTTGTTGATCACGGCCACGCCGCCGCCGACCACCCGCCGTACCCAGTGCCACGCCTCGGGGTTGAATGGTTCGCCGACGGACACGAGCAGCTCGAGCGTCGACAGATCATAGCGGCGGGCCACCTCTTCGCCATGCTTCAGCATCATTCGGTACGCAGTGGGAGCCGAGAACAGCTTGTTGACGCGGTAGCGCTGGATCACCTCGTACAACCTGCCCGGCTGCGGCCAGTCGAGCGCACCCTCGTAAAGCACCGTCGTGACGCCGCAGGCCAAGCCGCCGACGAGCACGAAGATGTGCGCCGTGAGCCAGCCGATGTCCGCGGTGTTCCAGTACACGTCCTCCGGCCGCAGGTCCAGTTGATACTTGGTGTACGCGTAAGTGCCGAGCAGGAAACCGCCGCCCGCGTGCACAATCCCCTTCGGCTTACCCGTGGTGCCGCTGGTGAAGATGAGCAGCCCCGGAGCGTTCGCCTCGAGGCGGGCCGGCGGGCAGTCCGTCGAGGCGGCCGAGAGGAGCGTGTCGTAGTCGTGATCCCGCCCTGGCGTCATGGGCGTCTCGAGGTCCGGCAAGCGGCGGAAGACCACCACGTGCTCCACTCTGTCCACGCCGGTGAGCGCATCGTCGACCGTCTCTTTCAGGCGCAGCACACGGCCGCGACGCAGGCTACCGTTGGCGCAGACGACCGCCTTCGCCCCGGAGCTCACAATCCGCTCGCGCAGCGCTTCCGCGGAAAAACCGGCGAACACCGTGTTGTAGACGATGCCAAGGCGAAGACAGGCGAGCAGAACCACGTACGTCTCAATGAGATTCTGCATGTACACGCACACCACATCGCCTGCCTTGAGTCCCAACGCCGACAGAGCGTTCGCGCAGCGGCGCACCTCATCGTACAACTGCAGGTAAGTCACGGTCCGGCGCGTCCCGTCCTCTCCCTCGAAGAAGAGGGCCACCTTGTTGCGCGTGGCGGGGTTCAGGGCGAACCTGTCCACGCAGTTCTCGCAGACGTTGATGTAACTGCCGGGGAAGAACTGAAATTCGGGCAGGCTGCCGCTGATCACGGTGTCACCGCGGCTCTGCCAGAGGAGTTCGTCGGCCACCTGGCTCCAGAACACCTCGGGTTGCTCGATGGAACGCCGGTACAAGACCTCGTACTCGGCCATCGACCGGACGTACGACCGCTCCGTGTACGCCGCGGGCGGATCTATTTTCGGGCTTTCGGCGATCATCCTCAGCGCATCCTCCGCCATTCGGTCCCCTCCTCAAAAACCATCTCAATTTTCAGTGTTTATTATACAGAAAGCGCCTTCATGACGAAAGCGTTCGTGCCTGACGCCGCCGATCACGCCCCGGACCAGCGGCGTCAACCGCACGGCTTCACGGTGCCCCCGAGGTTCGAACGGTCCCCGGCGACGCCCCATTTCCAGGTGCAGGAACCGGATGCCCCCCGTCCAAAATCTGGAATGTTGTGCGAAGCACAGATCCCCAAGGGCACATCCGTGCCCTCCACGCGGCGAAAGCCGGTCTGAAACACCTGCACCGCCCCCTCGGCCGACCGGACCTCGCCACAATACAAGCAGAACAATGCGCCACCCGGCAGCCACGGTTGATCTTCCGCCATGCCACCCCACCCCGTTTCTCCCGAATCTATCAATCCTGGCAGAATCATACCACTTTCACAA
Source organism: Alicyclobacillus sp. (assembly GCA_023511725.1). Classification (GTDB taxonomy): domain Bacteria; phylum Bacillota; class Bacilli; order Alicyclobacillales; family Alicyclobacillaceae; genus JAIMAY01. The sequence continues at coordinate 4,051 of JAIMAY010000026.1, forward strand.
GTGAAGAGGCAGTCTGCGGACGCCCTCGCCAGGAAATTTCGAGCGTCACGCGCAGGCGTCCCGCTGCATAGATTGCGTTGTGTTCTGGGCGCCTGCCCGGCGCCCCGCGAGACTTCCGGCGCCCCCGAGGACGCCGACGACGAGTGGGGAGGCTGCGATACATGTGCGGAATTGCAGGCTGGGTGGATTGGGAACGCGACCTTACGCAGGCTGCCGACGTCGTTCGGGCGATGGGCGAGACGCTCGTCTGCCGCGGCCCGGATGCGTCCGGCGCATGGACGTCCCGCTGCGCCGCGTTTGCCCACCGCCGGCTGATTGTAGTGGACCCCGCGGGCGGCGGCCAACCCATGACGCGCCGCCACGGCGACAGAGTCTTCACCATCACGTACAACGGTGAGCTCTACAACACCGAGGACCTGCGCCGGGATCTGCTTGCGCGCGGCCATCGCTTTGAATCGTATTCCGACACGGAGGTTCTGCTGCACGCCTACATCGAATGGGGCGCCGATTGCGTGCACCGGCTGAACGGCATCTTCGCCTTCGCCATCTGGGATGAATCGCGGCGAGCGCTGTTCATGGCCCGTGATCGGCTCGGTGTCAAACCGCTGTTCTATGCTCAGACGCGGACTGGGTTCGTGTTTGGTTCCGAGGTCAAGGCGTTGCTCGCCCACCCCGAGATTCATCCGCAAGTTGACGCGGAGGGGCTGGCAGAGGTGCTCGCAGTGGGGCCGGCGCGCACTCCGGGGCACGGCGTCTACCGCGGCATCCGCGAGGTTCGCGCCGGATGGATGCTGTGGGCGACAGCGGACGGTGTGAAGACCCGGCCGTACTGGCAGTTGGAGAGCCGGGAACATACGGACGATGAGAGAACGACCATCGCCACCGTGCGCGAGCTGCTCATCGACACGGTGCGCCGGCAACTGGTCTCCGATGTGCCCGTATGCACCTTCCTTTCCGGCGGTCTCGACTCCAGCGCAGTATCGGCCATCGCCGCGCGCGCGTTTGCCGAGGATGGTCGCGGGCCGCTGCACACCTTCTCCATCGACTTTGCCGACATGGAGAAATACTTCCAGGCCAACAGTTTTCAGACCGGGCTGGACGCCCCGTGGGCGCGGCGGGTCAGTGAGCACCTTGGCACCATCCACCATCCGGTGGTGTTCGACACGCCGGATTTGGTGGAGCACCTGATGCGCCCGCTGGCCGCGCGTGATCTCCCCGGCATGGCAGACATCGACGTCTCGCTGTACCTGTTCTGCCGGGAAATCAAGCGCGAGTTCACAGTGGCGCTGTCCGGCGAGTCGGCGGACGAGGTGTTTGGCGGCTATCCCTGGTTCCACCGCGAGGAAGCCATTCAGGCAAACACCTTCCCGTGGGCGCTACGGCTGGCCGACCGCGTGAAGATCCTCGCGCCTGACGTCCGCGCGAAGCTGCAGCCGGAGGCGTACGTGGCGGATCGGTACCGCGAGGCCCTGGCGGAGGTGCCGCGCCTGCCTGGTGAAGACCCACGCGCCGCGCGCATCCGCGAGATCTCGTACCTGAGCATCACGCGCTTTTTGCCGACACTGCTTGACCGCAAGGACCGGATGAGCATGGCCACGGGGCTGGAGGTGCGCGTGCCGTTCTGCGATCACCGCCTCGTCGAGTACGTCTTCAACATCCCCTGGGCGCTCAAGACCGTGGGCGGTCAGGCGAAGGGCGTGCTGCGTGAGGCGATGCGCGGCCTGCTGCCCGACGATGTGCTCGCGCGCCGCAAAAGCCCGTATCCGTCGACGCCTCATCCCGGCTATCTGGCGGCCGTGCGTGATCAGGCGCTCGCTGCACTCAACCGCAGCGACTCGCCGCTGCGGCCGCTGCTCGACATGAACGCCGTGCAGGAGTGGGTGGAGGCGAGTTACCGACCCAGCGAGCATCGGCCGTGGTTCGGGCAGATCATGGCGACGGCGCAGATGTTCCACTACCTGCTCGAAGTTGACACGTGGCTGCGCACGTACAAGGTGGAGGTCAGCATCTGAACGGCGGAATGGGGCGGGGAGATCCCGCCCCTCGCTCTGTACGTACATGGGGTGTAGGAACCGAAAATCAAACGGCCTCAGCCTTTCTTCCGAATGGTCTGATGTAAACATGACTATCGCCTGCCGAACACCATCCCATCACGTTGCCGAACGCATAGGGCAACCCCCCTGTGCCCAAATCCACTTGTTCATGGGACGCCAGGAAATATACATGAACACCGGGACCATCCGGGCCTGATTCATCACTCCACGTGACATATCCATCCCCGACATCCCAGAAAAATGGGGAGTCCGCTACGAGCGTGACCGTTTTGTGTGTGGACATATCATATACGTCTATTTCAGTACGGAGGGCATCTTTGTTCGCCTGCGGAGAATACGCGACGTTGTCCGCGTTAATCTTGGGCCAGGCGAAGGGTCCTTCCACAGAGGTGATTGTCTGTCGCTTCTTTGTGGCAAGGTCCAACACCACAATCCTGCCTCGCCAAGCGTCGAGATCACTTTCCTCCCAAACGAGGGTTCTACCGTTGGTGTACGGCGCCGGCGTGATATCACTGTTCACATGAGCTAGGCTCGTGGTCTCCATTCGACAGAGATCCGTTACCTTGATGTCAGACACACGGGGTGTCGATGGAAGGCTCCAGTAGAGCGTGTCGCCTCGCAAAAACGCCCAAGGGGGGTTCGTGTGCACAGGAGTACTGAATCGGCTCACCAAAGTGGTGCGGTCCGTTGTTCGATTGTAAGCAAAAATAGAATAGTATCCGGCGCGATCGCGCCCCCGGCGGGGCGGATAAGCCGGATTTCCCCGCTTATATGGCGCGCCGGCGCCCCCGGCGGGGCGGATAAGCCGGTTTTTCCGCCTTATCTGGCGCGATCGCGCTCCCTGCGCGGCGGATAAGCCGGATTTTCCCGCTTATATGCCGCGCCGGCGCCCCCGGCAGGGCGCATAAGCCGGTTTTTCCGCTTTATCCGGCGCGATCGCGTCTCCTGCGCGGCGCATAAGCCGGTTTTTCCGCCTTATGTGGCGCGATCGCGCCCCCGGCAGGGCGGATAAGCCGGTTTTTCCGCCTTATCCGGCGCGCCGGCGCCCCCTGCGCGGCGGATAAGCCGGATTTCCCCGCTTATATGGCGCGCCGGCGCCCCCGGCGGAACGGATAAGCCGGATTTTCCCGCTTATGTGATGCGATCGCGGCCTTGTCCTCACTGCTGTTTGCACGCTACAGTCACTGGAAAAACAGACCGCGCAGTGATTCCTCAGTTTGCAAAATCCATGGACGAACACGAACACGCGGTCCCTGTAACGCCAAAACGCCACACGTTCCTTCACGGCAGATATTTCCCGTATTATGAGAATTTTCTTGAACCATTGGGTCCAATATCCGCTGGACGCGCCCACTGTTTGCCGTGCGCGAGCTCGCCAACTCGTGCCACATCGGCCACGACTTCGCGATCTCCCTCCTCGGCGCGGCCACTATCGCCCTCGTGTTCGCACCGCTCGCGGTCCGGGTGTACATGTGAAGGCGTGACTCGAGTTTTGACAAAGTGGCCCGCGATCAACCCGTGGGCCGGGGTGGCTGTGGTTGGTGCCCGCGGGACCTGTCGCACACCGGTACGGGATCACCAGACCCAGAAGGAAGTTGTATACAATACGTGTAGTATCTTGCAAGCAGTCCGCGGCATGAGGGTGATCAGGTGACGACACCGTACCTCAGACCGAGAAGACGGCTGTTCAAAGCCATCATGATTTTGAATTTTAGTGCCAGTTTGGCGATTTTTGCCCCGATTGGCCTGCTCCTCACCCTGAAGTTGAACGGGATTGACCCGGCGCACCTGGCGGTGGCGATCAGCCATGCGACGGGGCTGGGAGCACTTGTCGCTCTCTTCATGAACCCCATCGCCGGTGCCATCTCCGATAGGACCCCTTGGCGATCCGGCAAGCGGCGCACCTGGATGGGTTTCGGCGCCAACAACGCCCTCGTCGCAGATCAGGTCCCCACCGAGGAGCGCGGCACAGTGTCCGGAGCCGTCGGGCTGGTGTCCAACCTGGCCATCTTCGCGGGGATGGGCTTAGTGAATCTGCTCAACCACGCGGGTGATTTGTCCCAATGGGGAGCTCTGGCGGCGGTGGGTGTCGCAGGGGCTGGGACGGCCATCGTGCTCATTCGCGATACGCCAGCCTCTCGTCGGCCGGGGACACATCGCAGAGGAGCGCTCGGCAAGGTGTGCCCCCACCCGCGAAAGGATCCGTCATTTTACTGGGCGTGGTTGGCCAGGCTACTGTTCCGCTGTTCCTCGGGTTTGGCGGTTATCCGGCTTTCTTCGGGTTCCTGGCATTGCTCGGTCTGCTCGGCGGCGTGGCCATTCTGCCGGTCCCGGACCATCGACAGACCCTGGCCATAACCACCACAGGCGCAGGTTGCGGTGCGAAGCGGGGCTGACCTGCGGGTCAAACGCCGTGCGCGGGCCGTAAAGAATCCACAACCTGTGGATAAATCTGTGGATAACCTGTGGGCAATACTGTGGAATCTGTGGACAACATGCACGAAAGCCCGCCGAAACCCTCGGCGGGCTTTCCCTTCTTGATGCACGATGAAACGGTGCGTGTCACCAAGCTGGGGCACGGCCGTTGGGACACCGAGACGACCGTTCAGCCGTGCGCGTGCAGCCCCTCCGTGTGACCGTTCGCCTCGAGCCCGTGTTCCAGAATGCCGCGGGCGAGCGCCAGCGCCATGCAACCCACCAGCACCAGCGCAGCGGCCACCCAGAACGGCAGCTTCGGATTGAAGGTGTCGGCGAGCCAGCCGGACAGTACCGGCGCGATGGCGGCGCCTGCCCAGCGCACGAAGTTATACGTGCCGGAGGAGATGGATCGGGAGAACGGCGAGACCTCCATCGCCAGCGTGGTGAACATGGCGTTCGAGATGCCGCAGAAAAAGCCCGATACGATGATCACCCACAGCAGCCCCCCGCTCGGCACGAGCGCCGCCGCGATGAACACCACCACCAGCGCCAGCATGTTGTACTCGAGCAGCCGGATGGGGCCGAGCACCGGGCGCAGCCAGTTGACGACAAACACGGACGAGATGCCCACCAGAATGCCCCACGCGAAGTACGTCCAGCCCAGCGCGAGCGGGTTCAGGTGCTTCAGCGTCAGCGGCGAGTACGCCATGATGGTGAAGAACGCGAAGCTGTAGCACAGCCCTGCCAGTGCGTTGATCAGGACGGCCGGGTGGCGGATGGCCCGAAACAGGTCGGCCGCAGTGCGGGGAGGCTCCTTCTGCTTCGGTTCAGAGACCAGGAAGAAGGTGCACATCACCGCGATGAACATCAGGACGGACGCGCCAAAGAATGGATAGCGCCAGCTGACCCCGCCAAGGAAGCCACCGAGCAGCGGCCCCGCAGCAATGCCGATGCCGAGCGCCGCCTCGTACAGCGTGATGGCCGCGGCCACGCCGCCGGAGGACGCGCCGACAATCACCGACAGCGCCGTTGAGGTGAAGAAGGCGTTCCCCAACCCCCAACCGGCGCGGAACACGGCCAGTTGCGGAATGCTGTGCGCCGCACCGCTCAGCGCAGCGAAGATGACGACCAGTGACAGCCCCAGCAGCATGGTCATTCGGCCGCCGAGCCGCGTGGCAATCACACCCGAGATGAGCATGGTGATGGCCATGATGGCGATGTAGCTGGTGAACAGCCACTCCACCTGGGCGCTGGTGGCACCCATCGCTTTGCCGATCAGCGACAGCAGCGGATCCACCACACCAATCCCCATGAAGGCAATCAGCGTGGCGAACGCCGTGGCCCACACCGCCGGCGGAAAGCGTCGTGTTGTGTCTGACATCTCTGCACTCCCTCCTGTTATCTCTATAGATTTATTTCGTATGTCGAATACATGACGCGTATCATCTTAGCACGGTCGGCTCCGCTTGTGTAGGGGGCTGTGAAAATGAAAGCGCCGGCATTTCGCCGGCGCCGTCTTCACTCAGGAAACGATGCAAGAAGGTGGCACGCGATCCTTTACGCGCGCTGGAACTCGGGGTCTTCGTAGGGATGGGCGACCCAGCCGGAAGGATCAATGAACAGACGCACCGCGACGACCTTACGCTCATCGGTGAGCGTGAAGAAGTGCGGATTGCGCTCCGGCACCGAGATCACGTCGCCGGCCTGCAGCTCGACATCAAAGTAGCCTTCCTTCCCCTTGATCACGAAGATGCCGCTGCCGGCCACGATGGCGCGGACCTCATCCTCGGTGTGGGTGTGCACCTGCTCGAACTTCTTCAGCATCTCCTCGAGGTTGGGGGTCTGTTCGGACAGGGCAATGACGTCCCACTTCACATACCCCCGCGCCTTTGCCAGCGCCTCAATCTGCGGCCGCAGTGCCTCGAGAATCTGATCCTTCTCGTCGTCCGACAGCACGAACTTACCGCGCAGCGACGCGGGCAGCGCGTCGAGCGGCCAGTGCTCATAGTAGACGTTGTTGCTTTCCAGGAAGGCGCGAACCTGCGCCTCGTCGGTGATGCGCTCACCGGTGTTGCGCACGCGAATCGTCGCCACGGCACATCCTCCTCTCAACACCTTGAGTTGTATGGTATGATAACCGCCCTGATTTGTCTATATTGACGTCACAGCATGCATCCTGTAGAGTCTTCTTCGGGTCTCCTTGTAGAAAATGATTTTCTATTAGAGGGTGGATAGATGGTATGGCTTACACTGGGGCTGTCCGTGTTGGCGGCGCTGGCAGACCTCATCGGCGGCCTCGCCACGCGTTTCGCGCCCAGACTTCGTGACGCCGCATGGCTCACGGCCCTCGGTACCGGCTTTCTCCTCGGCGCGACGCTGCTGGACCGGATGCCGGACGCCATGCGCGCGCTGCCGCAGACGGCGCCGCTGTGGATTGGTGCGGGTTACCTCACGCTGCTCCTGCTGGAGCAAGCGCGATGGGGCAGCGCGCATCACCACGCGCATGTATCGTACAGGGTGTCCACAGGCGGGGCGTGGGCGACGTTTGTCGGCCTGCTGCTGCACACGTTCATGGACGGCGTGATCATCGCCGGCGCATTTACCGTCAGCCGCGCAACCGGTATCCTGATGTTTGTGGCCATCACGCTGCACAAACTGCCCGAGGGCTTTGGCATGGCCACCGTCACGCTGGCCGCCGGAGGGCCGCCGCGACGAGCGGTGTGGACCGCCGCGGCGCTGGGTGCCTCAACGCTGCTGGGTGCGGTGGTCACGCTGCGCATCGGGCAGGTTGACGCGTTGGCGGTCGACATCCTGATGGCCATCGCCACGGGAACGTTCCTATATATCACGACGACGGACCTGATGCCGGCCGTCAAGCAGGCGGGCAGGCGGGCGGCGGTGGCGGCCGTGATCGGCTTCGTGCTATTCGGACTGTCCCTGCAGGCGGTGCTCTCCGTCGGTCTGCACTGATGCAGCACGGGGCCATTCACCTGCGCACGGAAGCCGGCGACCGTGGTGAGCCATCTTAGGAACAGGACCCGAGTGGATGGAGAAATGAGGTGCGAAGATTGCCCAACGACGCGTATGTGTATGCGACATACCGCCTGGTGGATAGGGAGGACAAGCTGAAGGCGCGTGCCGACGGGATTGCCGTGGGGCTCACGGTCGGATCCTGGACAGACCTGCCCGCGGCGAAACAGGCGCAGGTGCAGAAGCATTGCGGTGTGGTCGAGCGGATGGAGACGGTGGAACACCTCGCCGACGGCCAGGTGGTGGCGGACATCACCATCGGCTATCCGGTGATCAACTTCACGCCGACCTTTTCAGCGCTGCTCACCACCGTGTTCGGCAAGCTGTCGATGGATGGCATCATCAAATTGATAGCGCTGCACATCCCGGACGCGTTACGCCAGCAGTTTCCTGGGCCCAAGTTTGGCGTGCAAGGCGTGCGGGACCGACTTGGGGTTCATGACCGACCGCTGCTCATGAGCATCTTCAAGTCGTGTATCGGCAACAACCTGGACGAACTCACCGCGCACTTCACGGAGCAGGCGTTGGGCGGTGCGGACCTGATCAAGGACGACGAGATCTTCTTCACGGAAGCGTACGCCACGCCGGAGGAAAGGGTGCAGGCGTACGCGAAGGCGGCCGAGCGAACCCGGCAGGAGACAGGCAAGCGCGTGCTGTATGCAGTCAATTTGACGGGGCCGGTGTTTGAACTGCGAGAACGGGCGCGGCGGCTGGCTTCGCTGGGCGCGGGTGCGTTGCTGCTCAACGTCTACGCGTACGGCCTCGATGTCCTGGCCGATCTCGCCCGCGACCCGGAGGTCACGGTCCCCATCATGGCGCACCCGGCGGTCTCCGGCGCACTGTATGCGGCGCCGCACCACGGGATCAGCGCCGACATCGTGCTCGGCGAGTTGCTGCGCCTGGCTGGCGCGGACATCGTGATCTACCCGTCACCCTACGGCTCCGTGACGCTACCGCGAGAGGAAGGCGAGCGCCTCGTGGCGGCGCTGCGGCGACCTGGTCCGCACAAGCCGTGCCTGCCGGCGCCCTCGGCGGGCATTCACCCAGGACTGGTCCCGGTGCTGCTGCGCGATTTCGGCACGGACATCATCGTCAACGCGGGCGGCGGTATCCACGGCCATCCGGGCGGCGCCACCGCCGGCGGCCGCGCCTTCTGTGCCGCCATCGACGCGGCGGTCCGCGGCATACCGCTGCCGCAGGCGGCGGAGAACAGCCCAGCGTTGGCGCAGGCGCTGCAGAAATGGGGGTATCGAGAAGCATGACCACCGCGCGCCGCGGTGGGCCGTGGGGCTGGTTCAGCGATTTTGACGGCACCATCGCAGAACAGGACATGAACCGGGCCATCCTCATGCACTTTGTGCCCGAGCAGGCGGAACCGCTGATTCGAGCGGTCAACCAGCGCGAGCTGTCGGTGCGCGAGGGGCTCGAGCGGATGTTTGGTCTCATCCCCTCGCGCTGGTTGGATGATATTCGCGCGTACGCGCTGCGCGAGGTGCGGCTGCGGCCCGGGTTCGGCGAATTCGTGAACCGCGTGCACGCCGAAGGTGACAGGCTGTGGGTGGTGAGCAGCGGCTTCAGCTTCTTCCTGGAGCCCGTGCTGGCGCCGTGGGCGGACAGGCTCACCCTGTACTGCAACCGACTTGACCCGAGCGGCGATTATCTGCGCGTCATCTGGCCTCATCCGTGCGACGAGCAGTGTCACGCCGATTGCGGCTTGTGCAAGCCCACCATCCAGCGCCGCCACCGTGCGGAGGTGACGAAAGTGATCACCATCGGCGACGGCGTGACCGACTTTGAGGCGGCGGCGCACGCCGACTTTGTGTTCGCGCGGGCCGCGCTGCTTGAGCACTGCGGCGCCGAGGGCTACCCGCACGCCGCGTTTGAGACGTTCCACGATATCGTCGCGCAGTGGCAGGCGCCGCTGACGGCAGAACGCGAGACGGGAGGCAACAGGGGATGACCACCGCGAGCACGGGGCAGACGCCTGCGCCCATCGCGCAAGGATCGCTGAATTTTGACGAGGCCGCACAGACACTGTGCAGGCTGGGCCACCTGTTTGGCCAGCGCGGCTGGCTGCCGGCGACCAGCGGCAACCTGTCGATCCGGCTCCAATCCGAACCGCTGCTGATGGCCATCACCCGCTCCGGCGCGGACAAGCAGTTGCTGACGCCGGCGGACATCATCCGTGTGGATGGGGAAGGGCGCGTGATGGACGATGTCCCCTACCGGCCATCGGCGGAGACGGTGGTGCACATCGAACTGTACGAAGCCCTCGGCCCGGGCTGCATTCTGCACGTGCACAGCGTGGCCAACAACGTCATCTCGGAGCGGATGTTTGCTCGGGGTTATGTGGAGGTGGCGCAGCACGAGCTGCTGAAGGCGCTCGGGCACTGGGACGAGGACGCGCGCATCCGCATTCCCATCGTGGAGAATTACGCGGATCTGCCGCGCCTCGGCGCTGCAGTGCGCGAGGTGGCCAGCGCCACGGTGCCGGGCGTCCTCGTCCGGCGGCACGGGATCTACGCCTGGGGAGAGGACGCCTTTGCGGCCAAGCGGCACCTGGAGGCGTTCGAGTTTCTGTTCGAGTATCTACTGCACATGCGGTGAACGGCGGTGCGCCCGTGTCATCGGCGGGCGCGGGTGTGTGCGGATCGACCGGCGGCACGCCCGTCTCATCGGCCGGCGCGGGGATGGGCGTCAGCTGCCGGTGATGGTGCCGCCGTTGAGGTGCAGCACCTGCCCCGTCATGTAGCTGCTGTCGCGGCTCGCCAAGTACACGTAGGCAGGCGCCAGCTCGGCGGGCTGGCCGGCGCGGCCGAGGGGCGTGTTCGTGCCGAAGCTGGCCACCTGATCCGCACTGAAGGTGGACGGGATCAGCGGCGTCCAGACGGGCCCCGGCGCAACGGCGTTGACGCGGATACCGCGAGGTGCCAGGGATAGCGCGAGCGATCTCGTGAACGCCACGATGGCCCCCTTGGTAGCGCTGTAGTCGATGAGTTGTGCGTTCCCCTCATACGCCGTCACCGACGTGGTCATGATGATGGACGCACCGGGTTGCAGGTGCGGCAAAGCCGCCTGGGCCATGTAGAAATAGCCGAAGACGTTGGTACGGAATGTGCGCTCCAGCTGCTGTGGCGTGATCTTCTCCAGGCCGGGCTGCGGATGCTGCTCGGCGGCGTTGTTGACGAGGATGTCGAGGCGCCCGAATGCGCGCACCGTCTCCTCCACGGCGTGCCGACAGAACTCCGGCTGGCCCACATCGCCGGCCAGCGTGAGGCAGCGCCGGCCTAGCGCCGACACCCTGTCGCGCGTCCACGCCGCGTCCTCGTGCTCGTTCAGGTAGACGATGGCCACATCCGCCCCTTCCTTCGCAAAGGCGATGGCCACCGCGCGGCCAATACCGCTGTCTCCTCCGGTGATGATGGCCACCTTGCCAGATAGCTTGCCAGCGGGCTTGTACTGCGGATCCTCGGCCAGCGGTTGCGGGGCCATGTCGGATTCAATCCCCGGTTGCCTGTCCTGATGCTGCGGCGGAAATGCCGTTTTCTGCACCATCCGAATCCCTCCCCGGTTCAGGCTGAGCCTACCGGGAAGACTGTATGCGTGAAAGGAGGCATCGGTGTGACCACACGTCTCGTCCTATCCCGCCAGCGCAAACGCCGTCTGGAGCAAGGCCACCCGTGGGTGTATCAATCTGAGGTGGACCATGTGGACGGTCCCTTGTCTCCCGGCGATCTCGTCGACATCGTCAACCACCAAGGCGTCTTCCTCGCACGCGGATACGCGAATCCGAAGTCCCAAATCATCGCGCGCGTGCTTACATACAACCCGGATGAAGCCATCGACGAAGCCTTCTTCCGCCGCCGCTTTGAACAGGCGCTGGCGTATCGGCGCCGCTTTGCCGCCAACCCCCGGTACGGCCGCGCCGTCTACGGCGAGGCGGACTTCGTGCCCGGGCTGATTGTCGACCGGTACGGCGACGTGCTCGTCGTGCAGGTGCTGAGTGCCGGCATGGACCGGTTGTGGCCTGTGATTGAGTCGGCGCTGAGAGCCGTGTATCAACCCCGCGGGATCCTGCTCCGCAACGATGTGCCCGTGCGCCGCCTGGAGGGGCTGGACGAAACCGTCCGCGTCGCCTGGGGCGAAGTGCCGCGCGAAATTGAGGTGGAGGAGAACGGCCTGCGGTTCATCGTCGATCCATATGAAGGCCAGAAGACCGGCTACTTTTGGGATCAGACAGAAAACCGCGCCGCCATTCGGCCGCTGATGACGGGCTGGCAGGAGACCCGGCTGGCACGGCAAGCTGGGATGCCGACAGCGGCCGCGGCTACCGCGAGCGCGGGGGCGGTGCCCGCGCCCGGGGCGGTAGGTGCTGGGGCGGGATGGACCCAGTTGGATCCGCATCTGGACGGCGCCGACGTCCTCGAATGCTTCTGCCACACCGGCTCCTTCACGGTGCACGCCCTGCACTACGGCGCACGCCACGTCACCGCCGTCGACATCTCGGAGGACGCCATCGCCATCGCTCGCCGCAACGTCGAGCTGAATGGCGGTTTGGACCGCGTGACCTTCCGCGTCGGCAACGCCTTCGACGTGCTGCGCGAGGCGGACGACGCCGGCAGGCGATACGATGTCGTGATCCTGGATCCGCCCGCCTTCGCCAAGTCGCGCGCGGCCCTGCCCGGTGCCCGCCGCGGCTACAAGGAGATCAACCTGCGCGCGATGCGCATCCTGCATGACGGCGGTTTCCTGGTCACCGCCAGCTGCTCGTTCCACATGTCGCCGGAGCTGTTCCAGGAGACCATCCTCGAAGCCGCCACCGACGCGCATAAGATCCTGCGCCTCGTGCATTGGTCCGGCGCCGGCAAGGACCACCCCGAGATTGCCGGGGCGCGCGAAGGGCACTATCTGAAGTTCGCCATCTACGAGGTCCGCAGCCGGAAGTGAGGGGCAGGTGGGCCGGCGCGGGCGTGGATAGCGGCGCTTTCTTTCACTATCCGTCGCGATTGCGCCAAGGCAGCGTACCATCCGGAAGGACGCAGTCCGTCCAACTTGACCTCGTTCGCACCCGCCTGCACGCCGGCCCCGCGTGCAGCGCGGTCTCCGCTCCCTCACAATACCTTCGCCAACTCCAGCTCGTCGTGGATCTCAATCCCGTTCTCCGCCCGCAGCGGAATGCCCGGCTTGATGCGGCGAGCATCGTCGATGGCACCTGGATACACGGCCACGATGCGGTAGCCGCGGCGCTGGTAAAAACCCAGCGCGTCGAGATTGTCGTTGCTGGTGATCAGCCACACGCGCCGGCATCCGGCGGCCCGGGCCCGCGCTTCCACGTCGGCGAGCAGCCGCGAGCCGATGCCCCGCCCCGGCAGGATCGCATTGATGCTGACAAGCTCGCAACCATCCGCCGGATCGATACGGTACGTCGCGGCCCCCGCGGGCTCCCCGTTCACCCGGGCAATCACGGCCTCCAACTGCGCCAAGCACCATACCCGACCGCGGCTCACCATCAACTCGCCGCCCCATTCCGCCTGCCACAGTTGGCGGAGCCACGCCCGTTCCGCGTCGTTGTGAGGCGGCGAGATGGTTACGCTTTGCTCTGCCAAGTCTTTCCCTCCCTCTGTTCCCACGTCACACACTCTCGCCGACAAGCCGGCGGCGCAATGCATGGCGTATCCACGGCGGCTCTACCTCGATGTGATCCGCAGATAATACCCATCCGGATCCATCACGCGAAAATCCGTCAGCCCCCAAGGCCGCACCATCAGCGGCTCCGCCACCGGGTAACCCGCCGCGGCGACTCGCTGATACGCCGCATTAACATCCTCCACCTCCAGCACCACCTCGACACCCACCCCCTTGCGCTCGCCGGCGTGGAGCGGGCGAAGCGGGTGGTCCTGTGACAGCTGGTCCGCAGCGCCCAGGCCAATCTGCACATCATCCCGCCGCACCACCGCGTAGCCCGGCGAAGACTTCACGACGTCGAACCCGAGCACACGTTGGTAAAACGCCGCTGATCTAGCGACATCCGCCACAAACAGCTCCAAACGCAGGCGCATGGGGCCATCCCTCCTCACGTGATCGGGACAAGGGTGAGGGAACGAGGCGTTACGGGCGTCGTGCGGTAGGCCGCCACCAGCCCTTCCGCCCTTATCCGCGCGCGGCCAATCACGCGCACCGGCAACACCGCCTCCACCGGTCCGCGGAACGGGAACGGGCCCAGACCCATGTGGGCGTCGTCCAGCCACCTGGCGGCGATGCGGCGACCACCACCCGTGCCCGGCAGGTGCTCCGAGTCCGGGAAACCGTCGCGGAAGGCGGTCCAGCCCGTGCCGGGCGGCATATCCGGCTCGGTCATGCAAATGTAAATGGAGAGCCGGTCGAGGAACTGAAGCACCCGCAGGTGTGCGGCCAGCTCCGCCTCGTCCACACCAAGCTCACGCATCAGGCGGGCCTGGCGCGCCCGCTCGTGCTGATAGAACGATGCCTCGTGAGGGCTGCCGGGCGGATCGAAAAACGAGGCGTAGTGGGCGCTGCAGAGGATGGCGGCGTATGGATTATCGGCTTCCACCGCGTCCACGCCCTGCCGGTAGTGCGGGAGCTTGAGCAAATCCGGCAAGTCCGAGAATGTGTACGGCATCTCTTTGGCGTCGTTCCAGAGCGGCGTGTCGTCCATGGTGATCCACGCGCGGTCATGGTTCGCAACGGCAAAGATGACGTCCTCGCGCCGGTCCAGGCACAAACATCTCGTCTGGCAGATACCGGGCCAGCTCCCCCGCGAACAGGGCGTGCTGATGCTGCTCCACCATCACAAAGGCGCCGTGCCTTTCATGGACAAGCACGTTCTATCCACCCGTCCCGCCCGTACCCGCACCCCGAAGCCGCAGGGCACGAGCACTGCGAAATTGTGATACCATTGTAACAATCCATACAATGTCCGGATAGAGAACCACACGGTGGACGGGGTGGCGCGTACCGGATCAGCGGCGCGTCCCCGGCATCTTGGGGGGAGTGTGTCCATGAACATCGTGGTCGTGGGTGCAGGTGCGGTGGGCGGCTACTTCGGTGGGCGGCTGGCGCAGGCGGGTGCGCCTGTCACATTTCTCGTACGTGAGGGGCGCTACCGTCAGCTATCGCAAAGCGGGCTGCAGGTACGCAGCGTGCACGGCGATTTCACCGTGCACCCCAAGCTCGCGCGGTCCGCGGAGGAGGTCGAGGGGGCGCCCGAGGTCGTGATCGTCGCGGTCAAGAACTACCACCTGGAAGGCGTGCTGACAGCGGTGCAGGCACTGGCGCAGCGGGGTGCGAGCGTACTGCCGCTGCTCAACGGTGTGGAGCATATGGCGGTATTGCGCGACGCCGTGGGCGAAGAGGCGCTGTGGGGCGGCGTCTGCTACATCGAGGCGACGCTGGATGAGGCAGGCCGCGTCGTGCACACGAGCCCGATGCACGATATGATCTTCGGGCCTGCCGCGGCGTCGGACGCAGCGCAGCAGCGCGCGGAAGCGTTGGCGAACACGTTGCGCGAGGCCGGCGTGAACGCTTTCGTCAGCCGCGACATCTGGGCGGACATGTGGCAGAAATACATCTTCCTCACGGCGCTCAGCGCCATCACGGCTGGAGCGCGCAAACCGATTGGGGATG
This sequence comes from Alicyclobacillus sp., assembly GCA_023511725.1. Classification (GTDB taxonomy): domain Bacteria; phylum Bacillota; class Bacilli; order Alicyclobacillales; family Alicyclobacillaceae; genus JAIMAY01. Next base: position 19,197 of record JAIMAY010000026.1, read on the forward strand.
TTCTGGCCGATCCCGTCACCCGCCCCTTCCTCGAGGACATGGTTCGGGAAATTGTGGCCATCGCCCGCACCCAGCGGTCGAACCTGCCGGAGGATACGGCCGAGCAGGTACTGCAGCGGATGCACGCGGCGGCACCGGCCATGACATCGTCGATGCACCGAGACCTGGAGAAGGGGATGCCGCTCGAACTCGACAGCCTGCAGGGCGCGCTCCTTCGTACGGCAGAGCAGGCAGGCGTGGCGGCACCGTGCCTGCGTGCGGTGTACGCGCTGCTGCACCCGCACAAGGATGGGCGGCGGGGGTAACGCCGCGCCTCACATGGCGCGGCGCTCCACCTTGTCCCCGTCGTACACAAACTCCACCTCGCGGCCGGAGAGCACGGTGCGCAGCACCACCGGCCGTCCCCACAGGCGGTGCACGCGCGGCAGGGTGCGTTCAATCGACTGAATATCGAGCTCCTGACCCTCGAACGCGTGTGTTAGGCAAAGCCCGCCCTGGCGGTTCCAGTCGGCATCCGTCACGCGCAGCGTTGGAAAGCCTGCGTTGGTACGCTGCTGCACCAGAAGGTCACGGATCACCCGGTAGTCCCGCTCCACAATCACCCACTCCAAACCGCGCCGGTCGTAGATGTACAGTTGACACTCGTCGACGATGTCCTGGTTCAGGTAGTTGCGCAGAAAACCCGTGTCAGACTCGCACTCCCGCACCTCGAACATCTTCTCCACACCGGACCTGCGTTCGATGTCGCGCCAGATGGCGTAGCCGACGTTGTACGGATTGAGCGTGAAGCGATTCGGCTGCGTCACGTTCGCCGTGAGCTGCGCGAACTCGATGGCGTCGTCCTCCGACAGGTCCATCTCGCGCATCAACCGCGTGTGCCAGTAGGTGGCCCAGCCTTCGTTCATGATCTTCGTCTCAAGCTGCGGCCAGAAGTACAGCATCTCCTCCCGTACCGTCGCGACGATGTCGCGCTCCCAATCCTCCAGCACCGGGCTGTAGGCGGCAACGAAGAGAAGGAGGTCCTTCTCCGCCAGCGGGCCGCCGCGTGACAGCGCCGCCAGAGATGGCACCGCATGGAGCGAGGGTTCGCGGGTGTGGCGGGATCGCCAGGAGGGGTCGATGTGCTCCTGGATGGACAGGGCTGCGTCGAGAACCTCCTCCACCCGCTCCATCCCGTAACGCTCCTCGTACCGCCGGAAGCGCTCCGCGGTGGCCGCCATCGTCTCCACCATCTGCCGCGGCGTGTGCCGGAAGCGCGCGTTGTTCTTGAAGAAGTCGCTGTGCGCAAGGACGTGCGCGACAATCATCTCGTTCTGCAGCACGGTGTTGGTGTCGAGCAAAAAGGCGTAGCACGGGTCATTGTTGACCACGAGCTCGTAGATGCGCGACAGACCCAGATCGAACTCGAGCTTCTGCCGCTCGTAGTGCTTGCCGAATGACCAGTGGCTGTAGCGCGTCGGCATGCCAAAGCCGGCGATGGTGTAGACCACATCCGGAGGGCAGATCTCGTAGCGCATGTCGAAGAAGTCAAGGCCGAGTTCGCGTGCGCGCCGCTCCAGCCACTCGATGGACTGCTCCAGCCGCGCCACATCGCCCGGTTTCATCCCGCCATCCCTCCGTTCGCGGGCGCCGCACTATCCCCCGTCGCGGCGGCCGCAGGGCGCTCGCTGAAAAAGTGCTTGAGCGCATCCAGAATCTGTCGCCTGTCCGCCACGGATGTCTGCCGGAACGCCGGGTGCAAGAGCGATGCGAACACGCGCGACAGCGAGGTCACGCGATGGTACGGGTTGACCTCGAGGTAGCCGGACATTGCGGACAGATCGCACAGCTCGCGCATCTTCGCCAGCGCCAGGTCGTTGTCGCTGAACAGGTTGTCGCCGTCGCCCACGTACATCGGGTAGATGTTCCACGCGTCCTGAGGGTAGTCGCGGCGGATGATCTCCAACGCCAGCCGCAGCACCGAGGAGCACAGCGTTCCGCCGCTCTCGCGGGTGCTGTAGAACGCGTCCTTCGACGTCTCATACGCTTCCACGTGGTGGACCAGGTAGCGGACCTCGACGTGCTGGTAGTGATGCTCGAGGAACCGTTCCATCCAGTGAAAGAACGAGCGGGCCAGGTACTTCTCCGTCATCCCCATGCTGCCGGACACGTCCATCATGGCAATGACGACCGCCCCCGCGTTCTGCCTCGGCGTGTCCTCCCACGTCTTGAAGCGCAGGTCTTCCTCCGTGATGCGCAGCGGCTGGCCGTGCATGCGGCTGCGGAGCAGCGCCTGTTTGAGGGTCAACCGCCGGTCGATGTTCGCCCGGATCCCCCGCTGACGAACATCGGTGAACTCCGGCTGCTCTACCCAATGCCGCGGCGTGTGCTTGTCGCGGAGGTTCGGGAGGCGCAGCTCGGCAAACAGTGCCGCCTCCACCTCCTCAATGGTGACCTCGACTTCGAGAATGCGCGATCCCGGCGCCGTCCCGGCCCCCTCGCCGCCCGCCGCACCGGGCTGTCCGTCGCCGTAGGCCTTGCCGATGGCCTCGCCCTTCTGCCCCGCGCCCTGGCCGATGTGGCGGTTGCGACCAAAGTCGTAGATGAAGTGCGGCTCATCCAGCGACTGCACCGGGATGCGGATGGTCTTCTTCCCGTCGGATACAATCACGCCCTGATCCGTGATAATATCTCGCAGGTTTTCGCGGATGGCCTGCCGGACCTTCTCGCGGTGACGAGCCTTCGCACGCTCGCCACGGCGGTCCAGCGACCAATCGTCGTGCGACAGAATGCCCATGGCGCGTACCTCCTCGCGCCTCAGCGGCTGAGCAGGCTGCCCACGTACTTGAGTGTCTCGTTCGCACAGATGGGGCAGTAGCCGTATTTGCTGACCAGCGTGTCCAGGACCTGGTTGATGCGGCGGAGCTGATCCGGATCGGGCGTTTTGGTATTGGCCGTGATCTTGATGACGTCCTTCAGGTCCGCGAACAGCTTCCGCTCGATGGCCTCCTTCAGCCGTTCGTGCGAGTCGTAGCGGAACGGCTTGCCGCGCCGCGCGTAGGAGGACATGCGGATCAGGATCTCCTCGCGGAACTGCGCTTTCGCATTCTCCGTCACGCCAATCTGCTCCTCGATGGATCGCATCAAGGTCTCGTCCGGGTCCACCTCTTCGTCGGTGATGGGATCCCGCAACTTCTGGTGGTTGCAGTACGCCTCCACGTGGTCCAGGTAGTTGTTGAACAGCGTCTGCGCCGATTCTTCGTAAGAGTAGACGAACGCCTTCTGCACTTCCTTCTTGACGATCTCGTCAAACTCCTGACGCGCCATCGAGATGAACGTGAGCAGCTTCTCCTTGTCCTGCGGCTGGATGCTGGCGTGCTGGTCCAGTCCGTCCTTGAGCGAGCGGAGGATGTCCAGGGCATTGATGCACTGCTGGTCACTGCGCACCAGCGCCGAGGAGATGCGGTTGATCACGTAGCGCGGGTCAATGCCGCTCATCCCTTCGTACGGGAACTCCGCCTGCAGCTCTTTGACGTCCACCTCATTTCCCTCGACGTCCTGGCCGTCGTACAGCTTGAGCTTTTTCATCAGGTCCGCCTTGGCAGACTCTTTCAGCCGTGAGAGGACGGAGAAGATGGCCGCCGTGCGCAGCCCGTGGGGTGCGATGTGGACACCCCTCAGGTCGCTCTGCCGGATCAGCTTCTCGTAGATCTTCACCTCATCGCTGACGCGGAGCGTGTATGGAATGGGCATCACAATCATGCGGGAATGAAGGGCTTCATTCTTCTTGTTCTGGATAAAGGCCTGATACTCTGTCTCGTTGGTGTGCGCAATGACGACCTCGTCCGCGCTGATCAGCGCAAACCGTCCCGCCTTGAAGTTGCCCTCCTGCGTCAGACTCAACAGATGGTAGAGGAACTTGCTATCCAGCTTCAGCATCTCCTGCATCTCGAGGATGCCGCGATTCGCCTTGTTGAGTTCACCGTCAAAGCGGAACGCTCGCGGATCCGACTCCGACCCATATTCCGCAATCGTGGAAAAGTCCACGCTGCCGGTGAGGTCCGCGATGTCCTGCGACTTCGGATCGCTCGGGCTGAACGTCCCGATGCCGATGCGCTTCGCCTCGCTGAACAACACACGCTCCACCGGCACCCTGAGGATGTCACCGCCAAACTCCTCCTCGACCCGCAACTGGCACACGGGACAGAGGTCCCCCTCGATGTGCACTCCCAGCTCCTTCTCCATCTCCGGCCGCAACCGGTGCGGGATCAGGTGCAGCGGCTCCTCATGCATGGGACAGCCCTTGATACCATACACCGCGCCCCGGTCCGTCCGCGTGAACGCCTCGAGCCCTCGCTTGAGCAGTGTCACCAGCGTCGACTTACCCCCGCTCACCGGCCCCATCAAGAGCAGGATGCGCTTGCGCACATCCAGCCGCCGTGCCGCCGAATGGAAGTATTCCTCGACGAGCCGCTCCAACGCCGCGTCGAGGCCGAACAGCTCCCCCTCGAAGAAACGGTAGATTTTCCGCCCGTCCCGCTCCTCGATGCCCGCCGACGCGATCATGTCATACACCCTCGCATGCGCCGGCGCCGCGATGTGCGGACTTTTCTCCACCAGCCCGAGGTAGTCTTCAAAGGTACCTTCCCAATGGAGACTCGCCTCTTCCTCCCGATACTGCTTCAGCCGAAGCGCGAAACTCACTTCCCTACGCCTCCTTTTGGATGAGGTGGGGTTCTAGGAATCACTCTGTCCAATTTGCAACCCCTTAAACGGGTGGAGGCGGTGAACGGGAAAATTTCATGATTGGGAGGAGAGAAGTGGAAGTGGCGAGGATTACGGCGAGAAGGGGGGGACGGGGGCGACGATGTGGGGGGCGATCACGGGTTGACGGCGAGGGGACCATCACGGCCCGCGATAGTGGAGGACAACGCCGCGAAGCACCACTGGTTACGCCAGCACCAACGGCTTGAGTCAGCGTTGTCCCCACATTGTTCTACAAGTTGCGTCCCTCCTACCCCCACCCCGCCCCCTCGCTCGGCTGCAGCCTACCCACGCTCGACGGGCGCGTCCAAGATCTCCACGTACCCCCGCGTGCCGTCCACGCGGATGCGCGCGCCGTCGGGGATGCGCGACAGTGCGCCATCCACGCCGACGACGGCCGGGATGCCGTACTCGCGCGCGACGACGGCCCCATGCGTCATCATGCCGCCGACCTCCATGACCAGGGCGCGGGCGGCGTGGAAGAGGGGGGTCCATGCTGGATCGGTGAAGGGGGCCACGAGGATATCGCCAGGCTCCAGCCGGGCCTCCTCGGGGCGGCGGACGATGCGCGCACGACCTTCGGCGACGCCGTGCGAAGCGGCGGTGCCTGCGAGGGCGCCGGGCGGGAGATCCGCGCGCAGCCTATCCCCCATGCCGATCTCGCCCTCACTCGTGATCACCCTCGGCGGCCTGCGCTCAGCGTCACGCGCGTACGCGGCTTTGCGCTGCTGCACCGTGCGCTGCGCCTCCTCGTGCGCCTCGGCCATCCCGACCTCGCCATCCAGCAGGCGCGCCAACTCCTCCAGCGAGAACCAGAACACATCCGCCGGCTCCGGGTCCGGCGGCCGGTTCGGTGGCGACCGTCGCGGGAGTGTACCGCTCCCCCGCAGACGCGAGCAGGTGGTGCAGGCGGGGGTGGGGGCGGGCGAGATCGGCCAGGTCACCCAGTTCCATGCCCATGCGGCTGGTGATGTTGCCAGGCAGCGAACGGTTGAGCGCAGCGACGAGGTCCGCGCGGCCCGTCCAGCGCTGCACCAGGATGCGCGTAGCCACTGACGAGGCGACGCCCAGGAACATGTATGGGCCGACATGGCGCACGATATCCGGGATGACGCGCCCGACATCCGCCTGAATGGCGCGGACGCGCACTGCGCCCCGGAGTCGCGCGAGCGTCTCCGCGGTTTGCCGCACGCGTCCGTCTGCAAAGGCATTCACCTGCGCCCATGCGCGCGCGACATCCTGATCCCGCGAAGCGCGGCGCACCGCGCGAATGGCCTGCGGGATGAAGCGCGCGAGAAAGTGGCGGACGTCCGGCGAGGATCGGCGGCGAAACTCCGGCCGCCGCATCACCGCCTGCACATCCCACGCGATGCGCTCATCCAACTGCTCAAGCAGCCGTGGCAGCACCCGCCGAAACGGCCACACCTGCAAGAGGTCCGTCGGGTCCACGAACAGGTGGCTCGCTGCCTCCACCACCACCGGACTCTCGCGCTCGAAAGCCCCACCCTTGGCAAAGGGAAACACCGTCCGCAGTACCGACATCCCCATCGGCGTCAGGGCATCCGTCATCATTTGCTGGTGGCCGAGCGAGACGAACACGCGCAGGCCCTCCGCGGGGCTGGGTGGGATGGGGTGAAGGGTTGTGATGGGCCGGCTTTGGAGGATGAACAGCTCACCCTGCGCCATGCACCACTCGATGTCTTGCGGCACGCCGAAGCGGCGCTCGATGGCGCGGCCCACCTCAGCGAGCGCTTGCGCCTGCGCGTCCGTGAGCACCGGCGCCGTCTGCTGATCCGGCGGCACCTCCTGCAGCCGGCTCCCGCCCGCGTCGTCTGCCACCACCATCGCCGTCTTGCGCATGATCCGCCGCTCCACGCGCCCCTCCCGCACGCGATATTGGTCAGGCGTGACGCGACCGGAGACCAGCGCTTCACCGAGGCCGAAGCTGGCGTCGATCACGACCGTCCCCCGCCGCCCGGAGACCGGATCAGCCGTGAACAGGATACCTGAGACGTCCGGCACCACCATCTGCTGCACGACCACCGCCAGCGCCACCGACGCATGATCCAGCCCATGCGCCGCACGGTAGACGACAGCCCGATCCGTGAACAGCGACGCAAAACACCCGCGCACAGCCGTCACCAGCGCGTCCTCGCCGCGCACGTTGAGGTACGTCTCCTGCTGGCCCGCGAACGAGGCGTCCGGCAGGTCTTCGGCGGTCGCGCTGGATCGGACAGCCACACCGCCGGGTGCCGCCAGCGCCCGGTACGCCTCTCGGATCTCCGCGTCCACCTCCTGCCGCAGAGGCAGCCCCTGCAGATGCTTGCGCAGTTCGGTGGCGACACGGCGCAGAGTTTCGGTGTCGGCGGCGGGCGTTTGATCCAACGCCCGGATCAGCCTGTCAGCCTCCGCGCTTTGCGCGACAAAGCGTCGATACACTTCGGCCGTGACGCAAAACCCCGGAGGAACCCTGAACCCAGCGCGGAGAAGTTCGCCGAGATTGGCCCCTTTACCGCCGACCTGCGGCAGGTTTTGGGCGGTAACGGCGGACAGTGGCAGCACCCATGCCACCCGGCATCACTCCCTTGTGAAGCCTCTAGGTGACAGCTACATTATGGGAGGTCCTGGACATACCAGGTGTCACCAAGATCATGAGAGGTCCAAAAGCCGGGCACAAACGTGACAGCGATGTCTCCAGACACCCACATCTGACCCGTGGTGTTCACAATCTGTGCACCCGGCTTGAGGGTGGCTGAGCGTATACCGCCGTTGGCCGTGTACGCTGTTGACCACGCGCCGTAGATACCGGCATCTGACATGTTGGTGACGACGGCGTCGGGATCAATCGTGTACGCATATCGCGATGGTACGCCTGCGTCGGCAAACGTCCACGAGAGCGTCCCGCCTCCTGTTGTTCCAGATGGCCCGAAATCTACCACATTTTCTCCCTCAAACCTGGCCCGCCCGTTCGTAATCCCTACGGATTCCCACACAGCGCTGATTCGGCTCTTTTCATCACCACCATCGGACATAGTCCCGCCGGGGGTAACGACGTCGTACCGCTGGGCACCCCACAAAGAAAAATCCTTCGCATTGGTGTACACCCGGGTTAGCACGTATCCCCATTGCACCCGACCGACGGTGTGACCACTGTCATCAGCGACGTATTGCATGCCGGACCAATAGTACCAGGTACCTGGAGCGTCGGCGCTTTCCTCGGCGACTCGTGGACCAGACCTCGCGTTGGATGCAGCCCGCTCGGCCGCCACGCCTTGCGCGGTAAGGTACTGTTGATAAACAGCATCTTCGACCTGTGCCAGCTGAAGTGGGCTATCGGCCAACACAGAAAAAATCGTACACGCGGGCGTTCCCGACACTCTGGCGATGGCTTTTGCGACGAGCCGCGATTGCGGATCTGACGTGCGGTGCGAAACGACGACGGGTCCGCCGGAGGTGGGATCGAAGACTTGACGCAGCAACATGTCGTTTAACCTTCTGTCTCCGTTGTTCAGGAAAACAATGATCTTACCGTTCTGCAGGTCGCTCATCAGGCTCTTGTACAAGGGAGAACGTTTGATCTCCCTGATGGCGGACGGATCAGCGTGCCCCATTGTCCCCTTTTGCGGATAAACAGTGCCATCGTTCCCGGGAAGCGATGGCCCAACCACCACGTCCATACGGGCATTGCTATCCATGAGCGCGAGTTGACCTTGCTCCATTGTAGTGGATACCGTAGGTGCATCGAGCAGCCCACGCGCCTGTCCAGCGCCATTCACCGTACTTGTTGCCCAAACGACAGATTCACTGTCCTAGCCAGGAAGGCCAGGTGTTTGGGGATTCGACATTCCGCAGCCATTTAACACGCAGTAACCCGCTACAGCGCACGCTAGGACCCATATCCTCCTCATGTTGCCGCCCCCACGAGAATATTACGGCAGGTCCGGCACGTACCAGGTATCACCCTGGTCATGTGAACTTGCACAACTTGTACATGGATAACTACCGGAAATCCGCAATTGCCTCCTCTATCTGCGACAGGGTGAGATGACCGTTTGAATATACAGAGAATATGGAGCACGCAGGGAAGCCTGGAATGTCTGCAACTGCCTGTACCAAAATCATCCATAACCGACAGGATATCCGTCGCATGACGACACCTCCTGTCATATGTGAGATGAGATTAACTCACGGAACATCGAAAGTCAATAATTTATGTGTATAGTTAAACTAGATAAAATGATGTGAAAACAAGCAGTCCCTTCGTTAAATTGCAGGCATCTTGTTAGACCCTACAATGACTTCCTTGGCAACGTTCTCCTCCCGTATTTGCCCAAGTCCATGTAGTGATGTAACTCTGAAGAGGCTCTATCTCCATCCGTTCGAGTACATTTCCGGAACTATTTGCATATCCACCTTGTGTACTTGGACGCGTCATCGCTGCGCACCCCGAACAATGCCAAGACCTCCGGCGCGGTGCCGCGGTTGTCGCCATCGCAACTGATGAAGCGGCGAACCTCGAGATATTCCACATCCGCCATCGCATACGCGGCGTTCGTGAACTCGGTGGCATGGTTGGAGATGAGCACAGGAACGCCCCGTTCGCTCAGTTCCTGGGCCAGTCGGGACAGATCCTCCTGGTCCTTGACGCCGAAGCCGCCCGCCGCATAGTCGGTGAAGTTGGCGGTGGCGGATAGAGGGACATACGGCGGATCGCAATAGACCACGTCGCCAGGTTGCGTAGCGCGCATCACATCACGAAAGTCCCCGCAAATGAAGGTGGCTCGCTGCGCCTTGCGCGCGAAATAGCGCATCTCTATTTCCGGGAAATAAGGCCGCTTGTAGCGCCCAAAAGGCACGTTGAACTGACCGCTGGCGTTGTAGCGGCACAGCCCGTTGTAGCCGTGACGGTTCAAATACACGAACAATGCAGCTTTCCGCCAACCATCCTGCGTAGTATTGAACTCCTCGCGCAGTGCGTAATATCGCTCTGGCGTGTTGTTCTCCGGGGTGAACAGCATCTTGCAGTAGTCGATGAAGTGGTCTCCATGCAGCTGCAGGGTTCGGTAGACATGGATGAGATCAGGATTGATGTCGGAAAGAAGATATTCCGTGTAATCCGTATTGAGAAATACGGCCGCGGAACCCGCAAACGGCTCCACCAGACGCCGTCCGGGGGGCAACCGGCGACGGATAGCCTCCACAATGCGATACTTTCCCCCAGCCCACTTCAAAAAGGGTTTCATTCGGCGCTGTCCTCTCCCAGGCGCATTGCACCATCCAGTCGATGCCTCGAGATGTGCTCCTGCGCACCTCATGTCTATGATGATTCCAATATAGCAAATGCGACTCCTCACCCGACTTACGGGTGACATCGGATGAACAACCCTCCATGTCACCCGCATCGAGTCAGGGGGTGCCCCGTCAATCCTCAAACGGCCACGCCGGCAGCATCTTGTTCAGCGGCTTGTCGACGCGGTAGCCGAGTGCGTACTCCGCCTGCATGATGGTGTGGATCTCGCGCGTTCCCTCGTAGATCACGGGCGCCTTCGCGTTGCGCAAATAGCGCTCCACCGGGTATTCGTTGGAGTAGCCGTACGCGCCGTGGATCTGCACCGCGTCGGAAGCGGCCTCCCACGCCGCGTCGCAGGCGAACCACTTGGCGAGCGAAGTCTCGCGGGTGTTGCGCTTGCCTTGGTTCTTGAGCCAGCCCGCCTTGTACACCAACAGGCGCGAGATCTCGAGATTGGCGGCCATCTTGGCAATCATCTGTTGCACCAACTGGTGGCGTCCGATGGGTTTGCCGAACGTCTCCCGCTCATGGCAGTACTTCAGCGACGCCTCCAGGCAAGCCGCGATGCAGCCGCAGGCCCCCGCCGCCACGGTGAAGCGGCCGTTGTCGAGCGCGGACATGGCAATCTTAAAGCCTTCGCCCTCCTCGCCCAGCCGGTTCTCCACCGGAACGCGGACATTGTCAAAGATCAGCTCGCCCGTGTTGCCGGCGCGGATGCCCAGCTTGCCTTTGATGGACCTCGTCGTGAAGCCTTCCCACCCGCGCTCGACGATGAAGGCGGTAATGCCGTGATGCTTCTTCGACTTATCCGTGTAGGCGAAGACCAGGAAGTGGTCCGCCACATCGGCGAGCGAGATCCAGATCTTCGAACCGTTGAGGATGTAATAGTCACCATCGCGGACCGCGGTCGACTGCATCGCGGCCACATCGGAGCCGGCCCCCGGCTCGGTGAGCCCAAACGCGCCAATCTTTTCACCGCGCGCCTGCGGCACCAGGTACTTCTGCTTCTGCTCCTCGGTGCCCCACTGCAGCAGCGTCATCGAATTCAGCCCCGTGTGCACCGACACGGCCGTGCGGAACGCGATGTCCCCGCGCTCGAGCTCCTCGCACACGATGGCCAGTGTGTTGTAGTCCATCCCCGCGCCACCGTACTTCTCCGGAATGCACACGCCCATCAGGCCGAGTTCCGCCAGACGCTTCAGCACCCGGGGTTCAAAATGGTGCTTTTCATCCCATTCGCGGATGTACGGGAGAATCTCCTCGTCGACAAACTTGCGCACCATGTCGCGCACCGCAAGCTGTTCCGGCGTCAGGCTGAAATCCATCATCGACGTCTCCTCCTCGCGTCGAGCGCCGTGATCGGGCGCCCTATCGTTTCATTTTTGAAATTACGGTTCATCGCAGAAACAACACGACACCCGCCGTGCGGAGGTCCATGAGGCCACCATACGGCCGATCACGCCCCCACACGCCCGTCCGGCCGGCCCGGACCGCGTCACCGCACGACCCCCGCTTCGCGCAGCCGTGCCCGCTCGTGCGCCGGGATGCCGAGGCCCGCGAGCACCTCGTCCGTGTGCTCCCCGAGCGCGGGCGGTGCCCCACGCGGAGCCAGCGGCGTGTCGCTGAAGTGGATGGGATTCGCCGGCACACGCGCCACACTGCCCGTCGGCAGCGTCAAGGACCAGCACATCTCGCGCGCGGCCACCTGGGGATCCGCGAACGCCTGATCCACCGTCTGGATGGGGCCGCACGGGATCTCCGCCGCCGCGAGTTGCGCCATCCAATAGGCGCCGGGCTGCGTCTGAAAGCGCTGTCCGAGCAGTTCCACCAACGCATCGCGGTGCCGAACCCTATCCGGGTTGTGAGCAAAGCGCGGATCCTCCGCGAGCCCCGGCGCACCGAGGACCTCGCACAGCCGGCGAAATTGCCGATCATTGCCCACCGCCACCGCAATCTCCCCATCCGCCGCCGGAAACGTCTGATACGGCACGATGTTCGGGTGCTCATTCCCCATCCGCCGTGGCGTGCCGCCGCCGTTGAGCGCATTGCTCGCGACGTTGACGAGGGCGGCGAGGGCGGTGTCGTAGAGGGCGAGATCGATATACTCCCCGCGGCCCGAGTGCTCGCGGCCGCGCAGTGCGGCGAGGATGGCCACCGCCGCGTACAGCCCTGTGAACACGTCCGCAACGGCCACGCCCACCTTCATCGGCCTGCCATCCGGCTCCCCGGTGATGCTCATCAGCCCGGACATGGCCTGGATGATGAAATCGTAACCGGGCAGATCCCGGTACGGACCCGTTTGCCCGAAACCCGTGATGGAGCAGTAGATGAGGCGAGGATTGAGGTCCCGCAGCGCACTCGGCCCAATGCCGAGCGACTCTGCCTTGCCGGCGCGGAAGTTCTCGATGAACACATCCGCCTCCGCCGCGAGCCGGCGCAGGAGGTCGACGCCTTCCGGCGCCTTGAGGTTCACCGCGATCGAACGCTTGCCACGATTGGCACACAGGTAGTACGCGCTGTAGCCATCGACAAACGGCGGCCCCCAGCCGCGCGTCTCATCCCCGGCCTGCGGGTCCTCCACTTTGATCACGTCTGCGCCCAGGTCCGCCAGGATCATGGTGCAGAGCGGTCCGGCCAACACACGCGAGCAGTCTATGATGCGCACACCCTTCAGAGGAAGTGTCAAAGTTCTCACCCGTTCGAGACAAGGTGCAGTTCAAATCATGGGTGGAACCCTCGAAGTTCCACCCACCATTTATGCCTGGATGATTACAAGGTCGTTGGTTTGTCAGTCATAGCAACACTAATGGAGCGCGGGCGTTCACGTGTCAGCAATAGCAAACCAAGACCGCCGATGAGGGCCAGAATTGCCATTACTACAAAACCACTGCCGAAGCTGCCGGTTGCCTGACTTACAAAACCCATCACAGCAGGCGCTACAATTCCGGACAGGGCAAATGCGGCATCAACGAATCCAGCTGCTGCAGCAGGCTGCTCCGGCTCAGCATCGATGGATACTACCCACCATAGCGGGCCTGTGATCATACCAAACCCAATCGCCAACGAGATGAATGTCACAGATGTAGTGAGTGTCGGGTAGATGATCACCGGAACCATTGAGAGCCCCGCTAAGAGAATGGCTATACCCATGGTAATAAAACGAGCACGAATGTTTGCATTGCGTTTGTAAAAAGCGTCTACACAATAACCGCCTAGGATAGCTCCGATGGTTCCGGCGAGCCACGGGAGTACCGAAAATGCTCCAACAGCTTCAAGATTGAGATGATACACCTGTCCCAAATATCCGGGCAGCCAGAACATGAACGCCCAAAACATAAACCCCCATGCAAAGTACCCGATGGCCGTTAGCCACAAATTTCCATTCCTAAAGATGGACAGCCAGCGGGTGCGTTCCAGTCTGACAGTCTGCTCTTCAGCGATTTGTCCAGATTCAATATATTGGCGTTCGGCCTCGTTAACACGTCTATGCATACTAGGAACATCGCGAAAGACAGCAAGCCACAAGATAACCCACAAAAGACCAACGAATCCAAGAAGTATAAAGGTCGACTTCCACCCCATTGCCGTCAGAAGTGACGTTACAATAGGTCCTCCAATCATGAGGCTGAAAGGCACGCCGATGCCAACGATGAGCCCTAGCGCTCGTCCTCGCTCATGTGCTGGAAGCCATCGGCTCATCGTTCGTGTAGCCGCTGGAAAAGCAGGACCTTCCGAGATTCCAAGCAGCATGCGAATAATGAACAGCATAACTGCTGATGTAGCCGCTGCTGTAGCGATGGTAACGATAGACCACAATGCTGCTGCTGAGGACCAAACACGTTTCACACCGAAACGGTCGACAATGGGCCCCCCTAAGAAAGCCAGCAGTAAGTAGCCGATTGAAAACGCGCTACCGATGACACCCCACCACGCGTTATCAATGTGGAGGGCTTGCGTGATCGGTTGAGTGGCATAGCCTACGGCAGAACGGTCAATATAGTTCACCAGGGTGATAAAGGCCACAAATGCAACGATTACCCATCGAAAGTTGGTTCTCATGGTACTACCCTCCCTCGTGATCATGAGCCATTGTTCCGAATTACGGAATGCGTTACGAAAAGTGGACATAAGCCGTGCCTTACGTCCTACTCAGTTGGTCAGATACAATGAGCCACCCACTCGTCCACTGTCATAATCCGAGCAATTTCCGCAAGCGTTGTTAAAGCATGCTCGGTTGCATCTGGAGTCTCTGATGCTATTGCGTCAGCCAAAACTGTGATTTCAAAATCCCGTAAGTGCGCGTCTCGTACGGTCGCTGCCACTCCGCCATTCGCGGTGATGCCACAAACGGCGATGTTTTGAATCTCCATCGCCTTTAACAGTAGATCCAGTGGCGTTTGATAAAAGGCGCTGTAACGAGGTTTAATTAGCGTGTGACTTGGTAAAGGCAACTCATGAGTAAACTGTCGGCCTGCCTCCCCAATCCGAAACCCCGCCTTGGCTAAAAATGGACGCTTGTGTAGCAACGACGGCGCAATTAGGGGGGTTCCATCCACGTCCTCGAATATTGTGAACAAACTGGCGATACGAGGCATTCGAAGGTGCTCGGCCGCTCTCATTGCCTTACAGATCGAGGGTAATATAGATCTAAACGACTGAACGTTCACCCCCCCTCGTGCATATACCCCCTCCGGTGAGCAAAAGTCTTCCTGCATATCGATGATGATCAATGCTGAACGACTGTCCTTGACGGTGATCACCCCCTTTCAACACCAACCGGTATGTAACCGAGTCGGGCTGAAATCTCTGCCGCTGCTTCAAGCAATTGCGCGACAATAGTCGCTTCTCTTTCACGGATACGCTCAATAGGGCCGGATACAGTTAATCCGGCAATTAAGCAACCTGTACGGTCGAAGAGAGGTGCCGAGATGCCGCACGCGCCCGGTACGCGATTGCCGTAGGTCACGGCATACCCTTGCTGGCGAATATGTTCTAATTCTTGTTGCAGATGCGTCATGTCCAAGGTGTCCCGTGCATAAATCGTACGTAAAATCTCATCTCGACGTACAGGAGACATGTATGCTAACAGGACTTTGCCTGACGCACCGGATATGAGACTATTGCGTGTCCCGAGCTTAACGAAATGCCGGATGGCATGTGAACCCTCCACCAATTCAACACAGACACGTTCATTTCCATCAATGACGTTTAAATTTACGGTTTCCTTCGTTGATTCTGCAAGCCTTGTCATAACCGGAAGGGCGCTCTGACGTAGGTTCATTTGACCGGGTACCATCGCACCAAGCGTGACCAATCGGAACCCCAAACGATACATCCCTGTACGCTCGTCTTGTTCAATCCACCGATGTTTACGCATCGCACTGAGAAGCCGGTATACTGTCGGTTTGGGCAAATTCGTCCGCTCCGCAATTTCTCCTAGCGTCAGATCTGTAACATCGGCAGAAAAACAATCCAAAATGCCTGCAACTCGATCAATGGATTGCACCCCTTCCGACCGCGGCATTGCTATCTCCAACTCCTTCTGTCCCTAACATGTCCAACAATGATACGAGCAAGTGTCCACACGTGTCTACCGTCGCTTGCATATCTGGCTCGACTACTATCGTGGTATCCTCTTGTTCTACAATCGCAGGACCTTTGATCGTGGTACCCGGCAGCAGCTGTTCGCGACGGTATACGGGAGTCTGTATAAATTCGCCATGAAAGTACACGGGACGTTTGGCTACGGGAACGGCGAGAAATTCGTTATCGTGTCCAGTAATCTTGGGCCAGTGCTGTTGTGCCATTTGGGCAAGATTAAAGGCTGGTCGTAGACCAATAACACTGGCGCGAAGTGTTTGCACACGAATAGGAATCCCCCTCAGAAGCTGGCCAAACTCACGTAAGTAGGCCGCTTCAAACGCGTCTTTGATCGACTCTAGCGTGAGATTCTCTATCGGTAAGGTGACTTGAACGGTATGTGTTTGACCTTCATATGCCATATCAGCCTCATAACGTACCGAGACGCCTACTAGCGGCAAATTACTCTCCTCGAGTTTATGCCTACCCTCTATAGTGAAGTGCTCCAAAATAGAACGGGTTTCCTGTATATCAAGGTCCGCCAGTGATCGATTGATTGTGCGCAAGAAATCGTACTGTACATTTGCAGTTATGCATCCGAGGGCTGACGTGATACCTGGATAATATGGGATAACCGCTGTCCCAATGCGGCATTCACGAATCAGCGCTGCAGCATGCAATGGACCAGCTCCGCCAAACGGAACCAATGCGAACCGACGCGGATCATGGCCTCGTTCGACCGAAACAAGCCGTAGTGCCCCGGCCATCCTGCTTACGGCGACCTTTAAAATTGCTTCCGCCGCTGAATAAACATCCATTCCTAAAGGCCGAGCGATATCTCGTTCAATTGCTTGCTTGGCTCCTTCTACATCCAGTGTTTTCCCCTTACTGCCTATCGGTTGATTTGGATTAATCCTACCCAGAACCACATTTGCATCTGTCACCGTGGGTCGTGTTCCTCCACGTCCAAACGCAACCGGCCCGGGATATGATCCAGCAGATTCTGGGCCAATCCGGAGCATACCGCTCTTGTCGATCCACGCAATACTTCCACCGCCTGCACCAATGGTCGTAATTTCGATCATAGGAACACGGATAACAACGCCAAACTCGATAGTTTGTTGACTTTGCATTGCAGGTTGACCATTAACAATTAAGGACACATCGAAACTGGTTCCACCCATGTCCGCTGAAATGACGTGATCGAACCCCGATGCCAAACCGACTTGTGCTGCCGCGATCACTCCTGCTGCAGGTCCGGATAGCACCGTGTTCACTGCTCTACGGCGTGCTTGGCTCGAAGACATGATGCCTCCATTGCTCTGGATAATCTGGATATCGTGTTGAAAGCCATGATCCGCGAGTCGGTGGCTCAACCGATCCAGATAGAGGTCAATCTTAGGTTGCACGTAAGCGTTGACTACCGTGGTGGAGGTGCGCTCAAATTCCCTAATCTCCGGCAGTATTTCAGACGAGATGCTGATATACTCATTAGGCCAAACTTTTCTCAGGATCTCTGCAACTTGTTGTTCGTGCTGGGGGTTTGCGTAAGAATGAATCAAAGCCACGGCCACAGCATCGCAGCCTTGGGCTACAAGGTATCGCGCAACTTCCTCTACTTCGTTTTCCGACAGAGGCTGCCGCACAGTACCATCGGCCAATACACGTTCAGTAACCTCACATCGCCATTTGCGAGGCACTAAGGGGATGTAGTCCCCCCAAAGTCCCCAGGTTTGAGCGCGTTCTCGCCGCCTCATCTCCAAAACGTCTCGAAAGCCCTTCGTTGTGATGAGGCCAACTCGAGCACCTTTTCGCTCGAGAATAGCATTCGTAGCTACTGTGGTACCGTGAATAATCCACCTGATCTCCGATATATCTATTCCTGAAAGTGTCAATGCGTTTACAAAACCCTCGGACTGATCGCCCGGTGTAGAAGGAGTCTTAACCACTCGGACCTCGCCTGTATCCGTGTTGAAGGCAATTAAGTCCGTGAACGTCCCGCCAACATCGACTCCGGCTATCCAAGCCATGTGGTTTCACCCCCGAGTTACAGTCTGCGACTGCGTCACATAACCATTTTCAACATCGTATAGAATTCTTTCAGGAGAACGCTTCGAAGGATCCCCATATCCTCCGCCACCTGGTGTCTCTAGGCGAACTCGTTCTCCTCGGGCTAGCTTCATATCGACCGCCTTGGAGATCATGGGTGGTATCTGTACCCCATCCCGAGTGAGAAACAGGATTCTATTCAACGCACCCGCCTTACCTCCGGCGATGCCGAAGGGAGGAAATTTGCCTCTATCCCCAAGAAAGAAGCAACGCGCTTCGTCGTTAAGTACTTCGATTTCGTAGTTGGCTCCCAGTCCCCCTCGATGCAGGCCTGCACCTGCTGAATCGGGTCTGAGAGACCATTCCGTAAACATCAAGGGATAAGCCGCCTCCACAAGTTCCAGTGGGGTTATAGAGGCTGTAGAAATAGGATTGCTTCCATGGTTCAACCCGTCACTCATTGCGGAGCCTCCCAAACCGCCACCAAAATACATAAACATGATGTAGTTTTCTCCCGATTCCTTTTGTCCGCTGATGGCCAAACAATTTACTGTACCATAAGGAGCTGCGTATGAGCGTTCAGGACAGGCTCTCGCCATGGCGCCAAATATGACGCCGATGACACGTAGGATTACCTCGAGATAACCACCTACTGGTCGGGGCGGCTGAACATTAAGAAGCGTATTTTCTGGAAT
This sequence comes from Alicyclobacillus sp., assembly GCA_023511725.1. Classification (GTDB taxonomy): domain Bacteria; phylum Bacillota; class Bacilli; order Alicyclobacillales; family Alicyclobacillaceae; genus JAIMAY01. The sequence goes on from JAIMAY010000026.1 coordinate 37,554, forward strand.
CACAATGTCAACGGGGTCGAAACACCC